>JAKFUS010000062.1:21820-29115 GCA_021732605.1 Betaproteobacteria bacterium | reverse complement strand
TTCCAGGGGATTCCCTCCCCTTCAGTGGGAGGGCTAGGGTGGGGGTGGGCTTAGCTTGATATCAAAATCTTTTCTTACTGTTTCGGGATGTTGGCCACTTTGGCAATCTTGGCCCACTTCTCGGTTTCGGCTTTCATGAAATCACCATAAGCCGTAGTGGTGATGCCGCTGGCTTCGTGGCCTTGTCCGGAATACAGCGCGCGGGCCTCTGGCGTCGCCAGTTGTTTCGAGATGATGTCGGCGATACGGCTGATGATTGCCGGCGGTGTGCCTGTCGGCGCCAGCACGCCGTTCCAGTTGTAACTCTCGAAATCCTTGATGCCTTGTTCGGCGATGGTCGGGATGTTGGGCAGTAGCGGTGAGCGTTCACGCGAGGTGGCGCCGAGGCAGCGTACCTTGCCGGCGTTGACGAGGGGGGCCGAGATCGCGAACTGGTTGATCGCCAGTTCAATGTGGCCGGCGATCAGATCGGCGGTGTACTGTGCCGCGCCCTTGTACGGGATGTGGTTCAGCTTGACTCCCGCCTGAAAGGAAAACAGTTCGGTGGCGAAATGGCCGACAGTGCCGACGCCGGGCGTGCCGTAATTGATTTTGCCCGGCTGGGCCTTGGCGAGGGCGACAAACTCCTTGACGTTTTTCGCCGGCAGGCTGGGGTGCAGGCAGATGCAGCTGGCGCTGCGTGCAATCAGCACAATGGGTGCCAGGTCGCGCAGCGGGTCGTACGGCATCTGCGCCCGTACGCTGGGGGCGATGGTCAGCGGGCCGGGGTTGCCTGCGAGCAGCGTGTAACCGTCGGGGGCGCTGCGCACCACAGCCTCGGTGCCGGGCACGCCGCCGGCTCCCGGGCGGTTGTCGACAATCACCTGCTGGCCCATGGCGGCAGTGAGCTGTTGCGCCGCCCAACGCGCCTGGTTGTCGGTGGGGCCGGCGGGTACGAAGGGCACGATGATGCGGATGGGTTTGGTCGGGAAATTCTGGGCGTGTGCTGTCAAAGCCAGCGTGCAGCCAATGGTAACGGCGCAAAACAGACGGGTTTTCATCAATCTCCTCCTCAAGCGGCGGGTGTCATGTTGTGAACTTCGTTTGTACGCCGCGGACCCACGATAGAGAGGCGACCGGTGCCTGTCAATTGCCGGCGGGCCATCTGCTAAAATCGCCGTTTTCCGCAGCGCAATTCACCAGTGAGGAATGCAATGGCAGCGAAGCTCAAAAAATCCAAAGCCCGTAAACCGAATGCCAAAAAATACGGCGACATCCTGTTCGAAGTGAAGGATCAGGTGGCGTGGATCACCATCAACCGCGAGAAGGTGCTGAATGCCTTCCGCGAGCAGACCCTCGACGAGATGATCGACGCGCTGAAATCGACGCGCGAAGACCCGTCCATCGTCTGCGCCGTGATCACCGGCAAGGGCAACAAGTCGTTTTCAGCGGGTGGTGATTTTTTTGCGATGAAGCGGCTCAATTTCACCAACGCCTATATGTGGAACGACCGCATGCTGGGCCTCGCGATGACCATCCGCGGCCTGCCGATCCCCGTGATCGCCATGGTCAACGGCTGGTGCATGGGCGGCGGACATGAACTCGCGCTGTGGTGCGACCTGGTGATTGCCTCCGAAAACGCGGTGCTCGGCCAGACCGGTGCCAAAGTCGGTGCCTGCCCGACCGTGGGCGCGACCCAGTACATCCCGCGCATCATTGGCGAACGCCTGGCGCGTGAAATGATTTTCTGCGCGCGGCGCTTCGGCGCGAAAGAGGCCGTTGAAGTCGGTCTGATCAACAAGTGCGTGCCGCAAAAAGATCTGGTCAAGGAAACGCTGAAGTGGTGCGAAACCATGAAGGGCCACAGCGCGCTGACCATCCGTATGACCAAGAAATCGCTGAACTTCGAATCCGACAACCTGTATTCGTCCTGGCAGCAGGGCATGGAGCTGCTGGCGCATGTCTGGGGTTCAGATGAAGCGAACGAGGGCATGGACGCCTTCCTCGCCGGCCGCAAGCCGGATTTCCAGAAATTCCGCATGAAAGCCAAGCGCGAGCTGGAGCAGTATGTCGATGGTTTTGAGAAAGATCTGAATGCGCCGCCATCTATGCGCAAGAAGCGGTAATTGGTGACTGGTGATTGGTAACTGGTGGTTGGTGCGGGGATCATCGCGTCTGCGAACCCAATCACCAATCACCAGTTACCAGTCACCAAAATAGCAATCACGCATCTGAAATAAACTCCAACATGCCCCCAGCAGAACCCCAAGGCGCCTTAACCGGCCTCCGCGTCCTCGACCTGACCCGCATCCTCGCCGGTCCCCTGTGCACCATGATGCTCGGTGACATGGGCGCGGATGTGATCAAGGTCGAGCCGCCGGGCGGAGGTGACGATACGCGCAGCTGGGGTCCGCCCTTTGCCGAGGGCGAGTCGGCCTACTACCTCGGTGTCAACCGCAACAAGCGTTCGATGACGCTGAACATGGCGGTGAAATCCGGTCAGGAGGTGCTGGCCGGACTGATCCGCAAGGCCGACGTGCTGGTCGAGAATTTCAAGGTCGGCACGCTGGAAAAATGGGGCTTCGGCAACGACTGGCTCAAGGCCAATGCGCCGCGCGTGGTGCGTTGCTCGATCACCGGTTACGGTGCGGTCGGACCCAAGGCCGGATTGCCCGGCTACGATTTCATCCTGCAGGCGGAGTCCGGACTGATGGGCATTACCGGTGAGCGCGACGGCGAACCGATGAAATACGGTGTCGCGATTGTTGATGTCTGCACCGGCATGCTCGCCTGCAATACCATTCTCGCTGCACTGAATGCGCGCCACACTACGGGTCGCGGCCAGCATGTTGAAGTGTCGCTGTTCGATTCCGGGTTGGCGATGCTGGCGAACGTGGCGGCCAATCATCTGATCTCAGGCAAGGATGCCGGACGTTTCGGCAACGGGCACCCCAACATCGTGCCGTACACCGCTTATCCGACGCGCGACGACAGGATCGCAGTGGCGGTGGGCAATGACGGCCAGTTTGCGAAATTCGCCGCGGTGCTCGGCCACGCCGAATGGGCAGCGGATCCGGGTTTCACAAAAAATCCGGATCGTGTCGGTAACCGCGATTCGCTGGATGAGTTGATCAAAGCTGAATTGAAGCGCGAAGGCGCGGAAACCTGGATTGAAAAGCTGACGGCCGCGGGCATACCCTGCGGTCGCATCAACAGTGTCGCGCAGGCATTGGCTGCGCCGCATGCGATTGCGCGCGACATGGTGACGTCCGTCGAACATCCCACGGTGGGCAGTATCAAAATGCTCGGCATCCCCTTCCGTTTCAGCGACACGCCGGCGAGCATCCGCCGCGCGCCGCCGTTGCTGGGCCAGCACACCGAAGCGGTGCTGCGCGAAGAACTTGGGTTCAGCGATACCCGCATCAACGAGTTGCGCGCAGAAAAAGTGATTTAAAATCATATACTTATAGTTGATCGCCGATGATTACCGGACTCAGCCATGTTTCCATCGTCGTGCCCGACCTTACCGCGGCACTGGAGAAGCTGCGCGCAACCTACGGCCTTGTGGCGGGCGAGATCAAGGTCAACGCCGAGCAGGGCGTGCGCATGACTTACATCGATCTCGGCAACGCCAAGATCGAACTGATGGAACCGTCGCGACCGGATTCACCGATTGCCAAATTCCTCGAGCGCAATCCCAAAGGCGGCATTCACCATTTCAGCCTCGGTGTCGACAGCGTGGAGCAGACCACAACGGCACTCACCGCGGCGGGTGTGCAGGTGCTGGGCGGCGGCAAGGTGCAACTGAACGTGCACGGCGAGCGTATCGCTTTCGTGCATCCCAAGGATTTTCTCGGTGCATTGATCGAGCTGGAAGAAAACAAGCTGGAGGAACACGGTGGCTGAACAGAAACAACGGATTTCCGGCGACAAGCTGCGGGCTTTCATCGCCGCTGCGTTTGAGGCCGTGGACGTGCCACGCAACGATGCGCGCACCATTGCGCAATTGATGGCCCAGGCGGATATCAACGGGTCCGAAGGTCATGGCGTGTTCCGCCTGCCGCAGTACATCCGCCGCATCAAGGGCGGCGCGGTCAATGTGAAGCCCGACATCTGCATCGAACGTGAAATGGCCGGCATGGCGCTGATCAATGGCGACAACGGCATGGGCCATCTGGTGATGAAATTCGCCACTGAAAAAGCCATCGAAAAAGCGAAGACCGCCGGTGTCGCCTGGGTCGGTGCGCGCTGGAGCAACCACGCCGGTCCCGCGGCGCTGTACGCGGCAATGCCGGCAGAACACAACATGATCGGCCTCTACATGGCCGTGGGCAGCGCCAATCATCTGCCGCCCTGGGGCGGGCTGGACATGCTGCTGTCGACCAATCCGATCGCGGTTGCAGTACCCGCCGGTGAAGAACCGGCCATCGTGCTCGACATGGCAACGACGGTGGCGGCGTACGGCAAAGTCAAAACCAAGGCGCAGCGCGGCGAAATGATGCCCGAAGGCTGGATGATGGATCGCCAGGGCAAGCCGCTGACCGATCCGAAACGGGCGAGCGAAGGTTTCCTGCTGCCGATCGGCGGTTACAAAGGGTACGGCCTGGCGTTGGTGATGGGGCTCCTTGCCGGCAACCTGAACGCTGCGGCGATGGGCAAGGACGTCATCGACTTCAACAACGACGACACCACCGAAACCAACACCGGCCACACCATCGTCGCCATCAACATCGAAGCGTTCCAGGATCTGCAGGAGTTCAAGCAGGGCATGGACACGCTGATCCGCGACATCCGCAATTCACAGCGCCTGCCCGGTGTCGACCGCATCCGCCTGCCGGGCGAGGGCACGCATACAGCACGTGCCGATCACGAAAAAAACGGCATTCCGATGCCGGCTGCGTTGCTCACTGCGCTGAATCAATTGGCGAGTGAGCTCAAGATTGCGCCGCTGAGCTGAATTTGAGCGGGGTTGCCGATCGGCGCCACGCGATGCACTGCCTGCAACAGGAGGTGACATGTCCGAGCCATTCGATGTGATCGTGATCGGCGCCGGCCAGGCCGGACCGGCGTTGGCGGTGCGTTGCGGCAAGGAGGGGCTGAAGACGGCCATCATCGAACGCCATCGATTTGGCGGCACCTGCGTCAACAACGGCTGTGTGCCGACCAAGACCTTGGTCGCCAGCGCGCGCGCCGCGCATGTCGCGCGCACCGGTGCAAGTTATGGTGTGCTCGTTGATAGTCCTGTCCGCGTGAATATGGCGCAGGTCAAGGCGCGCAAGGATGCGGTCGTGAACCAGTCAAGTACAGGGGTGCGGTCATGGCTGGACGGCGCCGGCAATGTCACGGTCATCGAGGGCCATGCGCAGTTCACCGCGCCGCACCGGGTGCGCGTTGGTGACCGCGAGCTCGAGGCGCCACGCATATTCATCAACGTCGGTGGCCGCGCCGCGCTGCCGGAGATGCCGGGCATCGCTGATGTGCCCTTCCTCAACAACGAACGCATCATGCATCTCGACCGGCTGCCCGAACACCTGATCATTATCGGCGGCAGCTACATCGGACTCGAGTTCGCGCAGATGTACCGCCGCTTCGGCTGCCGCGTGACCGTGGTCGAGGCCGGGCCGCGCTTGATCGCGCGCGAGGACGAGGACGTGTCTGCGGCGATACTCGGGATACTCGAAAGCGAGGGAATCGAATTCCGGCTCAACGCCGGCTGTATTGGCATGCAGCGACGTGGTGAGCAAGTCGCGGTCTCGGTGGCCTGCGGTGAAGGTTCGCCGCTGGTTGAGGGTTCGCACATACTGCTCGCCACCGGGCGTGTGCCGAACACACAGGATCTGGGCTTGACCGCGGCCGGCATCAAGACCAATGCGCGGGGTTACATCGTCGTCGATGAGGGGCTGCTGACAAGTGCCGAAGGGGTCTATGCACTCGGCGACTGCAACGGTCGCGGCGCCTTCACCCACACCAGCTGGAACGATTACGAAATCGTCGCGAACAACCTGTTCGATGGCGCATCGCGCAAGGTCAGCGACCGGATTTCCATCTATGCGCTGTTCGTCGATCCGCCGCTGGGCCGCGTCGGCATGACCCACGCGCAAATCATCGCCTCGGGCCGTCCTGCGCTGTCGGCCAAGATGATGATGAGCCGTGTCGGCCGCGCTCGTGAAATGGGCGAGACGGCGGGGTTCATGAAAATCGCGGTGGCCACCGACACCCAGGAGATTCTCGGTGCGGCCATCCTCGGCGTGCACGGCGATGAAGTGATTCATTCCGTACTGGAGGTCATGACGGCGTGCCAGCCATACACCGTGATCAACCGCGGCGTGCATCTCCATCCGACGGTGTCGGAACTGCTGCCAACGCTGCTGGAGGGATTGAAGCCGTTGCGCTGAGCGTGCGGCTTAAACCGCCGGCTCGTCCACCACGCCGTTTTTCAGCACGCCGATGCCCTCGATGTCGGATTCGATGACGTCGCCGGCGTTGAGGTACCAGTCCGGATTCGACAGTGCGCCGCCGCCGGGTGAGCCGGTGGCGATGATGTCGCCGGGACGCAGTGTCATCTGCGAAAAATGCGCGATCAGCTGCGGAATCGGGAACAGCATGTCGCGGGTGTTGCCGTCCTGGCGGGTTTCGCCGTTGACCCGGGTCTGGATACGCAGGTGCATGGGATCCGGGATCGCATCACGGGTGATCATCCACGGCCCCATGGGGGCAAAGGTATCCAGTGTTTTACCGAGAAACAGATGCCCAGCCTGGCGTTCGAGGACGCCGAGGTCGCGCGCGGTGATGTCGTTGACGATGGTGTAGCCGGCGATCACGTCGTAAGCGTCTTCTTCGCGCACGTTTTTGCATTTTTTGCCGATCACCACCGCCAGCTCGGTTTCGCAATCGAGGGCCTGGGTGATGCGTGGCTTGATGATGTCGCGGCCGGGACCAACAATGGACGACAGGGTTTTGATGAAGCCGGCGGGAATTTTTCCCGCCGCCTTGCCCGGGAACTGCGTGTAGCCGGGATAATTGCGGCCGACGGCGATCAGTTTCGACGGGCGGATGGGAGCATAGACCCGGCAGTCGGCGAGCGGCAGAAACAGCGGTTCGCCATTGAATCCCGGCGCATCGGGCCGCACCGTGGCCATATCCGTGAGGTAGGTATAGGCATCGGCGAGCGCAATCCACGCCTGTTCGCCCATGTGCAGGAATTCGGTGATGTAGGGCGGCATGTAAATGGCGGCGAGTTCGCGGCCCTTGGGGTTGCCGGCGCGTTCCATCAAATGCAGGGCGTAACCGGCGCGCAGGTCGGCGATGCGGTCGGG
>JAKFUS010000062.1:0-20966 GCA_021732605.1 Betaproteobacteria bacterium | reverse complement strand
TACCGCGGTACTTTTGCCTCCGAAATCGGACGCGGTGGGGTTGATGGATTGATCAAAGCCCTGGAAGACAAGAACAAGCAGGGCGCATAATTACTGCCGCGGCTGCGGCGTTTCGCGGATCCCCGTGTCTGCGGCCATATTGTGCGACCTTGTTGCAAGGCTTTCCCCGGCTCATCTTACCGGCTGAACAGATGCGTTTCCTGCAACCGAATTCATTTCCCAAACTGCTGGCCATCGGCTTTGCGATGGTGGCGTTGCCGCTGATTTTTGCGCTGGTCAACAATGCGGTGGCGATTAACCAGTTTGCCAACCGCAGTCAGCGTGCGGTGCAGCAGGCCGTGCAATCCACGCAATCCAGCCGCCGGCTGGCGGAACTGCTGAGTGCGCTGGAACGCAATACGCGGCAGATGGCGATCCTCGGTGACCGGTCGTTGATGGACGCTTATGAAACCAACCGCAAATTGTTTCTGCAGACGGCCGGCGAATTTTCGGCGCTGCCTTTCGATGCGGAGCAGCGTATCGCACTGAACGACATCGTCGACAGCGAAACCGCCATTTTTGCAATGCTGCGCGGTACTGTTGCAAATGAGGCCACGGATGCGGCCGCACTGAAGAAAGCTGTGCAGGAATTTGTCCGTCTTGATGCCCGCGCGCAGGGCATCATTGAGCGCGGCGACCGGCTGATCGACCGCGAAATCGAGTTGATGGGTGAGACGGCAACGCGCGCCCAGCAAATCACCTTGTGGCAGATGCTGGCGCTGGTGCCGGTGGCGCTGCTGCTGGCGGCCGGCTTCACGGTGCTGATCGCGCGGCCGATCCGCCAGATCGATGCGGCGATCCGGCGCATGGGTGGCGGGGATTTTTCGGCGCCGGTCGGCGTCAGCGGGCCGCGCGATCTGCAACTGCTCGGCCGCCGCATCGAATGGCTGCGCCATCGCCTGAATGAGCTTGAGCAACAGAAGAACCGGTTTCTGCGCCAGGTGTCGCATGAACTGAAAACACCGCTGACGGCGCTGCGCGAGGGTTCCGAGTTGTTGTCGGAAGAGGCGCTGGGCAAGCTCACCCCAGAGCAGCAGGAGGTCGCCGGGATCCTGCGTGCCAACAGTATAGAATTGCAGCGCTTGATCGAAGATCTGTTGTCCTACGGTGCCTCGGAGTTTCATCGCAGCGCACTGCATTTTTCACCGGTGGCAGTTCGGCGCGTGGTGGCACGGGTGGTGGATGACCAGAGCCTTGCGTTGCGCGCCCGGGCGTTGCGCATCGCCCCGCAGGTGGATGACATTACGCTGGAGGCCGACCCGGAGAAGCTGCGCATCATGCTCGACAATTTATTGTCCAACGCAGTGAAATTTTCCTACGAAAACAATGTCATCAATGTCGAGGCGCACAGTGATGGCGTGCATATGGTGCTGGATGTCGCTGATGCCGGGCCGGGGATTCCGCCCGCAGAGCGTGAGCGCGTGTTCGATCCGTTTTACCGCGGGCGCTCTGTTGCCGGCGGGCCGCTGCGTGGCTCCGGTATCGGCCTGTCGGTGGTCCGCGATTACGCGCAGGCGCATGGCGGCACCGTGGAGGTGGTCGATGAGCCGGCGCGGTCGGGCGCGCGCCTGCGGGTAACGCTGCCGTTGCAGCAGGGAACAGAGGCGTGAATATCCGCCGCGGATGGTTGGTGTTGCCTGCGCTTCTGCTGGCTGGCTGCATTGCGGCGCCTACTGCGGATCCGGGCAATGTCACTGTGGCGCCTGCTGCCGATCCGGGCATCGTCGCTGTGACGCCACCTGTGTTTGAGGACCGCAGTGACGACGTGACAAAGGTTTTGACTTATTACGCGCACCTGCGCCAACTGACGGGAGCGGAACTGGCACGCGAACACGAGTCGGCGCGTCGTGCACTGGCAAAGACCCGCAGCGACGCCAACCGGCTGCGTTACGCGCTGCTGCTGACATTGCCGGGCGCGCCGCCGACCGAGGAGCCGCGCGTGCAGGAGCTTCTGGAACCGGTTACGCGCAATGGCGACAGTGCGCTGCGCGGGCTGGCAATATTGATGACGGCATTTCTGCAGGAACAGCGCCGGCTCGAAACCGGTGCGCAGGGCCTGCAACAGAAACTCGACGCGCTGCTGACGCTGGAGCGCAATATGACCCGCGACGGCAGCGGAACACGGAAAAGGTGATACCGATGATGAACATGATGACGCAGGGCAAGACGCAGGGCAAAGCACAGGTGCTGGTGGTCGATGACGATCCGGGGCTGTTGCGCCTGATGCAGCTCAGACTGGAAGCGGCCGGGTACGGCGCCACACTCGCCGACAGCGGCGAGCGTGCGCTGGCACAACTGGCGGTGTCGCGGCCGCAGGTCGTGGTCACCGATCTGCAGATGGGTGGCATGGACGGCATTACGCTGTTCGAAGCGATCCGCGCAGATAACCCCGCGCTGCCGGTGATCATCCTCACTGCGCATGGCACGATTCCCGATGCGGTGTCGGCGGTGAAGGGCGGCGTGTTCGGTTACCTGACCAAGCCCTTTGATGCCAAGGCGCTGCTGGTGGAAATCGAGCGCGCGCTGGCAGTGTCCGGCGTGCCCAACGCCGCGGGTATCGACGACGGCGCATGGCGTGCGGCGATCATCACGCGCAATCCGGCGATGGAAGAAGTGCTGGCGAAAGCGCGGCTGGTGGCGGCGGGCGACGCTGCGGTATTGATCCAGGGCGAATCCGGCACCGGCAAGGAACTGCTGGCGCGTGCAGTGCATGCCGCCAGCCCGCGCAGCAACCGGCCGTTTGTCGCGATCAACTGTGCCGCGATTCCCGAGCCACTGCTGGAGTCCGAATTGTTCGGCCACGTCAAAGGTGCGTTTACCGGCGCCGTGCGTGATAACCGCGGCCTTTTCCTGTCGGCCGACGGCGGCACGCTGCTGCTCGACGAAATCGGCGACATGCCGCCCGCACTGCAAGTCAAGTTGCTGCGCGTGCTGCAGGAGAAGCAAGTGCGGCCGGTGGGTGGCATGCAGCATGTGCCGGTTGATGTGCGCGTCATTTCGGCGACGCACCGCAATCTCGAGGCGGAGCTGGCCGCAGGCAATTTCCGCGAGGATCTTTATTACCGCTTGAAAGTGGTGGCGCTGAATCTGCCGTCGCTGGCCGAGCGGCGCGAGGATATTCCGCTGCTCGCCGGGCATTTCCTCAACGAACTTGCAACGCGTTACAAAAAAGACGTCACCGGTCTCTCGCCTGAGGCGGTTGAGCTGCTGGTTGCCGCCGCGTGGCCGGGCAATGTGCGCCAGCTCTACAACGTGATCGAACAGTCGGTGGCGCTGACGACCACGCCGCGCATTCCGGCCAACCTGGTGCAGCAGGCGATCCAGCGCGAGCAGACCGAGTTTGCGTCGTTCGAACAGGCGCGACGCAAATTCGAGCGTGATTATCTGGCGCAGCTATTGAAAATTACCGACGGTAATGTGACGCAGGCCTCGCGTCTTGCCAAACGCAACCGCACCGAGTTCTACAAGCTGTTGCAGCGCCATCAGCTCGACCCGCGTCTGTTCAAACCGCAGCGCGCCTGATGGGTCACTTCCAGTCGCTGTTTACAGACTGAAAAATAATATTAAAAACAATGGCTTGAATCGATCTGGGACACCGTGGTCGCCAGCCGGCGACAGGTCTGCGCCGGCGATACCTCATAAGTAATTGTTTTTGATAGTTTATTTTTTTGGCATTGGTCTTGCGGTGGATTGAACGCCGGCCGCATGAAGCATGCGGTGTGGGCTGAGCCCAATCACGGAGAACGCACCATGTCATCCACCATCAACACGCGAAATGGAACGGTTGTTACTCGACGCTGTTCGGCGTTGTTGTATCCAACGCTGCTGATCGCGGGTATAGCAGTCATCATCGTCAGCATGTTGGGGATCGCAGCCGTGACCGGCCTGCTGCCGCAGGCACAGTCGCAAGCGGCTGGTGAGCGGGCAGCCAGCGGCAATGCGGGCAAAGCGGTGGCGCGGGCAAAGACTGCGGGCAGCAAAACCGCGCCGGCGGCCGGTGGTGAATCTGCGCTGGAAGCGGCAAACTGCACGGAATGCGGTGTGGTCGATAGCGTGCGTGCGCTTGGAGTCAAAGGTGAAGGTCCGGGCCTCGAGACTGTGGCCGGTGTTAGGGCTGGCGCTTATGCTGGCAACGAAGTCGAGAAAAACATGAAAAAGAATGCCAGTTATCAAATCCGCGTACGCATGGATGACAACAGCTATCGTACCTTCCAATCGGCGCAACCCGATGTTGGAGTTGGCCAGCGCGTGAAGGTCCGTGATGGTCAGTTGGTGGGTGCCGGTTGAACCACTGCAGATTGCGGATCATGGCCTGCGCACTGCCAGCGCTCCTGCTGGCAGCCTGCGGCACAACGCCCGAGCAGCCGCAAAAACCACGCTTCAACCTGGCGGGTTATTCGGTGACCTTCAAGCAAGGCCATGCCGACGGCTGCGCATCGGCCAGCGGTAAACAGCGCCGCGATGAGCGCCTGTTCCGCGACAATGCTGATTACATGATGGGATGGAACGATGGGCGCAGCGCTTGTAAATGAGGCTATGCGACTAGAAGCGCGCCGCGGCAGAACCAGCTGGATGCGCGCCGCAGTTTGAGGATCAGGAACCGGCGAGAAGCGTGCCGCAGTTTTAATTATGAAGCGGCGAGAGGTATGCCGCCGTTCTCATTAATTGCGATGTAGCGATGTTTCGTTCATAGTCAGCCAGTACGCACCGATCTGCTGCACGGTGCTGATGTAACTCTCGTAGGCCACCGGCTTGATCACATAGCTGTTGCAGCCCAGACCCTGGCATAGCGCTATGTCCCGAGGTTCACCGGAAGACGTAAATACCACGACGCAGAGGCGCCGCGTACGGTCCATTTCGCGGATCCGCCGAAGGACTTCGGCGCCGTCGAGTTTCGGCAGTTTCAAATCCAGCAGCACCAGGTCAGGCAGCTCGGTCATGGCTTCGAGTGTTGCCAGTGCCGCCGCGCCGTCGCGCGCGACGATGACTTCCGCTCCCCAGTCGCCGCGACGCAGCGCACGCTGGGTGAGCGATTCATCATCGGGATTGTCTTCGACCAGCAGAATGTGGCGGCGGATCAAACCGGCTTCCCGGGTTCGGGTTCGAGGCGCCAGTAGGGATGTTGTTGCAGAAACCGGCCGAGGTCGGCCGCAGGTACTGGCCGGCTGATCAGATAACCCTGCATCATGTCGCAGCCATGCACGCGCAGGAAATCGGCCTGCGCCGCTGTTTCCACGCCTTCGGCCACCACGTTGAGGCGCAGGCTGCGCCCCATGGCGATGATGGCGTGGGTAATGGCAACGTCGTCGGCGTCGGCGGGCACATCCTGGATGAATGAACGGTCGATCTTTATGGTGTTGACCGGGAACCGCTTGAGATAACTCAGCGAAGAATAGCCGGTGCCGAAATCGTCGATGGCGAGCTGCACACCCACCGCGCGCAGTTCGCGCAGGATGGCGGCTGCGCGTTCCGGATTGTCCATCACCATGCTTTCGGTGATTTCCAATTCCAGGCTTTCCGGGGCGAGCCTGTTCTCCTCAAGGATGCGCTGCACATCCACCACCAGTTCGCTCTGCGTGAACTGGCGAGGAGACAGATTCACGGCGATGCGAAAGCCGCGGTTGCCGGCATCCTGCCAGCGCCGGGCTTCGGCGCAGGCCTGTTGCAATACGATGCGGCCGATGGGCACGATCAGCCCCGTTTCTTCGGCCAGCGGAATGAATTTGTCAGGCGCCATCATACCGGCGCCGGGGCGGTTCCAGCGCAGCAATGCTTCCGCGCCGATGACGCGGCCGGAGGCGACTTCCACCTGCGGCTGGTAGTGGACGAGGAATTCGTCGCGCTCCACGGCCAGGCGCAGTGCACGCTCCAGTGCGACGTGTTCGGCTGACCGCGCGTTCATCTGCGGCGAATGAAACTGGAAGTTGTTTTTACCCTGGTCTTTGGCGCGGTACATCGCCAGCTCGGCATTGCGCAGCAGTGCTGTGGCATCGGCGCTGTCGCTGGGGTAGGTGCTGATGCCGATGCTCGCCGACAGGTGGTAGTCCTCGCCGTTGAGATGGTAGGGCTGGGCCAGCGCATGGAGTACGCGGGTCGCTGCAGCCCGTGCCGCTTCCGGGTCATCAATGTCGCGCATCAGCGCGGCGAATTCATCGCCGCCAAAACGTGAAATAAGGTCGGATTCGCGCAGACACAGCCGCAGCCTGGCAGTGACTTGGCGCAGCACTTCGTCGCCGCTGTCGTGACCAGCGGTGTCGTTGATCAGTTTGAAACGATCGAGGTCGATGAACAGCACCGCGATCGGTTTCTTTTCGCGGTTGGCGTCGCGCAGCGCCTGCTCCAGCAACTGCCGGAACAGCAGGCGGTTGGGCAGACCGGACAGTTCGTCAAAATGGGTCAGGCGCCACATCCGCTCCTCGGAGCGCGCCCGTTCGCTGATGTCGCGGATGACCACGGTGAACTTCGACGCGTCGTTCACCGTCATCCTGCTGGCGCGGATTTCCACCGGGATCGACCGGCCGTCGCGGGCCCTGGCCTGGGTCTGCAGGTCGGCCGGTTCGGTCGCGGAAATATCCCGGGGTGCAAACAGGGCTTCGCCGAAACTAGTGTCGGCGTCGTCGGTATGCAGCAATTCCTGGAAGCGCATGCCGTGCAGTTCCGCAGACTCGTAACCGATCATGCGCGTGAGGGCGGGATTGGCAAATTCGACTTTGCCGTCGAGGCCGACCACGGCGATGCCGTCGGCGGCGGTGTTGATGATCGAATTAAGCAGGGCTTCATTGGCCTGCAGATTGTGGGCTGCGAGGCGGGCGGAGCGCCGGGTGTCGGCGTCACCCAACTCCCGGACGATGACTGCGCCGAGCCGTCCCAGGCTCTGTTTCATCACGAAGTCCTGAGCGCCGCGACGCATTGCCGCCACGGCGGTTTCTTCGCCGATGGCGCCGGAGACGATGATGAACGGAATGTCGGGGTCGTGCGCCTTGACCATCGCCAGCGCCGACAGGCCGTCGAACTGCGGCAGATTGTGGTCGCAGAGTACGACATCCCATGCCTGTTGCTTCAGCGAATGGGCGAGGTCGGTGCGGCTCCACACCCGCTGATGACTGATGTTGAGGCCGCTGCCTTTTAATGATGCGAGGGTCAGTGCGGCGTCGGCTTCATCGTCTTCAACCAGTAGCAAGCGGGTGACGTCGATCATGCAGGACGATCCGGCGATGCAGGAACAGCAGAAGGACACGCACAATGAGGAGTCATTGGCGTCGGAGTATATAACCTACTGTATTTGATTGCTATTTTCCCCAGGCGGGGCGGCGCTCAACCTTTGATGCGGCTGATACGCACGACTTCGGGAATTTTGCGCAGATCGCGGACGATGCGTGCAAGATGCATGCGGTTCATGACCTGCACGGTGAATCGCATGCCGGTGTAAGTGCCGCCGTCCTCGGGATCGACGGCGACATTCTGGATGTTGGATTCGGCGGCGGCGATTTCGGCGGCCACTTTGGCCAGCACACCGCGTTGATTGGCGACGACCAGCCGGATGCCCACGTCAAACAGCTTCGACGGATTGGCATCCCATTGCACATCGAGCACGCGTTCGGGATCGCGATGGCTTTTGGCGATGATCGGGCAGTCGTGGGTGTGAATCACCATGCCCTGACCCTTGCTGATGATGCCGATGATCGGGTCACCGGGGATGGGGCCGCAACAGCGCGCAAACTGCACCGCGATGCCTTCAGAGCCGCGCACGACGACGGCTCCAACAGGTCGTGCTTCCGCCGGCAGCGGCTCGCCCAGCGCCAGCAACTGGTGCGCTACCACCACGGCCAGACGTTTGCCGAGGCCGATGTCCGACAGGATGTCGTCATGCGAACGGCCGCCCGAATCACGCACCAGCTTGTCCCACTGCGCGGAGCTGACATCGGGCAGGCTGGCCTTGAAGTTAGCCAGCGCCTGCTGCAGCAGGCGTCCGCCGAGCTGCACCGACTCGGAAAAGTGCATGGTTTTGAGGAAATGCCGGATATGGGCGCGCGCCTTGGCGGTGGCGACAAAATTCAGCCACAGCGGATTCGGCTTGGCATGGGATGCTGTGATGATCTCGACACGGTCGCCGTTCCGGAGCCCGGTCCTGAGCGGCATCAGTTCCTGATTGATCTTGACCGCGACGCAGCGGTTGCCGATGTCGGTGTGTACGGCGTAGGCGAAATCCACGGCGCTGGCACCGCGCGGCAGCGACAGGATCTTGCCCTTGGGCGTGAACACGTAAACCTCGTCCGGGAACAGGTCGACCTTGAGGTGCTCGAGGAATTCCACGGAGTCACCCGACTCGGACTGCATTTCGAGCAGGCTTTGCAGCCACTGGTGGGTTTTTTGCTGCAGTTCCGAAAGTGAAGTGTCGGAGCTTTTGTAGAGCCAGTGCGAGGCGACGCCGGCCTCGGCGATGCGGTGCATGTCCGCGGTGCGGATCTGGATTTCAATCGGGCTGCCGAAGGGGCCGAACAGCGTGGTGTGCAGCGACTGGTAGCCGTTGGCCTTGGGGATCGCGATGTAGTCCTTGAACTTGCCGGGGATCGGCTTATAAAGCCCGTGCAGCACGCCGAGAGCGATGTAACAAGCGGGCATGTCCTTGACGATGATGCGAAAACCGAACACATCGTGCACCTGCGCGAACGACAGGTGTTTTTCGCGCATTTTCCGGTACACCGAATGCAGGTGTTTTTCGCGGCCCTGCACCTGTGCTTCTAGTTTGAAATCCCCCAGCCGGCGCTCGATGCCTTCCAGCACCTTGCTGACGCCTTCGCGGCGGTTGCCACGCGCCGTGCGCACCGCTTTGGCCAGCACGCGGAAACGGTCCGGGTACAGGTGCTGGAATGCCAGGTCTTCCATTTCCTGGTAAATGCTGTTCAGTCCCAGGCGGTTGGCGATGGGCGCGTAAATTTCCAGGGTTTCGCGCGCGATGCGCTGACGCCTCTGTGGATCGACGGCATCCAGCGTGCGCATGTTGTGCAGGCGGTCGGCGAGTTTGATCAGCATCACGCGCACGTCGCGCGCCATCGCCAGCAGCATCTTGCGGAAATTTTCGGCTTGTGCTTTTTCCTGGCTGTCGAACTCGATGCGATCGAGCTTGGACACGCCGTCCACCAGTTCGGCGACGGGGCGGCCGAATTGTTCGGCAATCTGGTTTTTGGTGACTTCGGTGTCTTCAACGACGTCGTGCAGCAGTGCTGCGGTCAGTGCCTGAGCATCAAGATGCCACTGCGCGAGGATGCTGGCGACTGCCAGCGGGTGTGCGATGTAGGGTTCGCCGGATTTGCGGAACTGCCCCTGGTGCGCCGATTCACTGAATTCGTAGGCGGCTTTCAGCTGCGCCAGGTCTTCCGGCTTCAGGTATCCCGACCACTCCTTGAACAGCGCGGAAGCGGTGGGCAGTGCGACAACAATGGGGCGGGCTGAGGCGGTCATGCGTCCGGTCTGCCGTTCGCAGTCAGGCGCCTTGCCCCAGCCGCGGGCGCAGGCCTGTTACGTCGGGCTTTTGTTGAGAATGTCCGCGCCGTATTTTCCCGCTGCGAGTTCGCGCAGGGCAATGACGGTCGGTTTGTCGCGGGTTGCGTCGATCATCGTCTGTGCGCCGTTCGCCAGTTGCCGGGCGCGGTAAGTGGCCGCCAGCGTCATGTCGAAACGGTTGGGGATGATTTTCATGCAGTCGTCTACGGTAATGCGGGCCATATTATTCCTGCTGGAGTCGGTTGTTGAGTCGGTTCATCAGTGCGGTATGCCGGTTGAGCTGGCGCGGGGTGCGCAGACGCTCGGCGCGGATCACGTCCTGCAGATCAGTTGCCGCCGTCTGGAAATCACTGTTGATAATAACATAGTCGAAGTCTGTAACGTGGGCGATTTCCTCCCGGGCGTTGGCCAGTCGCCTGGCGATGATTCCCGCTGGATCCTGGCCGCGGGCATTCAGGCGTTGCAGCAGGGCCTCGAACGAGGGCGGCAGGATGAAAATGGTGATGGCAGCCGGCATCAGTTTGCGCAACTGGGCGGCGCCCTGCCAGTCGATCTCGAGCACGATGTCGATATCAGCAGCCATCTGCTCCTGAACCCACTTTCGCGATGTGCCGTAGCGGTTGTCGTGCACCAGTGCTGATTCGAGGAAATCGCCGGCCTCTGCCATGCGCTCAAAATCGGTGGTGGTGACAAAATGATAGTGGCTGCCGTTGCTCTCGCCCGGCCGCGGTTGCCGCGTGGTGTACGACACCGACTTGCGGATGCCGCGGTCGGCTTCGAGCAACGCCGACACCAGGCTGGTTTTGCCGGCGCCGGAGGGCGCGCTGACGATGTAGAGATTGCCGCTCATTTGTTACTCAATGTTTTGAATCTGTTCGCGCATCTGCTCGATCAGCAGCTTCAAGTCCATCGCCACGCGAGTTACCTCGATGTCTGCGGATTTCGAACCCAGGGTGTTGGCTTCGCGGTTGAGTTCCTGCATCAGGAAATCGAGGCGTTTGCCAGAGGCGCCGCCCTTGCCGAGAATGCGCTGCAGTTCGTCGAGGTGGGTCGCCAGCCGTGACAGCTCCTCATCGACGTCGATCTTGTTGATGAACAGAGCGATTTCCTGGCGCACGCGTTCGTCGTCCGCGGAAACCAGCGCTTCCTTCAGCCGGACGTTCAGTTTTTCCTGGAAGGCGGCGATGATTGCCGGTATGCGCGGCTGCACGATCGCGATGCGGCTGCGCATTTCCGTGGCGCGCTCCAGGATCACTGCGGCCAGCTTCGCGCCTTCGCGCGCGCGTGCCGCGGTGAACTCGCGCAGCGCCTCGCGCAGCAGTTCGCCTGCGGTCGCACGCAATTCATCGGCGGGCAGGTCGTCGGCGCCGAGCATGCCGGGCCAGCGCAGGATGTCGGCCACGCCCAGCGGGCGTGCCTCGGGGAGCGCTGCGCGGGCGCGCGCGTTGAGTTCAAGCACCTGCGCGAGCAGCCTGGTGTCGAGTTCCGTGCCGCCCTCCGAGCTGCTGCGCAGCGCGTAGGAGACCCGGCATTCGATTTTGCCTCGGGTCATCGCGCCCGAGATGGTTTCCCGCAGGGCCTGCTCGGCCTGCCGCAGTTCATCCGGCACGCGGAACGAAACATCAAGATAGCGATGGTTGACCGAGCGCAGTTCGACACTGACGGCCCCCCAGGGCAGCTCGCGCGAGGCAGTGGCGTAACCGGTCATGCTGTGGATCATGGCGGGAGCTTTATAATGGGAACCCTATGAAACATAGCATATCGAAGGAATACCGTGCGACCCAGCCTGCGTAAACCGGATGAGCTTCGCGCCATTCGCATCACCCGCAATTTCACCTGCCATGCGGAAGGTTCAGTACTGATCGAATTCGGCGCCACCAAGGTGCTGTGCACGGCGAGCGTGCTCGAAAAACAGCCGCCGCACCTGCGCGGCACCGAACGCGGTTGGGTTACTGCCGAATACGGCATGTTGCCACGCTCGACCAACACGCGCACCGACCGTGAAGCGGCGCGCGGCAAACAATCGGGCCGCACCCAGGAAATCCAGCGCCTGATCGGGCGTTCGCTGCGCGCGGTGGTGAGCCTCGAGCGGCTGGGTCCGCGCACCATCCACCTCGACTGCGATGTGCTGCAGGCTGACGGCGGCACGCGCACCGCAAGCATCACTGGCGCGTACGTGGCACTGGCCGACGCGGTGAATTTCCTGATCCGCGAAAAACATCTGGCGGCGTCACCGATCCGTGAGGCCGTGGCCGCGGTGTCGGTCGGTGTTTACCAGGGTGTGGCGGTGCTGGATCTCGATTATGCCGAAGATTCCACCTGCGACACCGACATGAATGTGGTGATGACCGAAGGCGGCGGCATGATCGAAATTCAGGGCACGGCGGAAGGCGCGCCATTCAGCCGTTCCGAAATGCAGTCCATGCTCGACCTCGCGCAACGCGGCATAGGACAGCTGGTGGCGGCGCAGCGCGCAGCGCTGGCGTGAATAAACTCGTCATCGCATCGAATAATCCCGGCAAGCTGCGCGAGATCAAAGCAATTCTTGCACCATTGGCGATTGAAGTCGTGCCGCAAGGGGCACTCGGTGTCAGCGCAGCCGAGGAACCGTACGGAACTTTTATTGAAAACGCGCTGACCAAGGCGCGCCATGCCAGCCGCGTCACCGGATTGCCGGCGCTGGCGGATGATTCCGGCGTCTGCGTACACGCGCTGGGCGGCGAACCCGGTGTGCATTCCGCGCGTTATGCGCAAACTGCGGGCGCCGCACCGCGCGATGACCAGGACCGGCGCAACAATGAAAAGCTGCTGCGTGCGCTCGAAGGTGCGGTTGATCGACGCGCGCATTACTACTGCGTGATCGTGCTGCTGCGTCGCGCCGATGATCCGCAGCCGCTGATCGCCGAGGCGGAATGGCATGGCGAAATACTCAAGGCGCCGCGCGGGCAGGGCGGCTTTGGTTACGATCCGTTGTTCCTGATCCCGGAGTTAGGCAGAACGGGTGCTGAACTGCTGCCTGCGGAAAAAAACCGCGTCAGCCACCGCGGCCGGGCGCTGGCCGTGCTGCTGGCAAAACTGCGCACGCTGCAAACGGCGTAGCGGCGTCATGACCACCCGCTCATCACTCATCACTTCACGCCCCGGAGGAAGTCCCCTTGGGGGACACTCATCACTGCAGTTCCAAACACTGCCGCCTTTGTCGCTGTACATCCATATTCCGTGGTGCGTGCGCAAATGCCCGTATTGCGATTTCAATTCACACGAAGCGCGCGGCGAGCTGCCCGAGGATGAATACGTCGCGGCGCTGCTGCTGGACCTCGAGGCGGCATTACCGCGGGTCTGGGGCCGGCCGGTGCTGACCGTGTTCATCGGCGGCGGTACGCCCAGTTTGATCTCGGTGCGCGCGTTGGACGCATTGCTCGCAGGTGTGCGCGCGCGGCTGCCGCTGGCGGCCGATGCGGAAGTGACACTGGAGGCGAATCCCGGCACTGTGGAAGCTGAAAAATTCGCCGGCTTTCGCGCCGCTGGTGTCAACCGGCTGTCGCTGGGTATCCAGAGTTTCAATGACCGGCATCTCAAGGCACTGGGTCGCATCCACGGCGCAGCGGAAGCGCGCCGCGCGGCGGAACTGGCTCTGCGTATCTTCGATAACGTCAATCTGGATTTGATGTATGCACTGCCCGGACAGACGCCGGATGAGGCCGCCGCCGACATTGCGGCAGCAATCGCGTATGCGCCACCGCATCTGAGCGCGTACCACCTGACGCTGGAACCGAACACGTATTTTCATCGTTATCCCCCGGTGCTGCCGGACGACGACACTGTGGCGGAAATGCAGGACGCGCTGGAGGCGCAACTCACTGCCGTGGGTTACCAGCACTATGAAACCGCCGCTTTCGCCCGCGCCGGCCGGCGCAGCAAACACAATCTCAATTACTGGATGTTCGGCGATTACCTCGGTATCGGCGCCGGCGCGCACAGTAAAATATCATTTAAAAACAAATGCTTACGTGAGTCCCGCGCGCGTCAGCCGAAAACCTACCTGGCGCAGGCCGCCGCCGGCGCGGTGATCCCCGAATCGCGTGACATCACGGTGGCCGAACTCCCGGGCGAATTCATGATGAACGCGCTGCGCCTGAACCAGGGTTTCGAGTTGTCCTTGTTTGCCGCGCGAACCGGATTGGAGTTGACGCACATCCTGCCCACACTCGATAAAGCCGAAACCCGTGGTCTGCTGACCCGGGATTATCAGCGCGCGGTGCCGACGCCATTGGGCAGGCGCTTCCTGAATGACCTGATGCAGTTGTTTCTGCCTTGAACATATTGGCCCGCCGGCCCGCATTTCGCCCATTGCGTTTCGGCATTGCGGGGCTAGAATAGGCCGATCGTTGTATCGAAGTGGCGGGTATAACGTACGAAAAAGCGCGTACAAAAAAGGCGTACAAAAAGCGCGTGTAAAAAACGGTTTTACAACCAGCCTACTGTCTTGGAGGAGATTGCATGAACAGCATTAAGCACAGCGTTATTGCGTCCTTTGTTGTCGTAACTGCACTGGCGAGTGGCGCAGTCCATGCCCAGGCGTATCCCGCCAAACCAGTGCGCTTTGTCGTCACCTACCCGGCTGGTGGCAGCTCGGACGCGATGGCGCGCATCATCGGCGTCAAGCTGACGGAGTACTGGGGCCAGCAGGTACTGGTCGAGTCGCGCCCCGGCGCGGCCGGCGCGGTCGGCATGGAGTACGCGGCCAAACAGGCCCCGGATGGTTACACCTTCCTGCTCGGCAACTTCGGCCCGGTAACCGCCAATCCGCTGATGAGCCCTGTCAAATACAACGTGGCCAAGGACTTTGCGCCGGTGTCGCAGATCACCCGCGCGGCGAATATCCTGGTGGTGCCGGTGACACTGCCAGTGAAAAACGTCAGGGAGCTGGTTGCGCTGGCGAAAAAGAATCCGGGCGTCATGACCTACGCCACCAGTGGCGCGGGCAGCATGTCGCACCTGGCCGGTGAAATGTTCAAGCGTCTCGCCAAGGTGGACGTGGTCACCGTGCCCTATCAGGGCGGCGTGTTCTCGATTGCCGCGGTGCAGGGCGGGCACATCATGATGATGTTCTCGGATGCACAGCCGGTGATGGCCAACATCAAGGCCGGCAAGCTGCGCGCGCTGGCGGTGACCAGCGCACAGCGCACACCCTTCACGCCCGAGTTGCCGACGCTGGCCGAAGAAGGCATCAAGGGTTTTGCCGCAGCCAACTGGTGGGGCATTCTGTTCCCGGCCGGCGTAGCGAAGCCGATGGTGGACAAGGTGTCGACCGATCTCGGTCGGGCACTGGCTGACAGCACAGTCAAGGAAAGGCTGGGCGCGCTGGGCGTGGAAGCCGTGCACAGCAACCCGCAGCAATTTGCGGCGTTCCTGACCTCGGAAAACGAGATCTGGGGCAAGCTGATCAAGGAAGCCGGCATCGGCGGCATCCAGTAAGCGTTGCTGCTTCATAAACGGCAGCCCGCGGGCTGCCGTTTTGTTTTTTATGCGCGCTTGAGGAACACGATGTCCCACACGCCGTGGCCGAGTTTCAGGCCGCGGGTTTCGAACTTGGTCTGCGGGCGCCATGTCGGGCGCTCCGCATAAGCCGTTGCGGTATTGGCCAGCGCCGGTTCGGCGCTGAGCACGGCGAGGATCTGCTCGGCGTATTCCTGCCAGTCCGTCGCCGCATGCAGATAAGCGCCTGGCTTCAGGCGCGAAGCGGCGAGCGCGACAAACGCGGGCTTGATCAGCCGTCGTTTCTGCTGGCGTTTTTTCGGCCACGGGTCGGGGAAATAAATATGCAGGCCGTCGAGGCTCGCCGGCGCGATCATGTTATCCAGCACGGCCACGGCGTCATGCTGGATCACGCGCACGTTGCTCAGGTTCAGTTCATCGATTTGTTTGAGCAGGCTGCCGACACCGGGGGTATGTACTTCAATGCCGAGGTAATCCTGCTGCGGGTGTGCCGCGGCGATGGCCACCGTGGTTTCGCCCATGCCGCAGCCGATTTCGAGGATGCGCGGCGCGTTGCGCGCGAACACTGTGTCGAGATTGAGCGGCGCTTCAGCATAAGGAATGCCCAAGAGCGGCAGCAGCGTGTCATGCGCGCGGCGCTGCGCGTTGGAGACGCGGCCCTGGCGCAGCACATAGCTGCGGATCGGTCCGTGGGGATTTTCGTTGGTCAAATGAGATGTAGCGGCGGAGAAGTCGCAGTAGAGAAGTCGCAGTGGGTCTGGGCTTGCCGCTCAGTTTTTGCCGATGAGTCCGGTGGTCGGCGAGCTCGGCGCGGCTGAGTAGAGTTTTTTCGGCATGCGGCCGGCGCGCCAGGCATCGCGTCCTGCGCACACGGCCTGCTTCATCGCCGAGGCCATCAACACAGGATTTTTTGCCGTGGCAATCGCAGTGTTCATCAGCACGGCATCGCAGCCCAGTTCCATCGCAATCGCGGCATCGGAAGCGGTACCGACGCCGGCATCGACGACGATCGGCACGCGGGCGTTGTCGATGATGATCTCAAGGTTCCAGGGATTGAGGATGCCCATGCCGGAACCGATCAGCGAGGCCAGTGGCATCACCGCGACACAACCGATTTCCTCGAGTTGTTTGGCGATGATCGGATCGTCGGACGTGTAGACCATGACCTTGAAGCCGTCTTTCACCAGCGTTTTTGCCGCGACGATGGTCTCAACTACATTTGGATACAGCGTCTTCGGGTCACCCAGCACTTCCAGCTTCACCAGGTCGTGGCCGTCGAGCAGTTCGCGCGCGAGGCGTAGCGTGCGCACCGCGTCATCCGCGGTGTAACAGCCGGCGGTGTTGGGCAACAGCGTGAATTGCGAGGCCGGCACCGTGTCGAGCAGGCTGGGCTCGTTCGGGTTCTGGCCGATGTTGGTGCGGCGGATGGCGACGGTGACGATCTGCGCGCCGCTGGCGTCAATGGCCGCCCGTGTTTCGGCGAAATCCTTGTACTTGCCGGTGCCGATCAGCAGCCGGGAGGTGTAGGATTTTCCGGCGATGACCAGCGGATCGAGGTTTTCGTGTGGGGTCATAGGGCAGGATTGAGGATTGAGGATTGAGGGAGGTGTTCAGCCGCCGCCGACTGCGGCGACGATTTCCAGGCGGTCGCCGTCCTGCAGCACGCAGGCGCCGAACTGGCTGCGCGGCACGATTTCACCGTTGCGTTCCATGGCGATGCGTTTGCCGGCCAGTCGCAGCTCATTGATCAGGTCTGAGCAGGTCGGGGCCTGGGCAAAAGCGCGGGATTCGCCGTTGATGGTGACTGAGATCACGGTTTTATGGTTTTGGGGTGTTATGTTGAATGCCTGATCGTATTTTACCGCCCCGTGCCGGGTTTATCGACCGATACATGGCAGGATGGCCGCCCGTTAAATGACCCCAAATCTGTCCGATCATCATTATCTGACACCGCTTTTCGAGCCCGCCTCGGTGGCGATCATTGGCGCCAGCGAACGCGCCGGCGCCATCGGCGCGGTGCTGGTGGCGAACATGCGCGCAGCGCAGTACCGCGGCGCATTGTTTGCGGTCAATCCCAAACGCAGCAGCGTGCAGGGCGTGCCGTGTTTTCCGTCCATCGGCAAGGTGCCGCAACGCGTGGATCTGGCGGTTATTGCAACGCCGCCGGAAAGCGTGCCGCAGCTGATGGTGGAGTGCGGGCTGGCCGGCGTGCGTGCTGCGGTCATCATCACGGCGGGATTTGCCGAAGCAGGGGTTGCCGGGGCGCGGCTGGAACGCGCCGCGTTGGATAATGCGCGGCGCCACGGCGTGCGCGTGATTGGCCCCAATTGCCTGGGTATCATGCGCCCCGACATCGGTCTCAACGCGACGTTCGCGCGCGGTAATGCGCTGCCCGGCGCGCTGGCGCTGGTGTCGCAATCAGGCGCAGTGTGCACGGCGATGGTCGACTGGGCACGGCCCAACAAGGTGGGTTTTTCCAGCGTGATCTCAATGGGCGGGTCGCGCGATGTCGATTTCGGTGAAATCATCGACTACCTGGTCAACGATCCGCGCACCGAACACATCCTGCTCTATATCGAGGGCGTGCGTGATGCGCGGCGGTTTTACTCCAGCCTGCGTGCCGCGGCCCGGGTGAAGCCGGTGATCCTGATGAAAGTGGGGAGGCACCCGGTGGGTTCGCGCGCCGCGGTGTCGCATACCGGCGCCATCGTCGGTGCCGACGACGTGTTCGATGCGGCAGTGCGTCGTGCCGGCGTGGTACGGGTGACCACCATCGGCCAACTGGTGGCGGCGGCGCAGGCGCTGTCGGCTCATGTGCGGCCGCGCGGCGACGGGCTGGTGATCATCACCAACGGCGGCGGGCCCGGCGTGATGGCTGCGGATCGCGCGGCCGACCTCGGCATGCCGCTGGCGGAACTGTCGGCCGCAACATTGCAGGTTTTGCAGGGCGCGCTGCCGGCGAACTGGTCGCATGGCAATCCGGTCGATCTGATCGGCGATGCCGATGCAGCGCGGTATCGCGCCGCAGTGACGGCCTGCCTTGACGATGAAAACGTGGACGGAGCGCTGGTGGTGCTGACACCACAAGCGATGACCGAGCCGACCGCCGTCGCCGAAGCGGTGATCGCTGTGGCGCGGGGTCGCTCGAAACCGGTGCTGGCCTGCTGGATGGGTGAAGCGGAAGTGGCCGCCGGCCGTAAACGTTTTGCCGAAGCTGGCATCCCGGTATTTCGCACCCCCGATCCGGCGGTCGAAATGTTCGCGCATCTGTCTGCTTTTTATCGCAATCAGCAGGCCTTGTTGCAGGTGCCTGGTCCGCTGGTGATGCAGTCGCCGCCGGATGTGGCTGCAGCGCGGCTGATTATCGACGCGGCACTGGCCGAAAAACGCACGCTACTCAATGAAATAGAAGCGAAAACCCTGCTGACGGCGTTTGGCATGGTGGTGGCAAAAACGATTGCTGCGGCCAGTGCCGATGAAGCCGTGCGGATTGCCGGTGAACTCGGCTATCCGGTGGTGCTGAAGATCAATTCACCGGACATCACCCACAAGACCGATGTCGGCGGCGTGCTGCTCAACCTGCGTGACGCGCAGGCCGTGCACGCCGCGTATCAGCAAATCGTCAATGATGCGACGCGCCTCCGGCCGCAGGCACGCATCACCGGTGTTGTGGTGGAGACGATGGTGCTGCGCCCCAACGGCCGTGAACTGATGATCGGCGTGATTCGTGACCCGGTGTTTGGACCGGCGATCGCGTTTGGCGCCGGCGGTGTCGCGGTGGAAGTGCATCGGGATCGCGCCGTCGCGCTGCCGCCGCTGAATGCCTACCTGGTTGCGGAGCTGATCCGCGGCACTCGTGTATCAAAACTGCTGGGACCGTTCCGCAAAATGCCGCCCGTTGATTTTGCGGCACTGGAATCGGTGCTGCTGCGGGTGTCGGAGATGGTCTGTGAACTGCCGTGGATTGAAGAGCTGGACATCAATCCGCTGCTGATTGATGAATGCGGCGCCGTGATTGTCGATGCGCGTGTGGTGGTCCGCGAGTACACGCCGGTGCGCGGGCGTTATGGCCACATGGCGATTCATCCCTACCCCACGGATCTGGTGACCACCTGGCAGTCTGCGGCAGGCGAGACGGTGACCCTGCGGCCGATCCGGCCCGAGGACGCCGCAATCGAACAGGCGTTCGTGCGCAAGCTGTCGCCGGAAAGCCGGCGTTTCCGTTTCATGGATACCTTGCGCGAACTGACGCCAAAGATGCTTGCCCGATTCACGCAGATTGATTACGACCGCGAAATGGCGCTGCTCGCCTCTGTCGAGCGCGATGGCGCGGAGATCGAACTGGGCGTGTGCCGTTACATTATCAATCCTGATGGTGCCAGCTGCGAATTCGCGATTGTCATCGCCGATGAGCAGCAGGGGCGGGGGCTCGGCCGGCGCATGATGACGCAACTGATTGCTGTGGCGCGCACGAACGGGTTGCAGACCATGATGGGCCATGTGCTGGGCAGCAACCGCGGCATGCTGAGTCTGTGTCAGCGTCTGGGTTTTGTGATCACGGAAAATGCCGAAGACCCATTGGTGAAACGTGTAACGCTGGCCCTGAACGATTGAGGCTGCAGATCACGCTTACGATATGGATTCGCGGGAAGACGGGTGTAAGGTCGATGCTACAATCGCCGCACTTCCCGCCGACGGATCCCCGCGTGCAACGACACGATTTTCCCGATGCAAGGCTGCTGCAACTGACGGTTGCGGCCATCGTCGTCATCGTGCTGTGGTTTTTGGTCCGCGGTGTATTGCCGGAGATGTGGCGCGCACCGGGCAGTCCCGCCTTGTATTTCACCGGCGTTGCCGGCGTGCTGCTGTTGCTGGTGCCGGTGGCTTTTGTTCTGGCCAAGCGTGGCGGGCACAGCGCAAATCCCGTCGGCTGGTTCAATGCGCATATTGTCTGCTCCCTGATCGGCATGGTGCTGATTGCAATCCACTCCGGCGGTTTCCTGCGCCGGCCTCCGGCTTTGCTGTTGCTGACCTTGCTTGCGCTGGCCGCAATCGGCGTGTGGGCGCGGGTGCGCGGCTCGCGGCGCATGGCGGCGACATTTGCATCGAAGGCGCCGGCGTTCACGGTGCCGGATACAGCGACCCGTGAGCGCTTGCGTGCGCTGATCATCGAGAAACGCCACATGCTGGCTGAACTCGATCCGCAGGCGATCGAAGGCACATTTTCGGTGAACCTGCCGCATTTCCTCAGTCATCCCCGACTGGCGCTGGCCTACCGCAAACTGGCGCGTGAGGAATCGCTGCTGCTGGGGTCGCGCCGCGCAGTGCCGGCGCAACAGGCGTGGTGGCGACCGCTGCACATGGCGCTGGCCTGGCTGTTTGTGCTGGGCGTGGCGATTCATCTGGTCACCGTGACTTTTTTTGCCGGTTACGTCGCCGATGGGGGACCGATAACCTGGTGGCATTTAACAGCATGGTGAATCTATGAGCACGACTGTTCAGTCCCACACCAGCGAGCGCGTTGCTTTACTCATTGATCTTGAGCGTTGCACCGGCTGCAAGAGCTGCGAGGCGGCGTGCAAAACGGAACACCGCCTCGGGCCCGGCGAATACCGCAACAAGGTGGTATGGGCCAGCGCGCTGGAAGAAGCCGGGCTCGCCTTCCTGACACTGACCTGCCAGCACTGCGAGCGGCCGGCGTGCCTGCGCGCGTGTCCGGTGAATCCGAAAGCGATTGCGAAAGACCCACTGACCGGCATCGTGCGCGTCGATGAGTCGCGCTGCACCGGCTGCGGCGAATGCGTGATCGCCTGTCCGTACAGCGCGATGGGTTTCGACGCCAAGGGTCACCATGCGGTGAAATGCGATCTGTGCATCGACCGTCGCGCGGAAGGTGAGCCGACGACAGCCTGCGCCAGCGTCTG
>JAKFUS010000071.1 GCA_021732605.1 Betaproteobacteria bacterium | reverse complement strand
CGGGGCGCCCCCCAAGGGGACTTCCTTCGGGGCGCCCCCCAAGGGGACTTCCTTCGGGGCGCCCCCCAAGGGGACTTCCTTCGGGGCGCCCCCCAAGGGGACTTCCTTCGGGGCGCCCCCCAAGGGGACTTCCTTCGGGGCGCCCATGGCGCTGGCCGCCCTGATCGCGGCATTGGGCATGGCAGCCTGTCGTTCGACACCGGAAAAACCTGTTGCGCCGTCGCCCCCGGTGCCGGCACAGACATCTCAGCAAGCAGAAACACCGACCGCAGTCACACCAACACCGCCGCCAGCGGCCGCACACCTGCGCCGCGGCAACTGGACGGAATTACCCAGCTGGCGCGACGATGACCCGGCCGCGGCCTGGGACGCGCTGCTGGCCAGTTGCGGCAGCCTGAAATCACAAGAGGCCTGGCGTGTGGTCTGCGCCGCCGCGTTGGCCGCACCGCGCCCCGACCGCGAACGCGCCCGGCGTTTTTTCGAATTGAATTTCATACCGTACCAGCTGCTGCAAGCCGATGGCGGCACTGATGGCCTGGCCACCGGTTATTACGAACCTTTGCTGCGCGGCAGCCGCAAACCGACCGCGCGTTACCGTTATCCGATCTATGGCGCGCCCGAGGACCTGATCAGCATTGATCTGCCGGCCTTCGGCGTCGAGTCCCGGGAATCGCGATTGCGCGGGCGACTCGACGGCAAACGCGTGTTGCCGTATTTCGATCGCGCACAAATCGAATCCGGTACCGCGCCACTGCGCGGCCGCGAAATCGCCTGGGTCGATGATCCGGTGGAACTGTTTTTCCTGCAGATACAGGGCTCGGGTCGCCTTGATCTCGAGGGTGGCGGTGTCATGCGCGTGGGGTTTGCCGACCATAACGGGCATCCCTACCGCTCCATCGGCCGTCTGCTGATCGACCGCGGCGAACTGCCGGCGGAGCGCGCGTCGATGCAGGGCATCAAGGCCTGGGCGCAGCAGAACCCGGACAAACTGCGCGAAGTGCTGGACTACAACCCGCGCTACATTTTTTTCCGTGAATTGCCGCCAGGCATCGGCGGGCCGCTGGGCGCACTGGGCGTGCCACTGACCGCGCGCCGCTCGATTGCCATCGACCCGCGTTTCGTACCGCTCGGTGCGCCGGTGTTTCTCGCCACAACCTGGCCGCTCAGCAGCAAGCCACTGAACCAGTTGATGCTCGCCCAGGACACCGGCTCGGCGATCCGCGGCGCCGTACGCGCCGATTTTTTCTGGGGTTACGGCGATGACGCCGGGCGCGAAGCCGGGCGCATGAAGCAGGCCTTGCGGATGTGGGTGTTATTGCCTCAGGGCTATCCGGTCGCGGCTGCAGAGTAGCCGCCCGGACGCGCTTAAAGTAAGCGCCCGCTAACCTATAATCAGATTTAACTAATTGATTTAATTGATTTTTTAGATATCGCTAAACCTGCAGCGCCCAGACTCCGTCCCAATTTTCGGGCGGCGGATTTTTGCGGTAGATCTCGCAACGCTCGAGATACAGCTGCGATGGCCGGTCGGCAGGATTGGCCTTGAGAACATCCGCGAACAGCACGCCGGCGCGCGCCCAGGACCGGTTGCGGTAATGCGCCACCGCTTCCGCAAACGCGAAAATGACTTCGTCCAAATGCGGAAAACTCTGCACGGTGTGGTGTTCCAGCACTTCGCAGATGGCCACCGGTTTCTGCATGCCGCGAGCGCGGATCAGGTCCAGCTCGCGCAGCCGCAGGGGTTTGGGCAATCGCGCCGCGGTCGATTCACAGATCAGCACACTCGTGCCGTAATACTTGTTGGCGTTCTGCAGACGTTCGGCAAAATTGACACGGTCGCCGATCACCGTGTATTCAAGCCGCCTCGGTGAACCGATGTTACCGGCGACCACGTCGCCGGTGCTGATGCCGATACCGATCCGGATCGGTTCATGCCCGGCAGGCGCGCGGCGGCGGTTCAGCTCCTGCAGCGCGACCATCATTTTACTGCCGACGGTCACGGCGTTCTCCGCATCTCCCTGCGTCGCGCGCACCGAGCCGAACACCGCCATGATCATGTCGCCGATGTATTTGTCGAGGATGCCGTTGTGCGCAAACACGATGTCGACCATGTCGGTGAAATAGTCGTTGAGCATGGCCACGGTTTCGCGCGCGCCCAGGCGCTCCGACAGGGTGGTAAAGCCGCGTATGTCCGAAAACAGCACGCTGACTTCGCGATTGACACCACCCAGCACCGCGTCACCACCCTCCAGCAGCTCATCCATCACCGCCTTGCTCATGTAGCGTGACATGGTGTTGCGCAGCCGCTTTTCGCGGGTGATGTCCTCCATGATCAGCATGGATCCGAGTTGCTCGTCGCGCTGATCCTGCAACGGCACTGCGGTCATGTTCACCGACACCGCACGGCGCCCGTCCAGCACCAGATCGGAATCCACGGTGTTGTCGATCCTTCCGGTGCGCAGCACCTTGTCCAGGCTGTTGGTCACCCAGCTGTTGGGCCCGCCAAACACCTCACCGACCCTGTGGTTGACCATGTCCGGTTCGGCACGCTGCAGGATGCGCAGCGCCGACTGGTTGACCTTGCTGATCACATTGGCCTTGTCCAGCGTCAGCACGCCGTTGCTCATGCTGCGCAGGATGCTTTCGTTGTAGTTCCGCGCATTGCTGACGTCCTCGAACAACTGCGCATTTTCGATGGACACCGCCGCCTGGGCGCACAACGCGGCGAGGCGACGCTGGTCATTGGCAGTAAAAGAACCTTCCTTTTTGTTGAGGATTTCCATCACGCCGACCTTGTTGCCGCCCTTGGTGGTGATCGGCATGCACAGAATGTTGCGGGTGCGATAACCCGTGCCTTTATCCACCGCCGGATTGAACCGGGGGTCGCTGTAGGCGTCATCAATGGTGATGCGCGTGCCTTTGGTGAAACATTCGCCGGCGATGCCGGCGCTGGCCGGAAAGCGGATCTGCCGCGATGACTCGCCGCCCGCGACGCGCGACCACAGCTCATTGCTGGCTGGATCGTAGAGAAACAGCGAGCCGCGGTCGGCACCCAGCAACTGGGTCGCGGCGGCAAGAATTTTCTCGAGCAGCGGGTCGAGCAGGATTTCCGAGGTGATCGAACTCACCACATCGAGCAGCAGCGCCTCTTCACGCTGGGAGCGCTCGACTTTCTCGAACATCCGCGCATTTTCCAGCGCGGCGGCGGCCTGCGACGACAGCGCCTCCAGCGAATGCTGGTCTTCGGCATCAAACGCGCCTTCGCGCTTGTTCAGCGCCTGTGTGACGCCGATCACCACCTGTTTCTTGTTGCGGATGGGCACGCACAGGATGTTCCGCGTGTGATAACCGGTGTCGGTATCGACTTTGCGGTTGAAGCGCGGATCAGCATAGGCGTCGGCAATGATTTCCCCCATGCCGGTGGTGAACACCGAGCCGGCGATGCCGCGGTCCGCGGGGAAGCGGATCTCCCCCATCGCGTTGCCCTGCATTACGCGGGAAAACAACTCCTTCGTTTCGGCATCGTAGAGAAACAGCGAGCTGCGTTCGACGTTGAGGGTTTCGGTGACCACCTCCATCAGCCGCGGGAACAGCACGTCCAGCGACAGGGTGTCGGACACGCGGTTGGCGACATCAACCAGAGCAGTAGTGCGACGTACCAGTTCGGTGATGCGGATCAACAGCTGGGTTTTTTCAATATCCGACAGCCCGCCGAGCAGGCGCTCGATGTCGCTCTGCTGCAGACGCCGTTCCAGGATGCCGCGGATGATTTCAAAATCGATTTTCATATCCGCTGCGTCCCCGGGGTCAGCTAAAGATCAGAGAGCCGCAGTTTGGCCAGTCCTGCGCCGCTTTTTTCAAACACCAGTATTTCCTCGGCGGTCAGCGGCAGGCTCACATGCGGGCCCTGCACCCGCTCGCAGCCCAGTGCGAGCAGGGCGAGCACCGTTTCGCCGTCACCGACACCCTCCGCCGTCACCTGCAGTCCCAGATCACGGGCCAGGCGCACCAGTGAACGGACAATTTTCCCGTGCAGCGCCGAACGCTGCATGTCATGCACAAATGCCGCATTCAGTTTTAATTCGTCAAACGGCAATTGCGCCAGATTGCTCAGCGACGAAGCGCCGGTGGCAAAACCGTCTACGCCCAGACGCAGGCCGAGCCGCTTCAGGCGTGCAAACGCATCTTTCACCGGACCCAATTCACCGGCGATCGCCGTCTCGTGCACACCGATCACCACCCGTCCCGGCGGCACGCCCCAGGTGCGCAGCGCGCGGTCAACAAACTCCGGAAAATCCGGCTGCAGCAAACCGCTCGCCGACACCTTCAGTCCGAGTTTGCACTGCAAACCGGCGCGCGCGAATTCGGCCCCCTGGCGCAGGGCATTATTGAATATCCACCACGTCACCTCGCGCACCAGTCCGGCGCTTTCGGCGGTCTCCAGCGCCTGCGCTTCCGACACCTCGCCGAGTTCCGCATCCGTCCAGCGCAACACGCACTCCAGTCCGCCGATGCGCCCCGACTGCGCATCGAGCTGCGGCTCAAAAGCCAGCCCCAGCGTGTTCTGCTCCAGCGCGTGACGCATCCGCGTCTCGTAACGCATCTGGCGTTCTTCGCTTTCACCATGGGCTGCGTCATAAACAGCGGTGCGTTCCGCGCCGCTGCGCGCAGCGCGCGCCGCCAGCTTGGCATTGCGCACCAGAGTCTGAGGGTCCCCGCCGTGATCCGGATACACCACGATACCGATGACAACATCCGTATCAAAGGTGCGGTCACCGAGCGGAATCGGCGCTTCCAGCGCACCGAGGATCTTGTTTGCCGCCAGTATCGCCACGCCTTCACCGGCGATCCGCGGCAACAGGCAGGCAAACTGGTCGCGGCTGACGCGGCCGAGTTGATCCTGCTTGCGCAACACCCCTTCGCGCATGCGCCGCGTGACGCGCAGCATGAACGCTTCGCCCTTCTGCAATCCGAGCTGGCGGTCAATCTGCTCGACTTTGCCGACCTGCAACAGCAGCAATCCGAGTTGTTTGCCGTCCTGGCGATGGCTTTCGATGGTGGTTCGGAAAATCTCCATGAACGCCGCGTACTCAGGCGTCGGCAGTGTGCGCACCACACCGCCCTCTCCCTGGCTGCGCGTTGCCAGCGAGGCCAGCAGCGCCAGTTGCAGGAAATTGAAACGTTGCAGCGCAAGCAGGTTTTCCGTGCACTGCCCGGGATCAGCGGCATAGAGGCGCAACGCACCGCGCGTCATCGCATCCTGGAAACGCTGGCAGTCGCGTCGCATGCGCTCCAGCGGCTCGTTTTCGGCGTCCAGCGCCCACTCACCCAGTGCGGCATGAATGATCCCGGCATCGCTGCCGCCGGCAACCGTCTGCGCGTTGAACGCCGTCGCCAGCGTGCCGGCTGCGGGCACAAACAGATCGGGGGCGCGTTCGCTGACATCACGGAATACCGTGGCAACGCGAACCATGGTGTCGGGACCAGCGCCAAACTCTTCGGCAAGGCGCGCTATCAGCGCGCCCAGGCTTACTGCAGACGGCTCTGCGGCGGGATTCACCGCGTCGCCGCTATCAGAGGAAGAATTCAGAGGGGTCGATGGGGACACTGCCCTGCTCCAACGTGCGTTTGATACGGTACGGTACGCCCGGCGAGGCCTTGGGTTCGCTGGCGAGGTCGAGGATCACCTGCGGCCTCAGCGGGTTGCCCTTGGCATCGAGCACCACCATCACCTTCGGCAGCAACCGCCGCACCAGGTTTTGCGCAATCACGATGCCCACTTCGCCGGAATTGAGTTCCACCAGGGCACCGACTGGAAAAATGCCGATGCACTGCACGAACTGCTCGACCAGCGGACCGTCGAACTGGACATTGCGCGTGTTGTAGAGATGATTCAGTGCGTTGGACGGCGAGTACACCTCCGCGTACGGCCGCGGATGGGTCATTGCATCAAAACAGTCGACCAGGCCGGCGATCGAACCGAACAGGCCGATCTGGTCCGCTTTCAATCCTTTGGGGTAGCCACTGCCGTCATAACGCTCGTGATGCAGTTCGACCAACGCCGGCAGTTCAGAGGGTAATCCCGGCGTTTCCCTGATGATTGATACCGAATGGGCCGCATGGCTGCGGCAGACCATCAGCTCAACCTTGGACAGCGGCTCCTTTTTCGCCACGACCTCCTCAGGCACGGCGGTCATGCCGACGTCCTGCAGCAGGCCGAGCATGCCCAACAGATCGAGTTGTTCACGCGGCAACTGCAGAAAACGGCCGAAGGTCAGCATGTAAATGGACACACCGAACGCGCGGTCGAGGGTATGCCCGCCTTTCGCCTTCAGCTTGGCCAGCAACATCATCGCGTCGGGATTGCGCACGACGCTGTCGGTCATGCTGGTCACGGCCTCCTGCACCCGCGGCGCATCCAGCGCCTTACCCGCCTGCACCGTACCCATGATGTCTTTCAACACCACTTCGGTTTTGCGCTGAACCGTGCGCGCCACCGGCAACTCTTCGTCGACAGTCGCCTTTTCCTTGTAGGCGACCTTGTTCTTGATCGTTGTCAGCACACTGGGACCGAGCGGCACCGCCAACTTGGGCCGCCCGCCTTCACCGGTACGGCTGGTCAGCAACTCGTTGCGATCAGGCAGATCAGGCCCCTTGTCGAGGTCGATGATGACTTTTTTGCAGTACTTTTTCAGGGCTTCGAGCTGCTTGTCGTTGTTGAGCACGAACCCCTGGTACATGAACGGGGTTTCCGTCCACGGGCGATCGAGTTCGGAGACAAAAACGCCGAATTCGAGTTTTTCTACGGGAACTTCTTTTTTCATTTTTTTATGGAATCAATCCGCCGCGACCAGCATCCCCTGACTACCCCGGAGAATTCTCCGTCCTGCAGGCAGCGTGTGCAAGTACGCTGCAGCCCGCTCAAAATTCGAATACGTGATTGTTCTGCAACAGACGCGGCGGTGTTTTCGCCGAAAGTTCCTCGATCTCCTGCATCGTCAGTTCGATTTCGCTGGGCTTCAGGTGGGTAATATAAACCTCCGCCTGACGCTCCAGCTTGGCCAGTTCCTCCCCGAGCATGGACGGGCACAGATGCTTGGCCAGTTCAGCCAGTCTGCGGTCTTTGTCCGAAAAAGCCGTCTCGATGATCAGGTATTTCAGGTTTTCGGTGCGATTCACGATTTCCCAGAGTCCGTCGTTGGGACCGGTGTCCCCGCTGAACACCAGGCTGCTTTTGCCGCTGTCGAGCAGGTAACCCACGGCAGGCACGGTATGGATCGCCGGCAGCGCCGTGATTTTCCGTCCGCCCAGTTCAATGACATTGCCCACGGCAATTTCCCGGTAACGCATGAAAGGCTCTTCGGGCGACGGGATCACTGTGAAATCAGGCCAGATGTCCCAGTTGAACAGGTTTTTTTTCAGGATTTCGATGGTCGGCCCCGTTGCATAAACGGTAACTGGCTTGGGACGCAGTGCGCCGACTGAATCCAGGAAGAAGGCGATGGAATCGACGTGGTCGAGATGCGAGTGGGTGATGAAAATGTGGTCGATCAGCGTCAGTTCGGCCAGCGACAACTCGCCCACCCCGGTGCCGGCGTCGATCAGGATGTCCTGATCGACGAGGAAAGACGTGGTCCGGTGTTGCTGGCCACCAATGCTGCCGGAGCAACCCAGTACGCGCAGGCGCATCGCCGTCTCCTGGCTTATTTCCGGTCCGCTGCGCCATGGCGGCGCGCGGAGCGTACAGCAGAGTTTGTGATTCCAGCCAAGGACTTCATGCTGCACTTTCGCGAGGGAGTAGGGCCGGTAATTTTACTCTAAAGCCCGGCCCGGCAAGGCGCAGTTCCACAACCCGGGCAATCGTCGTCACGTGTGAATTCAGCCGTCCTGGCGCAACACCAGCAAAACCCGGCTTTTTACTGCCCTTCCGTCGCGCTGTGCCGGCACAAACCTTGTCGCCAGCACGCGGTCGCGCGCCAGCCGTTCGAACTCGCCGGGCGGCTCGGCATCAATAACCGCCGCATCCACAACCTGTCCCGCCTGATCGATGCTGACCCACAGCCGTGCGCTGCCGGCAGTCCCGCGACCATTGTCCAGATTCAACACCGACAGTGGCGATGGATAGCGGTCGAGTTCGCGCGCCAGATAAAACCGCAGGTCCGGCCCACCGCCCGCCGCCTCAGCCGGCAACGGTTCAACTGCCGCAGCAGAAACGGCTGCCGGTGATGCACGGCGCGTCGATATCACCGGCTGTGCTGCTGTAGTCACCCGCGGGACATCGGCAACCACCAATGGCGGCAACCCGGCAGGAATCATTTCCAATCGCGCCTGCAATGGCACGACGGCCGACGTTGTGCTTCCCTTGCCGGATCCCCAGCCTCCGGCCAGAAGAAAATGCACCAACAGGGATGCGCACAGCGCAATCAGCATCCGTCGCAGCGGCAAGCCGTGCGGCAAAATCAGGGCGGGTTGGATAGCCATCACTGTGTAACGCCGATGGCCGGGCCGCGTTTACTGCGCCGTGGCGAGTGCCTGTTCCAGTTTGTCGGCAGGCAGGAAACCGCCGACCTGCTGGCCATTGGCGAGAAAAATCGCCGGCGTACCGCGCACGCCGAAACGCTGCGCCAGCAACTGATTGTCCTCGAGCGGCGTAGCGCAGGTTTTCACCGCATTCGCCGGCAAGGCCGCCTTGTTCATCAGGTCATCCCATGCCTTCGCGCGATCCTTGGCACACCAGACTGCTTTCGATTTTTCCGCGGAATCCGGCGACAGGATCGGCAACAGAAAGGTGTACACGGTGATGTCTTTCATCTTGCTGAGTTCTTTCTGCAGTTCCTTGCAATACCCGCAGTTGGGATCCTCAAACGTGTAAATGATGCGTTTACCGCTGCCTCTGACGCGTTTGATCGCATTCGACTGTGACTTGACCAGTGCTCCCGAGGCGATCTGGTCACGCCGCTCGCGCGTCAAATTGCGCTCTTTCGCATCACGCAGATCGAACAGGTTGCCGTTCATCAGGTAGGTGAGTTTTTCATCGGTGTAGATCACCTGCCCGTCAAACACGATTTCATACAGCCCCGGAAACGGCATGCGGGTGACACTTTCGACTTTCATCGACGGAAACTTGGCTTCAAAAGCCTTGCGCACACTGCCCTCGTCGGCCTGTGCCGGAAGAGTAATCAGCAGTACAGCGCACAAGACACCTGCAATTCGCTTAAACATTCGGGATTCCCTGGGCAGACCGCCCATGTAATTGATCAATACAGCATTTGCTTGAGGATTATTCAGCTAGCAATTTGTTGAAATTCTCGAATTTGATGTTCTTCGCTACGTACAAGATTTTTCGACTCCTTTAAATCAACGACTTGTACGCGTGTGCGCTTGGTCGCTACGCTCCCCACGCGCTCGCGCATCACTCTTTAAACGGACTGTTAAGCCGCAGCGTGCCGGATCAGCAGGTTTTTCAGGAACGGCAGCCGGTTCACAACAGCCATACCGGAATTGCGCGCCCCCGAAAGCCAGACCGACTGCGCAGCAAAAAGTTTCTGCAAAACATCCGTGCCGAGCGCCATGGTAGCAATATCCTCGCGCCGGGCCCGCGCGTAACGGCGCAACAGTGACAAATCCCCGCAATCCTGCAAGGGCGCGCGACCGGCCAGCACCGCTGCCAGTTCCCGCACATCGCGGAAACCCAGGTTCACCCCCTGCCCCGCCAACGGGTGCACATGGTGCGCAGCGTCCCCGGCCAGCGCAATCCGCGGCGCAACGAGGTTGTCGATATGCGCCAGGCGCAGCGGAAATCCGGCCGCTGGCGTCATCAGTCGCAATCCACCGACCACGCCGCCGCTGGCTGCGCCCACCGCATCCGCCAAGGCCTGTGCATCCATGGCGAGCAGTGTTCGCGCATGATCCTCCGTTACCGACCACACCATCGACACGCGTTTGCCCGGCAACGGCAAAAGTGCCAGCACACCGTCTGCGCGAAACCACTGAAATGCGCTTCCACCATGATTTTTTTCGGTCTCGAAGTTGGCTACAACGCCGAGCTGGCGGTAATCGCTGACGCGGGCAGTGATGCCGGCGGCACGCCGCACCCAGGAATCCCCGCCGTCGGTGCCGATCACCAGTTGCGCCGGTATCCGCGTGCCATCGGCAAGCGTGAGCTGTGCACTATCCGCTTCGACCTGCAGTGATGCCGCCTGCGCCGGACACACGATGCGCACTTGTCCGGTATCGGCAATTGCCGCACGCAAGGCCTGCAGCAAGGCACTGCCTTCAACGATATAAGCCAGTTCGCGCAAACCGGCCTCGTAGGCACTGAATTCCAGCCGCCCGGCCGGCGCGTCGCCGCAAATCGCCATCGCTTCGACCCGCTGCACGCGCTGCGCATTCAGCCGCGACCACACACCCAGACTCTCAAGAAAATCGGCATTGCCGGGACTGATCGCGTAAATGCGGCTGCCCCAGGCGTCAGCGACAGGCGGAATTTGCGGCGCTTGCGGATCGATCAAGGCCACATACAGCCCGGCGCGCTGCAAGGCCAGGGCCAGGCTGGCCCCGACCAGACCACCGCCAACAATGGCGACGTCATGGCAGCCATGCCCAGCAGTCATCCTCGTTGTTTCGGCCGTCGTTGCGTCAGTTTTTTTCGGTTGTGATTCCACGATCTGATATTCTAAGCGGGTGCGTCGGGATCTGCTGACTACCCCGGCAAACAACGGCAAGGCGCGGATTATTCAGGACAATCCGCAAAATGGCGAGGGCAACCGGCTTGACAAGGCTACCCCCTCTATTTAGACTGCGCCGCCTTCCCGTGGCGAGTTAGCTCAGTGGTTAGAGCAGTGGAATCATAATCCATTGGTCCGGGGTTCAAATCCCTGACTCGCCACCATTTCTTTTGTTTGTCCGGCACAATAGGTTTGCCGGACCCTGCCCGCCGTGTTATCGTGAAACCATGCGTAAGTTAATGCTTTTATTGGCTTTTTTGGTTTTCGCCGCACCCGTCTGGGCACAGCGCGCGCTGCCGGCTGAGGCCAAGCGCGCCACCACTGGCGAGCGCCAGATGTTCCCGATGGTGCAAATCGGCAAGGAAAATCTGCGTCTTGCTCCGGGCGGCATCATCGTCAACAGCAACAACCTCACCATCACCCAAGGCCAGTTACTCCCGGGCTCTGAAGTACTGTATCAACTCGACCGCAACGGCGAGGTGCTGCGCATCGTGATCCTGACGCCAGAGGAACAGGCTCGGCTCGACCGCACCAAGAAGTAGATAGTGGGTAAGGTTTACATCAAAACCTTCGGCTGCCAGATGAACGAGTATGACTCGGGCAAGATGGCCGACGTACTCCGTGCCGGCGAAGGCCTCACCCCCACCGACGACCCCGCCGCCGCCGACGTCATTCTGTTCAACACCTGCTCGGTGCGCGAAAAAGCCCAGGAAAAAGTATTCCACGACCTTGGTCGTGTGCGCGAACTCAAACTGCACAATCCCAAGCTGATCATTGGCGTCGGCGGCTGCGTCGCCAGTCAGGAGGGTGCGGCCATTGTCAAACGCGCGCCCTACGTCGATATCGTGTTCGGCCCGCAGACCCTGCACCGGCTGCCGCAACTGATTACCGCGCGGCGCGCCACCGGCCAGCCGCAGGTGGATATCAGCTTCCCCGCCATCGAAAAATTCGACCACCTGCCTCCCGCACTGGTTGAGGGCGTCACGGCCTTTGTGTCGATCATGGAAGGCTGCAGCAAATACTGTTCATTCTGCGTGGTGCCCTACACCCGCGGTGAGGAAGTCTCCCGCCCCTTCGACGACGTGCTCACCGACATCGCCGAGCTGGCGCTGCAGGGCGTGCGCGAAGTCACGCTGCTTGGCCAGAACGTCAATGCCTGGCGCGCCCCCGTCGAAGGTGAAGCGGACGGCGCGGACCTGGCGCTGCTGCTCGAACATGTCGCGGAAATACCCGGCATCGAGCGCATCCGCTACACGACCTCGCATCCCAAGGAATTCACGCCGCGCCTGATCGAAGCCCACGCGCGCATCCCGCAACTGGGCAGCCATGTGCATCTGCCGGTGCAATCGGGTTCCGACCGTGTGCTGGGTGCGATGAAACGCGGTTACACCGTGCTTGAATACAAATCCATCATCCGCCGGCTGCGCGCTGCGCGCCCGAAGCTCAGCATTTCTTCGGATTTCATCGTCGGCTTTCCCGGTGAAACCGAACATGACTTTGAACTGACGCTGCAACTGATCGACGACGTCGGTTTCGACGACAGTTACAGCTTTGTCTACAGCCCGCGCCCCGGCACGCCCGCCGCGAATCTCGCTGACGACACGCCGCAGGAAGTGAAACAGCAGCGATTAAAGCAGCTCCAGACTCGCATCACTATCGGGGCGCAGGCCCTCAGCGCGGCCATGGTTGGCACCCGCCAGCGCGTACTGATTGATGGCGTCTCGCGCCGCGATGCAACGGAACTGGCGGCCCGCACCGACAACAACCGCGTGGTCAATTTCCCCGGCCCGCAAGACCGTATCGGCACCTTTGCCGAAGTCCTGATCACCGAAATGCAGGCGCATACCCTGCGCGGCGAACTGGTCACCACCGAACTCATTGCCTGAACTCATTGCCTGAATTTATTACCGAATTTATTACCGAATTTATTACCTCAAGTAAGCTCATCCATTGAAACCCCTTGATATCAGCTTTACCCCCATCGACAACCACCGCCTGGCCAACCTGTGCGGACCACTCGACGAAAACCTGCGCCAGATCGAAACCGCGCTCGACGTCGGCATTGCGCGACGCGGCGAACACTTTGCGCTGACCGGCACACTCGAGCGCGTACGCATCGCGGCCAAAGTGCTGCAGGACTTCTACGCCAAAGCGCAGGATTCGCTGTCGCTCGACGCAATACAACTCGCGCTGATCGAAGCCGGCCACAAAGGCGCGGCACATGCCTCAATTCCCTTACCCGCGCTGATCACCCGCAAGACCGATCTGCATGGCCGCACGCCGCGTCAGAACGAATACCTGCTGAACATCCAGAAACACGACATCACTTTCAGTATCGGCCCGGCCGGCACCGGCAAGACCTATCTGGCGGTGGCCTGCGCGGTCGACGCGCTGGAACGCGACGCGGTGGAACGCATCATCCTGGTCCGCCCGGCAGTCGAAGCCGGGGAACGGCTGGGTTTCCTGCCCGGCGACATGGCGCAGAAGGTGGATCCGTACCTGCGCCCGCTCTACGACGCCCTCTATGACCTGATGGGTTACGACAAGGTCGCCAAGATGTTTGAACGCCAGGCCATTGAAATTGCACCGCTTGCCTTTATGCGCGGCCGCACGCTGAACCACGCCTTCATCATCCTCGATGAGGCGCAGAACACCACCCGCGAACAGATGAAAATGTTCCTGACCCGCATCGGTTTCGGCAGCAAAGCGGTGATCACTGGCGACGTCACCCAGATCGACCTGCCGAAAGGCATGATCAGCGGACTGGTCGAGGCACAGGTGGTGCTGAAAAAAGTGCGCGGCATTGCCTTCACGTTTTTCAAGGCTGAAGACGTGGTGCGTCATCCGCTGGTGCAGCGCATCGTCAATGCCTATGACCGCTACGGCAAAACCACTGAAGGCGCCAAAGCCGCCGACGGGGCCAGGAAGTGAAATCTGGCACCAAGCGCGCTGCGGCGCGGCGCATCGATGTGCAATGCGCCGCCACTGCGCGCAATGTGCCCACGCCGGCGCGCATCCGCCAGTGGGCGCGTGCGGCGCTATCCAGTTATGCGGCCAGCGATGCGCGCGTCACCATCCGCATCGTCGGCCAGGCCGAAGGCCGGCTGCTCAATCGCTGTTACCGCAACAAGGATTACGCCACCAACGTGCTGACCTTCGTCTTTCGCGACGCGCCGCCGTTTGAAGGCGACATCGCGCTGTGCGCACCGGTGATCACGCGCGAAGCGCGGGCACAGCGCAAAACCGTCGCCGCACATTACGCACACATGGTCGTGCACGGCCTGCTGCACTTGCAGGGTTATGACCACGAAAATGACCAGGATGCCGCCGCGATGGAGCGCCGCGAACGGACGCTGCTCGCCCGCTTCGGGTATCCTGACCCGTATCGCCATGCTCCGGCACGCGGCGCTTAACCACACCTCTGAATATGGCTGAACCGCAAAAACCCACCCTGCTCGAACGACTGTCCACGCTGTTGCTGCGTGAACCCGAAGACCGCGAGCAACTGATCACCCTGCTGCGTTCCGCTCACGACCATAATCTGCTCGACGCCGACGGCCTGGCGATGATTGAAGGCGTACTGCAGGTCGCCGAAATGCAGGCGCGCGACATCATGGTGCCGCGTGCACAGATGGACGTCATCGATGTCAACGAACCGCCGGACCGTTTCATCCCGCTGGTCATTGAAACCGCGCACTCGCGTTTCCCGGTGATCGGCGAAGGCAAGGACGATGTCATCGGCATCCTGCTCGCCAAGGACCTGTTGCGTTATTACGCCGGCGAAGAAGAATTCAACGTGCGTGAAATGCTGCGCCCGGCGGTGTTCATCCCGGAATCGAAGCCGCTCAATGTGCTGCTCAAGGAATTCCGCAAAAACCGCAACCACATCGCCATTGTCGTCGACGAATACGGCGGCGTTGCCGGCCTGATCACCATCGAGGACGTGCTGGAGCAGATCGTTGGCGACATCGAGGACGAATACGATTTCGATGAGGCTGAAGACAACATCGTGCAGGAAAAGCGCGGCATCTACCGCGTCAAGGCGCTGACCGAGATCGCCGATTTCAACGCCGCCTTCGGCACCGCATTCAGCGACGAGGAATTCGACACCGTCGGCGGACTGGTGCTGAAACGTTTTGGCCGTGTTCCCAAACGCGGTGAGCAACTGATGATTGAACAATGGAATTTCCGCGTGTTGCGCGCCGACAGCCGGCGGGTTTATCTGCTGCAGGTTGCAAAGAAACTCGATAAACCGGCGACGTAACTGCGGCATAACATAAATATTTGTTTTTATTGATGTTTTAGACCAACCTCCCAATGCCCACGCCACACCGCGCCACCCAGTGGGTCATTGCCGCAGCACTGGGCGCCGTCACGGTGGCGGGTTTCGCACCGTTCTACCTGTTCCCTCTGCCACTGCTGACCTTCGCCGCGTTGTTTCTGCTGTGGCAACGCGCGCCCTCCGGCCGTGACGCAGCACTGCTCGGTTTTGCCTTTGGCCTCGGCTGGTTCGGCGCGGGTGTGTCCTGGATCTATATCAGCCTGAATATGTTCGGCGCGATGCCCGCTCCCCTGGCTGCCGCCGCCACGCTGTTGTTATGTGCTTACCTTGCGCTGCATCCTGCCCTCATCGGCTGGCTGAGCCGCCGGTTTGCGATTCCTGCGGCGCTGAACTGGATCGTGTTCGTGCCCGCCGCTTTCACGCTGATCGAATGGGTGCGCGAGTGGTTGTTCACCGGATTTCCCTGGCTCAATCCCGGTTACTCGCAGGCGCCCGGCAGTCCGCTGGCGGGTTATGCACCGATACTTGGCCTGCACGGCATCACCCTGCTGCTGTTCGCCACCGCCGGCGCCTTGTGCTGGGCCTGGCTGGCGAAACCGTGGGCGCAGCTGCGCACTCTATGGCCATGGCCTGCAGCGCTACTTGTCATCTGGCTCGCCGGCGTAGGCCTCAAAACCGTCGCCTGGACCGAGCCCACCGGCTCACGCGTATCGGTCAGCCTGCTCCAGGGCAACATAGACCAGGATCAGAAATGGCGCGAAGACCAGTTGCGCGCGACGCTGGACACTTACCTCGGCATGGTTCGCAGCAGCGATGCGCGTTTGATCATCCTGCCCGAGACTGCATTGCCGTTGTTCCTGCGCGATGTACCCGGAAATTATCTGGATGCATTGGCAGAACACGCAAAACGCAACAACGGCGATGTGTTGATCGGCGTGCCCGAGCGTCTGCCCAATGGCAATTATTACAACAGCGTGGTGTCCGTCGGCAGTGCCACGCGCCAGACGTACAGCAAAAGCCACCTCGTGCCCTTCGGTGAGTTCATTCCGCTGCGCCCGGTACTGGGCGAACTGGTGTCACGGCTGGCGATTCCGCTGCAGGATTTTTCGCGCGGCACACCCGAGCAACAACCGCTGGCGGTCGCCGGCGAACAAGTTGCGATCAACATTTGTTATGAAGACGTCTTTGGCGATGAAATCATCCGCCAGTTACCGCAGGCCACGCTGCTGGTCAATGTCAGCAACGTCGCCTGGTTCGGCCGCTCGGCAGCGCCACAGCAACATCTGCAGATCGCGCAGATGCGCGCGCTGGAAACCGGCCGTTACATGCTGCGCGCCACCAACACCGGCATGACGGCGGTGGTCAGTCCGCAGGGCATCGTTGAGGCCGTCGCACCGGAATTTCAATCAGCCGTATTGACGCGAACCGTAGCGGGCATGCGCGGCTCAACACCGTATGTACGCTGGGGCAATTACGCCGCGCTGCTGTTGTGTGCCCTCGGGAGTGCGATCGTCTTTTTCACTCTGCGCCGCGCGCGACAATAAGCGCGCCGGACCGCGGCCCGCCTTTGGCGCAGCGCGGCAAACCCTGTAAAATTCGTGGCTTATCGGCGCTTCGCCTTGATGCTTATTTTTGATGCTCACCTTCCAGCAAATCATCCTGGAGTTAAACAAGTTCTGGGACCGCCAGGGCTGCGCCCTGCTGCAACCGTACGACATGGAAGTGGGCGCGGGCACCTTCCACACCGCAACCTTCCTGCGCGCCATCGGCCCCGAACCTTGGAAAGCGGCTTTCGTGCAACCGTCGCGCCGTCCTAAAGACGGTCGCTATGGCGACAACCCGAACCGGCTGCAGCATTACTACCAGTACCAAGTGGTGCTGAAACCGTCGCCGGCCAACATCCAGGAACTCTATCTCGACTCGCTGCGCGCGCTGGGCATTGATCCCAAGGCGCATGACATCCGCTTCGTCGAGGATGACTGGGAATCGCCGACGCTGGGCGCCTGGGGCCTGGGCTGGGAAGTGTGGCTGGACGGCATGGAAGTCACCCAGTTCACCTATTTCCAGGAAGTCGGCAGCCTGCCGTGCAAGCCTGTGCTCGGTGAAATCACCTACGGCCTGGAACGACTCGCGATGGTCCTGCAGGGCGTCGAATCCGTATTCGATCTGACCTGGACGCCCGGCGTCAGCTATCGCGACGTCTACCACCAGAACGAAGTCGAGCAGTCGCGCTACAACTTCGAACTGTCGAATGCCGACATGCTGTTCCGCCATTTCAGCGAATATGAAGCCGAAGCGAAACGGCTGATCGAGGCGGCATGTGTCTTGCCGGGCTACGAAATGGTGATGAAAGCCTCGCACACCTTCAATCTGCTCGACGCGCGCGGTGCGATCTCGGTCACGGAACGCGCCGCCTACATCGGCCGCGTCCGCACCTTGTCCCGCGCTGTCGCACAGGCTTATTACGAGTCGCGTGAAAAACTCGGCTTCCCGATGGTACGTGCATCATGACGACCGCGACGTTGCTGGTCGAACTGCTGACCGAGGAATTGCCGCCGAAATCGCTGGCCAAACTGGCCGAGGCCTTCCGCAAGGCGCTAACAGACGACCTGCAGCAGGAAGGTTTCCTCACTGCCGGCAGCACATCACGCGCCTATGCCACACCACGCCGCCTCGCGGTGCAGATCACACAGGTGCTCGCGCAATCACCGGACAAGGCGCTGGAAATCCAGGGGCCGTCGGTCAAAGTCGGACTCGACAAGGACGGCAAACCCACACCGGCACTGGCCGGCTTCGCCAAGAAAAACGGTATTGCGGTCGAAGATCTCGTCCAGATCGAATCAGCCAAGGGAACGGTGTTCGCCTGCCGTAAAACAGCCACCGGCAGCGCGCTGCAAACCAATCTCGCCGCAAAAGTCGAAGCCGCACTGAAAAAACTGCCGGTCGCCAAAATGATGCGCTGGGGCGACGGCGATGCGGAATTTGTGCGCCCTGCGCATGGCTTGGTGATGCTGCACGGCGCATCCGTCTTGCCAGGCACAGTGCTCGGCATCGCTTCGGGCAATAAAACCAGCGGCCATCGTTTCACGGGCCAGGCTGAGTTGGTCATCGCGAACGCCGATGCTTACGAAACCGCACTAGCCAAAGACGGCATGGTCATCGCTGATTTCGCCCAACGCCGCTCAATGATTGGCGATCTGCTGGAGGCGGAAGCCAAAAAGCAGCAGGTGACCCTGGGCGAATACCTGGATCTGCTCGATGAAGTTGCAGCGCTGGTTGAGCATCCATCGGTATACGTCGGCGCCTTCGATGCGGGATTCCTCGAAATCCCCGCCGAATGCCTGATCCTGACCATGCGCCAGAACCAGAAATACTTCCCGCTGTTCGACAGCGCCGGAAAACTGACCAACCGTTTCCTGATCGTCAGCAACATGCAGGTCCCCGATCCGGCGCACATCATCAGCGGCAACCAGCGCGTGATCCGGCCGCGGCTGGAAGATGCCCGGTTTTTCTATAATCAGGACCGCAAGGAGCGGCTGGAAGCGCGGGTGCCGCGACTGGAAAAGGTCGTGTATCACAACAAACTCGGCACCCAGTTGCAGCGTGTTGAACGTGTGCAATTGCTCGCCGGGAAAATCGCGCGCTTGCTGAATGCCGATGCCGCACAGGCTGAACGCGCCGCGTGGCTGGCCAAGGCCGATCTGGTCACCGGCATGGTCGGTGAATTCCCGGAACTGCAAGGCGTGATGGGTCGTTATTACGCATTGCATGATGGCGAGCCAGCGACGGTGGCTGCGGCCATCGCCGAGCATTACCTGCCCCGCTACGCCGGCGACAAATTACCGGAAAGCCCGATCGCCTGTGCCGTCGCCTTGGCGGACAAGCTGGAAACCCTGAGCGGGATGTTCGGCATCGGCCAGTTGCCGACCGGCGACCGCGATCCCTTCGCGTTGCGTCGCCATGCCTTGGGCGTGATCCGCATCCTGATCGAACGAGGTCTGCCGCTTTCGATCACCGATTTGATCAAAGACGCGTTTGAAGTATTCCCCAAGGAAATCAAATTTGCAGATACAAGCGCCGAGCTCGAAAAGTTCGTATTCGAGCGTATGCGCGGCTATTTTTCTGATGCCGGCTATACGACTCAGGAAATCGAGGCGGTGCTGGCGATGCCCTCCAGCCAGATTAATCTGGTTCCTTCGCGACTGGAGGCTGTTAAAGCGTTCAAGGCCCTACCGGAAGCCAAAGACTTGGCCGCAGCGAACAAGCGCATTCAAAACATCTTAAGACAGGCAAAAACCTCTTTTGACGGCGTTGCAAAACCTGAACTTCTTAAAGAAAAAGCAGAAATCGCGCTATTTCAAGAAATCCGAAATGTAAGGGAAACCGTCGAGTTCCACTTCTCTGCACGCGAGTATGAAAAATCTTTATTGGCTCTTGCCAAATTACGTCCTTTTGTGGACACATTCTTTGAAGAAGTCATGGTAAATGCTGAAGACTCGGATGTTCGCCAAAACCGCATACGTCTGCTCGGCGAATTGGGTCACATCATGAATCGCGTCGCCGACATCTCCAAACTCGCCGCATGACGCCCTCAATCCTCAATCCTCAATCCGCACTCTTCACTGCCCGATGAAACTCGTCATCCTAGACCGCGACGGCGTCATCAACCACGACAGCGCGGCCTACATCAAAAGCCCGGAAGAGTGGAAACCGATCGCGGGCAGCCTGGAAGCGATCGCGCTGCTGAGCCAGGCCGGGTACCGGGTGCTGATCGCCACCAATCAGTCCGGCGTCGGCCGCGGACTGTTCGAAATGACCACGCTGAACGCCATCCACGACAAGATGCACCGCGCGCTGGGCCTCGCCGGCGGCCGCATCGACGGAATCTTTTACTGTCCACACGCGCACGACGCCGGCTGCAACTGCCGCAAGCCGAAACCCGGAATGCTGGAGGAAATCGCGCATCGTTTCGGCGTCAGCCTGGAAGGCGTGCCGTTCATCGGTGATTCGCTGCGCGACCTGGAGGCCGCTGTCGCAGTGGGCGCGCAACCGATCCTGGTGTTGACCGGCAAGGGCAAAAAAACCCGCAAGGACGGCGACCTGCCTGAAGGCACCGTGGTTTACGACGATCTCGCGGCAGCCGTGCGCAGCCTGCTGCAATGATGATTTTTTCCAAAACATGACAGCCTCGCCAAAGGCATGTTTTTGTCATTATTTATGCAATTTCCAATAATGGTGCTGCGTTCCTCCCTGTTCGCTTTATTCCTGACCCTGATCACCCCCGTTTTTGCGGTCATCGCGATGCTGACCTTCCCGCTGCCGGCACTGACGCGTTATCGCATCATTTCCGTATGGACACACTGGGTGATGTGGGCCGCACGCGTCATCTGCGGCATCCGTTACCGCGTCATCGGCCGCGAAAACATCCCCGTGGAACCCTGCATCATCCTGTCCAAACACCAGTCGGCCTGGGAAACGCTGGCGTTTCAGCAGATTTTCCCGCCGCAGGTATGGGTGTTAAAGCGTGAACTGCTGCGCGTACCGTTTTTCGGCTGGGGGCTGGCCATGCTGTCGCCGATCGCCATCGACCGCAGTTCGCGGCGCGCAGCGCTGCAGCAACTGGTGGAACAGGGCGTCGCGCGGCTGGCTGCAGGATTCTGCATCGTCATTTTTCCCGAGGGTACTCGCATCGCGCCGGGCCATCGTGGCAAATACCGTCCCGGCGGCGCGCGCCTTGCGGTGCAAACCGGCACCACGGTAATTCCGGTCGCGCATAACGCCGGAACCTGCTGGGGCCGCAACGCCTTCCTCAAACGTCCGGGCCTGATCACTGTCAGCATCGGTGCGCCGATCCAGCCCGATGGTACCGACGCCGAAACGCTGGCCAAACGCGTGGAAGACTGGATTGAGGGCGAGATGCTGCAGCTCGAAACCCGCTGACTCCAGGCTCCGATGACCCGCACCTATGACCCATAGTCCCGCGCTGCAATCCGAATTGCCGCTGTATGCAACGCCGGAATCCGCTCCGGCCATCAATCTGGACGGCCAACGCATCAGCTACACGCTGCAACGCACACGACGCCGACGCACGATCTCGCTGTTGATCGATGACCGCGGCCTGCGCGTCGCAGCACCGCTGAAAGCGCCGCAGCGGGCCATCGACGAACTGCTGCACCTGCATGCCACCTGGGTCATCCGCAAGGTCCAGGACTGGCAGCAAAAACGTCCGCCGCCGCGATCCTGGGTTGCCGGTGAACAAATCATGCTCTACGGCGCGCCGGTGACACTGGAAGCCCATGCCGGCATCGCTATGCCGCACCTTGATGTGGACCGACTGTTGTTTGATCCGCAGCTCGCACCGGCGGATATCGAATTCGGGGTACGCAACTGGCTGAAACAGCAGGCACTGAAGTGTTTTACCCGCTGCTGCCAGGACTACAGCGCGCAACTGGAGCTGCCGGCGCCGGCGGTGCGGCTGTCGAATGCGCGCACGCGCTGGGGCAGTTGCCACGCCAAGGGCCGCATCAGCATGAACTGGCGGCTGGTGCAGGCGCCTGCAGCATGGATTGATTACGTCGCCGCGCATGAAGTCGCCCACCTGCGCCAGATGAATCATTCGCCGGCGTTCTGGTGCACGGTTGCCGCGCTGGTTCCTGATTATGCTGAACGCCGGGCCGCATTGCGGCGCGATGCGCATCGTTATCTGCTGCTGTAAATCGCTGTACAGCCCGATGCGCGCACGGCAGACGCATTGATACCCTGTGCTAAACTTCCTGCCACTTTCCGCGCGAGTCTTCCTGTGCGTACGACACTCATTTTGATGATCCTGCTGTTGTCTGTGGCCGGTTGCGGCTACAAAGGCCCGCTGTATTTGCCCAAAGACAAACCAGCCGCCGTCAGAAAACCGGCGCCGGCGCCCCCCGCACCGGTACCGGTACCTGCACCTGCACCTGCAACAGAACCTTCAGCCACACCATGAGGCCGTTCCATTATCGTAATGGCGAGCTCTATGCTGAAGCCGTACCGTTGTCGCGCATCGCCGCGGAATTCGGCACCCCCTGTTATGTGTATTCGCGCGCAGAGTTGACCCGGGCCTGGCGCGACTTCGACGCCGCCTTCGCGGGACGCGATCATTTGCTGTGTTATGCGGTAAAAGCCAATCCCAATCTCGGCGTACTGAATGTTTTTGCCCGCTTGGGCAGCGGTTTCGACATCGTATCGGGCGGCGAACTGGCGCGCGTCATCGCGGCCGGCGGCGATCCCCGCACAGTGGTGTTTTCCGGGGTCGGCAAGACCGCCGCCGAAATGCGTCAGGCATTACAGGCCGGGATTTTGTGCTTCAACGTCGAATCCGCAGCGGAACTGGAGCTGTTGAGCCGGGTCGCCGGCGACATGGGCATGACCGCGCCGGTCAGCCTGCGCGTTAATCCGGATGTGGATGCCAAAACCCATCCCTATATCGCCACCGGTTTGAAGGAAAACAAGTTCGGCGTCGCCTATACCGATGCGCCGGCCGTCTACCGCCGCGCCCGCGAACTGCCGCACCTCTGCATCGAAGGCATCGATTGCCATATCGGTTCGCAACTGACGGAAGTAGCGCCCTTTATCGCCGCATTGGAGCGGGTACTGGCGCTGGTCGATGTTTTGGCGCGCGACGGCATCACCATCCAGCATATTGATCTTGGTGGCGGGCTGGGTATCCGCTATCAGGACGAAACACCGCCGCCGGTGGCCGAATATGCAAAAGCGCTGATTAGCGCGCTTGGCCAACGCCCGCAGAAACTATTATTTGAACCTGGCCGGCTGCTGACCGGCAATGCCGGGGTGCTGCTGAGTACCGTGCTCTACCTCAAACCGGGGCAGGTACCGGGACAAAGCAAGAATTTTGCGATCGTCGATGCCGCGATGAACGATCTGATGCGTCCGGCGCTGTACGAAGCCTGGCATGAGGTATTGCCGCTGCGCGAAACAGCGGCCGGCGGCCCGTCTTACGACATCGTCGGGCCCGTCTGCGAAAGCGGCGATTTCCTGGCGCGTGACCGTCAACTGTCGGTAAATCCGGGGGATTTGATCGCGATTGCGTCGGCTGGCGCATATGGCATGAGCATGTCCTCCAACTACAACACCCGGCCGCGCGCCGCTGAAATCATGGTCGATGGGGATCGCATACACCGCATCCGCGACCGCGAAACGATCGCCATGTTGATGGCCAATGAGCACCGTTTACCGGATCAATAACATCAAAGCGGGCATCAAAACGGCATTGAGTGCGTACTTTTGCGTTGCAATACGCTGTTGTCGTAAATCCACAACCGGATTCGATTCATTAAAAAAACTTGACAAAACTATTGCATTTATTTTTGTGCTTAGCATAGAATTGGCGCACCGAACACGGTTCTCGCCAATTTTTTTGGTTAGAGCGCGGAATGGCGGTTAACAAAACGCCGTGAAATGTTCTTGAAAATCGTGTGCAGGTAGTGCGGAACAAAAGCCGCATTCAAACGATGCCTAAGTTAACTTTCAAGGAGACGATTATGGCAGCGAAGAAAAAAGCAAAGAAAAAAGCTGGTAAGAAGAAAGCAGCCAAGAAGAAGTAGTAGTAGTTGCGAAGGCCGGGTAACCCCCGGCCTTCGCATTTCAGCATCCCCCTCTTGCGCATTCCCCGTGCGCATTGATTTCCGGCAACACCCCTCTCATTGATGTTCCGAAGTTTTTCCTGCAGCAGTAGTCGTGGTATTCAGTGACACCTGGAAATTATAAATATATCAATAAAATCAGATACTTATTGATATTTTTGTGGTGGCAGCCCGCAGTGATGGTCCGTAGTGTTGATCATTAAATATGAAACGCCATACGCATCAACGCCATCAGGCAGTTAACGTTCAGGAATTGAGTTGCCGATAGACCGCGTCGGCGACGCGCAATAATTCAGCGCGATCCGTTTCGCCAGACAAGGCGTAACCGAGGCGACCGTCGAGCCAGTAAAAAACGCCGACATTATTTTCCTGCGCAAAGCGAAACGCCGTCTGTTCGCGCGCTTCTTTGCTGACGCGTACATACAGTGTCAGGCGCTGGCCCTTGCTGTCCTGGTACATGAACTGCGCCGCTGGTCCGCGTTCGCCGGGTAATAAACGTCCACCGACCAGCGAGTACCCCTGCTCCGCAAGATGGGGAATCTTCAGGCCTGTACCCAGCCGTTTCGACAGCCAACGCACCAGATGCTCTTCCTGGTCAGCGCCAACTTCCACCGGATGCCGTACTTCGGGGCTGTAAACGGCATGAGCCACCGCAGCAATCCGGGCCAGATAGACCGTTTGTGTGCGTTCGCCGGCCACATAGGCATGCAATTGCCAGCCGGCAATGCCGCTGACCGCCATTAATGCCGCGGCAACGGCGTAATGTTGCAGAAGCGGCTGCAGCGGCAACAGCCAGCGGCGCTGCAGCCCGGATTGCAACCGCGCCGGTACCGCCGCGGCAAGCAGCGGAGCGTACGCCGCCTGCAAGGCCTCGTTCTGACGGCGGTAGGCCGCCACGCGCTGCGCGTCGTCCCCATGCTGGGCCAGGTGTTGCGCCACCCCGGCCGCACGCGCCGGCGGCAGCCGGCCGTCGACATAGGCCTGCAGTTCGGCGTCAGTCACCGGATGCCCGCTCATCTCATCACCGTCATTTCACCACCTTCAGCGGCGCAGTTTCCGGCAAGCCCTGCATCAGCCGGCGCAGCCGCTCCCGGCCGCGCGACAGCCGCGACATCACCGTGCCAATCGGCACTTCGAGCACGCAGGCAGCCTCTTCATAAGTCATTTGCTCCAGTCCCACCAATAACACCACGGCGCGCTGCTCTTCCGGCAGCGCCTGCAATGCCGCATCCAGATCGCGTATTTCCAGCCGGTCGGTGCTTTGCGGCTGCGGTCGGTCAGCCATCGACTCATCAAGCTGCACCGTGCGGCTGACGGCGGCGCTGCGCACCTGGTTCACGAATACGTTATGCATCACGGTAAACAGCCAGGCGCGCAGATCCGTGCCTTCGCGCCACAGGTTTTGTTTGACCAGCGCGCGTTCCAGCGCATCCTGCACCAGATCATCAGCCGCGCTGGCGTCACCCGTCAGCGCGCGCGCATAACGGCGCAGCCGGGGGATGTACTGCATGGCCTGGGTGGCAAACTTGTCTGATGCCGGTCGATTCACCTGCGGTTACCTCCTGAACACGGCGTTGCCCGGGGTTATTCCCCGGGGCGCAAGGGATGATTTTACGCGGCCGTGATCGACCGCTACGCTCAGACCAAAAACAGCGTGGCGAGGCCGAGAAATATGAAAAAACCGCCGCTGTCTGTGATCGCGGTGATCATGACGCTGGATCCGATGGCCGGATCGCGGCCAAACTTCTGCATCAGCAGCGGAATTGCCACCCCCATCACCGCCGCCAGCAGCAGGTTCAACACCATTGCGCCGGTCATCACCAGGCCCAGTTGCCAGCTGTGGTAAATCAGGAACGCAAACAGGCCGACCACGCTGCCCCAGATCAGGCCGTTCAGCGCCGACACGCTGATTTCCTTCAGAAAAAGTTTACGGGCGCCGTCCTGGTTAATCTGCCCCAGCGCCAGCGCGCGCACAATCATGGTGGTGGTCTGGTTGCCGGAATTGCCGCCGATGCCGGCGATGATGGGCATCAGCGCCGCCAGCGCCACCAGCTGCGCGATTGAATGTTCGAACACCCCGATTACGCGCGAGGCAATGAATGCCGTGACCAGGTTGATGGCCAGCCACGCCCAGCGGTTGCGCACGCTTTTCCAGACCGATGCAAACAGATCCTCATCCTCACTCAAACCACCAGCAGCCAGCGTCTCGGTGTCTTTCGCTTCGCGGATGTAATCGACCACGGCATTGACCGTCATGCGGCCGACCAGGCAGCCTTCGCCGTCAACAACCGGCGCCGACACCAGGTCGTAGCGCTCGAAGGCGCTGGCCGCATCACGCGCGTCCTGCCCCGGCTGGAAACTGCTGTAGTCGCGAATCATCACGTCGCCAACCAGCGTCTCGGGGTCACTGACCAGCAGCCGGTTTACCGGCAACAGGCCCCGCAGGTACTCATCGCGATCGACCACAAACAACTGATCGGTATGATCCGGCAACTGATCAAGGCGGCGCAGGTAACGCAGCACCACCTCCAGGGTGACATCCTCGCGCACCTCGATCATCGCGAAATCCATCAGCGCACCGACCGCTTCTTCTGGATACGACATCGCGGCGCGCAACTGCTCGCGCTCCTCGGTCGATAGACCTTTGAACACATCAAGAATGACTTCGCGCGGCAGGTCGGGCGCAAGATCGGCGATCTCGTCGGTGTCGAGCTGCTCGGTCGCGGCAACCAACTCGCCCTCGTCCATGTGCGCAATCAGCGTCTCGCGCACCGCATCCGAGACCTCCAGCAGGATTTCACCGTCGCGCTCGGCCTTGACCAGATCCCACACTACCAGTCGCTGGTCTAGCGGCAGCGCTTCCAGGACATAAGCAATGTCGGCTGAATGCACCCGGTCGAGCAACTGCTGCAAAGCGCCCAGGTGCTGGCGATGCACCAGCGTCTCAACCAGTTCGTGGCGCGGGCTTTCCTGGCGGTGCACCAGGTTCTCCACCAGCTCATGACGATGCAGCAGTTCGATCACCTGCTCGAGCTGTTTTTCCACGCCGGGACGGGTTACCTGCCTGTCAGCCATCAGTGAGTCCTGATGCGGATTGAGGGATTGAATCTGCGGCCACATTCTAGGTAGATCACGCCGCAGTGTCCAAGCATTCGTTGGCAGAATTGCGACCGCTGTTACGACGGACTGTCAGGACGAACTATCAGGACGGAGACAGGTCGCAGGGAAAAAGGTATCTTTGGCCTGCTGCAAATTTCCAATCTGTCCAGCCACAACATGTCTGCATCACTGAATAACAAGCTGCGCCATGCCCGCGACCTGCTGAATGACGGTGATATCGCAGGCGCGCTGACCTTCTGCGCGGAAATCCTCGCCAAGGCGCCGCGCAATCCGGAAGCACTGACTCTGCGCGGCATCGCTGCACTGATGGGCGGCACACCCGCAGACGCTGCCCGGGATTTCCGTCAAGCGCTGGTCGCCACGCCTGGTGATGGCGCCTTACTGGAATATCTTGGCCTGGCATTGCTTCATCTTGGCGCGTTTACCGAGGCCGAACAATCGTTGCGACGCGCATCCGCCATCCGGGGCGCGCCCGCATCGGTATGGATGCGGTTGGGAATTGCCGTCCTGCGCCAGGGACGGACGCAGGAAGCCTTGATACCGCTGCAGCGTGCCATCACCATGGCGCCCAACGACACGGATTGCCTGCTCAGTCTGGGCCAGGCGATGGGTGCCGCCGGCGATGCGGCTGGCGCCGAAAAACAGTTTTCGGCCATTCTGGCGGCAGCGCCCGGTCATCCCGACGCGCTGTTCAATATGGGCGTTCTGGAGATGGAAGCCAGACACTTTGCCGCTGCAGCGCAGTGGTTTGAGCGGGTGCTCGGCGTCCGTCCGCAGCATCCGGACGCCCTCATCAATCTCGGCGTGATCGCCGAGCAAAACCAGGATGCGCAGCAGGCCCTGGAATTGTTCAGGCAAGCGGTGACAGCTAACCCCGACAATACACAGGCATTGACCAAACTCGGCAATGCCCTGGCACGCAGCGGTCAACATGCACTGGCTTATCGCCATCTCCAGGCCGCGGCAGGCCAGCAGCCGAAGTTCATCGAAGCGCTGGAGGGACTGGCGCATACCTGTGCAGCACTGGGACGCTTCAAAGAGGCTGCGGCGCACTTTGAACAGGCGTTGCTGCTGGAACCTGAAAACCCCGCGCTCACTGCAGCTCTGGCAGGCGCACAACTGCAACAGGGCGACCTGGACGGCGCGCAGCGCCGAGCTGAACAGGCAGTCCAGGCCGACCCGAAACAGTCCGCGCCCTATCAAGTGCTTGCAGATGTCCTGTTTTTCCGAAAATCCCCCGCCGCGGCGATTGGAATTCTCGAACAGGGCTACGCGCAAACCGGCGACGGCGCATTGCTGGGCATGCTGGCCGCTGAACTGCGCCGGACCTGCCAGTGGGACAAATGGTCACGGATTTGGCCGGAAATCCACGCCCGACTCGACGGCAAAACCGCACTGGGCAGCCCTTTTGCACTGCTTGCACAACCCGCCACGGCCGGGCAGCAACTCGCCTATGCAAGACGCTGGGCATCCAGATTCCCTGTGCATGCCGCGGCGATTCCCGGCACACAGCGCGCTGTTTCGGCCGGGCGGCGTTGCCGCGTCGGGTATCTGTCCTCGGATTTTCACGAACACGCGACCGCCTATCTGATGGCGGAATTGCTGGAGCTTCATGACCGTTCTACTTTTGAAATTTTCTCTTACTCCTACGGCCCCGAAGACCACAGCGCCATGCGCACGCGGCTACGCGCGGCCTGTGAGCATTTCATCGACATTGCATGGGATCCCGACGACATCGCTGCCCGCCGCATCCGCGACGATCAGCTCGATATTCTGGTCGATCTCAAGGGCTACACCATGGGTTCGCGCACCGCCCTGCTCGCGGCCCGCCCCTGCGCGATCCAGGTCAACTGGCTGGGTTACCCGGGCACCATGGGTGCCGATTTTATGGACTGTGTCATTGCCGATCCGGTCACCATTCCGCCCGACATGGAAACGTTTTACAGCGAGCGTATCCTGCGACTGCCGCACACGTACCAGCCCAACGATCGCCAGCGCGCCGTGGCGGATGCCCTTTCGCGCCTCGAGTACGGCTTGCCGGAGAACGCGTTCGTATTCTGCTGTTTCAACCAGGCCTTCAAGATCAGTCCGGAAATTTTCGCCTGCTGGATGCGGATTCTGCAGCACTTTGACACTGCCGTGCTCTGGCTATTGGAAGACAATCCGATCGCAACGCAAAATCTGCATGCCGCAGCAATCGCGCAAAATGTTGCGTCTGAGCGCCTGGTAATCGCCCCGCGCCTGCCCTTGCCCCAGCATCTCGCACGCTATCGCGTTGCCGATCTCGCGCTGGACACCTTCCCCTATACTTCACACACCACCGCCAGCGATGCCTTGTGGTGTGGCTGCCCGCTGGTCGCCTTGTGCGGCGAGACGTTCCCGGCGCGTGTCTCCGCCAGCATTCTCACCGCCTGCGGTGTGCCGGATCTGATCACCGATTCCATCTCGGCTTACGAACAGAAAATACGCGAGCTGGCCGCCTCTCCCGAGACCCTCAAGCACATCCAGACGCGCATCATCGCCGCGCATGACAACTCGCCGCTGTTTGATGCCC
>JAKFUS010000055.1 GCA_021732605.1 Betaproteobacteria bacterium | reverse complement strand
TGTCTCAGCAATTGGGGCAGCAACTGGTCGCTGACAACCGCGCGGGCGGTGGCGGCATCATCGGTGCTGAGATTGCCTCCCAGTCCGCGCCCGACGGCTACACGCTGTTCATCAGCAGCCCTGGCGCGCTGACCATCCTGCCGCACCTGCGCAAGACCCCGCTACCCTATGACACGTTGCGCGATTTTGCGCCGATCAGCCTGATTTCGATCGGGCCGTTTGTATTGATGGTGCATCCGGCGGTACCGGCAAAAAATATCCGGGAGCTGATCGCACTGGCCAAGGCGCAGCCCGGAAAACTCAATTACGCGTCCGCCGGCAACGGTGTGGCAAACCACCTGGCAGGGGAGTTGTTCAAGCAGATGACCGGCACCGACATCGTGCATGTGCCGTATAAAGGCGCGCCGCAGGCGGTGACCGATGTGCTGGGCGGGCATATGAACATGATGTTCAATTCGGTGTCGCCCATCGTCGGCCATATCAAATCAGGCAAGGTGCGGGTGCTGGGTATTGCCAGCCTGCAGCGTTCACCGCAGTTGCCGGATGTGCCGACGATCAGCGAATCCGGCGTGCCGGGTTTCGAGGCGGTGAACTGGTTTGGCCTGTTTGCGCCAGCGAAAACGCCGAAGCCCATCATCAATCGCGTCAACGCTGCTGTGGTCAAGACGGTAAAGACCCCCGAACTGCAGGCGCAATTCATCAGTCTGGGCGCGGATCCCATAGGCAGCAGCGTCGAGGAATTCGCCGCCTTTGTCCGTCGTGACATGGAAAAATACGCAAAGATCGTGAAGATTTCCGGCGCAAAGATTGACTAAATTCATCGACTGAACGAAGCGAAGGATTATCTTCCCCTCATGGTCGCCCGCGCCAAACAGAAACACATCGCCACCCGCGCAGCACGCCCCCGCACGCTGCGGGCTCGGGTCGGCGAGGCAGAATGGCAGGCGCGTTGCGAACTCGCGGCGGCACACCGGCTGGTCGCGCATTTTGTATCGGTTGATCTGACCTACAACCACATATCGTTGCGGGTGCCCGGGGAGCCGGAGCATTTCCTGGTCAAGGCCGACAACGTGTTCATGGAGCAGGTCACGGCGTCCAACCTGGTCAAATATGATCTGGCCGGCCGGCAGGTTGGTGTATCACCGTTCAAGGCCAGTCCCGCGGCGTACAACCTGCATGCTGCGCTATTGCACGCACGGCCCGACATCCATTCCGCGGTACACACGCATTCGCCGGCCAATCTTGCGGTGTCTGCGCAGCAACACGGACTGTTGCCGCTGACCCAGCAGGCGATGCGTTTTTACGACCGCATCGCGCGTTATGCCAACGAAGTCGATGACACTACGCGCGAGGGCGCTGACCAGCTGGCTGCGGCACTCGGCAAGCAATGGGTCATGCTGCTGGAAAACCACGGCGCGCTGGTGTGCGGCACGACCTTGCCCGAGGCTTATATCTATCATCACTTTTTCGAGCTGGCCTGTCGTGCGCAGATCGGCGCGCTGGCCGGCGGCGGGAAACTGATCATTCCGGATCCCGCAGTCTGCGCAGCGCGCGCGGCGAAGTTCGGCCGCATGGGGGTGTACAACGCCGACAGTCGCGACTGGGTGGCTAGTATGGCGCTGGTCGAGAAACTGTATCCCGACTACAAGACTTAGTTGAGACGACTAGGCCTGGCGTTTCAAAAACGCCAGCAGCATCGCCGCTATTTCCTCTTCACTAGCCGCCCAATCCTCGGGCGGTACCACATCCACATCCTGATGTTCAGCAAACAGGATATTCAGCGTGGCATCGGGCAGTAGTTTTGCCAGCCCTTCACCGGCGGCTTTGGGATGGGTGTTGTCATTGCCGGGAATCACACAGGCCGGCGCCTTGATTGAACGCAATTCCTTGGCGCTGGCGCCGATCACCGGCAAATCGGCTTCCCGCAGGAAACCTTCGCTCCAGCGCGTCATCGCGGCGATGACAGCCTTTGGGTCCGCACTCAGCAGGCGCTCGCGGTTCGGCGGATGCGCGCTAATCAGGTCACGGAAATGCGGTGTTGCACACAGCGCCGCCATGCCGCCTGCTCGCACTGCGCTAATGTATTCCTCGTAGTATTGCTTCGCCAGACGTTTCGCTGCGAATGCACCGCCGGTGACGCGCCACAGCAGCAGTCCGCGCACGGCCTCGGGATAACGCAGTGCAAACGCCAGCGACATACGGCAGCCGGAAGAACTGCCACCGATAAAAACAGTAGATGTGCCGGATAAGGCGCCGACCTGTTGCAGTAATACATGCTGGTCATCAGCCCAGACTTCGTGCTCCGCCAAATCGCCGGACAACATCACCTCGGAAGCACCGCAATTGCGCCGGTCGTGGATCAGCACGCGATAACCTTTATCAGCGATGAGCTGCGCCAGTGATTTGACGGCGGCCATCGCGCGCCGTCCGCCGGGGGAGATGGCAACCCAGGGACCGCTGTTGCCGAGGATTTCGTAATTCAGGCTTGCGCCGTTGATGGTTGCTCTCATGGTGGCCGCTATTACGCCAAGAAATCAGACATCCCGCAAGTGACAAAATATTTAATAAAATCAGATACTTATATAAAATCTCCGAGGGTGATGCCGGAATGCTGCGCAGCGACCTCGGCTATACTGCGCGCGGGATTTAACAGGGAGTTGCGCAGTGACTGTAAGCAAAAAAAGCCGCACTAAGGTGCCGACACCAGTCGTGCTGCCGCCGAACAAACTGCCGCAGGCCAATCGCACGATGATCGAACAATCGTTGTCGGTCGGCATGGGGCGCGCACTCGGCATCCGCCTGAAAAAACTCACTCTCAATCGTATCGATGCCGAGATGCGCGTGATCGCAGACCACATCAACCGCAGCAGTCGCATCAACGGCGGCGTGCTGATGTCGTTTGCCGATATCCTTGGCGCGATGGGCACGCTGGCCAATCTGCCTGAGGGTTACCGCACCACGACGCTGGAATCGAAGACCAATTTTTTTGCCGCGGGCGAGGGCGATACCCTGGCCGCCACCGTGGTGCCGCTGCACATCGGGCGCACGACCATGGTGTGGCAGACGACGATCAAAAACATGAACGGCACCAAAGTGGCCATCGTTACCCAGACCCAGATTGTGATCCCTAAGAAAGTTTAACCATCATGAAAACAAAATTCCTCAATCAATTCTTCGCCTGCGCAGCCACGGTTGCGTTTTGCATGACCGGTGCAATGCCGGCGATGGCTCAAACCGTCGCTGATCCGACACTAGCCGCTGCGGCCAAAGAAGCCGGCGCCAAGGTCACTGCCAGCGGTCTGGTCATCCTGATGGTGAAGGAGGGCGTCGGTCCCCAGCCCACCGCGGCGTCCACGGTCCGGGTACATTACAAGGGGATGTTTCCCGACGGGCGGGAGTTCGACAGTTCGTACAAGCGTGGCGAGCCCATCGAGTTTCCGCTGAATGGCGTCATCAAATGCTGGACCGAAGGGGTGGCGCTGATGAAAGTCGGCGGCGCGGCCAAGCTGACCTGTCCGTCATCCATCGCTTACGGCGCACGCGGTGCGGGTGGTGTGATTCCCCCGCATGCGACACTGGTGTTTGAAGTGGTGCTGTTGGGCGTGCGCTAGGGTCTGCTGACCACCATTTCGTGATTGCGACGGCAAGTATGGCCGGCGATTTCTGGTCTTTGCCATACCCACCCGCCTTCAACCTGCGGCGGAAATCCGGAGCGCACCCCTAAAAAACCCGTTGTAACGGGTTTTTTAGAAGTGATTGTCATGCAGTGTGCTGTTTTCTCCGCCGCCCGACCCAGCCCATCAGTCCAAGTCCAGCAACGAGCATTGCATAGGTTTCCGGTTCCGGAACTGCAGGAACAGTGGACTCGATGCTAAGGCTGATGTCATCAATCGCGAAGTCGTTACCGCCGGCGGCGGTATTGCGGTTGATGAGTCTCAGCACTGCGCTGGTGGCGCCGCCGGAGTTCCAGCTGGTGCTGAGCCCTTCCCAGTTGCCGGCATTGGCAAGATTGGTTGTTTTCGTACCTACGGAAACGTTATTGATCGAAAAATCGAGGATCGACGCGCTGTTCGGGCCACCGTATCCGGAATTACAGCAAACGTTCATAACCCAGGCTTCAAAGAAATAGTTGGTCGATGCACTGACTGCGATCGATCCGGACTGCCAAACAACCGCGCCGTCCGTCGGACTGCCGTTGCCCACGAACATCTGGCCACTACCGCTCGTGTGATCACCTGCCGAAATAAAAAATGTATTCCACGGGTTCGGATTGCTCCGCACGGTGTACTGACCTTCGGAACTGTTGGTTGCCGGGCTGTATCCGTATGACGAACTGAAAGCAGTGTTGCCGGCTTGAAAGTCGCCATTTGAAACCAGATTCGGTGCTGCAGCCGATGCCGCTCCGGCGCCCAGCGCCAGCGCGACGGCCATCGCGCAAGCAAGGTAATTACTTTTCATTGGGGTTCTCCTGTTTTTTGGTAAGCGTTGCGAAATAAGTTAATCAGAAGGCCTGCTCAAATGTATGTACTCAAGCGAACATATGGCAAAACTATATGTTCGTCCTGACACAACGGTTGAGCGTCGATCTGAACACGAGTTGTCAATAATTGAATGACGGCTCCCGGCTGAGTGCGGGTATTGATTGGCGCTTGCCCGGCTTGGGCTGCAACCGTGACAACCGATGGCCGCTGCGATAACCAGCTGTTTTTTTTGATTTATACACCGGGTTTGAATCGACAACCCTTGCTGTGACACATCGAGGTGGGGTTTTAAATCTATCTTTGCTGCGCGCAACTCGTCTCAACCCGGCACCCGGAATCAAGGAGGCGGCTGACGCAGGAAACCGGTAATTGATAGCGGTGTATTCGCATTCACAATTAGGATTTACCCGTTTTCGCGGACTGGGCTCGGGCATATCGGTGAGGCCTGCCTGTAAACCCAGGAATATTGCTGGCCGGACAACTCCCCCCGACAGGCGACCGACAGCGAAGGTTGTTTTCTCTACACGGCAATCGTTCGCATAGTAGACTCTGTGCTCGACTGCCCGGTTCCTTTCGGGCCAATGACGGCTTTCTGAAACATTGAAAACAAGTTGCGGGTAAAAGAGGCGTAAAAGCCGTCTACTGAAATTGCCGGGCTTATCTTGCCGTTCAAGGAGGGTTTCATGCGTGTGGCGAAGACAAATATTGTACGAAGTCCCGGAATCGCTACCGCGCGAGTCCTCCATGAGGCGCGTGCACGCCAGCTGGAACAGGTAATCGAACAGTCTGGCGAGTCCATCGTAGTCAAGGACATGAATGCGGTCGTCACCGTTTGGAACCGGGAGGCGACGGCTTTGTACGGATTTACTCCTGAGGAGGCAATCGGCCGGCCATTACGCGAGTTGCACGCTGCCGACCTGACAGAAGCGGAGTACGCGCGCATTCTTGTGCGGATAGGCGCCGGGAAACCCACAACGTCCACCGTCGAACGTCGCAAGAAAAACGGTGACATTGTGCGGGTGCTTAACAAAACGACACCGCTTGTAGACGTGCAGAACCGGCTGATCGGCGAGATCACCATTGCGCGCGACGTGACCGCCCTGCATCGCACTGAAGAGGCGCTGCGCGCTGCTCAGGCGGGCATAACAACCAAACTGAAGGCAATCCGCGAAGCAAATCGTAAGCTCGCACATGAGGTGGCGGCGCATCGCAAGACCGAAACAGACTTGCGCGACGGACATGCGAAGCTTGAGGCATTGGTGCGGCAACTGGAGTCTTTCCAGCGCGACGACCAAGCGCTCGTAAACATGGCCGAACTTCTGCAATCGTGCACGCAGCGAGACGAAGCTTACGCGGTCGTTCGCGAGGTCGCCGGGCAATTATTCCCCGGAGTTGTCGGTACGCTCCACATCCACCGTGAGTCGCGCGACACACTCGAACATGTTGCGACCTGGGGGCGGGAGCAGACCCCCGAAAGCGGATTCGCCCCCGATGAATGCTGGGCTCTTCGTCTGGGACGTCCGCATATAGTTAACAATAAAGGCGCGATTCGTTGCCGCCATGTATTGGGCGGTACCGCCTCCTACGTATGCATGCCGGTGCAAGGGGAGGGACAGGTATTGGGGTTGCTGCACCTTGCGCTCGACATCAATGAAGATCATACCCAACGCGCGGAGGGCACTGAAAGGCGCTTGCGTGCTCTGGTCGATCGAATCGGCCCATCGCTCGCCAACCTCAAACTGCGCGACTCGCTGCGTGTGCTTGCGTTGCATGACCCTCTGACGGGGCTATACAACAGGCGCTACTTGGATGACGCGCTCAAGCGCGAGGTGCACAGGGTGAAGCGCAGCAACAAGCCGTTATCGCTGATCATGATTGATATCGATCACTTCAAGCGCTTTAACGACACCTTCGGACACGATGCAGGGGATTTTGTGCTGAGTGCTGTGGCTAAAATCATCACCAAGAATGTGCGTCCGACAGACATTGCCTGCCGCTACGGTGGCGAGGAACTCGCCGTCCTACTCCCCGAGGCGAATCTCGAATGTGCGCTGGGTCGGGCAGAACTGTTGCGAATTGCTTTTCGCGAAGCAAGTCTTAAGCACCGTGACCAGGTGCTGCCTGCACCTACCGCGTCATTCGGGGTTTCAGAGTACCCCGCACATGGCGAAAATATTGAGGACTTCATCAAGGCAGCTGATCGCGCGCTTTATCAAGCCAAACAGGCCGGCCGGGATCAGGTGTGTGCCGCCGAGGTAACGATCAAGGTCTGAGATCGAATGAGTTGGCAGGTTACGCCGCCGGCTGGTCTTTCAACGGCCAGGTTGAAAAAAGCGCAATACCAATCCTAAAGCACTGACCTGCGTAGGATTATCGCAACAAAAAGATAATGCTGGCGGTCCGTTACAACCGCGTTTCGCGGCCGAATCCGGTATCATCCCGCAGCAGACGAATCCGCATTTTATGCCCCCCTTTTAAACTCACGGTTTTCAACCTTGGAGATTGAGAATGTCCACACTGATCCTCGCGCGCCGCACCGTGCTGGCGCTGATGCTGTCCTGTTTTGCCGCCGCCGCATTTTCCCAGGCCGCATTTGCCCAAGCTCAACCCAAACCCGCGTTCGAACCTGAGGTCGGCCAGGCCGGCAAGGACGTGGTCTGGGTGCCCACCGCGCAGGCCTTGGTGGACCGCATGCTCGACATGGCCAAGCTGACGGCCAAGGACATTCATTACGACCTCGGTTCCGGCGACGGTCGCACGGTCATAACTGCAGCTCGGCGCGGCGCGACGGCTTATGGCATTGAATACAATCCGGACATGGTTCAACTTTCACGCAGCAATGCGGCGAAAGAAAAACTCGCCGGCAAGGTGACGTTTATCCACGGCGACATTTTCGAGACTGATTTTTCCACGGCAACCGTGATTACGCTGTTCCTGCTGCCCGACCTCAACGTCAAGCTGCGTCCGAAAATCCTCGACATGAAGCCCGGTACCCGCATCGCGTCCAATTCATTCACGATGGGCGACTGGAAATCGGATGAGACCCAGACTGCCAGCAAGGACTGCACCAGCTACTGCACGGCATACCTGTGGATCGTGCCGGCCAAGGTCGCGGGTAACTGGACCTCGGGCAAGGATGAGATCAAGTTCGCGCAGGAATACCAGATGGTGCACGGCTCTGTGGGCACCAGCGGCAAGCTGGCGCCGGTGCTTAACGGGCGGCTGCGCGGCGATGAGCTCAGTTTTACCGCAGGCGAAGGCCGTTATACCGGCAAAGTCAGCGGTGATCGCATGGAAGGCACCGTGACCGCGGGCGGCAAGACCTCGCCCTGGGTTGCTGTTCGTGGCAAATAAGCGCCGCAAGTAAGCACGCCAAATAAAGTCAGAGCATGAAAAAATCCGATCGCGGTTACGCGGACCTGCATGACCACCTGGAAGCGCTGCGTGAGCGGGGATTGCTGATCGAGGTTGATCGCGCGATCGACAAGGATTCGGAAATGCACCCGCTTGTTCGCTGGCAGTACGTCGGCGGCATCGAAGAACACGAGCGCAAGGCTTTCCTGTTCACCAACGTTGTCAACGCTCAGGGGCGGAAATACAAATTTCCGGTGGTGGTCGGTGCTTTCGCCGGTAACCGTGAAATCTACGGCGTTGGCATGCGTGCGCCGCTGGAAGAAGTGCAGAGCCGCTGGGACCACGCCATTGCCAATCCGATTCCGCCGCGCACCGTGGACAGCGCTGCGTGCCAGGATGTGGTGATCACCGGGGATGCGCTGAAGGGTGAAGGCAACGGCCTCGATGCGTTGCCGATACCGGTATCGACGCCGGGTTTTGACGGCGCGCCGACGCTGACCGCGACCAATGTCATCACCAAAGACCCGGAAACCGGCATCCAGAACCACGGCACTTATCGCGCCGGACTGAAGGCACCGGACCGCATGGTCGTGCGCATGGCGACGCGCGTCGGTGGTGCCGGCGGTTACCGTCATTACCAGAAACACCAGAAACGCGGCGACAAGACCATGCCGATTGCCATCGTGCTCGGTGCGCCGCCCTGCGTTGCGTTTGTCGCGCCGATGAAGCTGCCGATTGATCTCGATGAAGTGGGCGTGGCCGGTGGTGTCGCCGGAGCGGCGATCAACGTGGTGCGCGCCAAGACCGTGGACCTGCTGGTGCCGGCCGACGCAGAGATCGTGATCGAGGGTTTTATCGACACCGAACATGTCGAACCCGAAGGCCCGTTCGGCGAATCGCACGGCCATATCGCGCTGGAGCAGTTCAACATGCCGATGCGGGTGACGGCGATCACCCACCGCAAGAATGCAATCGTGGCCTCGTACCTGAGCCAGGTCACGCCCAGCGAATCAAGTGCGATCAAGCGCGTGTCCTACGAGCCGATGTTCCTGTCGCATCTCCGGAATACGCTGGGCATCAAGGGCGTCAAGCGGGTGACTTTGCACGAGCGCATGACCGCATTGCGGCGGATGACGGTGGTCACTGTCGAGCAGGGCACGCCGCGCAGCGAGGTGTGGCGCGCACTCTATGGCGTGACGTCATTCAAGGCCGATTGCGGCAAGATTGGCATCGCGGTGAACGAAGACGTCGATCCGGAGAATTCAGACGCGCTGTTCTGGGCAATGGCGTTCCGCATGAATCCGGCAGAAGACCTGCAGGTGCTGAAACACCGCAGTGGCGGTCATGGCCCGGAGCGTGAACACGAAACCGATCAGGAAGACGCGACGCTGCTGATTGATGCCACGACCAAAGATGTGTTGCCGCCGTTTGCGCTGCCCAAGCGCGAATACATGGAGGGCGCGCGCAAAATATGGGACGAGATCGGATTGCCCAAATTGCGGCCGCAGGCGCCGTGGTTCGGCGCGCCGGTCGGGGACTGGCTGGCGGTGTGGGATGAGGGCGGGCGCCGCGCCGCCACTGGCGGCTACCTGGAGAACGGTCGCATCAGTGAACAGGCGCTACGCACAGGCCTGCGACCCGAAACCAGTTACCGGCCCGACCAGGATAAAGATAAAAAATAAGCCGTAGCCGGTTTATGTCCGCTGGATATTATGTAAGTATTTGTTTTTATTAATTTATAATTCTGTAGCCACAGACGGTACTTAGCGATCCGGCAGCATGCATGTATCACATGCTGGACGTTTGGCGCCGAATTGAGCGAACATGCAGGCGCACGGCCCGCAGGTATTAATGAGGAGAAAGCTCATGTTCAAACACATACTGATGCCTACCGACGGTTCGGCGCATTCCGAGCGGGCGATCGAACGTGGCGTTGAACTGGCAAAACTGTGCGGTGCAAAAATAACCGGCATTCATGTCATGCAGGACTTCGGCATGATGATGGGGCCCGAAGGCTTGTTGCCGACGGACATGGACGATCGCATGGAAGAGCGGGAGCGGGAACGGGCGACAGGTTTTCTGGCCTTTGTGGAGAGGACCGCTGCCGCTGCCGGGGTAGCCTGCGAGACGATCATTGCCAAGGGCCGCCCCTACGATGCGATTGTGGACGCTGCCAACGAACGCGGCTGTGACCTGATTGTGATGACCTCGCGCAATCGCAAAGGCCTGGCTTCGCTGATCATGGGCAGTGAAGCCAACCGCGTGCTGCACCGGGCATCGATCCCGGTGCTGACGTTCCGCGCGCTGATGAGTGCCGATCACCCTGATCAAGCGGCAACCTTGCCCTGAACCGCTTGGGCGCGGTTCAATCTGCCACCCAATAATAAAGCCGCGTTTGCCGCGGCTTTATTATTGCAACCTGTCGTGATTACTGCGCCTTGATGCCCGCGACTTTGACCAGCTTCAGCCACTGGTCGACTTCGCGAGAGATCGCCGCGGCAAACTCCTGCGGCGTATTGCCTTCCACATCCATGCCCTGCTTGAGGAAGGATTTGCGGATGTCGTCGCGCGCGAGGATTTTCACCGATTCCGCATGCAGCCGGCCGATCACCGGCTTTGGCGTTTTTGCCGGCGCCAGCATGCCGACCCAGGAGGCGTGCTGGTAACCCTTGACGCCGGCTTCCGCCACTGTGGGCAGCTCGGGAATGGCGGTGCTGCGTTTGGCGCCGGTGACGGCCAGCCCGCGCAGCTTGCCGCTGCGGATGTGCGGAATGCCGGTGGAGCTGGTGGCGAAATTGACCTGAACTTCTCCGCCGAGCAGCGCGGTCATCGCCGGTGCGCCGCCCTTATACGGCACCAGCAACATTTTGGTGCCGCTGACATGCTGGAACAGTTCGATGGCGAGGTGGGTGCTGGTGCCGATGCCGCTGAAGCCGGCGGCGAGCTGCCCCGGCTTGGCTTTGAGCAGCGCGACCAGTTCGCCGACGGATTTGGCCGCCACGTTCGGGTGCACGGTGATGATGTGCGGCAGATCAACGATCTGGGTGATCGGCGCGAAATCGCGCACCGGATCGAACGGTAAATTGGTCTGCAGCGCGGGAGTGATGGTCAGTGATGCGGCGATGATCAGCAGCGTGTAACCGTCGGGGGACGCCTTGGCGACGGCTTCGGTGCCGTTCAGGCTGCCAGCCCCAGGCCGGTTATCGACGACGATGTTCTGTTTCAGGACATCGGCCAGCCGGTCGGTGAGTACCCGCGCGGCGACGTCAGTGGAACCGCCGGCGCTTTGGGGCACGATGACGCGGATCGGACGCGACGGGTAGTTGTCGGCGGCACCTGCGACACCCGAAAGCGCGGCGATGCAGACGACGGCGGCGATACGAAAGGTCATGCTCATGGGGTTCTCCTCGTTATTGGTTTTATCCCGCGGGACGATCGTTGGCGATGCGGTTGCCGCCTCAATCCTCATTCCGCACTCCTCACTCGCCATCATACCCGGGCAGCACCCGCGCATCGATCACGCAGACGCCGCCGGCCTTGACGATGGCAATGCCGCGCTCAATGGCAGGCTGCATCTCCGCCATCGTGGTTACCGGGCCGATGCCTTCTGCGCCCTGCGCGCGGGCCATGGCTGCGATGTCGATGTCGGGATCGATGATTTTCTGGCCGATCCAGGCATTCTCCGGCGGCCGGCCGCGGTCATCGGCGACATGGGCCTGGTGGCGCTCGTCGTTGAAAAACGAACGGTTGTTGCAGATGATCATCAGGCAGGGAATCTGATAGTGGGTTGCAGTCCATACCGCGGTGTTGCCCATCAGGAAATTACCGTCGCCCATCAGGCCGATGGGGATGCGCCCGCTGCCCTTCAGCGCCAGTGCGGCACCAACGGTCAGCCCCGGTCCCGCGCCGACGCCGCCACCACCGTCGAAGCCGAGGTAATCCAGCGGATGGCGGAAGTGGGTGTAGGCGCCGTGCCAGCCCAGCGGCAGGTGGGTGATGCTGACTTCCTGCGAATTTTTCTGATTCGCGATCGCGGCGTTCAGCGCATAGGCGAGGCCTTTCAGTGCCAGCGGCTCAGCGGGTGCGCCGGCCAGCGCGTAACCATTGCCGGTGATGGTGCGCGGGCGCGCGCTGACTGCGGCGGTGAGCAGCGGCACCGCGGCGTCAGGCTCGCAGTTCATCCACACGTCGACCGGCGGCAGCGCCTGGTAATCCATGCTCCAGCCGCGGTGCAGATGGCTGTCGCAGGAGATGTTGATGATCTTGGCGTTGACCGGCTTGCTGCCGAAGGTCTGCTTCAGCGCGCCGGCGAGGTCCAGCCAGTCGAGCGCGATGATCACGTCGGCTTCGGCCAGGGTTTTTTTCGCGGCCGGTACCAGACGGTTGGCCGGAGGTGCGGCATGCAGGCGGTGATCGGTGGGGAAGGATGCGGCGAGTTTGATCTGGGTGATCACGCGCATGTCGAGTTTTTCCGCGAGCGCGACGCGGGCGTTCCAGTGATCGAGCCGGCGTGAGCCGCGGCCGCAGAGCATCACCGGGTTTTTTGCGTTCGACAGCAGCTTCGCCGCGGTCTCGATTTCGGTTTCGGAGGGGCGCACCATCGGCGGTGGCGCGTAGCGCGCCATGTCGGGCACCGGCAGCGGCGCATCGAGTTTTTCTTCCTGGATGGTGACGTCAAGGTTCACGTACACCGGGGCGCGCGGCGCGGTGGCGGAGAGTTGCGCGCCGCGGATCATCGCTTCGACGGCGGCGGCGACCGAACCCGGCTGGTTGTCCCACTTGGTGAAGTTGCGCACCAGCGCCGCCTGATCGGAACAGGTATGGATCCAGTCGATCCAAGGCCGGCGCTTGGCAGCGTCCCAGGGCCCGGTGGCGCCGAGGATCAGCATCGGGGCGCGGTCGCACCAGGCATTGAAGATCGGCATCGAGGCGTGCATCAGGCCGACGTTGGAATGCAGGCCCACCGCCATCAGTTTGTTCGACGCTTTCCAATACCCCTGGGCAATCGACACCGCGGTTTCGTCGTGCAGGCACAGCACCATCTGCGGTTTTTTGTTGCCGAGATAATTGACCAGGCTGTCATGCAGGCCGCGGTAACTGGCACCCGGATTCAGTGCGATGTATTCCATGTCGAGCGCGCGCAATGTTCCGGCGATCACGTCGCTGCCGAATACCGCGTCGCTGGCCGCCGAGGGTATGGGGGTTTCGTGTTTGATGGCGGCTGTGTTGCTTTTGGAAGTCATGCGTACTCCGCGGGTAAGAGATGGTTGCTGGTTTAATCGACGGTGGCGCCCGAGGCCTTGATGACCTTGTCCCACTTGGCAAATTCAGTCTGCAGGTGTTTCGCGAACACTTCGCGAGTACTGCCGATGGCGACGCTGCCGCTGTTTTTCATGCGTTCTTTCATGTCGGGCGTCTGCATGATTTTTGCCGCGTGGCCGTTGAGGACATTGAGGACGTCGGACGGCGTCCCGACCGGTGCCAGCAGGCCATACCACTGACTGGACTGGTAACCCTTCAAACCGGATTCGGACACCGTAGCCAATTCCGGCAGCGCCGGCAGGCGTTCCAGCGAGGTCACGCCCAACGCACGCACCCGTCCGCTCTGGATCAGCGGCAGCGCGGTCAGCGCCGGCATGAACATGGTGCTGACTTCGCCGGACAGAATGGCGGTAATGGCCGGGCCGGTGCCGCGATAGGGCACGTGCACCATGTCCGTTTTGGTCAACACCTTGAACAATTCACCGGCCAGGTGCGGTGTGCTGCCGCTGTCCGAGCCTGCGAAAAGCACCGCGCCGGGTCTGGCCTTGGCCAGCGCAATGAATTCGCGCACATTTTTGACCGGCAGCGAGGGATGTACCACCAGGATGTTCGGAGCGATGGCGAGCAGGCTGACTGGATCGAAGTCTTTCACCGGATCATATTCGGCATTTTTGAACAGGCTCGGTGTGGTGACGAAGTTGACGCCATTGACCAGCAGCGTGTAACCGTCTTTTGGTGCCCGTGCCACGAAGCGCGAACCGATCATGCCGTTGGCGCCGGCACGGTTTTCGACGATCACCGGTTTGCCGATGGCTTCAGACAGTCGGGTGCCGAACAGGCGGCCCATGGTGTCGATGCCGCCGCCGGGGGGGAAGGGCACCAGAAACCGCACCGGTCCTGCCGGATAATTTTGTGCACCCAGTGATCCTGCTGCGCACAACAGGATGGCCAACAGTGCGCCCCGTGCAGTGTGCCTGTTCATCGCTGATGTCCTCGCCATTATTTCAGTCCGAGTAGTGCCGCGCCGGTATCCCAGCACACCGCACGCCGCGCATAATTATCTAAGTTATTGTTTTTATTAATAAATTTAACAGGGTCTGGATCGCGCAGCGGGAAGGGATAATCGCTGCCCAGCGCCACCTGACCGGCGCCGACACGCGCGATCAGGTACTGGAACGCAGCATCGTCGTGCAGCACGGTGTCGTAATACAGATTGTCCGCATACTGGCCCAGCGGATTTTTCACCGACCCTTTGGCAAACGGCGGCGCAGTGCTACGACCGCGGTCAATGCGACCAAACTGGTAGGGCACACAACCACCGCCATGTACCAGCAGTACGCGCAGTTTCGGGAAGCGGTCGAACACGCCGCCGAGCAGCAGTGCGGCGGCGGCAAAGGTGGTTTCACTTGGATTGCCGACAAGAATGTGTAAAAACAATCTGCGGATCCGCGGTGGCACTGCGAGGTCGGCGGGGTGAATGATCACCGGCACATTGAGTTCCTGTGCGGCTGCCCAGAACGCATCGAACTGTGGCGCGTCCAGGCCTTCTTCTTCGACGCGGGCGCCGATCTGCACCGCGCGATGGCCGAGGGTCTGCACCGCATGGCGCAATTCAGTGGCAGCGAGCGCGGCGTCCTGCAGCGGCACCATCGCTGCGGCAGCGTAACGGTCGGGGCGTTGCGCAACCATTTCCGCCAGTGCTTCGTTTTGCACGCGCGAGAGCCACAGCCCGGCTGCCGTCGGCAAATGATATCCGGCGAGATCCATCCAGCCGGAGAGCAACTGTACGTCGATGCCGGCTTCGTCCATCCATTTCAGTCGAGCAGTTTCATCGCTCAAGGGCGGAATCAGCGGCATACCGGTCAGGCGTCCACCGACAGAAATTCGTGTGGCGCCGTCTTCGCCCTTGACGACCTTTACATCATGAGTCGCGCCTTCGGCGTTGATGCGGTCGATGACCGGTTTGCCGACATGGTGGGCATGGATGTCGAGGCAGCGTGTCTTTTCGGGGGTCATGTCGATTTATTCTTGCTGATGACCTCACGAATGCGCGCCGCGATGTCCTGCGGTTTTTCCGTTGGCGTGATGTGGCGGCCACCGGGGAGCACGGTCAGTGTCGAGCCTGCGATGGCTTTGTGCAGTGCTTCGGCCATGGCCACCGGTGTTGCGTAATCTTCTTCGCCGACGGCAATCGCGGTCGGTACCTTAATGCCAGCCAGTCCCGCGCGCAAATCGCCGTCGCCGAGCATTTCGCAGGTTTTGACATAGCAGTCGACATTGTTGGCGAGGAATACCTTGGTCAGGCGTTCGATGGTTGCGGTTTGTGTGGCGCGGAAGTCGTCGCCGAACCAGCGCTCGGTCTGGAACTTGATCAGTGCCGCCATGCCTTTTTCCTTGCCGGTGGCGCCGCGTTCGCGCCAGACTTTCGGAGCATCGACGCCGTACCAGGCGGTGGTGTCGATCAGGGCGAGTCCTGTCGTGCGTTGCGGATAATCAATGGCGAAGGCCTGCGCCACCATGCCGCCCATCGAGCAGCCGGCGACGATGGCCGACGGCCATTGCACATGATCCATCAGTTCGGCGAGGTCGCGCGCGAACAACTGCGGCGTGTAGGTCATCAGCGGCTGGCCGGACAGGCCGTGGCCGCGGCAATCGAAGGTCAGCACCTGCGCGTCCTTGGCCAGCGCTTCTGCGACGTCATCCCAGATGCTGCGATCCAGTGCCAGCGAATGCACCAGCGCCACGCGCGGCGCTGCAGCACCGGCTTTGTTGTGCAGGGTGTACGCGATGTCGCAGCCGTCGGAAGTTTTGAAGCGGTCAGACATTCGGCAACCTTTCAGTGATGGGTGATGCGTAATGAGTGATGTGCGGGGCGTGGAAGTGATCGTGGTTCGCAGTGCATCATTTGGCGGCTTTTTGCCATGCGCGGATCAGCGTGCGTGCGCCGATTTCAACCGCCATATTGCGTTTGTACATCGCCGAACCGCGGACATTCGCCAGTGGCTGCGCCATGTCGCGCACCGCCTGTACTGCGGCGCGGATTCGGGCTTCATCGAAAGCCGTGCCCTTGAGCGACGCCAGGTCGGGCACTACCGGTTTCCAGCTGACGGCGCCGACGACCAGACGTGCCGCAATGCATTTGCCGTTCGCATCCAAAGTGACCGTCGCTGCTGCATTGGCTGCCGGTGTTTCCATCACGCCGCGCGGCAGAAACTTGTGGAAGGCCGAGCCGCTGCGCGCAGGGAGGGCATCGACTTCGATGGCAATGACCATTTCGTCCCTGGCAAGACGTTTTTCAAAGGCTTCTGCCAGGGTCCAGGTTTTGCGGCCCGCCGCTGTCGCGGTGACCACGCGGGCATTGAGCGCCAGCAGTGCCACCGGCATATCGAAGCCACCGATCAACGGGGCCACGCTGCCGCCGACTGTGGTCATCTGCCGCACGCGAGTGTGTCCGGCGGCATCCAGCGCTTCGGCAAGGACTGCCCAGTGTTCGCGCAGGCCGGGCAGCTCAATCAGCGTCTGCTGGTTGACTGCGGCTCCGATGTGCAACAGACCGTTGGCGATACCGACCTGCAGCAGTTCCGCGATGCGGCCCACGTTCATCAGCCGTTTCGCCTGTGGGAAACCAGTGCGCTCGCGGCGCAGCGCATGTGACATGCCGCCGGAGACGATCGCGGTATCACCTGCGGCATACAGCGCAATCGCTTCATCGACGGTTTTCGGCGTGACCAGTTCCATGGTGAAGGGGCGCGTGCCCGAAGGCCGGCCGGTGGCCAGCCGCGTCCACACGCCGCCTTTGGGCGGCGCGGCAGGTGCGACTTTTTCATCGGCATAGAGTTCCGGATGCAGTGCGCGGTGAATTTTTTCCGCAGTAATGGGCAGTTGGTAGATACGCACGCCGACCGCATCGGCAATGGCATTGGCGATGGCCGCGGGAATGGCGTCTAAACCGATTTCGCCGAGGCCCTTGGCGCCGAACGGGCCCGAGGGTTCGTACGAGTCGGCAAATGCAACATGGATTTTTGGCACGAATTCGGCCGACGGTAATGGGTAATCGATGTACTGCGGATCGGTGGGGGTGCCGTTGTGCCAGTCAAAATATTCGGTCATCGCGAGGCCGATGCCCTGCGTCACCGCGCCTTCGACCTGGCCCTGAGCTGCTGAGGGGTGGATGACGGTGCCGCAATCGACGACCGCGGAAATTTCCTTCAGTTCAACCACGCCGGTGCCGCGATCGACTTCGACCTCGACCGCCTGCGCGGCGAAATTGTAGGCGCCGGATTCGTTGCCGTAACGGCTGTGGTCCGGAAAGTCCGAGGGATTGTCCCAGTTGCCGACGCCGACGATGGCCTCGCCGTCACGCTTGTAGATATTGGCGCGAACAACAGCGCTGACCGGTTTGAATTCGCTTTCAGCCCCTTTGCGCGGTCCGATCTGGCCGTTGATGATGGTCAGCTCCTCGACCGGCTTCTTGAACTGTTCAGCGGCTGCGGCCATCAATTGCTTGTGCGCTGCCGTTGCGGCAAGTTTCACCGCATTGCCGGCGACGTAGGTCACCCGGCTGGCCAGTGCGCCCAGCGAATGCGGGTGGACGTCGGTGTCGGGGCGGGTGATGTCCACGTCTTCATAGGGCAGGCCGAGTTCTTCAGCCGCAATCTGCCGCAACACGGTCAGCGCGCCCTGGCCGATTTCGCCTTCGCCGGTGATGATCGTCGCGCGACCGTCTTCATTGATGCGTACGATGGCCGAGCTGCCGTCCCAGTCGCCGAAGCTGCGACGGCCATTGACGTGGATGCTGCAGCCCATGCCAAGACCACGATTGGACTGCTTGTTCTTCTGTTTGCTTTCTCGTTTACTTTTCCACTGGATCAGGTCGGCCGCCTTGTCGATGCACTGGCGCAGTTCACCACTGGTGATCTTGTGGTTGTGTGGCGAGACATCGCCGTCTTCCACGGCATTCAGCCGCAGCAAATCGACCACATCCATGTTCAGTTTTTCGGCGGCGAGGTCCCAGGCCTGTTCAACCGCCCAGTCGGCCGACGGATTGCCGAAACCGCGGAAGGCGCCGGTCGGTACCAGGTTGGTATAAAGCAGCGTCGATTTGGCGCGGGCGTTGGGGTATTTATACAGGGCGTCATGGCGCACTGTCGCCGCGCCGAGGATGGCCTGCGATTTTCCGGTGTAGGCGCCGTTGTCGGCCCACATGCGGATTTCCTTGGCCAGCACCTTGCCCGCCTTGGAGAAACCGAGGCGCACCCAGTAACGCATGGGCATGCGCGGATGGCTGGCGAGGAATTCTTCTTCGCGGGTGTGAATCAGTTTCACCGGGCGGCCGGCCTTGCGCGCGAGAATTGCGGCGATCACCGAGCCGTTGTCGTCGCCGGACTTGCCGCCGAATCCGCCGCCGACTTCGGTCTGGATCACCCGCACTTGCGACTCCGGCACGCCGAGCGCGATGGCATAGCGGCCGCGGGCGAGGAAGGGCGTTTGCGTGTTGCACCACATGGAGACGCGGTTGTTGCTCCAGTGTGCGACGCAGCCGATGGTTTCCAGTGACGAATGCCATTGCCGGATCGAATCCCAGGTGCCTTCGACGATGACATCCGATGCCTTGAAGCCGGCATCGACTTCGCCGCGTTCAAAGGCGAATTCATGGGCGACGTTGCCCGGTGTGTCGTCATGCACCAGTGCTGCGCCCGGCGCCATGGCTTCATCCAGAGAAAACACGCCCGGCAGTATTTCGTATTCGACAACAATGCGATCTACTGCGGCGCGCGCAGTTTCCGGATCGATGGCGGCGACTGCGGCAACTTCGTCACCGACATAACGCACCTTGTTGATGGCCAGCGGATAGAGGTCGGGCCGGAACGCGCCCCATTTGCGTTTCGCGGTGTCCTCACCGGTGACCACGGCCTTGACGCCGGGCATGCTGCGCGCGGCGCTGGTGTCGATCGACAGGATGCGGGCATGCGGATGCGGACTGCGCAGCACGGCGGCGTGGAGCATGCCCGGCATGTGAATATCCGCAACATACTGAGCGGCACCGGTAACTTTGGGGATCGCGTCGGTGCGCGGCACATCCTTGCCGACGACGAGCAGGCCAGCTTCGAATTTCGGGTCGCGCAGGGTTTGATTGCGCAAAGTTCGGTGGCGGTTACTCATGCTTTGCCCGCCTTTTTCAGCAGTGCGATGGCTTCGCGGTAGGCGTCGATGATCTTGACGTAGCCGGTGCAGCGGCAATACACGCCGTCGACGCTCATGCGGATGTCTTCATCGCTGGGGTTGGGGTTTTTTTCGAGCAGTGATACACACTGCATGACATGGCCCGGGATACAGATGCCGCATTGCATGGCCGATTTGTTGATAAAAGCCTGCTGCACCGGATGCAGCGCGCCGGCCTCGGCCAGTCCTTCCACGGTACGCACATGCGAGCCGTCGCACATGGCTGCGAGTTGCAGGCACGAGGACACGGGGGCGCCGTCGAGGATGATGGTGCAGGTGCCGCAAGCGCCGATACCGCAGCCGTGTTTGGTGCCGGTGAGTTGCAGGTCGTCGCGCAGCACATCGACCAGCAGGCGGTCAGGCGATTTCAGATGGACTTCGGCAGGGTCGCCGTTAAGCGTGAATTTGATGAGCATTTGGGGAAGGGAAAGGTTGCCGGAGAAAGGGCGAAATTATAATGGATGGGCTTCGGGGAAACTTGGAAGAAAGATTCGCCCAAATTGGTTTGTCGGTGGCTGGCAAGGCGGGCGAACCTGCGCGTGCTTGCCCTGGCCATGGCGCTCGGCTAAGCTGGTTCGGACCGTCGCCAAAACCAGCAGAGCATTCAGATTCTGTAACGGGCGCCGGCAAACCAAGGGAGAGAGATCATGCTGGGAACGATCAAGGCACCGCGTGCGGCATCGCACAATATCCTGCTCGCTGTGCTGGGGTGCATGGCGCTGGTCGCCTGTCAGTCGCGGGGTCCCGACATTGCACTGGATCCGCTGGACGGCCCGGCCAAACGCATGGTGACCCAGGGGCAGGCGAAAAAAATTGTGGTGCAGAACCTGACCAGCTGTGCCCACACCAATCCCAAGATGAATCTTCGCGTGGCCGCGGTGGGCGAGATCACGGCAACCGATGGCACGGTGATCACGGTGCCCGCCAATACCGCCTTGCAGCGCAAAGAGGGGCCGCTGTCCTATGACCTTTACAATGAATGCAACAAGGTTCTGCCGCTGAATGCCGCTGCGGTTTCCACCGACAAGGTGCCGGTGGTTGAAATCGATTCCGATGGCGAGGTGGTGACCGGCTATATCGTTGCTGACAATTATTTCGAGTTGTATGTAAACGGCAAGCTGGTTTCCGTGGATAACACGCCGTATACGCCGTTTAACTCGGCGATCGTCAAGTTCAAGGTGAAACGTCCCTACACCATGGCCTTCCTGCTCGTGGATTGGGACGAACACCTGGCGCTCGGCGTCGAAAACATGGCGCGACTGAATGACTCATGGTATCTCGGCGACGGTGGCCTGATTGCAAAGTTCAGCGACGGCACGGTGACGGACAGTTCATGGAAAGCCCAGACCTTCATGATTGGCCCCCTGGACAGCCCGAATGATGTGGTGGAAAAAGGCAACCTGCATTTTTTCGACAAGCTCGGTCGTACCTATCCGCACGTCAAGAAACCGGTATGCCGCGACAACTGCTACATGGTGCATTACGCCTATCCAAAAACCTGGCAGTCCAGGACATTCAATGACAGCAATTGGCCGCGGGCTTATGAGTACACCGATGAAGAGATTGGCGTGACCACCCTGACCGCATACACGCGTTACCCCGAGTTTTTCGACGGTGCGCGCTGGATCTGGTCATCCAACCTTGTGTATGACAACGTGGTCATCGCGCGCAAGATCGTGCGTTGATAAAACCGCGCGGGTCCGGACTGCCGGATCCGCGCATTTCCCCGAGACACCATTTGATAACGGAAAAAATCAAGGTACGCGTCACCGAGACCAAACAGGTGATGGAAGTCGTGGTGTTCAGCAAGCGTGCATCCGCGATCGAAGTGGTGATTGGTGAGGGCGTGCACAGTGTGAAGTGCGCACTGTCGCCGACGCGCAACGGTCAGGCTTACGCCGGGTCAGTGATGGGCCGGGAAATTGTTTATGAGCGCAGCCGCGAGCAGGTGCAGGCGGACATCGACCGGCTCAACCCCGGGCAGTACCGTCGCTGAAATGACTATGGCATGACTTGGCTTGCCGCGGCCGGATCTCTTCGCTAAGCTCGCGCAGTATGGTTGTCAAAAAAAATACAAATAGCCGGACTCAGGTCTGTTGTTGCAAATCGCAATGGGGAAGCGTGAAAATGAATAAATTAATGCGGATGTTGGCGGCCGCCGCACTCGTTGTGCTGGCCAGCGGTTGTTCCATGATGGCACCGCAGTATTCGGCGTCCCTGACCAATGTGCAGATGCTGAAGGATGCCAGCGCATTTTCGGCAAAGGTCGGGGAGTTTTCTTCAGGCAAGGATCCTGCGAACGCGAATCCGATATCGATCAGGGGGTCGTCGCTTAATTCCCCATACGCCAGTTCTTACGCGCTCTACCTGGCCGAGGCGATCAAACAGGAATTGTCTCTGGCAGGCAAGCTGTCCCCGGTCGCGGAGGTGGAAATCAGCGGGGTTTTGCAGAAGAATGACCTTGATGCTTCGGGCTTCAGCAAAGGCACCGGCATAATGGAGGCACGATTTGTCGTAAAAAAATCAGGTCAAATCCGTTATGACCAGGTGAAACTGGTCAATTCGGAGTGGGAGTCGTCATTTGCCGGCGCAATAGCGATTCCAAAGGCGCAGCAGGAATACCCCGTGCTGGTTCAAAAACTGCTCGCAGCACTTTATGGGGACGCGGCGTTCATCAAGGCGCTCCAATAACATCAAATCAGGCCGGAGTCTGATCATGAGATTGCATAAATTAGCTTTATCTGCCGTCGTAGTTATTCTGCTAGCGGGGTGCGCACACCCGATCGTGATCAGCCCGGATATCAGCAAAATCGAGGCTGATGGCAAGTCGCCGCGCATCGAAAAGAACGTGGGTTTTTACATCGATCCGCAACTGCGGGAAGCGGTGGTGACTACTGCGGGTGGTGGCGGCGATTCAGTAAGTTACAAGCCGTATCAGGATATTGAAACTGCTTTTTTCAAAATGCTCGGCAACGTGTTCCGGAGCGTTTCGGTACTCACTGACAAAAATGATGCGGCCGCGATCAGCAAGAACAATCTAAGTTTTATCGTTGCACCTAATATTTCGACCAACTCATCTTCCCCCAGTCCGTTTACGTGGCCGCCGACCCTTTTTCAGGTGATACTTAAAACCAGTGTCAGCGATGTTTCGGGAAAAGTGGTGGTCAATACGATAGCCACCAGCGAGGGGAGGGCGGAGTTTGAGGAATTCAAGTCGGATTTTTCATTGTCCGGCCGACGTGCCGCGCTAGATGCGATCCTGAAAACTCAGGACAGTTTGCTCAAGGCGCAGGAATTACGCCACTAAGCGTTATCTCTTCATCGGCATGATGGCCGGTCCGGCGCTAAACGGGGGCCTCAGAAAATTCTTGCAAACAGCAGGTGCACGCAGGCCGAAATAATCACGCTGAAAGTCATCACCATTCCGGTAACGCGGAAACGGAAATTCTCACGAGGCTGGCTGACGCCCCAGGCATGCGACAGGCGGCCGCAGACCAGTGCAATGCAGAGGGCGTGGACCAGCAGTGCCGGAGCGCCGCCGGTTTCAGCAAAATAAATCAGCAGTAGCGCCAGTGGCACGTATTCCGCGAAATTGGCGTGTACACGCGCCGCACGCTGCAGTTCGGTGTTGTTGCCATCGCCGATGGCCACGCGATGCCGGCGGCGAAGGTGGATGGTACGGATGCTCAGCGCGATGAAGACCAGCCCGAGCACTGCTGCGTAAAGTGGTGTGATGATCGCAGTCATTCCGGTTTGCGGAACTTCAGCGTCATGCGGTCGCTTTCGCCGATCGCAGCGTATTTTTCCGGATCCAGCCGGCCGCGCATCATCGGGGGCAGCGTCCACACGCCGTTGGGATGGTCGGTGGTATCCAGCGGGTTGTCATTGATCTCGGATTTTTCGGCCAGCCTGAAGCCGGCCTTTTCGGCGAGTCCGATCACATAGGCTTCGGTCATGTAGCCGGTTTTCACCATTCGCTCAAATGACATGCCGGGTCTGGCACGATGTTCAACCACGCCGAGGGTGCCGCCGGGTTTCAACGCGTCGAAAAACGCCTGGAACGCGGCCTGGTCAGCCTGCTGGCTGCTCCAGTTGTGGACATTGCGGAAGGTCAGCACCAGGTCGGCACTGCCTGCCGGTGCAATCGCCACGTGCTCCGGCGGGCCGAAGGAGGTAAACACCGGTTTGCCGTATAGCGCAGCCTGCCGCGCCACGGTGGCCTGCTGTTTTTCGCGGACTTCGCGCTGCCAGCCGGCCACTTTCGGATTTTCGATGGCGTACTGCGCCAGATAATATTTGCCGCGCTCGCGCAGCACCGGGCCGAGGATTTCCGAATACCAGCCGCCGCCGGGCCAGATTTCGACCACTGTCATCTCGGGCCGCAGGCCGAAGAACAGCAGGGTTTCGCGAGGGTGCCGGTATTTGTCGCGCAGCCGGTTGGCTTCGCTGCGATGTTCGCCGGCGAGTGCCCGGTCGAGCACTGCGCCGGTACTGTCCTGCGCGGAAACCGCAGGCGCCGCGAAAAGCGCGATGCATGATGCGAGGAGGCCGATCCGGTGTTGCCATTGCATGTCATGCTCCTGCGGACGCCGGGCCCGCGCGATGAATGTCTTCGATTCTAACAGGGTGTTAAAAAAACCGAACGCTTTGTGCTGGCATGAAAATCATGGTTTTTTGACATTCATTAAATCAAAGTCTTGTAAGCGAGTGCGCTTGGTCGCTACGCTCCCCACGCGCCCGCTCATCGTTTTTTCAACGACCTGTTAGCCGTCTTTCTGCAGCACGGCCTGAATTGCCGCCGCAGGCACCTTGATTTCCACACCGGCACGCTCCTCCTGCAGCAGCATGGGGATGCGTGAGTCGCGGTCAGCCCAACCCCGGTTCAGTGCCTCGGTCATGTCGGCATGTGCCAGGTTGGCGACACGCATCGGCACTCCCAGTTCGCGGCCGAGCTCGGTGGCCAGCGTGACATCCTTTAACGCCAGTTTCAGCGCGAAATCCGGCGGATCGAAGCTGCCTTGCAGGAACTGCCTGCCCAGCCGGTCGAAGGTGCGCTGGCGGCCCAGTGAACACTGGCGCACGGCGGCCCACAGCGCCAGCGGATCAACGCCGGCCTTGACGCCGACGGTGAACACTTCGGCGAGGGCGGTCTGGATCGCGTAACCGGCGCAGTTGTGCACCAGTTTGGCCACGGTGCCGGCGCCGATGGCACCGATGTAAATCACCTGATCACCGATGGCGTCGAGTACTGTGCGATGGTCGTTGAATACTTTTTCGTCACCGCCGACCAGCAGCGCCATCTTGCCCGACTTGGCGCCATGCGGTCCGCCGGACACCGGCGCGTCGAGCATGCTGATGCCGTGTTCGGCGCAACGCGCCGACAGCGAGCGCACCACGGTTGGTGAATTGGTGGTGAGGTCGAACCACACGCTGCCGCGTTTCATCGACGCCATCAGATCGGCGCCGACAGCTTCGGCTTCGCGCGGTCCGGGCAGGGAAGTCAGCACCACATCCACGGCTTTGCCCAGGGCCTGCACAGTGGGAGCCCAGGTCGCGCCGGCGGCGAGTTGCGGTTTGGCAGCGTCCGCCCGCACATCATGGACAACAAGGTCGAAACCCGCCTTGCGCAGATTGAGCGCCATGGATCCGCCCATGGTGCCGAGTCCGATGAATCCGACTTTCATGTATTCCTCCCTGGTTGTTCAGAATTCGCGGGTCACCGCGATGTCGCGCATCACGGCTTTCGGCGTGTGCAAATGTTCGGAGCCGGCGCATCCCTGCAGGTATGCGCCCAGCATGCGGGCGTGTGCGACCACTGATTTGCCGAAGCGCACGCGTGCCGTTGAATAACGCGGCAGCGCCGCTGTTACGTCATTGTCGCTGTCCTGCAGCAGATCGGCCAGCGCCATCGCATCACCGGCCGCTTTGGACACGCCCATGCCGCAATGCGGACGCGCGACGAAAGCGGCGTCGCCGAGCAGTGCGATGCGATCGTGCACCATCTGCGGCGATTCGAGATCGAATATGGCCTGAAAAAACGGCTGCCGGGTTTTGGCGACAACTTCGGCAAACTGCGGCGACAGTTGTTCATGCGCGGCTTCTCGCATGGCCTTGAGTACGGCGGGACGAATCAGTGGTGGCGGGATGGCCATGTCGTGCCGGTGGCCATGGATGTCCGTGCACAGTTGCGGCAGTTCGCGTTCCGCAGGTGTCGGCCGGTACCAGACAAAATTGAATGAGCGTTCGCCGGCGCGCGTCGAGTTGCCGAAACCGGCCACCGGATAACCGAGCATGTGTTCGTGCGGCGCGAGACTGAAGGCGAATTTCGGGAACAGGTCGCGGTGAGTCTGCGGCGTCAGGCCGGTCTCCGCTGCAAGACCGCGCCAGGCGATGTAGCCGGCGTATTCCGGCAGAGTGGCCGGCGCACACTGGTTGCGGATCATCGAGCGGATACCGTCGGCGCCGATCAGCAGATCACCCCGCGCCGTGGCGCCGTTGGCGAAATGTGCGGTCACGTTGCACGCGGTCTGTTCCACGCTCAGGCAGGCATGGGCGAGGTGATATCGCTGCTCCGGGAATGCGGCCAGCAGCAGCGTGTGCAGCCGTCCCCAGGTGGTCAGGCATTGCCGTACCGGCAGCGTGCCCAGCACCGCGCCGCTGCGGTCGAATGCGACGCGCCCCTCGATGTCGACGCCGATGCTGTCGTCGACCGGAACGCCGATGCGTGCCAGTGCGGCGAACAGATCGGGGTGGGTGATGATGCCGGCGCCGCGCCCTGCCAGCGGCGCTGAGGACTGTTCGTAAACCTCGACATCCCAGCCCTGGCGGTGCAGCAGGTTGGCGATAAACAGTCCGCCCAGCGAACCGCCGATGATCAACGCTCGCGGCAATGACATGCCGCTCAGGCCGTTGCGGCTTCGGCCGCCGGGTAATTCAGCTCGATGGTGACGCCGCTGGGATCTTCACAGAACACCTGATGCAGACCGAGCGACGGCACCGTGCGTTCGCGGAACGGGACGTCGTGTTGTTGCAGGCGTGAGCGCATGCCGGCGAGGCCGGTGGCGGTGAAGGCCATGTGATCGACGGTGCCGGTGCCCTGGAGTGAAGCCACATCGCGGTCCCCCAGATAATCCTTCAATCCCTGCGGATCGTCCGGGTCGATGCCGATGATGTGCACAACACCGGTGGATTCCGGATACGGCGCGCCGTTGTACAACCACAGGCCGGGAAAGTTGAAAGGCGGCCGGAAACCCGTTTCGAAACCCATGACTTCTGTATAGAAGCGGCGCGACGCCTCAATGTCCAGCGTACGGATCGAGTAATGATCTAGCCTTCCGACAGGCATGCGCCGCTCCCCGGGATTACTGCAGCGGCTTTATTGCAGGGGCGAGAACGCCGCCGGCATCACGATCTTGTTTTCCTGAGAGGTCAGCAAAGCGTCGGGCATGCCTTCTTTCTTGGCGACTGCCGACGGCGGCCAGACGCCGGCAGCAACAGCTTTTTCGCGGGCCTCGTTGCGCGCATCCAGCGACGGATAGGACCAGATGTGGGTGAAGCGGTTGACGGCGCCAAGCTCGGCGTACCAGACACCGACCAGCGGACTGAACTTGACGCGCGCCGGCATCGCTTTTTCCCAGACCTTCATGATTTTCGGCAGTTCGCCCGGCGCGTAGGTGTAGGTCCGCATTTCGAAATACGGACCCATCTTGCCGGGCTTGAGCTCCGGTGAGAACGAAAACGGGATGAAAATTTCGGTGCGCATGTTGAGCACAAACTCGCCGATCTTCGGCGGCCAGTTGCCGGACGCCGCTGCTTCGGCGCGAATGCGGTCGCGTTCCGCCAGGTCCTTGTACGGCCAGACATGGATGATCTGGTTCAGCGGACCGATCTCTGTGTGCCAGAAGGCGGCCAGCGGCGAGATTTTTTTGCGGTGCTCATAGGCTTCGCCGAAACGTTTTTCGACTTCAGCCAGTGATTTGGGTTTGATGTCATACGTGCGCACTTCGTAAATCATGGTTTCCTCCGGATGATGGGCGCTGTGTGGAGCGGTGAGTTTACCAGAGGTGGTGCGCCTTGCCGGCAGACGTCAGAGCTCCCGCGCGGTCTCTGCGAGCAACTGGCGGAACCAGCGGTGCGCCGGCTGTTTATGCGTGCGCTCATGCCAGTACATCGCAATGCGGACGTCGGGCACATCCAGGGGCAGCGGCAGAATCTGCAGCGGATAATGTGCCGCCAGTACGCGCGCGAGGCGCTCCGGAACGGTCGAGATCAGACTCGATTGCGCCACGGCGTTGGCGAGCGCGAATGAGTTTTGCACCTGCAGCGCAATACGCAGCCGGCCGCCGAGTGCTGCCACTGCAGTATCAACGGCGCCAGTGGATACACGGGTGCGCGGCTGCTCGACGCGGATGTGGGCGGCCTCGGTGTAGTGTTCTGCGGTGAGGCGGTTTTTCAGCCGCGGGTGATTGCGGCGCGCGATGCACACCAGCGGATCGCGAAACAGCAGTTTGACCCGCAGCAGCGGCGGGGGATCGGTTACCCAGCCGAGGCGGATGTCGATTTCGCCGTTTTCAAACCAGTCGGGCGCGTGCTCTGGGTCCGAAGTGCGGAACGCGACATCGACGCCTGGCGAGTGGGCTTCGACATGCGCGATCAGCGGCGGCGCGAGCAGGTACTCGACGAACTCCGGGGTCATCACCACAAACCGTGTGCGCGTGGTGGCCGGCACGAATTCGGCGGGCCGGCTGACCAGGCGTTCTGCGCCGGCGAGCAGCGCGCGCACTTCGATATCGAGTTCGAGCGCGCGCGCAGTCGGCGTCATGTGGCCATGGCCTTTGATCAGCAGCGGATCGTCGAACAAGTGCCGCAGACGGCCCAGTGCATGGCTCATCGCCGGCTGCGACAGCTCGAGCCGGGCAGCGGCCCGGGACACGCTGCGCTCGTTGAGCAGGGCGGCGAAGCACTGCAGCAATCGGAAGTCGAGTTCTTGTATATTCATGCTATCAATAACAGTCATCAGATTTTCAATATAGACCGATTATAGTGGTGGACACAGAATCGCATTCAGACCGTATGGGAAAGCTGGCCTTGAACCAACCCTGAACCAACCCTGAACCGACCCTGAACCGGCCATGACTGCAAAACAACAAGGGCGGGTCCGATTCGTGAAGGAGGAGAACATCATGCAACAGTTGTATTGCCGTGCAGCACTCGTTCTGCTGGTGTGTGCAATGACGCTGCCGTCGATGGCGGTGCGCGCGCAAACCTGGCCCTCGAAGCCGATCCGCCTGGTGGTGCCGTTTGCGCCCGGCGGCAATACCGACATCATTGCCCGTTTCATTGCACCCAGAATGGCGCAGGAGCTCGGCCAGCAGATCCTGATCGACAACCGCGGCGGCGCGAGCAGTACGCTGGGCACCAACATCGCTGCCAAGTCCCCGCCCGACGGATACACCATTGTGATGGTATCGACCGCTCACGTGATCAACCCGGCGGTCATCAAATCGCTGCCCTACGACTCAATCAATGATTTTGCCCCGGTGACGCTGGTTGCTGATGTGCCGAATGCGCTGGTCGTCCATCCCTCGCTGCCGGTGCACAACATACGGCAACTGGTGGCGCTGGCCAGATCACGTCCGGGCGAGCTCGTTTACGCCACTCCGGGTCGCGGCACTTCTACTCATCTCGCCATGGAGATGCTGATTTCGGCGACGAGCCTGAAGATGATCCATGTGCCCTACCGGGGAGTCGGTCCGGCGACGGTGGATGTGGTGGCGGGACAGGCGCACATGATCTTTGCCGCCATGCCCGCCTTTATCGAGTATGTCCGCAGCGGCAGGCTGCGCATGATCGCGCAGGCCACGGTTACGCGCTCGCCGGTTGCACCCGAGGTGCCGACCATGATTGAGCAAGGCTACAAGGATTTTCTGGTGTCCAGCGGATTTGGCATGTTTGCGCCGGCAAAGACACCCAGGCCGATCATTGACCGGTTGAATGCGGTCGTGGTCAAGGCCTTGCAGGATCCTGCGGTGCGCACCGGTCTTTCCAGTCAGGGTGCAATACCGGTCGGCAATTCACCCGAGGAATACGACCGTTACAACCGTACCGAGATCGAGAAGTGGCGAAAAGTGGCACAGAGCGCCGGGCTTGTGCCGGAGTAAGTTCGCCGTGCTCTGAGATCAGTTTTAACTTTATTAATCAATGGTTTACAGACAGGGAGTTTGGTATTCATGAGCCGCCCAAAAAAAGTTTCGCAACCGCGCAGGATGAAACTCATCATCGAGAAGGACGTGCAGATCCCGCTGCGCGACGGCAGCGTGATTTATGCCGACGTGTTCCGTCCGAATTTCCGCGAGCGCGTGCCGGTGATTCTCAATGCCGGGCCGTACCAGAAGGACAAGTTATGGATTCCGCCGGCGGACCTCGAGGAAAAGGCGAATCCCCATATGAACTGGGAGACCGCCAATCCCGAGTGGTGGTGCCCGCGCGGTTATGCCTGCGTGCGGATCGATATGCGCGGTTCAGGGAAGTCGCCGGGCAAGTCGGATCCGAGTTCCTTCCAGGAAGGGCTCGATACCTACGACGCCATTGAATGGCTTGCCAAACGCGACTGGTGTTCGGGCAACGTCGGCATGCTCGGAATTTCCTATCACGCCTCATCGCAATGGCGCGCCGCCAATCAGCAGCCGCCGTCGCTGAAGGCGATCATGCCGTGGGAGGGCCGTGCTGACCAGTATCGCGATCAGGCCTATCACGGCGGTATTTTTGCGCTGGGTTTCATCGGCAACTGGTGGCTGACGCACACTGCGCATCAACTGCTCGGCAAACCGCGCAGCTACAACCCCGATGCCTTCCACAACGACATGATGTGGAATTTCATGCGCAACGACCTCGATTCGGAATACTGGCACCTGAGCAGTGCGCGCTGGGACCAGATCAAGGTGCCGGTGTACAGCGTCGGCAACTGGGGCGGTTTTTCGATGCACCTGCGCGGTAACACCGAAGGTTTCATGAACGCGGCGTCGAAACACAAAAAGCTGCGCATCCACACCGGCAGCCATTTCCATCCCTTCCATGCTGAAGAAGGGCGCATGGATCAGCTGCGCTGGTTTGATTACTGGCTGAAGAACATCGACAACGGCATCATGGACGAGCCGCCGATCAAGCTGGAAATCCGCACCGGCGGCAGCAAAAAACCCTATGCCTTCCGTACCGAGAACGAGTGGCCGCTGAAGCGCACGAAGTGGACCAAGCTGTATCTGAAGCCCGAGCGCAAAACACCGGGCGGACCGGATGAAGTCGAGGGACTGCTCGCGAAGTCGGCACCCAAGGTCGCTTCAAAGCTATCTTATACGCCGAGTGGCGTGACCAGTGCCGGTGTTGCCGGCGGCTCGTCACTGTCGACCACCCACGGCAACGTCGGGCGCACCGGCGTCTCGTTCGTCACGCCGCCGATGGCGGAAGACACGGAGGTCACCGGTCCGCTGGTGCTGAATCTGTGGGTATCGAGCACCTCGGAAGACATGGATATTTTTGTCACCATCCGCAATATCGATGCCAACGGCCATGATGTCTGCGAAGTCGGCCAGCACAGTCAGCCCATCCCCTGCGTCACCAAGGGCTGGTTGCGCGCATCGCACCGCAAGCTGGATGAGCAGAAATCATTGCCTTATCGTCCTTATCATGCCCATGACGAGCGCCTGTGGCTGAAACGCAATGAAGTCGTCGAATGCAAGATCGAAGTGTGGCCGACCAGCATGGTGTTCAAAAAAGGCCACCAGTTGCGCGTCGACATCCAGCCGCGCGACGGTCAAGGCAGCGCGCCATACACCCATTATCACGGTGATTACAATGCCGGCGCGGTGAACTCGGTGTATGCCGGCGGTAAAACGCCGTCGTACCTGATGCTGCCGATTATCCCGGCAAAGCGTGGCGCCAAATAGCGCGTTGAATAGTTGCTTGCAGTGTTGTAAAAAATGCGCCGTTCGCGGCGCATTTTTTATGGTCAGTCCAAGGTGTCGCGCACCCACCCCAGCACGGCGGTCAGCCGCGGCGGCAGTACATCCTCGGCTTCGTCGAAGGTCACCCAGCGCCATTCATCGTAGGCGGGCCGGCCGAGTTCATGCACGATCGGCAGCTTTACCTCGTCGGTGGTGGTGATGGCAAGGTAGTAACGCGCGATTTCGCCGGTACCGAAGGCGATGGTTTCCTTGTGCGACTCGGCTGAATCAAAAGCCAGATCCGAGATGCCAGTGCCCTCGGTGGCTTCGCGCCGTGCGGCTTCATGCGGATCTTCACCCTCTTCGGGCAGGCCTTTGGGAAAATCCCAGTTTTTTGCGGCACGCAG
>JAKFUS010000005.1 GCA_021732605.1 Betaproteobacteria bacterium | reverse complement strand
AACACCCAGGCCTGCGGCGTCGACATCGCGCTGCCGGGTGTGCTGCCGGTACTCAATACCGGCGCGGTCGAACGCGCGATCCGTTTCGGCCTCGCGGTCGGCGGCAAAATCAATCGGCATTCGATTTTCGCGCGCAAGAATTATTTCTATCCCGACCTGCCCAAGGGTTACCAGATCAGCCAGTACGAATTGCCGATCGTCGAGGGCGGCTCGGTGACCATCCAGGTTGGCGACACGGAAAAAACCGTGCAGCTGACCCGCGCTCACCTCGAGGAAGATGCTGGCAAATCGCTGCACGAGGATTTCCGTGGCCGCACCGGCATCGACCTCAACCGCGCCGGCACGCCGCTGCTGGAAATCGTGACCGAACCCTGCATGTACTCGGCGGAAGATGCCGTGGCCTATGCCAAAGCGCTGCATATGCTGGTGCGCTGGATCGACGTCTGCGACGGCAACATGCAGGAAGGCTCGTTCCGCTGTGACGCCAACGTGTCAGTGCGTCCGGCGGGCTCAACGACATTGGGCACGCGCCGCGAGATCAAGAACCTGAACAGTTTCCGTTTTCTGCAGCAGGCGATCGAGTACGAGGTGCGCTGGCAGATCGGCGAAATCGAGGATGGCCGCAAGATCCAGCAGGCGACTGTGCTGTTCGACCCCGACAGCGGCGAGACCCGCATGATGCGCACCAAGGAAGATGCACACGATTATCGCTACTTCCCGGATCCGGATTTGCTGCCGCTGGAGGTTACGGCGGCGCGACTGGCTGACGTGCGGTCGGCGATGCCGGAGTTGCCCGCTGCCGTACGCGAGCGGTATATGCGTGATTATGAGTTGTCGGTCTACGACGCAGGTCTTATCACGCAGTCGCGCGAGTGGTCGAATTATTTCGAGGCGACGCTTGCCGATCTGGGTGGTAGCAGTAGCGCGGCTGGCGCCAAACAGATTGCAAACTGGATGACCGGTGAGTTGTCAGCCGCCCTTAACCGTCTTGGTTTTGTGAGTGACAACCCGATCGCTGATAGTCCTGTTACTTCGAAGGCTCTCGCGCAGCTGGTTGCACGTATTCAGGATGGTACGTTGTCGGTAAAGATGGCCAAAGAAGTTTTTGCTGATCTCTGGAACGAGCCGCTGGAGAGTCAGGGTCGAACGGTTGACGACATCATCGCCGCCAAAGGCCTGAAACAGATTTCCGACAGCGGCGAACTGGAAAAAATCGTCGATCAGGTGCTGGCGGCCAACGCCCAGCAGGTCACCGATTTCCGCGCCGGCAAGGAAAAAGCGTTCAACTCACTGGTGGGTCAGGTGATGAAAGCCAGTCGCGGCAAGGCCAATCCGCAGCAGGTCAACGATATCCTGCGCCGCAAACTCGCCGGCTGAGCCGGAGCCGATTATTTTTTCGCCGGGGCTGGCGTGGCAGCCACAGCTGCGGCCGGGGGCGCACCCTTCAGTTCGATAAAACGGGCTTTCTGCTGCGCATAACTGGCAGCGATGCGCTCTTTGTCTTTTTCCTTTTCCGCGATGCGGCCTTTGACGCGGTCCTCTTCCTCGGCCGCCACCTTCAGGTCGTCTTTCACGTTGTCGGGTACCTTGCCGCGTTTTTCGAAATTGGTGTAACGCGTTTTTTGTGCGGCATGCGCATCGACGGCGCCTTTTACAGCGGACTTGAGTTGCTGGATTTGCAGATCGACAACCTGAAGTTCGCGGTCGCGACGGACATCGATTTCCGACGCAGTGGTATACGTGTTGACCAGCGCGGTGTCCTGGCGACGTTGTTCGGCGATGCGACGGTCTTCTTCGATTTTAAGGGTCGCTTTTTTATCGGCTTCTGCCTTCAGTCGTGCAGCTTCTTCCGCGGATACCGTGGTCTGGCGGGTGATGCCGCCGCTGTCCAGCCTCTTGGATTCGTTTTTCTGAAATTCCGGCGGCACGCGGTCGCCGCAGCCGATGACTTTGCCGGTTGCGTCTTTCCAGCAGACGATTTTTTGCGCCATTGGAGCGGGTGCTGCGGCAAACAGGGCGATGGCCACGGCGGCACCGGCAAGCGCTGAAAGAGCAGGCAGACGTTCAGACATTTTTCACCCCGTATTGTTGACGATAGGCTGCGACCGCAGCGAGCTGCGACCCCATACCCTTTTCATGTTCCAGAAATCCGATCAAATCATCCAGTGTGGCAATGCTGATCACCGGGATCCCGTATAGCTGTCCGACTTCCTGTGTGGCCGACAGTTCCGCAGAACCGCGTTCCATGCGGTCCAGAGCGATCAATACGCCCGCCGGCGTGGCGTTTGCGGCACGGATCAGGGTGACCGATTCGCGTACCGAGGTGCCCGCTGAAATGACGTCATCGACGATCAATGCCCGGCCCGCCAGCGGGGCGCCGACGACGTTGCCGCCCTCACCATGATCCTTGGCTTCCTTGCGGTTGTAGCTGAACGGCACGTTGCGGCCGGTCTCTGCCAGCGCAATCGCCACCGCGGCCACCAGCGGGATGCCCTTGTAGGCGGGACCGAACAGCAGGTCGTAAGGAACCCCGGCTGCTGAAATTGCTTTCGCGTAAAATCGGGCGAGCTGTTGCAGTGAACTGCCGTCGCAGAACAGGCCGGCGTTGAAAAAATAAGGCGACAGGCGCCCGGCCTTGGTTTTGAACTCACCGAACAGCAGGACTTTGGTGTCGATGGCGAAGCGGATGAATTCCTGTCGAAAACTGGCGGCCATATTCATAGGTCAGCCGGCGTGCTCGCGGCGGAAATAGTTGGAAAGTTTGAAAAACCGATGAAAATTATAACCCTGAATCTCAACGGCATCCGCTCCGCGGCGCGCAAAGGTTTCCTGGACTGGCTGCCGCGCCAGCGCGCCGACGTGATCTGTGTCCAGGAAATCAAGGCGCAGGCTGCCGACATGACCGAAGAGCTGCTGGTGCCCGCCGGCTACCACGGCCATTTTCATTACGCGGAAAAGAAGGGTTACAGCGGTGTCGGTATCTACTCAAAGGCTGCCCCGGATCGCGTCAAGACCGGCTTTGGTATTGCCGAATTCGATGCTGAGGGACGTTACCTGCGCGCCGATTTCGGCAAGTTGTCAGTGATTTCCTTGTATCTGCCTTCGGGTTCCAGCGGTGAGCACCGGCAGGCTTCGAAGTTCCGTTTCCTGGCTGCGTTTTATCCGCATCTCAAGCGGTTGCGCAAGGCGGGGCGCGAAGTGCTGCTGTGTGGTGACTGGAACATTGCGCACAAGGAGATCGACCTCAAGAACTGGAAGGGCAACCGCAAGAATTCCGGATTCCTGCCGGAGGAGCGGGACTGGATGACGCAGATATTCGGCCAACTGGGCTGGGTTGATGTTTACCGGCAGCTGCATCCCGAGACGACGGATGCCTCGTACACCTGGTGGTCGAACCGTGGGCAGGCCTGGGCCAAAAACGTTGGCTGGCGCATCGATTACCAGATTGCGTCCCCAGGCATTGCTGCGCAGGCGAAACGCGCTGCGATTTACAAGGACGAGCGGTTTTCGGATCACGCCCCGCTGACCATTGATTACGACGGGAAGCTCGCTTGACCGCATCACGCCCGAAGTCCGCGACTCCGAAGCTCGCGTCATTATCCTGGCGCGAGACGCTGGCTGCGATGTTCAGCGGGCGGATGCTGGTCGCACTATTGATGGGTTTTTCATCGGGATTGCCGCTGCTGTTGACCGGCTCGGTGCTACAGGCCTGGCTGAAAGACGGCGGTGTCGATCTGACACGCATCGGCCTGTTTGCGCTGATAGGGCTGCCATACACGCTGAAATTCCTGTGGGCGCCGCTGTTTGACCGTTATGCGCCGGTGGTGCTCGGCCGCCGCCGCGGCTGGCTGCTGCTGACGCAGTTCGCGCTGGCGGGTGCGCTGCTGCTGTTGAGTACTGCGCAACCCGACGCGGATCACCTGTGGCTGGTGATGCTGGCGGGTTTGCTGGTGTCATTTTTTTCGGCGTCACAGGACATCGTTGTGGATGCCTACCGTCGCGAAAGCATGGGCGAAATCGAGCTGGGGCTGGGCTCCGCGATGTATGTAAACGGTTATCGCATCGGCATGCTGCTGGCGGGCGGCGGCGGGCTGATCCTTGCTGACTGGCTGTCCTTCGAAACCATGTACCGCATCATGGCGATGTGCATGATCGCCTGTGTGACGGTGACCCTGTTTGCACCAGAGCCGCCTTTGCCCGAAGGGCGGCCGGGCACGCTGCGCGAGGCGGTTGTGTTGCCGTTCCGGGATTATTTTTCCCGTCAGGGGGCCTGGCTGATCCTCGGCTTCATCCTGCTCTACAAGCTGGGTGACACCATGGCTTCGGCGATGACCACGCCGTTTTATCTGGACATTGGTTACACCAAAACCGAGATCGGCACGGTGGTCAAACTGTTTGGTTTCTGGGCGACGCTGGCCGGCGGGACTCTGGGGGGCATCTGGATAATGCGTGCCGGCACGCATCGCGCCTTATGGCTGTTCGGTTTCGGCCAGATGATTTCAACGCTGGGTTTTGTCGTGCTGGCCTGGTCCCCGCTCAGTGTCGGTGCACTCGCCACCGTGGTCGCGGTCGAGAACCTGACCGCGGGCATGGGCACGGCGGCTTTTGTCGGCTTCATGGCGGCGCTGACCGACCGTCGTTTTACCGCCACCCAATATGCGCTGCTGTCGAGCCTGGTGGGTGTGCCGCGCGTACTGCTGGCGGCGCCCACCGGCTGGATGGCACAAGCGATGGGCTGGCCGTGGTTTTTCCTGCTCTGCGCGTTGATTGCGATTCCCGGCCTGCTGCTGCTGCGCTGGGTGACGCGGCTTTCGACTGCTCCGGTGAGCGATCAGCCGCCGAACTGATAGACCGCGAGTTCGCCCAGCAGGTTTGGCAATAAATCAACCGCACGGCCGTTGGTAAGCACAGTGCGGCCGACAATGCGGATGGCGCGCTCGCCGCAGAATTTCTCGAAATCGGCAACCGTGCACAGGTGGATGTTCGGCGTGTCAAACCATTCGAATGGCAGGTTTTCCGATACCGGCATGCGGCCGCGCAGGATCTGCAGGCGGTTTTTCCAGTAACCGAAATTGGGGAATGTGACGATGCCGGTGCGACCGACGCGCAGTATTTCGCGCACGATGCGCTCGGTGTTGCGCATCGCCTGCAGCGTCTGCGACAGCACGACGTAATCGAAGGAGTGGTCGGCAAATTCAGCGAGGCCGCGCTCGAGATCGCTCTGGATGACATGCACGCCGTTTTTCACACACTCCAGCACGTTGCCGTCATCGATTTCGACGCCGTAACCGGTGACGCCGCGCGCCTGCTGCAGGTATTTCAGCAGCGTGCCGTCGCCGCAACCGAGATCGAGCACATGCGCGCCGGGTTTTACCCACTGCGCGATCGCCGCAAAATCAGGACGCTGGCTGCCGTTAAGTCCGGTCATGGCGCGATCTCCCGCTGCACGCGGTCGAAATACGTCGCCACCAGGCGGTGGTACCGTGCGTCATCAAGCAGGAAGGCATCGTGGCCATGCGGCGCGTCGATTTCGGCGTAGGTGACTTGGGCGCGGTTGTCGAGCAGTGCGCGCACGATTTCACGCGAGCGTTCCGGCGAAAACCGCCAGTCGGTGGTGAATGAAATCACCAGTACACCCGCGTTGACGGCCTTAAGCGCCTGCGACAGACTGCCACCGTGATCCAGAGCGGGATCGAAATAATCCAGCGCTTTGGTGATGCGCAGATAGGTGTTGGCGTCGAAATACTCGGCGAACTTGTTGCCCTGATGACGCAGGTAGGACTCGATTTCGAATTCGGTGTCGAAGCTGTAGCCGGGCTTGCCGTGTTTAAGCTGACGGCCGAACTTGCTGGCCATCTCATCGTCGGACAGGTAGGTGATGTGCCCGACCATGCGCGCGACGCGCAGGCCGCGTTTGGGCACAGCATTATGAACCTGGTAATTGCCGTCGTGGAAATCGGGATCGGTGAGGATGGCCTGGCGCGCGACTTCGTTGAAGGCGATGTTCTGTGCCGACAAGTTGGGCGCACAGGCGATGACGATGCTGTGGCGCAGGCGTTGCGGGTAACGAATCGCCCAGGCCAGCGCCTGCATTGCACCGAGGCTGCCACCCATGACGGCGGCAAACTGTGTGATACCCAGCTGGTCGGCAAGCCGGGCTTGGGCGTCCACCCAGTCTTCCACCGTCACCACCGGAAAATCACCGCCCCAGGGTTTAACGGTGTCGGGATTGATGCTCAGCGGGCCGGTCGAGCCGTGACAGCCACCGAGGTTGTTGACGCCGATGACAAAAAAACGGTTGGTGTCCAGCGGTTTGCCGGGACCGATCATGTTGTCCCACCAGCCGGCGTGGTCGGGGTCATCGGCATGAATGCCGGCGACGTGATGCGAGGCATTGAGGGCATGGCAGACCAGCACGGCGTTGGAGTGGTTCGTGTTGAGCGTGCCGTAGGTCTCGTAGACCAGTTCGTAATCGTGCAGCACCGCGCCGCTGCGCAGCGGCAGTGGCGTCGTGAAGCGTGCGGTCTGCGGCGTGACGATGCCGACGGATGTGGTCAAATCGTACGTTTTAGTGGCAGCCATAAAAAAACCCCGAAGCTCGCGCACCGGGGTCTTGAGAATCGAAATTACGAGAATGCGATCTCTTTAGCCGGATTTATTGCGCGCCCGCAAGCTGAACTCAAATCGGCGCGAAAACTATGAAGCTACGTTACCTGCGGTGCACGGGCTTGTCAAATGCGTGACGATCGCTCCGGAAATCAATCAAGTCAGGCATTGAGTTTTTCAAGCATGCCGCGCAATTTTGCGGAATCCGTCGCACGCAGCATTTTTTTTGCGATCGGGCGGGTATCCGCGAGACTGGTCTTGAGCACGCGCTGCTTGATGTCGGGCAGGTGCGCCGAGTGCATGGAAAACTGCCGCAGGCCGAGGCCCAGCAGCAAGCGCGTCAGCGCCACGTCACCGGCCATCTCGCCGCAAACCGCGACCGGAATCCGCGATTTGCCGGCGGTCGCGAAAATATGCGCGAGCAGCGTCAGTACTGCGGGGTGCAGCGGATCGTAAAGGTGGGCCACCGTGTCGTCGGTGCGGTCGATGGCGAGCAGGTACTGGATCAGGTCGTTGGTCCCGACCGAGAGGAAATCCAGGCGTTTGGTCAGCAGACCCAGCGCCAGCGCAGCCGCGGGGATTTCCACCATGCCGCCGACAGGGATGTTGCGGTCGTAGGCAACGCCTTCCGCGTCGAGGCTCCGTTTGGCCTGGTCCAGCAGCAGCAGTGCCTGGTCGACCTCGGATGCGTTCATCAGCATCGGGATCAGTATTTTCATTTTGCCGTAGTTGGACGCCCGCAGCATCGCGCGCAACTGGGTGATGAAACGTTTTGGCTCGGTCAGGCACAGGCGGATCGCGCGCAGCCCGAGGGCGGGGTTGGGTGCGAGGCGCGCGGTATCGTCGATCTGTTTGTCGGCGCCCAGGTCGTAGGTGCGTATGGTCACCGGCCTGCCGCCCATTTCCTCCATCACCTTGCGATAGGCTTCGAACTGTTCGTCTTCGCCCGGCAGTTCAGGACGGTTCAGGAACAGGAATTCGGTGCGGAACAGGCCGATGCCGGTGGCACCGCTTTCCACCGCCAGTGCGACGTCGCCGGGCAGTTCGATATTGGCGTAGAGCTCAATGTCGGCGCCGTCGAGCGTGCGCGCCGGGGTGTCGCGCAAGCGCTTGAGTTTCTGCCGCTCCAGACCGAATTCACGCTGGCGTAGCTGGTATTCAGCGAGCACCTGCGGATCGGGATCAATGATGATCACGCCCTGCGTGCCGTCGACGATGATGATCTCGTTCTCGCGCACCAGCTGGCGCGCGTGATGCAGCGCGACGATGCAGGGGATGTTCAAGCTGCGCGCGACGATCGCAGTGTGCGAGGTGGCGCCACCGAGGTCGGTGACAAAGCTCGCGAACTGGTGCTGCTTGAACAGCACGACGTCGGCCGGCGACAGGTCGTGCGCCACCAGCACCAGGTTGCGGTCGGAGTCGCCCGCCGGTGGCGGCACGTAACCGGGTTGTCCTGACAGCGCTTTCATCACCCGCTGCGCGACCTGAATGACGTCGGTGCGGCGTTCGCGCAGGTAACTGTCCTCGATCGCGTCAAACTGCTGCAGCAGTTCGTCGGTCTGGATTTTCAGCGCCCACTCGGCGTTGCAGCGCTCGTTTTCGATAATGGCCCGCGGTACCACGGACAATGTGGTGTCCCCGAGAATCATCAGGTGCAGATCGATAAATGCCGCGAACTCCGCCGGAGCCCCGGCGGGGACAGCACCGCGCAGATTCTCAAGTTCACCGCGCACCGTATTGACGGCGCGGTCAAAGCGCGCGGTTTCTTCCGCCAGCTGGGTCGCTGGCACGTCGTAATGCGACACCTCCAGCTTGGTGTGGGAAACCAGGTGTGCATGGCCGATGGCAATGCCGCCTGAAACGCCGATGCCGTGGATGGTAAAACTCATAAGGGCAGTGCAGAACGCGAAGTGATGAATGCAGAGTTAAAACTACCAACGGTGTGCAGTCAACTCCGCATTTTGCATTCTGCACTCGGAACCGGCTTCACTCCCCCTCGCCGAATCGGTCGGCGATCAGACTTTGCAGGGCCTGCATGGCTGCGGCTTCGTCGGCACCCTCGGTTTCAATGACGATTTTCGAGCCCTTCGCCGCGGCCAGCATCATGACACCCATGATGCTCTTGGCATTGACGCGGCGTCCGTTACGGCTCAGCCAGACAGCGCTGGCATAGCTGCCGGCAGTCTGGGTGAGTTTTGCGGAAGCCCGGGCGTGCAGCCCGAGCTTGTTGATGATCTCAACTTCCTGTTGCAACATTGTGAATCGCGACAAAGGTCGGGGGCACTCTCAGCACGCCTTCGCAGCCGCCGCTGATGGCTTTGGTCATCATGATGGCCAGCGATTTGTCGCGATAGGTCAGAGCGCGCACCAGCATCGGCAGGTTGACGCCGGCGACCGCTTCCACCTTGCCCGGGATCACCAGTTTGGCCGCGATGTTGGACGGTGAGCCACCATACATGTCGGTCAGCACCAGCACGCCGTCGCCTTCATCCAGCTCTTTGACCATTTTGCGCGCCTGCGGCACCAGCAGCACCGGGTCGTCCTGGGCGGTGACGCCGAGCTGGCGTAGTCGTCCCGGCCGTTTGTTGAGCATGTGGCTGGCGCAGTGGATCAGGCTTTCGCCCAAAGTGCCGTGGCTGATAATCAGTATGCCGATCATAGCTTTACCGGGTTCCTGTCACGAAAGCGCCATACTCTACGCGCCCTGTTCTTGCGCTGCAACATAGGGTGTTGCGCAAACAGTCCCCGATTGCAATTAAATCAATTTTTCCATTTTATTCAATAACATGGCGGAAACATTAAAGCCCGACTGCTGGGTAATTTCCTGAAAACAGGTGGGGCTGGTGACATTGACCTCGGTGAGATAGTCGCCAATCACATCCAGGCCGACCAGCAGTAATCCGGCTGCGGTCAGTTGCGGTCCCAGGGTTTCGGCAATGAGGCGGTCTCGCGCCGTCAGTTCGCGGGCGACCCCGGTGCCACCTGCCGCAAGATTGCCGCGGGTCTCGCCGGCTTTGGGGGTGCGGGCGAGACAGTAAGGCACGGGTTCACCCCCGATCACCAGCACACGTTTGTCGCCGGCGCGGATTTCAGGAATGTAACGCTGGGCCATGATCGTGCGCGCACCGTCACTGGTCAGTGTCTCGATGATCACATTGAGGTTGGGGTCATCACGCCGCACCCGGAACACCGAGGACCCGCCCATGCCGTCCAGGGGCTTGAGGATGATGTCGCTATGTTCATGCAAAAAGCCGTGCAGCAGTTCTGTGCGTCGCGTGACCAGTGTCGGTGCGGTGAATTCGGCAAAGCGCGCGATGGCCATTTTTTCGTTGTAATCACGGATCGCCTGCGGGCGGTTGAACACGCGTGCGCCACGGCGTTCGGCGATTTCCAGCAGGTACGTGCTGTAGACGTACTCCATGTCGAAGGGCGGATCCTTGCGCATCAGCACCGCATCGAATTTTTCCAGCGCTGTTTCGAGCGGAGGATCAAGCCGGTACCAGCCGGGGGTTTCGCCGGTCAGGTGCAGGCGGGCGGCATAGCCGGTGACGCTCTGCTTGTGCCAGGCCAGGTCTTCCTGTTGCAGCGCGTACAGTGCATGGCCCTGCGCCGCGGCCTCGCGCATGATCGCGAAAGTGGTGTCCTTCTCCAGCTTGAACTCGTCGAGCGGATCGACGACGAAGGCCAGCTTCATGTCGCCGCGCGCAGCAGTGCCGGTTCGGCTGCGGGTTCCGTGCGCTCGATTTCAAGGGAGGCGGCGAGCAGTGCCAGCCGCGCAATGACCCCGTAGGAGTAGAAGCGGTTCGGCGGGCAGCCCGGGTCGTTCGGGTTCGGCGACGAGCAGGGTTCGGCGAACGCCAGCGGTACGAAATGCATGCCCGGCGCGTTGAGATTCTGGTCCTTGCCGCGTTCGGTGTGCACACGGTAGAAACCGCCAACAACAAAATGGTCGATCATGTAGACCACGGGCTCGGCAACGGAATCACCGACGGTTTCGAAGGAGTAAACACCTTCCTGCACGATCACGTCGTGTACTTCGAGGCCTTCCTTGACCACCGCCATCTTGTTGCGCTGCTTGCGGTTGAGGCCCTTGACCTCGGACGGATCCTTGACGGTCATGATGCCCATGCCGTAGGTGCCGGCATCGGCCTTGACGATTACGAACGGCTCCTCGGTAATACCGTACTCCGCATACTTTTTGCGGATGTCACCAAGAATTTCCGAGACATAACCTTCCAGGCATTCCTCGCCCACCCGCTCGCGGAAGTTGATCTTGCCGCATTTCTCGAAATACGGATTGATGACCCAGGGATCGATGCCGATCAGTTGGGCGAAATCACGGGTCACGTCGTCGTACGCGGCAAAGTGCGCCGACTTGCGGCGCGTCGCCCAGCCGGCATGCACCGGCGGCAATACTGTCTGTTCGAGGCCCTGCAGGATCGTCGGCACACCGCCGGAAAGGTCGTTGTTGAGCAGCACCACACAGGGATCGAAGTCGCCGACCTGCAGGCGGTTGCCTACCCGTCGCAGCGGCTCCAAGCGCAAGGTCGTGCCGTTGGGCAATTCGAGGTCGGTGGCGGCAGTGATTTCCGGCAGCAGGCTGCCGACGCGGACTTCGACACCGGCGTGGCGCAGTATCGTGGCGAGTTTTTCCACGTTCTGCAGATAAAACTGGTTGCGGGTGTGGTTTTCCGGGACCAGCACGATGCCGTGGGCGTCAGGACAGGCTTTTTCGATGGCTGACATCGCTGCCTGCACACACAGCGTATGGAAATCCGGATTCAGGTTGTTGAAGCCGCCCGGGAACAGATTGGTGTCGACAGGAGCCAGCTTGAAACCGGCGTTACGCAAATCCACCGACGCATAGAACGGCGCAGTATGTTCCTGCCACTGGCTGCGCAGCCAGTGCTCGATAGTGGAAGTCGACTTGAGGATATGGCTCTCGAGTTCCTGCAGAGGGCCGGTCAGTGCGGTAGTCAGGCGGGGGACGGTCATGGTTTGGAGATTGTAGCTGATCCACGTGGCCACCCCGGCCGGCCGTCCCGGGGCCGGTCACCAAGGCCCTGGCCAAAAAAAAGCGGGCGCCGAAGCGCCCGCAAAACTCAGGAAGATTCTCCGAATACGGAGTTACACGTGATAGGCCTTTTCGCCATGTTCGTTGATGTCCAGGCCTTCGCGCTCGACTTCTTCAGCCACGCGCAGCCCGATGATCATGTCAACGATCTTGTAGGCGACCAGTGCCACGACTGCAGACCAGACCACGGCCACACCCACCCCCCACAGCTGGCTGATGATCTGGGTGGTCATGTCGAAGTCGGCAACCTTGTTGGCTACATAGTCATAGACACCCGTGCCGCCCAGCGCCGGCGAAACAAACACACCGGTGAGGATCGAACCGAGGATGCCGCCGACCGCATGCACACCGAACACGTCAAGCGCATCGTCCGCGCCCAGCATGCGTTTCAGGCCGTTGACACCCCACAGGCAGATGATGCCGGCGAGCAGGCCGATGATGATGCCGCCCATCGGACCGACAAAGCCGCAAGCCGGGGTGATTGCGACCAGACCGGCAATGGAACCGGAGGCTGCGCCGAGCATCGAGGGTTTGCCCTTGAGCATCCACTCGAACATCATCCACGACATGGCTGCTGCTGCAGTTGCGAGCAGCGTGTTGACCAATGCCAGCGTGGCGAGGCCGGTCGCTTCCAGGTTGGAGCCGGCGTTGAAGCCGAACCAGCCCACCCAGAGCATTGCGGCACCGACCATGGTCAGCGTCAGGCTGTGCGGCGACATGGCTTCCTTGCCGAAGCCGACGCGTTTGCCGACCAGGTAAGCACCCACCAGACCGGCAACACCGGCGTTGATGTGCACCACCGTGCCACCGGCGAAGTCCAGCGCGCCTTTGGCCCACAGAAAACCGGCGTTCGAGACGACTTTTTCCAGCGAGGCCGCGTCGGTGATCGCATCCGGACCATCCCAGTACCAGACCATGTGTGCCATCGGCAGGTAGGAGAAGGTGAACCAGAGCACGATGAACAGCAGCACTGCGGAAAACTTCATTCGCTCGGCAAAGGCGCCAACGATCAGCGCCGGGGTGATGCCGGCGAAGGTCGCCTGGAAGGCGATGAAGGCAAATTCCGGAATGACTACACCCTTGCTGAAGGTGGCGCCCACCGAGTCGGGGGTAACACCGGCGAGGAAGAGTTTGTCAAAGTTGCCCCAGAAAGTGCCTGCGCCACCGAAGGCCACGGTGTAACCGTAGATGGCCCACAGCACCACGCACATCGAGAACACCATGTAGACCTGCATCAGCACGGACAATGTGTTCTTGGCGCGAACCAAGCCGCCATAGAACAGCGCGAGACCCGGAACAGTCATCAGGATGACCAGTACTGTTGCCATCATCATCCAGGCAGTGTCGCCCTTGTTGGGGGTCGGAGCCGGAGCCGCTGCGGGTGCTGCGGCAGGGGCCGCAGCAGCAGGAGCTGCAGCCGGAGCAGCAGCGGGTGCTGTTGCTGCCGGCGCTTCAGCCGGTTTGTCCTGCGCAACCGCCGGAGCCCCTGCAAAGCCCAGGGCGCCGAACAGGGCCAGAACTGCGAATAATTTTTTCATCTTGTTCTCCAATCAAAGGGCGTCCGCGCCGGTTTCACCGGTACGGATGCGGATCACCTGCTCGAGTTCAGAGACGAAGATCTTGCCGTCGCCGATCTTGCCGGTGTTCGCGGATTTTTCGATGGCTTCGATCACCTGCTCAAGCAGATCGCTCTTGATCGCGGCCTCGACTTTGATTTTCGGCAGGAAATCGACCACATATTCCGCGCCGCGGTAGAGTTCCGTATGCCCTTTTTGCCGTCCGAAGCCCTTGACCTCGGTCACGGTGATGCCGGTCACGCCGATGGCGGAGAGGGCCTCCCGTACTTCGTCGAGCTTGAACGGCTTGATGATTGCCGTAACGAGTTTCATGTCTTGTCCCCGGTTGATGAGGGCCGGCTTTCGTGCCGGCCCCCGATTCTGTTGCTGTCAGACAGTGGATTAGAAGGTTTTCGACAGGAAGACGGTGAACGTGTCTTTGCCGATCATGCGGTTGTCAGAACCATTCGTGTAAAAGGTTTTCTGCGCCGCGGTCATGTCGGTCCCGGTGAAAAAGCCGCCAATGGTGAAATCCTTCGGCAGGCTGTACGTTGCGCCGATCTTCCAGTCATCGTAAGAGGCGCAGGTGTCGTTGCTTACGCCGGCACCGCAGGCTCCGGCGCCACCTTTGAATTTCTGGATGCCGTAGTGGCCAATCAGGTTGATTTTGTCGGTCAAAGGGAAGGTGGCTGACAGATCGAAGTAGTAAGTGCCCTCACTGTCTGCAACCCCGAAAGTCTTGTCGGAGATGCTGTGCGAATATTTCGCGCTCAGCCATTTCCAGGTCAGTGCGCCATACAGTTCCAGCGTGTCAGCCTTGCCGATGCCCGCGGGGAAAGGCCGGGCTGCCGTGTTTTTGGTGCCCGGATAGTAATACTGGAGCAGGCCGATGTCGTAGCCGAAATCGCTCTTGCCGAAGGTGCCCTTGAAGCCGCCGTAGAAGTCCATTTCCAGACTGCTGCTCGAATACCCGGTTGCCGCCGGCGAATCCGTCAACCAGCTGATGTTCGACATCCAGGTGCCGGCATAGAAGCCGCTGGAGTGGCTGTAGTCAAAGCCACCTTGCAGCGCCGGATCCTTGTTGGTCTGGGTCAGGCCACGGAAAATGTACTGGCTGTAGACACCAATGTTGCCGGTCAGCGTGTGCGGCGAATCGGCAGCGGTTGCAAACGCGGGTACGAAGGCGCTGGCAACGAGTCCGGCGATGATGGTCTTTTTAAACATGTTGTTCCCTTTCAGTGTGTAGTCACAGGTGCAATAAAACTGCGACAGACATTCAGCAGGTACCGTGCCAGATATAAATTTGTTTAAAAACAAATAGTTATAAACTTTTTGGTTTGTAATCACAGCGTCATTGCACCGATCCGGTGCGTCCTTGCTTGCCCTCGCACCATATTGCGGCGCAACCGCCCCAGCGTGATGCGTACATGGTGGATTCCGGGTCGTGCAGGGTAATGCTTGTTAAACTGACATCAAGATCCCAACACGGCACGAATGAGGTCTGCATGAACCCGAAACTGATCGATGAAATCAACGAAAAAATGAAGGCCGTGCTGGCACAGGGACCTGCAGCCGATATCGAAAAAAACCTGCGGGCGCTGCTGGCCGGCCTGTTCAGCCGACTGGACCTGGTGACGCGCGAGGAGTTTGATGTGCAGCGCGAAGTCCTGCTGCGCACGCGGGCCAAACTCACGGAGCTCGAACAAAAGATTGCGGCGCTGGAAGCCGACACTCCCCGTACACCGGTTTCCCGCTGATTTACGAACCCCTGATCAGGGTGGGGCCGGATTCCGGTCAGCCGCAGTCGGGCCACAGCCGTTGTACTGATTCCTGCTTTTTAAGAATGTGCTGAGCCCACGTGTCCCTGGCCGTCCTCTATAGCCGCGCCCTGTCGGGCATGGATGCCCCACTGGTGACGGTGGAGGCCCACCTGGCCAATGGCTTGCCCGGCTTCACCATTGTCGGGCTGCCTGAGGTCGAGGTGAAAGAAGCCAAGGATCGGGTGCGTGCGGCGCTGCAAAATGCCCAGTTTGATTTCCCGGCGCGGCGCATCACCGTCAATCTGGCGCCGGCGGATTTGCCCAAGGAGTCCGGTCGTTTCGATCTGGCAATCGCGTTGGGCATACTCGCCGCTTCCGGACAGATACCGAATCGCGACCTTGGCGATTATGAATTTGCCGGCGAACTCGCGCTGACCGGTGAACTGCGTCCGGTACGCGGCGCACTGGCGATGGCACTGGCGGTGGCCCGAGATGGCAGGGCTTTTGTATTGCCGAAAACGAACGCCGCGGAAGCGGCGCTGGCGGAACAGGCGGTGGTCCATGCCGCGGCTTCATTGGGCGAGGTCTGCGCACACCTGGCCGGACGGGCGGCGCTGCCGCGAGCGACGCCCGCTGATTTTTCCGGCGAGTACCGGCATCCGGATCTGCTGGATGTCAAAGGCCAGAATCACGCCCGGCGCGCGCTGGAGATCGCCGCCGCCGGCGGCCACAGCCTGCTGATGGTGGGGCCACCGGGGACAGGCAAGACCATGCTCGCACAACGCCTGCCTGGCATTCTTCCGCCGATGACACAGCAGGAAGCCGTGGAGTCGGCGGCGATCCAGTCGGTGGGATCGAACGGTTTTGATGTCAGCGCCTGGAAGCGGCGACCCTATCGCGCACCGCATCACACCGCGTCGGCGGTGGCGCTGGTCGGTGGTGGCAGCAATCCGCGGCCCGGAGAGATTTCGATGGCCATGCACGGCGTGCTGTTCCTCGATGAGTTACCCGAATTCGAACGCCGCGTGCTCGAAGTGCTGCGCGAACCGCTGGAGTCCGGGCGCATTACCGTGTCTCGCGCCGCGCGGCAGGCGGATTTTCCCGCGCAGTTCCAGCTGGTCGCGGCGATGAATCCCTGTCCCTGCGGTTTTCTCGGGCACTACAACGGGCGTTGCCGTTGCACGCCGGACCAGGTGGCGAGATACCGTTCGCGCATTTCCGGACCACTGCTCGACCGCATCGATTTACAAATCGAAGTGCCGGCGCTGGCGCAGGAAGACCTGACACGCAACGCCGGCGGTGAATCGTCGGCAGCGGTGCGCGTCCGGACTGCTGCGGCCCGTGAACGCGCGCTGGGGCGGCAGCACAAACCCAACACCCGGCTGGCGACGCGTGAAATCGAACGCCATTGCGCGCCGGACGCACAGGGCGAAACCCTGTTGAAGCAGGCTATTGTGCGATTTGGCCTGTCGGCGCGGGCCTATCACCGCATCCTCAAGGTGGCGCGGACCATTGCCGATCTCGCCGGTATGGATGCGGTCGCTGCTGCGCATATCGCCGAGGCCATCCAGTACCGCAGACTGGATCGCGCATGAACACGGAATCAACGCGGGGTACATCGTCGGTCACCGTGCCGGCGCTGGCGCTCATCCTTGCCGCGCTGGCGATGATCGGCCCGTTCACCATCGACACTTACCTGCCGTCATTTCCGTTTATCGGCGCCGACCTGCAGGCAACCCCCGCGCAGATGCAGCAGACGCTGAGCCTGTACCTGTTCACGCTGGCGTTGATGACTTTGTTCCACGGCACCTTGTCTGATTCCTTCGGCCGCCGGGCGGTGATCCTGGCGAGTCTGGCGCTGTATGTCGTGACGGCGGTGGGCTGTGCGCTGGCGTCCACCCTGCCGCAGTTGCTGTTCTGGCGTGCGATTCAAGGACTCGCTGCTGGTGCCGGCATCATTGTCGGGCGCGCGATCATCCGCGACAGCTTCTCGGGACATGAGGCACAGCGACTGATGTCGCTGGTGACGATGATTTTCGGTGTCGCACCGGCCATTGCACCGGTGATTGGCGGCTGGTTGCAGGACTTGTTCGGCTGGCGCACCATTTTCTGGTTCCTGGCGACCTATGGTGTCGTGCTGTTTTTCGCCGCAGCGCGTCGTCTGCCGGAAACCCATCCGCTTGCGGCACGGCAGCCGTTCCAGGCGCGACCGCTGCTGCGTAATTACCGGCGTCTCGGCAGCGACCCGAAGCTGGTCTTGCTGTGTCTGGCCATCGCATTCAATTTTTCCGGGTTTTTTCTCTATGTGGTGTCGGCGCCGGCGGTGATCTACGATCTGCTCGGCATGACCGGAAAGGATTTTGCTTGGTTGTTTATACCCGGCATCTCCGGCGTCATGTTCGGCGCGTTTCTCTCCGGCCGACTGGCCGAACGTCTGTCGCCACGGCGTACGGTGTTTGTCGGTTATCTGATCATGTTCGGTGCCGTGGCGTTCAATATTGGTTATTCACGGTTTTTTCCGCCGGCACTGCCTTGGACAGTGCTGCCGGTGATGATCTATACCGTCGGCATGGCGCTGGCCATGCCCAGCGTTTCGCTGATTGCGCTGGATCTGTTTCCGCAATTGCGTGGCATGACGTCGTCACTGCAGGGGTTTGCCCACAGTCTGTTTGCGGGCCTGACTGCGGGCGTGATCTCCCCATTGTTGTCGGGGAGCGCGCTGTTGCTGGCGTGCGGCATGGGCGGCATGGCGTTGCTGGGCGGATTGGCATGGGTGCTCTATCTGCGGGTGGCTGCCAGTAACCGGTAGTGGTAGCCTCTGCCGCGGCTTCGCGTATTTGCGCGCGATGAAAATGATCCGCCGGCCCTGCCGGCCGCGCGGAAGCGGAGGAGCGCCATGACAAGAACAGGCCGGTTATCGGCCGCGCTGGCCCACTATGCCGTTGAAATACTCAGCATGCTGGCCTGCGTGACGCTGGTGGGGATCGTTGCGGTTGCGGCGTGGTTGTCGTACCGCCAGCACGGCGAGTCTGAGCACGCGCTGCAGCGCAACCACGCCGACGACATGGCCCTGGTGCTGGAAGTGCATGCCCGCGGGACATTGAGCAGAGTGGATGATGCGGCGCGGCGTATCAAACGCAGCTATGAACGTGACGGTATGCGTACCGATCTGCGCAGCGTGATGGAAGATTACCGTGACATCGCCGGTTATATCGCGGTGGCGTCGGTTGCCGATGAGCAGGGCCGCCTGATTCTCAGCACATTGCCGATTCCACCAGGGGCCGCCATTGCCGATCTGGAACATTTTCGCGCCCATGTCGAACTCGACGCCGGCGAACCCTACATCAACAAACCGGTCCTCGGCCGGGTATCCGGCAAATGGTCTTTCCATGTCACCCGGCGCATCAACCGCGCTGACGGATCTTTCGGTGGTGTGGCGATTGTCGCGGTCGATTTTTCCTACTGGAGCCGCCTGTTGCAGGACGGCAGGATCGGCGACAGCGTCGGCATGGTCCTGGCCGGGCGTGATGGCGTTGCGCGTGCTGCGCAGGGGCGCGCCGGTGCTTCTGCTGAACTGATGAAAGCGGACTGGAGTTTCCTGCTGCGCCGGATCGAGGCGGGGCACAAGGCCGGTTTTGCCGAAGGCGGTGAAGGTATCGCGGAAACCTGGGCCTATCGCACGCTGACGGGATATCCGCTGCTGGTAGCGGTCAGTGTCGATGAGCGTGAACTGCAGCGGCGGCTGGGCGTGATCCGTTCGGGATATGTCGGGGGCGTGCTGGTGGTGGCGATATTCGCGCTTCTGTTTATCGCCGGTCTGCTGCTGGTGCTGGCGCGGCAGCGCGCGCAAGCGGCAGAACATTCACGCATGACCGGCGCCCTGCAGCAAAGCGAGGGCCGTCTCCAGACGATGTTCGAGCATGCGGGCATCGGCATTTCATTGCGTCCGGCGCACGACCGGGCGTTGCCGTGGATCGCGGTCAACGACAAGTTCTGTGCCATGACGGGTTACAGTCGTGACGAGCTGTTGCGCCTGAGCACGGCGGACATTACGCCAGTTGACGGCCTGGACGAAGCGCTGCGCGACAACGGCCGCCTGCTGCGCGGCGAAATCACCAGTTATACCCGCGAGAAGCGGGTGCGCTGCAAGGACGGCCGCCTGCTGTGGGTGACGCTCTCGGTTGCCGCGCTGCCGGGTGCCGACGGCAAACCGTACCAGATCATGAGCACTTATCAGGACATCACCGCGCGCAAGCATGCCGAAGAACGGATGCGGCAGAGCGAGCAGCGCTTCCGTGCCATGTTTGACCATGCGGGCGTCGGCATCACGCTGCGTCCGGCGCAGGACCGCAACCAGCATTGGCTGGAGGTCAACGACAAGTTCTGCGAAATGACGGGTTACAGCCGCGAAGAAGCGCTGCGCATGAGCAATGCGGAGATAACGGCCCCCGAAAGAACCGCGGGCGCCGTGCGTGACAATGCGCGTCTGACATCCGGAGAGATTCGCAGCTATGTCACCGAGAAACGCATCCTGCGCAAGGACGGTACCTGGATGTGGGCTTCCTTGTCCGCCGCAGTTCTGCCCGATGCCGAGGGCAGGCCGCAGCTGATCATTGCGACGTACCAGGACATCAATGCGCGCAAACTGACCGAGCAGCGCCTGCGCGCCATCATCGCAGCCGAACCAGAATGTGTGGCGATTGTCGCGCCCGACGGCCGGTTGCTTGACATGAATCCGGCGGGACTGCGCATGCTGCAGGCGGAGAGCCTCGAGGAGATGTGCCGCTGGCCGTTTCTGCGCCAGGTCGCCCCCGCCTATCGCCGTGCTTTTGTGCGGCTGCAGCGCCGGATCCTGAATGGCGAGTCCGGCATGCTGGAGTTTGAGGCCGTTGGCATTGCCGGCAAACACTGCTGGCTCGAAATTCATGCAGCGCCGCTCTACGACGCTTCGGGGACGATCACTGCGCTGCTGGGCATCTCCCGTGATGTCACCGAGCGCCGCATGGCGCGCGAGGCACTGGCGACTGAGCGCAACCTGTTACGCACGGTGATCGATAACCTGCCGGATCGTATCCGTGTCAAAGGGACGGACCTGCGCTTCACCCTGGCCAATGAAGCCTGGCGCAGGGCGCGTGTTCCCGGGGGGCGCGACATTATCGGTCTGACCAACTACGACCTTGTGCCATACGAGCAGGCGGTCCGTTACGATATGGAGGATCGCGAAGTCATGGCTACCGGGCAATTCAGTGTGCCGCGCGAAATCATGGACGGCCCCCCTGAGGATCCGCAATGGTTTGTGACCACGAAAATGCCGTTGCGCGACGTCGCCGGCAACGTGATCGGTGTGGTCGGCATAAGCCGTGATGTCACCGATTTCAAGCGCCGCTCGCTGGAGGTGGAAAAACTCAATGCCGTGCTGGAAGCGCGGGTGGCCGAACGCACCGCGCAGCTGACCACCACCAATGAGGAACTGGAGGCGTTTGCCTCCTCGGTGTCGCACGATTTGCGCGCGCCGCTGCGTCACATCGACGGCCTGGTGGCGGCGTTGCTCGAAGATTACGCGCAGAAGCTGGATGCGCCCGGCCAGGGTTATCTGAACCGCATCCGCGCCGCTGCAGTGCGCATGGCGGCCCTGATTGAAGACCTGCTGCGGCTGTCGCGGGTGACGCGCGCTGAACTGAATGTTGCCGATACCGATCTCAGCGAAATCGCCCGCAGCATCGTCGAAGATCTGCGCCGCGAACATCCGCAGCGTGTGGTGAATGTCCGCATCGCGCCTGATCTGCGCGCCCATGCAGACCACGGGATGCTGCGCTCCGCGCTGGCCAACCTGATTCAAAACGCGTGGAAATTCACCGTCCACAGGCCGATGGCAAGCATCGAATTCGGTGTGCGGACCCGCAACGGCATCAGAACCTATTTTGTGCGCGATGACGGAGCCGGCTTTGACATGGCGCACGCCGGGCGGTTATTCGACGCATTTCAGCGTCTGCACTCCGAGCAGGAATTTCCCGGCACCGGCATCGGCCTGGCGACCGTGCGGCGGGTGATGCGACGTCACGGTGGCGACGCCTGGGCCGAATCCGCAGTCGGCAAGGGAGCGATATTTTTCTTTACGCTGGGCGCACGTCCAGAAGTGCACCGCGCTGCGCCGCCACCGCAGACACTGGCCTTCGTTGCGCGGCAAGATGTCCCGGTGTTTCCGGTCGCGGCGAATCCGGTGGTCCTGCTGGTTGATGACGACCCCGATGTGCTGGCATTGACGTCGCGCGCGCTGGCAGCCGGGGGTTATCAGTTACTTACGGCAGAGCGCGGTGAGGCCGCATTGACCTTGCTGCGCGAACAGCAGGTCAGCGTGGTGGTATCCGATTTTTCAATGCCGGGCATGAACGGTGCACAGTTGCTGGCGCAGGTGACAGCCTTGTATCCGGCCACCTTGCGCATCATTGTCAGCGGCCAAGCAATCAATGACGACATGGCGGCTGGCCTGCGCAAAGGCGAGATCCATCAGTATTTCGAAAAGGGGCATCGTTACGATGCCGTGCGCGAATACATTCGCGACTGGCTGGTTTCAGTGCGCCAGCGGGGAAACAACTAAGTATTTGTTTTTTATTGATTTTTTAAGGCAACTCAGCACTGTTCCCAAGGCAGGCCGTCGTGGCGCCAGCCGGTTTTTTCATTGCGATGGTGGCTGTCGTCGAGTTCGCCTTCAAAACCATGCAGCACGTTGTAGACCTGCGTGAAGCCGGCTTCATCCAGCGCGTGGCCGGCATCCAGCGAACGGTTGCCGCTGCGGCAGATAACGATGATCGGCCGGTCGACACTGGCGGCTTTTTTGACATGCGCGACAAACTGCGGATTGATTTCCCAGTTTGGCCCGTCATTCCAAGGCACCAGGATCGCTCCCACCGGATGGCCGACGAACAGGTATTCCATTTCGCTGCGGCAATCGATGAATACCGAGTTCGGATTTTTTTTCAGAAACTCGAAAGCTGCCTTGGGTTCCAGGTGTTTCATGGCTTTGGGTCGCGAATGGGGCAAATGGGAAAAACGCATTATAGGCGGTGCCGGCAACCCGGCCAAATGCGCCGGGAAGGGGACCGGCCCATGATAAAATTCGCGCCTTTCCCTATGACCTTTCTGGCCACAATCGCGCCTTTTCGCGCCTCCTGACGTCGATGAGTTCAACCCGCATCCAGCAATTGCCCGCGCTGCTGTCGCAACGCATCCTGATCCTCGACGGCGCCATGGGCACCATGATCCAGAACTACAAACTGGATGAGGCGGCCTATCGCGGCAAACGCTTCAAGGACTTCGCGCATGACGTGAAGGGCAACAACGACCTGCTGACGCTGACTCAGCCGCAGATCATCAGTGAAATCCACGAACAGTATCTCGATGCCGGCGCCGACATCATCGAGACCAACACCTTCAACTCGACCGCGGTCGCAATGGCGGATTACCACATGGAAGATCTGGTCTACGAGTTGAACGTCGAAGCGGCGAAGCTCGCGCGTGCGGCCGCAGATGTGTACGAGGCGAAGAATCCGGCGCGACCGCGTTTTGTCGCCGGCACGCTGGGGCCGACCAACCGCACCGCGTCGATTTCGCCGGACGTCAACGATCCGGGTTTCCGCAACGTCAGCTTCGACCAGCTGGTGGAGACTTACACCGAGGCCATACGCGGGCTGATTGATGGCGGCGCCGACCTGCTGATGGTCGAGACCATTTTCGATACGCTGAATGCCAAAGCCGCGCTGTTCGCGATTGATCAGTATTTTGAAGACCATGGCGTGAAGCTGCCGATCATGATCTCCGGCACCATCACCGACGCCTCCGGCCGCACGCTGTCCGGGCAGACGCCGGAAGCGTTCTGGAATTCGATACGTCACGCCAAACCGCTGACTATTGGACTTAACTGCGCTCTCGGTGCGCAGATGATGCGGCCACATATCGAAGAAATTTCGCAGGTGGCCGATACCTGGGTCTGCGCTTATCCGAATGCCGGCCTGCCCAATCCGCTGGCACCGACGGGTTACGACGAATTGCCCGACCAGACCGCCGAGTACATGCTCGATTTTGCGAAAAGCGGTTTTATCAACATTGCCGGCGGCTGCTGCGGCACCACGCCGGCGCACATCCGTGCCATCGCAGAGGCGATCAAGGATGTGCCACCGCGCAAAGTGCCGCAGATTGAACACAAGACCCGGCTGTCCGGGCTGGAGCCGCTGAACATTGGCGACGATTCGCTGTTCGTCAACGTCGGTGAACGCACCAACGTCACCGGCTCGCGTGCCTTCGCCAAGCTGATTCTCGCCGGCAACTATGCCGAGGCGGTGTCGGTGGCGCGTCAGCAGGTTGAAAACGGCGCCCAAGTAATCGACATCAACATGGACGAGGCGATGCTCGATTCGAAGGCGGCAATGACCACCTTCTTGAGCCTGATTGCGTCCGAACCCGACATTTCGCGGGTGCCGGTGATGATCGACTCCTCGAAGTGGGAAGTCATCGAGGCCGGGCTGAAATGCGTGCAGGGCAAGGCCATCGTTAATTCGATCAGCATGAAGGAGGGTGTCGAACCCTTCAAGCAGCAGGCAAGGCTGGCGCGGCGTTACGGTGCCGCGGTGGTGGTGATGGCCTTCGATGAAAAAGGCCAGGCCGACACCTACGAGCGGCGCATTACAATCGCAAAACAGGCCTACGACATTCTGGTCGATGAAATCGGCTTTGCTGCCGAAGACATCATCATCGATCCGAACATTTTCGCGATCGCCACCGGCATCGAGGAACACAACCGGTACGCCATTGATTTTCTCGAGGCGACGCGCTGGATCCGCAAGAACCTGCGTTATGCGCGGGTCAGCGGCGGTCTGTCGAATGTGTCGTTTTCGTTCCGCGGCAATGACCTGGTGCGCGAGGCGATCCATACCGCATTCCTTTATCACGCCTTTCAGGCCGGCTTGACAATGGCCATCGTCAACGCCGGTCAGATCGGCGTTTACGACGAGATCCCGAAAGAACTGCTGGAGCACGTGGAGGACATTATTTTCGACCGCCGGCCGGATGCCGCCGAGCGCATGGTGACCTTTGCTGAAACCGTCAAAGGCAAGGGCCGTGTGGTGGTGGAGGATCTGGCCTGGCGCGACGCGCCGGTTGGCGAGCGCCTGACGCATGCGCTGGTGAGAGGCATTACCAACTGGATCGTCGAAGACACCGAGGAAATGCGCCTGCAGATCGAGCGCGACGGCGGCCGTCCGATCCAGGTCATCGAAGGGCCGTTGATGGACGGCATGAACGTCGTCGGTGACCTGTTCGGCGCCGGCAAGATGTTCCTGCCACAGGTGGTGAAGTCAGCGCGGGTGATGAAACAGGCGGTGGCGCATCTGGTGCCGTACATCGAAGCCGAGAAGGCGCGGCTGGGCGACATCCGGGCGAAAGGCAAGATCGTGCTCGCGACCGTCAAGGGTGACGTGCACGACATCGGCAAAAATATCGTCGCCGTGGTGCTTCAGTGCAACAACTACGAAGTGGTCAACCTTGGCGTGATGGTGCCGTGGACGCAGATCGCCGAAGTCGCTGCGCGCGAAAAGGCTGACATCATCGGCCTGTCGGGGCTGATCACGCCATCGCTGGAGGAAATGGCGCATAACGCGCGCGAGATGCAGCGCGCCGGCCTGACCATCCCGCTGCTGATCGGCGGGGCCACCACATCGCGTGTGCACACCGCGGTGAAGATTGCACCGCATTACCAGGGACCGGTGGTGTGGGTGCCGGATGCGTCACGCAGCGTCAGCGTGTGTTCCAGCCTGCTGTCGGATGACCAGCGCAAAGGTTATCTCAACGACCTCGCGGCGGATTACCAGCGCGTGCGCGAGCAACATGCCAACAAAAAAGGCCCGGAGCTGATTTCGCTGGCGGCAGCGCGCGCCAATGCGCAGGCCATCGACTGGAAGTCGTATACGCCGCCGAAACCGCTGATGACCGGTTTGAAACCGCTGAAGAACTACGATCTTGCTGAAATAGCCAAATACATCGACTGGGGGCCGTTCTTCCAGACCTGGGATCTGGCCGGGCCGTATCCCGCGATTCTTGATGACGAGGTCGTCGGTGTTGAGGCGCGCAAGGTGTTCGCTGATGCGCAGGCCATGTTGAAAAAAATCATTGAAGGCCGCTGGCTCACCGCCAATGGCGTGTTCGGTCTGTTCCCTGCCGCGCGCATTAACCACGAAGATATCGCGATCTATGCCGATGACTCGCGCGAGACGCCGCTGATGGTCTGGCACAACCTGCGCCAGCAGAACCAGAAGCCGACTGGGCGGGCCAACCAGTGTTTGGCGGATTACATCGCACCGGCGGAATCCGGCGTGCCTGATTACATCGGCGCGTTTTCGGTGACTGCGGGTCTGGGGATCGAAAAACGCATTGGAATGTTCGAGAAACAGCACGACGATTATTCGATCATTTTGCTGAAGGCGCTGGCTGACCGTCTGGCAGAAGCGTTTGCCGAACTGCTGCATCTGCGTGTCCGCCGCGAGTTCTGGGGCTATGCACCGGCCGAATCGCTGGATACTGTCGCGCTGGTTGCCGAAAAATACAGCGGCATCCGTCCGGCACCCGGCTATCCGGCTTGTCCTGACCACACTGAAAAAAGCGCGTTGTTCGATACGCTGCAGGCTACCCGCATCGATATGCGGCTGACCGAGTCGTTTGCGATGTGGCCGGCATCGTCGGTCAGCGGCTTCTACCTGTCGCATCCTGCTGCCCAGTATTTCGCCGTGGGCAAGATCGATCGTGACCAGGTGGCAGACTATGCGCGACGCAAGGACATGAGCGTGGCCGACGCGGAGCGCTGGCTGGCGCCCAATCTGGGTTACAACACGGCCTGACCTTGTACCGCGCGTTGCATTTCTTCACTTCGCCCGCCGCGCGTTATCTCGCGGCAGCGGACATCGGCGGCAATAGCTGGTGGCGTTACCTGCTGGGCATTATGGTCATCGCTGCAAGCTGGATCATCGGCGGTGCTTATGCCTATGGTTTTATACTGTCATACCTGCCGCTCGGCACCATCACCGAATTCGTCGCCATCAATGTCAGCATACTGATGCTGCTGGTGGCTGTTGTTGCCGTGGTCGTGGTCTTGCATCGCCGCCCCTGGCGCACGCTGGTGACGCCGTACGCTCAGATCGACTGGAGGCGAATGGTGCGGGGTGCAGCGGTATGGGTCGCGCTGTCACTGGTGTTTTCCGTCATCGAACACCTGCTGTATCCCGGGCGTTATGCCTGGAGTCTGGATTTGCAACTCTGGTTGCCGTTCGCACTGGCCGCGCTGTTGCTGACGCCGCTGCAATGCGCGGCCGAGGAACTGGTGTTCCGCGGTTATGTGCTGCAGGGATTGGGCCGCTTGCTGCGCTATCCCCCGGCACTGGTGATACTGAGTGGCCTGCTGTTCGCCGCGCCGCATCTTCTCAACCCCGAGGTCGCGGCTTACGGGCTGGCGATCATGGCCGCCAATTATTTTGTCATGGGCCTGTTTCTCGGCGCCATAGCTTTGCGCGACGGCCGGCTGGAGCTGGCGATCGGCGCGCATGCCGGCAACAACCTGCTGCTGGCGCTGGTCGTTCGTTACGACGATTCAGTGTTTGAAACGGAGTCGGTGTTCACCGCCGGTGCGCTTGATCCCGTGTATTCTCTGCTGACGCTGCTGCTCAGCGCGGCGTTTTTTTACTGGTGGTTTTTCCGCAAGCCGTCCACAGCCATGAATGACTCATTTACGCCGGAACAAGTCGCGCAGTTTTCGCGCGACGGTTACCAGATCGTGCGCGGCCTGGTGCCGGCCGATGGCTGCGCGCGCCTGCGCGCCTGCGCCGAACGCGATCTGGCCTTAGCCGTGCCGCCCGTCGAGTACGAAGCCGACACGCAATATCCCGGTGCACCGCAGTCACTGGAGGCGCCGGGCGGACGCACGGTGCGGCGGCTGCTGCAGGCTTACGTCCGTGATGCCGGGTTCCGCGAGTGGGCCACAGCATTACCCATCGCTGCCCGCCTGAAACAACTGCTTGGACCACAGATCGCTTTGTCGCAGGCGCATCACAATTGCGTGATGACCAAGGATCCCGCGTATAGCAGTCTCACTAGCTGGCACCGCGACATTCGTTACTGGTCGTTTGAACGTCCCGAGCTGGTGTCGGTGTGGCTGGCATTGGGCGAAGAGCGCCGCGACAATGGCTGCCTGTTGCTGCTGCCGGGTTCGCACATGATGGATTTCGATGCGGCACGGCTTGATGCCGCGCAATTTTTGCGTACTGATGCTGCTGAAAATGCAGCCTTGCTGACAACGCAGGTGTATGCGGAACTGAATCCCGGCGATGTGTTGTTTTTTCACTGCCGGCTGTTTCATGCTGCAGGGCACAATCGCGCCGCGCAGACCAAGTTCTCGGCCGTGTTCACCTACCACTCGACAGACAATCCGCCCCTGCCGGGCACGCGTTCCGCAGCGGCGCCGGAAATCTCCTTGCCCTGATCGCAGCCCGCGGGGATATTTCCCGCAGTAATTTGTTATGCAACACGTAATGACGGATACCATGTAACTTTCACCGCTGTGGTACGTCGGTTTTCCCGTAAATCAAGGAGGGTTTCATGAAACCGTATAAAAGCATGCTGTTGGTGGCGATGGTTGCAGTAGCGGGCGGCTTGGTGGTGGTGAACGTGAATGCCGGTCCTGAGCAGATCCGGTTTCCCCAGGGATTTGAGACCTGGACCCGTTACGGCGACGTCGATCGCCACGACAGCAAGCAGTATCGCGAGCTTTATACCAGCGCGGCGGTGGTCAAAAGTGTGCGCGAGGGGAAGCCGATCCCGGATGGCACCGTTCTGGTGATGGCGATTTACGCCGCGAAAGTGGATGAAAAAGGCGAGCCGGCCAAAGGCACTGACGGCCGCTTTGTCAAAGACAAACTCAGCGCGGTGACGGTCATGGAAAAACGCGCGGGCTGGGGCGCCGCGGTGCCGGAAGAGTGGCGCAACGGCGACTGGCAGTACGCATCGTTTACGCCTGACGGCCAGCCCAACGAAAAAGCCAACGCCAACATCAAGAATTGTTTTGTCTGCCACAAGCCGCATGAGAAACAGGATTTCGTGATTTCCCTGGCGAAACTCTCCGGCACTTTCCCCACTTCAGCCGTTGCCTTGAGAACTGGTGCAAGTGACGTCAATATCGCCGGGTTCAAGTTCGGCCCGGGTACCGTCAGGGTGTCCGCGGGGCAGGCAGTCACCTGGACCAACGCGGATGATTCACCGCACCAGATCGTCGTCACCGGCAAACCGCAGCAGACAGCCGTCCTGCTGAAGGGGCAAAGTGCGGGGATCAAATTCGATGAGGCGGGTACTTTCGGCTACATCTGCTCACTGCATCCGGCGATGAAGGGTACGGTGGAGGTTGCAGCGAAGGTCGCGGCCAAATAGGACGCAAGCGTAGGCCACCAGCGGTGCAGGGTCAGTGCAGTTTGACGCGCGGCTCGGTGCGCCGCGTGATCAGTCGCGCCAGCGTGTCGAAAAACACCTTGGCGAATCCGTGCAGTGCATAGAGATGCATGCGGTACAACGACACGTACATCAACCGCGCAAACAGGCCTTCGATGAACAGGCTGCCGCCGATCAAAGCACCCATCAGGCTGCCGACGGTCGAATAATTGCCCAGCGAAACCAGTGAGCCGAAGTCACGGTAAATGAAGGGGCGTGCCGGTTTGCCGGCAAGCCGGCGGCTCAGGGTTGAGGCCAGCAGCGACGCCTGCTGATGCGCGGCCTGCGCGCGCGGCGGCACGCTGTGCTCGCGGCCGGGCCAGGCGCAGGCGGCGCAGTCGCCCAGCGCAAAAATATTCGGGTCGCGCGTGGTCTGCAGTTCCGGCGTCACCACCAACTGGTTGAGCCGGTTGGTTTCGAGGCCAGCGAGGTCTTTGAGGAAATCCGGCGCCTTGATGCCGGCCGCCCATACCGTCAATTCAGCGGGAATCCTGCGGCCGTCGGCGATCAGCACGTTGTCGGCTTCGACCGCGGTGACGCGTGCGTTGGTAAGCACCTGAATGCGCAGTTTTTCCAGCAATTCCAGCGTGGATTTGGACAGGCGTTCCGGCAACGCCGGCAATACCCGTGGCCCGGCTTCGATCAGCGTGATGCGGATGTCGCGCTCGGCGTCGATGCGCTCCAGGCCAAAGGCCACCAGTTCGCGCGTGGTGTGGTGCAGTTCGGCAGCGAGTTCGACGCCGGTGGCGCCGGCGCCGATGATTGCGACATGCAGTTGCTCGGGACGCAGCGCTTCATGCTGCGCGTTGGCGCGGATGCAGGCATTGATCAGCCGGTTGTGGAAGCGTTCGGCCTGCGCCGGCGTGTCGAGGCTGATCGCGTGTTCCTGCGCGCCCGGCGTGCCGAAATCATTGGTGCCGCTGCCGACGGCAATAACCAGCGTGTCGTAACGGATCTCGCGCTCACCGATCAGCAGCCGGCCCTCCTCGTCATGGGTGGGCGCAACCTGCACCACGCGGCGTTCGCGGTCCAGCCCGGCCATGCTGCCGAGGCGAAAACGGAAATGGTGCCAGCGCGCCTGTGCCAGATAATCCAGCGTGTGCTGATCGACATCCATGCTGCCGGCGGCGACTTCGTGCAGCAGCGGTTTCCACAAATGGGTGCGTGAACAGTCGATCAGGGTGATTTTCGCAGTACCGCGGCGACCGAGGCTGTCGCCCAGCCGCGTCGCGAGTTCGAGGCCGCCGGCGCCACCGCCGACAATGACGATGCGGTGCGGGTTGGTGCCGTGATCGGACATGCACATGCTCCTGCCATAATCCCACCATAAGTATCGCATGCGGTTATGATCCCCAGCTATGGCAGAACCTTCCAGCCTTGTGCACTACCGGCAACATGCCGGTGATTACGATGCCAGTGCGCAGCGCACCATGGCGCTGCGCCGGCGCACCATTGCCATGCTCGCACTGCAGCCCGGTGATTGGGTGCTGGACGTGGGCTGCGGCACCGGATTGAGCTTTTCTTGGCTGCTCGACGCGATCGGCCCCGGTGGTGCGCTGATCGGCGTTGAACAAAGTCCTGATATGCTGGCGCTGGCCCGCCGCCGCATTGCCACCGCCGGCTGGAACAATGTGACGCTGATCGAGGCGGCGGCGGAAGTGGTCGTGCTGCCGCGTGCGGTCGATGCTGTGTTGTTCAATTACACCCATGATGTGATTCGTTCGCGGGCTGCGCTGGATAACCTGTTCCGGCAGGCAGTTGCCGGCGCGCGCGTAGCGGTCGCCGGGATCAAACACCCGCCGCGGTGGCTGGACCCGTTCCGGCTTTATCGGCGCTTCAAGTCACGTGGGTGTTACGACACTACTGAAGGATTGGATGCGCCCTGGGACCGGCTTCAGGAATTAGTACCTGATCTGCAGGTCGAATCGACCCTTTGGGGAACGGGATTCATCGCCTGGGGGCGCTATAGGGGCGTTTCGCCGGAATAATTTGCGCTGGTGTATGTTTATTGCTGCATCCAAGACCAAGTGTCGGGTGTAGTACTGTCAATGGCGGATTTTTCCGGAGGAAGGTGTGGAACCAAGACGCATATTGATGCTGTTCCCCAAAGACTGGGATCGGGTGGAACTCGATCACCCGCGTTATCAGTCCGGCTACCGGTTTTACTACGAAGGTTTTGATCTTTTCCGCTTTCCCGACAATGCGCGGCTGCTGACCTTTGATGCGCGCCGTTATGTTGACCGGCTCGCCCGCAAATACCGCGGGCGCATCGACGGCGTCATCAGCAACAACGAGCATTTCGGCGCGCTGATCGCTGCCGCGCTGGCGCAGCGCCTTGGCCTGCCGGGGGCGGATCCCGCAGTCATCATCGCTGCCCAGCACAAGTATTACGCCCGCTGCCTGCAAAGACGCATCGTGCCCGGCGCCACGCCGCGTTTCGAGGCCCTGCCGTACGATGACGGCATCTCTGATCCGCCGCAGCTCGGCTTCCCGTGTTTTGTGAAACCGGTCAAAGCCACGTACTCGGTGCTGGCGCGGCGCGTGGAGAGTTTCGCGCAATTGCGCGCGCTGATGGATTTCTCGCCGCTGGAAAGTCTGATCCTGCGCAAGCTGGTGCAGCCTTTTGATGACCTGATGCGGCTGTACACGCCGTTCACTATCGGTGCGCGGGCAATGATCGCCGAGGAAATCCTCGACGGCGTACAGGTCAACATTGACGGTTATGTGCATAAGGGCAGGATCAGCGTGCTCGGCGTTGTCGACGAAGTGATGTACCCCGGCACCCAGGCATTCATGCGTTTCGAGTATCCGTCGCAGCTCGAGCCGGATGTGCAGCGGCGCATGATCGCGCTCACCGAGCAGCTCCTGGCCGGCATCGATTACAGCCACGGTTTTTTCAACGTCGAACTGATCCTTGATCCGCAATCCGGGTCGATCCGCATCATCGAAATCAATCCGCGCATGGCTTCGCAGATCACCAACCTCTACCGGCGTGTCGACGGCTGCGATCCGTACGGCATGCTGCTGGACCTCGCCGTCGGCGAGGCGCCGCAGACAGTCCGTGGAGCCGGCGAGTTCCGCGCGGCGGCGAGTTTTGTGTTCCGCCGTTTCGACGGACGCGCCGCCGGCAGCGTACCCACTACCGAGCAAATTGCGGCCATGCATCGCCGTTATCCCGATGCGCGGCTGATGTTGTACCTGAAGCGCGGCGCAGGGCTTGCGCGCGAGATGAAATGGCTGGGCAGCCATCGTTATGCCGTGCTCAATCTCGGCGGCCGTGATGCCGCTGACCTGCTACAGCGTTACGAGGCGATCCGCCGCGAGTTGGCGCTGGATGCCGGCGCCGGGCCGGTCAGTGCTTGTTAACCCTCATTCGTGAAACGATGATTAACAGACGCAAGCACCAACTGTAGCGCGTCCTCAACCTGAATTACGCGCGGGATGCCGGCGGCGTGCAGCACTGCGGCAGCCGCAGCATTCGACGCAACGACGTGATCCGAAGCGGCCATTTGCCGCTGCAACAGGTCGCGCGCCGATGGTGGCAACGCCGTCAGTAATTGCGGTGCGGTGACGCACAGCCGCAGACTGACGATGATGCCGCGCGCTAGGTCCTCCTGCGCCAGCGCGCGCTCCAGTGCCGCAGGTTCAGCAGCGCCGGCGGCGGCGATGATCAGCCGCTGCGGGCGCGATTGACGGACCAGTTGTGCAATGCCGATCCGCAGCTCAACCGTGCCGGTGCAGCAGACACAGCCGTTGATCGCGGCAACAGTCAGTTGTGCGGCGGCTGAGCCACGTGCGATGTCACCGCCGTCATTGTCGAGCACGGCCCAGCGTTGAGCTGCGGGGCGCGCAGCGATCAGCGCGCGGATGAAGTCGCGCTTGTCAGCGCCGGTGGGCCCGGTAACCAGGCAGACAGGCACAGGGCCGGGAGGCTGGGTCATTGCCGGATTATAACGAGCATCGTTTTCCGCACCGTTAAAAAAATTAGTAATAAAAACATATGCTTATTAAGCATTTCCGGCGCTGTTGTTGCGCCATCGGCACGGCGCTTCAGTGTCGCTAAAAGTTCATGCGCAACACCCGTTTACCGGTTCACCGGGTTTCACTCACCTGTTATTCTCCCGCTCCATCATGCATATCCACATTCTCGGTATTTGCGGCACTTTCATGGGCGGACTCGCCGTGCTGGCGCGAGCAGCCGGCCACAAGGTCACCGGCTGTGACGCCAATGTCTATCCTCCCATGAGCACGCAGCTTGAAGCCCAGGGTATTCAGTTGATCCACGGCTACGAAGCAGAGCAGACCAATCTCAATCCCGATGTGTTTGTGATCGGCAACGTCATCACCCGCGGCAACCCGCTGATGGAAGCCATACTCAACCGCGGCCTGCCCTATGTGTCGGGTCCGCAATGGTTGCGTGACCATGTGCTGCAGGGGCGCTGGGTGCTGGCGGTAGCCGGCACCCACGGCAAGACGACCACCAGCGCGATGCTGGCGTGGATCCTCGAACATGCCGGACTCAATCCCGGATTCCTGATCGGCGGTGTGCCACAGAATTTCGGCGTGTCGGCACGGCTGACGGAGACGCCGTTTTTCGTGATTGAAGCCGACGAATACGACACCGCATTTTTCGACAAGCGCTCAAAGTTCGTGCATTACGCGCCGCGCACCCTGGTGTTGAACAACCTTGAATACGACCACGCCGATATTTTTCCCGACCTCGCGGCCATCGAAACCCAGTTCCATCACCTGGTGCGCACCATTCCCGGCAACGGTTTGATCGTGGCCCGCGGCAGTGACGCCGCGCTGGATCGTGTGCTCGCGCGCGGCGCCTGGACCCCCGTTGAACGTTTCGGTGGTGACGGCGCCTGGCAGGCCGGCGATCCGGACGACAACGGCGCGTTTGAAGTGACCCACGAGACTGCGTCACGCGGCCGCGTGATGTGGGATCTGCTCGGTGAACACAATCGCATGAACGCGCTGGCAGCGATCGCCGCAGCACGCCACGCTGGCGTGCCGGCAGCCGGCGCGGTGGATGCGCTGGGCCAGTTCCAGAACGTCAAACGGCGCATGGAAATCCGCGGTACGGTGCGCGAGGTCACCGTGTATGACGATTTTGCGCATCACCCGACTGCGATTGCGACGACGCTCGCCGGCTTGCGGCGCAAGGTGGGTCGCGCGCGCATCATCGCGGTGATTGAGCCGCG
>JAKFUS010000019.1 GCA_021732605.1 Betaproteobacteria bacterium | reverse complement strand
TTCGGTTTCCTTCGGGCAGTTCAGCGCGAAGATCACGCCGCAGGCAATCGACAGCAGGCCGGGAATCACAAACGCTGCGCGCCAGCCGATCCATTTGACGAGAAAACCGGTGAGGAGTGCTGCGACGGCGATGCCGAGGTTGCCGGCGAGACCGTTCAAGCCGATCACGGCACCCGGATTCGATACGTTCTGCACCAGCATCGGGATGCCCACCGGATGGTAGATCGCGGCGAAGGCGCCGAGCAGCGTCAGCGCGGCGGCGAGTTGCCAGGCATTCTGCGTCAGCGCCACCAGCATCGCGGCGACGCCCATGCCGATGAAAAAGATGATCATCATGATGCGCCGGCCCCACAGGTCGCCGAGACGCCCGGCGGGCAGAGCGCCAAGACCGAACAGGGCGAAGGCGCCGACACTGTATGGCATCAGGTCGGTCCAGTTGGCGTAACCGAATTCGATGGCGATGGTTGCCACGGCGGTGGCGAATATCAGCAGGAACATGTGGTCGATGGCGTGGCCGATGTTCAGCAGCAGGCGCACGATGGTGGGGAAGCCCTCGGCGGAGGAAGACGTAGAAGGGGGAGTAGAAGCGGCGACGGTGGGGGTAGTCATGGCGGCAATTGTGCTTGAGTTAGAATCGTCTGTCTTTCGAATATTTACCTTAAACATTCGCAAAATGGACAAACCAGGAAACTCTGGCAGGGCCGTAAAAGCCGGTCCACCCACCAGCTCGGCGCCGCTGGCCCGGCGCACCGCCGCGCGGCCGCCCGGCGACCGCGATTTTGCCGCCGCGCCGGAAAGTCCGGTGCAGGGGGACCTCACGCGCTCGGTGGTGATCCGCCACACCGCGTATCCAAAAGGCCACCACATCACGCCGCATTGGCACGGCCGCGCGCAGTTCGTGTTTGCGGTTGCGGGAACGATGCGGGTGCGCACCGCGCGTCATGCGTGGATCGTGCCGCCGAGCCGGGCGTTGTGGGTGCCGGCGCAGACGGTGCACGAAATCCAGATGTACGGCATCGTCGACATGCACAGCCTGTATCTGGATGGGGCGGCCGGCGCGGGCATGCCCGGCTCATGCGTGGTGCTCGACGTCACGCCGCTGCTGCGTGAACTGGTGGTGCGTGCCGCGGCGCTGCCGGCAACCTATGATGAACGCGGCGACGACGGCCTGCTGATGCAGTTGCTGATGGCGGAAGTGCGCCGCCTGCCGCATTGCGCGCTCGACCTGCCGCTGCCGGATAGCGCGGACCTGACGCAGTTGTGCGAACGCATCCTCGCCGACTTGTCAACGCGGCGCCCCTGTGATGTTGACGCCGGTGACCTCAATACCAGCACGCGCACGCTGTACCGGCGCTTCCTGCGCGAGACCGGCATCACCTTTGCGCGCTGGAAACAGCAGGCGCGGCTGCTCGAATCCATCCGGCGGCTGGCCGAAGGCGCGTCGGTAACGACGGTGGCGGTGGATCTTGGTTACGAAAGCCCCGGCGCGTTTTCGACCATGTTCCGCCGTGCGCTCGGAACGGCGCCGCGTGCGTTTGCGGTAAAAAGCAGTGCCGGGCGCACTGCTATGATGATGATGGCAGCGGAGGTTCGCGACGGGGGGAGACCATGATGAACGGGAAGCTGAGGATCTGGATCGTGTTGTTCGGCGCCATGCTGGCAGATGTTGCTGCGGCGCAGACGTATCCGGTGAAGCCGGTGCGCATCGTGGTGCCTTTTGCCGCCGGCGGCGGCGTCGATGTCACGGCGCGCATTCTTGCGCAGGGACTGACCGAGCGCCTCGGGCAGAATGTGTTTGTCGAGAATCGCACCGGTGCGAGCGGCATCATCGGCACCGAGTTCGTCGCCAAGTCCGCGCCTGATGGTTACACCCTGCTGGTCGGCTCGCAGACTACGCAGGCGGTGGTACCGGCGATGTACAAGACCAGTTACGACGGCGCGCGCGATTTCACCCCGATGATGGTGATTGCGACCTCCCCGCTGATGATCGTTGTCCATCCGTCGCTGCCGGTGAAAAACGTCAAGGACCTGATCGGGCTGGCCCGCGCGCGGCCCGGCCAGCTCACCTTCGGTGCAGCTTCGGGCGGTACGCCGCACATGGCGGGCGAGTTGTTCAAGCTGACGGCTAAAGTGGATCTGCTGTTCGTGCCCTACAAGGGTGAGGGTCCAGCGGTATCTGATGCGATGGGTGGTCAGATCTCGATGGTATTCTCGAATCTCCCGGTGGTGCTGCCACTGGTGCGCAGCGGCAGACTGCGCGGCATCGCGGTGACCAGCGCACAGCGCGTGTCCACCGCAGCCGAATTCCCGACGGTAGCGGAGTCCGGCCTGCCCGGTTTTGAAGCGAACACCTGGTTCGGCTGTCTGGCGCCCGCCGGCACTCCCGCTGACATCATCAACAAACTCAATGCGGAATCGGCACGTGCACTCAACGCGCCGGCAGTGAAGGAACGCATGGCGGGTATGGGGCTGTTCGTGGTGGCGAACAAACCCGAGGAGTTCGCTGAACTGCTGAAGAAGGAAATCCCGCGCTGGGCGAAAGTGGTGAAAGATTCCGGTGTCAAGCCGCAGTAGCAAGATGACTGCACAGAGTCCTGTGCGGCACGGCGCTATTTGAGGTAGCGCCCGTAAAACGCGGCGATGGCCTGCGCCGTGTCGCGTGCGGTGTTGGCGATGATGGTTTGCGCGCGCAGGTCGCGGCCGAACTCGAGCTGCATCGCGTCGATACCGTCCTGATGGTTGCTGCCGTAGAGCGCGACGGTATGCCCGCCGGTATAACCCTGGGCTTCGACCCGGTCAGTGGGCGCAGTGTTATTGAGCGGCACGATGCGATAACCCATGGCGGCAAACCGGCCGAACACACTATCGGCGCCGTTGATCGCCGCTGCGCCGGCCCGCGCGAGCAACCGGGACACTGCGGCTCCGTAGTGGGTGCCGCGCAGGATCGAGTCGGGATAGGCGGCCTGGCCGTGAATATCGAACAGCATTGCATGCGGATGTCTGGCGCGGATTTCGCCGATGTAGCTGCGGATCGCGGCGTGGTAGGCGTTGTATACGGCGGCGCAACCGGAGTCGCCATAGGCTTCACCGGCGGAGCGATTGGCGTCGATGAATTTGCGATGGAAACGGGCCACCACCAGGTACGGCAGTTTGCCGGTCAGACTTTTCAGTTCATCTGCGATGCCGCGGGCGAGGCGGTCGGTGTACTGATCCGGTCGATTGACGAACCGGGTGCCGACAGGCGTGCGTAGTGCACAGCCCGGCACATCCTGCTCGCCGCCGTGCGGCGCGGTCAGGATGACAGGCAGTTCGCCGGGTTCAACCAGGATGAGATCGCTGGCGCGCGCGGTTGCGCTGGTCAGCAGCGCGGCGAACGTCGCGGTCAGCAGCAGGTGAATCATGCAGGTGGCTCCGGTGCGCGATCGACTTTGCTGGAAAAAACGCCGCGTGGTGCGCGGCGCTGAATTTGATCGAACTGCGTTTTATGAAACCGTTTTTTTATTTGGTTTCTTTGGCACCCGAGATCTTGACCAGTTCGCTGATACGCTTGTTTTCTGCGCTGCGCCAGGCGTCAAGACCCGCGCGGTCGCTGCCAACGATGTCGATGCCCAAATTTTTCAGTTTTTCACCGAATGCGGGTTCCTTTACGGCTGTCACCATTTCCGCGTTGACCTGATTCATGATCCCTGCCGGCGTACCGGTGCGGGCAACGACGCTGTACCAGGCGTTCATCGCGTAACCGGGCACCACTTCGCCGATGGCCGGCACCTCCGGAATCAGCGTGGCGCGTTTGGCCGTGGTCACGCCCAGCGCACGCAGCCGCCCGCCCTGGATGTGGGGGTAGGCCGCCGGCAGTACCGCGTAGGTGACTTGCACTTCGTTGGCGAGCGTATCGGCAATCGACTGCGGCACACCCTTGTACGGCACATGCAGCATATTGGTGCCGGTGAGGTGGCCCAGCAGCACACCGGAGAGATGTTCGGAGGCGCCGGTGCCGGCTGAACCGTAGCGCAGCTTGCCCGGCTGCTTTTTGGCCAGCTCGATCAGCTCCTTCAGCGATTTTGCCGGCAGCTGCGTGTTGGCGAGCAGCACGAAGGGCGTGGTGCCGATCAGCGACAGCGACTGGAAGTCGCGGGCGAGGTCGAACTTGATGCCGGCCAGCACCTGGGACGCGACGAACAGTTGCGAGGTCAGCATCATCCAGGTGTAGCCGTCGGCTGCTGCGCCGAGCGCCAGATCGGCGCTGATCGCCCCGGCTGCCCCAGGGCGGGCATCGACGACGATGCGCTGCTTCCAGGTTTCATAAAGGCGCTCGCCCATCATCCGGCCGATGATGTCGGGGCCGGAACCTGCGGCGCTGCCGACGATCAGCCGGATCGGCTTTTCCGGATATTTGGATTGTGCCTGAACCTCCGGCACGGCCAGTAGTGCCGGGATGGCGAGGGCGGCCAGAAATTTGAGCGTGCGCATGGTGATGCTCCTCCGTCGGTTTGTTTTTTTAGTGGGTGACTGCAAAAATACAGAGGTTAAATACAGGGAGTTCTATGATGCGGACGCCGCCCGCATTTGTCCACACCTGATTCGCGCCTGGGAGCGTAGCAGCAAAAACGTCGCAGTGTTTACATGCGTTCAAATACTGCCGCGATGCCTTGGCCGCCGCCGTTGAGATTGGTTTTTTTTGGATCGAACTTGAGATCGCAGGACACGGCCTGTGCCTGCACCGCGAATGCTTCGTTCGATGTCGATGACATCCATGTATTCACCCTGAGTCTGGCGCGATTAAGTGTAAAAAAATGCCGCGCATTGCGCGGCATTCCGGGGCGGGAATTTCCTACTGCTTGGCACCGGAAACCCTGACCAGTTCGGCGATGATCTTGGCTTGCGAACTGCGGTGGGCATCGAGACCGGCGCGATCACTGCCAACAACGACTGAACCGAGTTTGGCGAGCGTTGCGTTGAACGATGGATCCTTGGTGGCTTTCTGGATTTCAGCGCTGACCTGATTGAGTATGGGCTCCGGAGTGCCGGTCGGGGCCACGATGCTGTACCAGGCGAGGGTTTCATAGCCGGGCAGCGTTTCGGAAATCGAGGGGATATCCGGGAAGAGTTTGGAGCGGTAGCTGGTGGTGACACCCAGTGGGCGCAGGCGCTGGGCCTGGAGATGCGGTATCGCAGCAGGCATTACCGCATAGGTCAGTTGGACTTCCTGGGCCAGGGTGTCTGCGATGGCTTGAGGGATGCCTTTATAAGGCACGTGCAGCATTTTGGTGCCGCTCAGGTGGGTAAACAGGACGCCGCTCAGGTGTTCGGAGGCGCCTGTGCCGGCGGAGCCATAGCGCAGTTGCTGCGTTTTGGCCAGGGCTATCAGTTCGGATACGGACTTGGCCGGCACGTTCGGATGCACCATCAGCACGAAAGGCACGGTACCGATCAGGCTGACGGACTTGAAATCGCGCGCCAGATTGAATTTGAGGCTGCTCAGAACCTCGGAAGCCACCAGCAGTTGCGAGGTGAGCATCATCCAGGTGTAGCCGTCAGGAACGGCTTGCAAGGCAAGTTCGGCGCTGATGGCACCTGCGGCGCCGGGACGCGCATCGACGACGAGGCGCTGGTTCCAGGTTTTATATAACTGATCACCCAAAGCGCGGGAAAAAATGTCAGGCCCCGAACCTGGCGCGCTGCCGACGATTACCCGGATCGGTTTTTCCGGATATCTGGACTGCGCAGCCTGTGCCGCGGGTGCTGCCAGCAGCGCCAGGATGACAATGGCCGCAAAAAATTTAAGGTTCAAGGTAAGCATGGTGACACTCCTCCTTGGTTTTGTTTTTTGACTGATAACGCCGGACGGATTGCAAATGCGAGTATTTATAATGCGGACGATGCTCGGATTTGTCCATATCCGAATCAGGGTTGCAGGTAGGGTGCGGGTCCAGCTGCAAAAAAACGCCGCGTGAGACGCGGCGTTGTTGCGAAAGTGGCACGGTGCTTACATCCGTTCAAATACCGCCGCGATGCCCTGGCCGCCGCCGATGCACATGGTCACCAGCGCGTATTTGCCGCCGGTGCGCTGCAGTTCATACAGCGCCTTGACGGTAAGGATGGCGCCGGTGGCGCCGATCGGATGCCCCAGGCCCACTGCGCCGCCGTTGGGGTTGGTTTTTTTTGCGTCGAATTTCAGATCGCAGGACACGGCGAGTGCCTGAACCGCAAATGCTTCGTTCGACTCGATTATGTCCATGTCCTCGACCTTGAGCCCGGCGCGTTTCAGTGCGTTCTGTACAGCAGGCACCGGACCGATGCCCATGATTTTGGGGTCGACGCCGGCGAGGCCGTACGACACCAGGCGCGCCAGCGGTTTAAGGCCGGCTTTTTTCGCGGCTTCTTTTTCCATCAGCACCACGGCAGCGGCGCCGTCGTTGATGCCCGAGGCATTGCCGGCGGTGACCGAGCCGCCTTCTTTTTTGAATACTGCGCGCAGTTTGGCGAGGCCTTCGAGGGTCACGTCGGCGCGGGGATGTTCATCCTTGTCGAACAGCGTGGTGCCTTTGCGCGTTTTCAATTCGACCGGCAGGATCTGGTCCTTGAAATAACCCTTGTCGATGGCGTGCAGCGCGCGACGGTGGCTTTCGACGGCGAATTCATCCTGTTGCTCGCGGCCGATTTTCCATTGCGCGGCGATGTTCTCCGCGGTGATGCCCATGTGTACGGTGTCAAAGGGATCGGTCAGCGCGCCGACCATCATGTCGATGACATTGCCGTCACTCATGCGCTGGCCCCAGCGCAGGGTGGGCATCAGGTACCCGCCGCGGCTCATCGATTCGGCACCGCCGCCGACAGCAGTATCGCAGTCGCCGAGCATGATGCCCTGCGCCGCGGAGACGATGGCCTGCAGGCCGCTGCCGCACAGACGGTTCACGGTCAGTGCGGTGGTTTCCTGCGGCAGTCCGCCCTTGATACAGGCGACGCGCGAGAAGTACATGTCCTTCGCTTCGCCGTGGACCACGTTGCCGAACACCAGTTGTCCGATTTGTTTGGGATCGAGTTTCGAGCGGCTGACGGCTTCCCTGACGACCTGCCCGGCGAGTTCGGTGGGCGCGATGTCTTTTAATGCGCCGCCGTAATCACCGATGGCGGTGCGTACGCCGCTCACCACAACGACTTCACGTGCATCAGCCATAAAATTCTCCATAACTAATTGATTTTAAACAAATAATTTCCGGGTATCTGAGTGGGCAACCGGGGGAGGTCAAAGTTTACGCCGGCCCAATGACCGTGTCGAGAAGACGGGGGGCGTGACCGGCAACAGAGTTTAGTGTCGGGTAGGTTCGGGCGGCGCGGTCACTGTAGCGGCAAAAATCTGTTCACTGTCGACGGCGTCGAAGACATAACGCCGGTTGCAGAATTCGCAATGCACTTCGACTTCGCCGCGTTCGGCGATCACGCTGCGCACTTCCTCGTGTCCAAGCATGCGCAGCATGCCGGTGACGCGTTCAGACGAACACGAGCAGCGGAAATACACCGGCCGCGGTTCAAACACGCGCAGGTCTTCTTCGTTGAACAGGCGGCGCAGCAGCACTTGCGGCGCCAGTGTCAGCAGCTCCTGCGTCTTCACGGTGGAGGCGAGCTGACCGATGCGCTGCCAGGCGTCGGTATCGGTGCTTTCGCGCTCCGGCAGTTTCTGGATCAGCAGGCCCGCTGCGTGCGTGTCGTCACAGGCCAGCCACAACCGGGTTTCAATCTGTTCCGAGGTCGCCATGTAATGCTCGAAAGCGCCGGCGATGCTGTCAGCGTCAAGATCGACGATGCCCTGATAACCCTGCTGACCGGATTGCGGCATCAGGCTGATCGCGAATCGGCCGATGCCCAGCAGCGCGCGCAAGCCGCCCGCTTTGCTGTCATTGTCAGGGATCTTGCCGTCCCACTTGGCCGTGGCGCGCATGGCGTGGCCGGCGGCGCATTCAACGACAATCAGTTTTACCGGGCCGTTGCCGTGCAATTGCATGATCAGTGTGCCGTCGAATTTGAGTGTCGCGGCCAGCAGTGCGCCGGCGGCCATCAGTTCGCCGAGGATTTTGCGCAGCGGCGCGGGATAATCGTGCCGTTCGGTGACGGCCCGCCAGGTGGCGGCAAGTTGTACGATTTCGCCGCGGATCGGTGCATGTTCGAACAGGAATCGTTGCAGGGTGTCGCTCATGGCGCCGATTATATTAGGGCCGGGACCAGCGCCGCGACCGGCAAGCTGGTTATTTACGGACCTGCCGCTGATACAGACGCAGGCGTTCGTCCTTGTCGCCGGGCCGGTGACCTTCCCAGATTTTTTTCCATTCCGGCGCAATCACCAGTTCATCCAGCGGTACGCCCTGCGTCAGCAGCAGGTCGCAACCCGCGGCCTGTTTATTATCAGGGCGCTGGGTGCGGATGCCGGTGAAATAATGCAGCATCGCGCGCTGTGCTTCGCCGAGGTCGCGGCCGATCACGCATTGGTATTGCTGCGGCATTACGCGCTGCATGTCGTTTATGACCGAGCGGTAGCTTTTGCTGGTATCCACCCAGCCGATGAACAGTGTCGTCAGCAGCGCCCATACCGCCGCAATGCCGCCGGCCCAGATGATCAGCGGCCGTTCGGCGTTGCGCGGTAGTTTGGCGAGCAGCGCGAACCAGGCAGCGGTGTAGGCGAGTCCGAGCACAAACGGCAGCCAGTGAAAGCCGAAGTTGTAGCCGGGACGGATGGTGTGCAGGTGGCTGTGCAATTTGGCCGGCAGGCCGAGCTCCAGTGCGCTCCAGTAAAACCAGCCGATGAAAATGAAAAATGTGAAGGCCATGATGCTGAACCAGTGCCAGCCGCTGGCCGGGCCGGGCCGCAGCGGATCAATGCCGGGCACCGCCAGCAGCGCCAGCGGCACCAGCATCGGCAGGGCGTAGAGTTCGCGCTGTTCGGCGGCGCTGCCGAGCATCAGCAGCGTGACAACAAAGCCAAGCGCCGGCAGCACCACGCCAGGCGCGCCGAGTTGGGCCATGCGCCGTGCCCTCCACAGAGTCCACAGCGCCAGTGGCCATACCGGGAAGGCATACCAGGGAAGGGTGCGCAGGTAATAACCGAGGCCGGCGAGCATGTCCCGGGTGCCGAAAAAACGCGCCAGGTTTTCCGCGGTCAGCCAGGCGCTGAGCAGGGCTGGATCGCGCTGGTAGAGCAGTGCGGGCCAGATCGCCAGCCAGGGCAGTGCCGCGATCAGCGCCACGCCCAGCGTTGCCGCGTATTGCGGCCGGCGCCAATGCCGGCTGAGCAGCGGCAGCAATCCGGCGATCACCAAGATCATCACGGCCTCGGGCACACCCTGGGTCATGAACACCAGGCCACAGGCGGTGCCGAGCCAAAAGCCGCCGGGAACGTTCCGCCGCAGCGCCAATGCCGCGCCGTAGTAGGCCATTGCAAAACCGGCGAGCGCAGCGACATCAACGATCAGTTGGTGGCCGCGCACCACCAGCCCGAGCGAGCCGAGCAGCAGCAGTACCGCCGTCAGGCCGCGGCGTTCACCGTGCAGTTCGCGCGAGGCCAGTGCGCAGAACAGCAGTGCGATGCCGATCCAGAACCCGACGACCAGCCGTGCGCCGTCGTGCAGCGGCAGGATGGGCGAAAACAACCACGCACTGACGGCGGCGCTGAGGTAGAACAGCGGCGGTTTGTCGAGGAAAGGTTCGCCGGCGATCTGCGGTACCACCCAGTCGCCACCCTGCAGGATTTCATAGACCGCGCCGAAGGTATAGGCCTCGTCGGGTTTCCACGGATCGTGCCCGATCAGGCCCGGCAACAGCCAGGCCAGACAGAGAACGGCGATCAGCAATGGGCGCAGCGCAAGGGTCAAGTTGGGCACTCGTCGTTATTGTTATCGGTTTGTTATCAGTTGTGGCGGCCGATTATCGCATTCGCGCGCGTCTGCGCGCATTTGCCAGGAGTCCGGTGCAGTACTTATTCGACTATTTTCAGCGATTGTCCGGCCACCGGTTCGCCGGACGGATACAAACCGTTGATCACGCGCAGGTGGTTTTCGGCAAACCGGCCCAGCGGCGATGTGCGCGCAAGTGCGGCGAAGGTCTGCCCGGCTTTCGCGGTGATTACACGCAGCCGCAGCGGCTTTGCCAACGCCCGTTCCTGCGCGGTCATTGCATGGAAGCTGTTCATCGCCGCGTCCATGACTGCCTTGTGCTGGCTATAGGCGGCGGCGTCCTTCGCCTGTACGCCGATGGTATAGGCGCTGCTGCCGAGAAACACGACTGCGATGCGCGTGGGCTTGCCCGACAGCGTGGCTTCGGTGACCGCGGCCTGCAATCCGCCCAATGTTTGCGGTGTTACGGTGCTGCCGGCGCCGAGCTTGAGCAGTTTGCGCAGCACATCACCGGGTGAACCCTCGGCGCGGCCGGCGCTGCGCAGATCAATCAGCGCATTCTGTTCCGGGCTCGCGGCGGCCACGTTCTGCGCATTGTTCTGTATCCGCCAGCCGGCGGGAAAATTCAGCGTGAGACCGAGGTTGGGATGGTAGAACGAGTTGCTGCGCACAAAGCCCTGCGCCGGGCTGTCGGAGAAAATCATGTGGTCCATGCTGCGCATGAACGGTTCGCGGTTGACGCGATTTTCGGCACTTTTGAATTTCGCCGCTTCACGCACGACTTCCTGCAGCCGGGTGTCGTTGTCAGGATGTGATGCGAACAGGCCGTGATAGGCGCGCGCCTCGCGTCCTTCGGCTTTCGCCATCTCGGCATCGAACTGTTCCTGGTCTTTCAGCACGCCGACGACCTTGATCATGGCCTGCGGGTCGTAGCCGGTGCGCGCCAGATATTCGGCGCCGAGACGGTCAGCCTCAAGTTCGTGCTCGCGTCCGTAACCCGACAGCAGCGCGCCACCCAGCGTGCTGATCAGGGCATCGCCGGCGCTGTTGCGGATCTGCGGCACAAAAATCTGCAGCACCGAGGCGCCGATGTTGGCGGCAGTGGCGGCGGACAGCTGTTGCACAGAATGGCGCGCGGTGACGTGGCCGATCTCGTGACCCAGCACGGCGGCCAGCTCGGCCTCGGAGTTCAGATAGGCGAGGATGCCGCGGGTGATATAGATATAGCCGCCGGGCAGCGCGAAGGCGTTGACCTGCGGTGAATCCAGCACCAGGAACTGGTACTGCAGGCTGGAGCGGTGACTCGCCTTGGCCAGGCGCTGGCCGATGTCGTTGACGTAGCGCTGCAGGACGGGATCGTCATAAGTGCCGTACTGCTCGCGTACTTTTTGGTCTTCACTGCGCCCGGTGCTGACCTCCTGTGACTCCGACATGGTCACGAAGTTGGGATTGCCGGTGACCGGGTTGGTCGCACAGTTGGCGAGGGCCAGTGCACACAGCACGGCGCTGGTTCGGGTCAGTAGGGATAAGGACATGGTCCTATTTTAACGTGAGTGAATTGGGCCTTTGCGCCGTTGCAGTGCAATACGCCCGCATCCGGTGCGGGCCCGCACTGTTGTGAAGCGCCTTTGGTTTGCGGCGCACCGCGATGTTGCGCTTGGTTTTCTGGTGCAATCTGACTTAAGAGCAAATTCTCTTTAAAAACAAAGTGTTGCCAATTGTGGCCGAGGCGTCCATCTGTTGGCACGCTTGCTGCAATAGAAAGAAGTCAGAAAACCATTCTTTTCGGGAGAGTCTATGTCCGCATTCAAGGATCCGTTCGACGCCAGCACCTCACTGACCCGCGGTTGTTCCTGCGGCAGGCATACCAGCGAAGCTGACCATCAGGCCGACCTTGCCGGTCAGACCAGCGACAGCGAGCTGCTGGGCAACCGTGTGGTGGAAGCCGCGGTGATGCGCGCGCTGTTTCCCGAAGATGCGACGCGGCGGCGTTTCATCAATGCAGTCGGCGCCAGCACCGCTATGGCCGCGATTTCCAGTCTGTTCCCGCTGGGCATGGCGAAGGAGGCTTTTGCACAGTCCGGCAACCTGGAAAAAACCTCGCTGAAGGTCGGCTTCATTCCGATCACCTGCGCGACACCGATCATCATGTCGCAGCCGATGGGTTTTTATGCGCGGCAGGGTCTGAACGTGGACGTGGTCAAAACCGCCGGCTGGGCGGTGATCCGCGACAAGACCATCAACAAGGAATACGACGCAGCGCACATGCTGTCGCCGATGCCGATTGCGATCACATTGGGCGTGGGAGCCAATGCGATTCCCTATACGGTACCCGCAATCGAGAACATCAATGGTCAGGCCATTACGCTGTCAATCAAGCACAAGGACAAGCGCGATCCAAAATCGTGGAAGGGCTTCAAGTTCGCGGTGCCCTTTGACTATTCGATCCACAACTACCTGCTGCGCTATTACCTCGCCGAGCACGGCTTGGATCCGGACCGCGACGTGCAGATCCGCTCGGTGCCGCCGCCCGAGATGGTAGCCAATCTGCGTGCCGACAACATCGACGGTTTTCTGGCGCCGGATCCGGTGAACCAGCGCGCGGTGTACGACGGCGTGGGTTTTATCCACACGCTGACCAAGGATCTCTGGCCGGGACATCCCTGCTGTGCGTTCGCCGCAAGCAAGGAATTCGTCACCAAGATGCCCAACACCTATCGCGCGCTGATGAAGGCGATCATGGAGGCGACCGCATTTGCCGCCAAGCCTGAAAACCGCAAGCAGATTGCCGAGGCGATTGCGCCGGCGAACTACCTGAATCAGCCGGTTACGGTAGTTGAGCAGGTGCTGACCGGCACTTATGCCGACGGTCTGGGCAACATCAAAAAGGATCCGGACCGCATTGATTTCGACCCCTTCCCCTGGCACTCCTTTGCGATCTGGATCATGAGCCAGATGAAACGCTGGGGCCAGATCAAGGGCGATGTCGATTACGCCAAAGTCGCGCGCGAAGTATTCCTGGCCACGGATGCAATGAAACTGATGAAGGAGGCCGGCATGAAACCGCCGGCCACCACCACCAAGAAGTTCTCGGTGATGGGCAAGGAGTTTGATCCCGCCAAACCGGATGCCTACATCGCCAGTTTTGCGATCAAGCGGACCTGAGCCGGCGGCGTGACAGGAGGAGCCTGAATGAACCACTTGCTGAGCTGGCGCGCGCCACTGCTGTCGCTGATTGTGTTTTTGCTGCTGATCGGCGTCTGGCATGCCCTTACGCTGCCCAAGTCGTCTGCGCCGCAGACGGTGGGTTCCGAATACGCTGCACTGGTCGGTGCCGAGGCCTCCACCGGGCAGAAGTCGGCGTTTCCGTCGCCGGCGGATGTTGGTCGCAAGATTCTCGAACATCTGCGGGAGCCGTTCTACGATCGCGGCCCGAACGACAAGGGCATCGGCATTCAGCTCGCTTATTCGATCGTGCGCGTAATGATTGGCTACCTGCTGGCGGCAATGGTGGCGATCCCGGTGGGGTTTCTGATCGGCATGTCGCCGACGGTATACCGGGCACTGGATCCCTACATCCAGGTGCTGAAGCCGATTTCACCGCTGGCGTGGATGCCATTGGCGCTGTTTACACTGAAAGACAGTTCGGTCTCGGCGATCTTTGTGATTTTCATCTGTTCGTTGTGGCCGATGCTGATCAACACTGCTTTCGGTGTGTCCAGCGTGCGCCGCGAGTGGCTGAATGTTTCGCGCACGCTGGAAGTCGGTCATTTGCGTACCGCGCTCCGGGTGATTCTGCCTGCCGCCGCACCGACCATCATGACCGGCATGCGCATCTCCATCAGCATTGCCTGGCTGGTGATCGTCGCCGCCGAAATGCTTGTCGGTGGCACGGGGATCGGCTATTTCGTCTGGAACGAGTGGAATAATCTGTCGATCACCAACATCATCACGGCGATTCTGGCGATTGGTCTGGTGGGCATGCTGCTGGATCTGATGATGGCGAAGCTGACGAAACTCGTCACGTTTACGGAATAAAGGAATCAGATCATGAAATGCATAACATCATGAGCGACCCCCTGATCCGCATCGAAGGCATCAGCAAAAAATTCACCGGTCGCGACGGCACGGCGACCACCGTATTCGAGGATCTGTATTTTTCCATCGAGCCCGGGGAATTCGTCTGCCTGATCGGCCATTCCGGCTGCGGCAAAACCACCATTCTCAATGTGCTGTCGGGTCTGGAGCAGTCGTCATCGGGTTACGTGTTTGTCGGCGGCCGCGAAGTCAGCGGCCCCAGCCTCGACCGCGCGGTGATTTTCCAGAGCCATGCGCTGATGCCCTGGCTGACGGTGATGGGCAACATTGCCTTTGCGGTGTCCTCGCGCTGGCCGGAATGGAACCAGGAAAAAGTCCGCGCGCACTGTCAGCAGTACATCGACCTGGTCAATTTGACCGGTGCCGAGAAAAAACGTCCGGCGGAATTGTCGGGCGGCATGAAGCAGCGCGTCGGCATTGCCCGCGCATTGTCGATCCAGCCCAAGATGCTGTTGATGGACGAGCCGTTTTCAGCGCTCGACGCGCTGACGCGCGGCGTGCTGCAGGAGGAAGTGCTGCGCATCTGCGCCGAAACCCGGCAGACCGTGTTCATGATCACCCATGATGTCGATGAGGCGATTTTGCTGGCTGACAAGATCGTGCTGATGACCAACGGCCCGCACGCCAAGGTCGCCGAGATCGTCGTCAATACCCTGCCGCGCAGCCGCACCCGCCACGACCTGCACAAACATCCGCACTACTACCGTATCCGCAACCACCTGATCGATTTTCTGGTTGACCGTTCAAAGGTATTTGCCAGCGATTCGCCGGATTACGACCCGCGTCATCCGCCGCTGGTCTCGCCGGGCCTGGATCCGGCGGAGGCGGCAGCCCTGGCGCCGGTGAGCGGCAAACCGCTGGCGGCGGTCCGTTAAAACAAGAAGCTCAATCAAAATTCAGAACAATCAAGCCAAAAGGAGAAAAGTATGAGCAAACCGATGAAACGCACTGACGTCACCGAGCTGGTGATGGAAGCCAAGATCAAGAAGGGCCTGTCGTGGACGAAGATCGCCAAGGCGGTGGGGGCGAGCAAGGAATGGACGACGGCGGCATTGCTGGGCCAGATGCAGATGACCAAGGCGCAGGCCGTGGCGGCTGGCAAGCTGCTGGGCCTGCCGCCGTATGCCGTGCTGCTGTTGCAGCAGGTGCCGTACAAGGGCTCGCTGCCGACGGCGGTGCCCACCGATCCGCTGATTTACCGTTTTTACGAACTGGTCAGCATCTACGGCACGACCTTCAAGGAGCTGATCCATGAAGAGTTCGGCGACGGCATCATGAGCGCGATCGATTTCAAGATGGACCTGCAGCGTGAAGCCGATCCCAAGGGGGACCGGGTGCAGATCGTGATGAGCGGCAAGTACCTGCAGTACAAAACCTATTAACTGCGTGTATCTTACGCAAATATTGCGCGCGGTCTGAGTTGCTCGGGATTGAACGGGCGGAATCCTTCCGCCTTATATCCTGTGCTTGTCTTTTTTTAAAGGAGTTTTTGCCATGAAAGCTGATCGCAGGAAGTTCCTGAAGGGCGGCACCGTTGCCGCGACCGGCGCCGCGATTGCCGGGTTCCCGATGATTTCCCGTGCCCAGACCGCGCAGACCTTCACCTGGAAAATGACCAGCGCCTATCCCAAGGGCGCGCCGTTTTACATGGATGGTCCGGGCAGCGCGACCGATCTGGCCAAACGTATTGACGTCATGTCCAACGGCCGCCTGAAAATCCAGGTGTTCGGCGCCGGCGAGCTGATCCCGGCCTTCGAAGGTTTTGACGCGGTGCGTGCGGGCACGGTGGAAATGAACCATGCCAACAGTTATTTCTGGACCGGCAAGACCTTCGCCGCGCAGTATTTCACTGCGGTGCCGTTCGGGTTGAACTTCCAGGGCATGAACGGCTGGCTCTACGACGGCGGCGGCATCAACCTGTGGAACGAGGTCTATGCGCCCTTCGGCATGGTGGCGATGCCCTGCGGCAACACCGGCGTGCAGATGACCGGCTGGTTCAAGAAGGAAATCAAGTCGGTGGCGGACTTCAAGGGCCTGAAAATGCGCATCCCCGGCCTCGCCGGCAAGGTGTACGCGGCGCTGGGCGTGGACGTGAAACTGCTGCCCGGCGGCGAAATTTTCCCGGCGCTGGAACGCGGCGTGATCGATGCCGCCGAATTCGTCGGTCCGTACCAGGATCGCCGCCTGGGTCTGCAAAAAGCTGCGAAGTACTACTACACCACCGGCTGGCACGAGACTGCCACCGTATCGGAACTGCTGATCAACAAGGCGGCCTGGGAAAAACTGCCGAAGGACCTGCAGGCGGTGGTTGAAAACGCCGCAGCGGCATGCAACGTGATCAGCGAAGCCTGGTGCCAACGCACCAATGCCGAGGCGATGGAAGACTTGGTCAAGAACCAGAAGGTCATTGCCAAGCCGCTGCCGGATGCCGTGGTCAAGGCCTTGCGCGAAACCACGAAAAAGGTGCTCGACGAGGCCGTGGCCAAGGATCCGCTGGTGAAAAAAGTGCACGATTCGTACATGGCCTACAAGACCAAGTACGACGCCTGGGCGGGTTACAGCGAAACCGTGTACCACAACAAGATCCGCGGCTGATCCGTGTCCGTCACGGAACTGCGCACCGGGATCGAACGCTTCACCGACCTCACCGGCCGGGCCACGTCGTGGCTCGCGCTGGTGATCGTGGTGCTGATGGCAACCAACGTGCTGCTGCGTTACCTGTTCAGCTACGGCACGGTGTGGGCGCAGGAACTGGAGTGGCATCTGCTGGCGCCGCTGATCCTGTTCGGCATGAGTTATGCGCTGCTGCATGGTGAACATGTGCGGGTGGACGTGTTGTATGCCAACTTCTCGCCGCGGAAGAAACTGTATGTGGATCTGCTGTCAGCCCTGCTGTCGGTGATCATTTCTGTGATCATCATCTGGCTGTCGCTGAACTATGTGCAGCAGGCCTATGTGATTGATGAGCAGTCCTCCGACCCCGGTGGTCTGCCCTACCGGTGGATACTTAAGGCATTGATTCCATTGGGATTTTTGTTTCTCATTCTGCAATCCCTGGCGCTCGCGCTGGGCGTGCTCGAAAAGCTGAAGGCGCTGCGCACATGAGCGGCACCGAAATCCTGGTCATCCTGATGCTGTTCGGATTTTTCGGCCTGCTGATGCTGGGCGTGCCGGTGGCGCTGACGCTGGCTACCACCGGCTTTGTGTTCGGCGTCATGGGGTTCGGAACCGACCTGTTCAATCTGCTGCCGGCGCGCATTTACGGCGTGGTCGCCAATTACCAGTGGCTGGCGATTCCGCTGTTTGTATTCATGGGTGTGATGCTGGAAAAATCGCGGCTGGCAGACGACTTGCTCGACGTCGTCGGACACATCGCCGGCGGGCTGCGCGGCGGCATGGCGATTGGCATCATCGGGGTCGGCGTGCTGATGGGGGCGACCACCGGCATTGTCGGCGCCACCGTGATCACGCTGGGCCTGTTGACGCTGCCGACTTTATTGAAGCGCGGCTATGATCCGGGCATTGCCTGCGGCGCAATCTGCGCCTCGGGCACGTTGGGCCAGATCATCCCGCCCAGTCTGATCCTGATCCTGCTGTCGGACATCCTGCAACTGTCGGTGGGAACCATGTTTGCTGCGGCTGTTGTCCCGGGCATGCTGCTGGCGGCGATTTACTGCGTCTACATCGTCATCATCGGCATGGTGAAGCCGGAATGGGTGCCGCCGATCCCGGTGGCGGAGCGTGATGCCGTGTCGCGGCGCCAGTTGTGGGTGCGTTTTTTCAAGGTGGTGGTGCCGCCGGTGCTGCTGGTGGCTGCCGTGCTGGGGTCGATCATCGGCGGTGTGGCGGCACCGACCGAGGCGGCGTCGATGGGCGCACTGGGCGCCATTTTGGTGACCGCTTTTGCCGGACGCTTTTCGTTCCAGGTGCTGCGTGAAACCTGCCAGACGACGACCAAGATCACGGCGATGATGATGTTCATCCTGATCTGCGCCCAGGTGTTTGCGCTGGCCTTCCGCGGCTTGCATGGCGAAGACCTGATCAACGACCTGTTCGAATTCCTGCCGGGCGGGGTCAATGCCGACATCTGGTTCCTGATCCTGCTGATTTTTTTCCTCGGATTTTTCATCGAGTGGATCGAGATCAGCTACATCGCGGTGCCGCTGTTCCTGCCGATATTCGCGCAGCAGGGGGTAGACCTGGTGTGGCTGGGCATGCTGATCTGCGTCACGCTGCAGACGTCGTTCCTGACGCCGCCGTTCGGCTGGGCGCTGTTTTTCCTGCGCGGTGTGGCGCCGCCGGAGGTAACTACCCGTCATATGTATATGGGGGTCATCCCGTTTGTCGCGATGCAGATGCTGGCTGTGCTGCTGGTATTCCTGTTTCCGCAACTGGCGTTGTGGCTGCCCAAGGCCATCGGCTGGTAGCCGGCGTTTCCCGGGATTTTATTTTTGCTCTTTCAGCAGCCGTTCTATGGCGGCAGAACCTTCGTCGCGGTCGGTTTCATGCGCAGCCGGGATCTGTATTTCGATTTTTGCCGGATCAACCATGGCTGGTTTGTCGATGAAGCCGGTGACCAGGCCAGGCCAGAAAATCAGTATTGTCACCAGCAGCAACTGCATCACGACCCAGGGTACGGCGCCCCAGTAGATGTCCGAGCTTTTGACTTCCTTGGGCGCGACACCACGCAGGTAGAACAGCGCGAAGCCGAACGGCGGGTGCATGAACGAGGTTTGCATGTTGGCGCCCAGCAGCACGCCGAACCAGATCAGGTCGATGCCCAGCTTGGCGGCGACCGGGGCGAGCAGCGGGATGACGATGAAGGCGATCTCGAAAAAATCGAGGAAAAACGCCAGCACGAACACGAACAGGTTGATGGCGATCAGGAAGCCGGTGACGCCGCCGGGCAGGTTCATCAGGTGCTGTTCGATCCACAGGTCGCCGTCCATGCCGCGAAAAACCAGGCCGAATACCGTGGAGCCGATCAGGATAAAAATCACCATGGCGGTAATGCGCATGGTGGAATTCATGCCCTGCCACAGCAGATCCCAGGTCAGTCGTTTGTGTATGGCGGCGAGTCCGATCGCGCCCATGGCTCCCATGGCGCCGCCTTCGGTCGGCGTAGCTACGCCCAGCAGGATGGTGCCGAGCACCAGGAACATCAGCGCCAGCGAGGGCACCATGCCCCACAGTACTTTCCTGATCAGTGGCCAGCCGTGGATGGTGCGGGCCTCTTTGGGCAGGGCCGGAACATAGGCCGGTTTGAATATGGAGACCATGAATATGAACAAGCAGAACAGCAGTATCTGTACGATCGATGGGCCGATGGCGCCGGCGTACATGTCACCGACGGATTTGCCGAGCTGGTCGGCGAGGACGATCAGCACGAGAGAGGGCGGAATCAGCTGGGTGATGGTGCCGGAGGCGGCGATGACGCCGGTGGCCATGCGCATGTTGTAGCCGTAGCGCATCATTACAGGCAGCGAGATCAGTCCCATGGCTATGACCGATGCGGCGACGGTGCCGGTAATGGCGCCGAGCAGTGCGCCGACCAGAATCACCGCGTACGCCAGACCGCCGCGCACCGGACCGAACAGCTGGCCGGTGGCCTCAAGCAGATCTTCGGCGAGGCCGCAGCGCTCGAGTACCGCGCCCATGAAGGTGAAAAACGGGATGGAGAGCAGCAGGTCGTTGGCGAGGATGCCGAACACCCGTTCTGGCAGTGCCTGCAGCAGACTCCAATGGAAAAACCCCAGTTCGATGCCGATGAATCCGAACAGCAGGCCCACCGCGCCCAGCGAGAAAGCCACGGGGTAGCCGATCAGCATGAAGGCGATCAGGCCGCCGAACATCAGCGGGGCCATCAACTCGCGAGCCATCACTGCAGCGGCCTTTCGTAGTTCGCATCGAGGCTGGTGTGGCCGGTGAGCGCGGCCGCACGTTTGATGATTTCGGAGACACCCTGCAGGGCCAGCAGCAGGAAACCCAGCGGCACCAGCAGCTTGACAGGCCAGCGCAGCAGGCCGCCGGCGTTACTGGATATTTCTCCGACGGTGTAGGAGTTGAGAAACATCGGCCACGACAACCATCCGATCATGACCACCATTGGCAGCAGGAAGAGCAGCCCTCCCAGTAAATCAACCCACAACCGGGCGCGTTCGCCGTAGTGGCTGTACAACACATCGACCCGCACGTGCTGGTTGGTTTTCAGCGTGTGCGCGGCGCCGAGCATGACAATGCCGCCGAACAGGTACCACTGGATCTCCAGCCATGCATTGGAGCTGATGCTGAAGCCATAGCGCATCAAGGCGTTGCCGGCGCTGATGACGCAGGCAAGCAACACGAGCCAGCAGGCGATGCGGCCAATGCACTCGTTCAGTGCGTCGATCATCGCCGCGATGCGGAGCAGTACTTTCATTGCAGGATCACGTGTATTCCGGAGGGGTACTTTGCCCGGCGACAGTCTATCAAGGTTCACGGGCAGGGTGAGACTGTGCGGTAGACTGCTGGCATGCACTTTGCGTGCGATCGGGCCGTTAGACAAAATACTTTGCTGGCAGGAGAAGACCGATGATCCACTCGATACGCGGCACCCGCGGCATGGCCGTTGCGCCGCACGCGGCGGCGTCACAGTCGGCGCTGGCCGTGTTGCGCGAGGGCGGCAATGCGATCGAGGCGATGATCGCCGCCGCGGCGACGATCGCCGTGGTGTATCCACACATGAACTCCATCGGCGGTGACAGCTTCTGGCTGCTGCACGTACCGGGCGAGGCGCCCGGTGCGATTGATGCCTGTGGTGCCGCTGCACAGCAGGCCTCGCGCGCTTGGTATGCCGAACGCAGGCAGACGCAGGCGATACCGCCGCGCGGCGGCATCGCCGCCAATACTGTCGCCGGCACGATCTCGGGCTGGGGCGCCGCGTATGCACTGTCGCGCAAGGCGCTGGGCGGGCGCCTGCCGCTGACGCGTTTGCTGGCGGACGCCATCACCTATGCCCGCGAAGGCACGCCGGTCACCACCAGCCAGTCCATGCTGACCGCGGCGAAGTTGAGCGAACTTCATGCGCAGCCGGGATTCGCTGAAACCTTCCTCGACGCCGGTGGTGTGCCACCCGCGGGCAGCCGCTTTTTCCAGCCCCGGCTCGCCGACACGTTGGAACGTATTGCCAAGGCGGGTACCAGCGACTTTTATCGCGGCGAACTGGCGCAGTCGCTGGCATCAGACCTGGCGCGCGTCGGCAGTCCGCTGACTGCGCGTGACCTTGCCGCGCATCGGGCGCAACTGGTGGATCCGCTGCGACTGATACACAGCGCCGGCACACTATTCAACATGACACCACCAACGCAGGGCGTGGTTTCGTTGCTGATCCTCGGTGTCCTTGATGCGCTGCATATCCGCGATGTACCGCAGGGCAGCGCAGACTATGTGCATTTGTGCGTGGAGGCGACCAAGCAGGCCTTCCTGGTGCGAGATGCGCAGCTGACCGATCCGCGTTACATGAAGGTGCCTGCGCAAAGCCTGCTTGCACCGGAACATGTGCGCTCATTGGCGCAGCGCATCGACCACCATCGCGCAGCGCCCTGGGGTGCGCGCACACAGGCCGGAGACACGATATGGATGGGTGTCATCGATGACGCGGGCCGTGCGGTGTCATTTATCCAGAGCATTTATCACGAGTTCGGCTCCGGCATCGTGCTGCCGGGCAGCGGCGTCAACTGGCAGAATCGCGGCTGCAGTTTTTCGCTGAATCCCGCTGCGCTGAATGCATTGGAGCCCGGACGCAAGCCCTTTCACACACTGAATCCAGCATTGGCCCAGCTATCTGATGGGCGCACCGTGGTCTACGGCACAATGGGTGGTGACGGTCAGCCGCAGACGCAGTGCGCCCTGTTCACACGGGCCATTGAATACAACATGTCACCGCAGGCGGCGATCAGTGCGCCGCGCTGGCTTCTCGGGCGCACCTGGGGCCAGGCCAGTGAAACGCTGAAACTGGAGTCACGTTTCGATGCCGGCGTGGTGCGTGAACTGAGCGAGCGCGGCCATGATGTCGAAATTATCGGCGCGTTCGATGAAACCGTCGGGCATGCCGGAATGATCATCCGGCATGCCGACGGCATCCTTGAGGGCGGGGCCGATCCGCGCAGCGACGGCGCGGTGGCTGCTTACTAAGTAAAAGTAAATATTACTCAAAAGTAAGCGGCCGGTTAAATGGCTTCGGCAACAGCCTTGCCGAGATCTGCAGTGCTGGCCTTGCCGCCGAGATCCGGCGTTTTCGGGCCTTCGAGCAGCGCGGTTTCAATCGCCTTGACCACGGCAGCACCCGCTTCCGGGCAGCCCAGGTGGTCGAGCATCATCGCGCCGGCCCAGATCTGGCCAACCGGATTGGCGATTTTTTTGCCGTAGATGTCGGGCGCCGAGCCGTGCACCGGCTCGAACAGAGAGGGAAACAGGCGTTCCGGATTCATGTTGGCCGATGGTGCAATGCCGATGGTGCCGGTTGCGGCGGGGCCAAGGTCCGACAAGATGTCGCCGAACAGGTTGGAGGCGACGACGACATCGAACCAGTCCGGGTGCATCACGAAATGCGCGGACAGGATGTCGATGTGGTACTGGTCCGTCTTGACGTTAGGATACTTTGCCGCCATTTCCTTGACGCGCTCATCCCAGTACGGCATCGAGATGGAAATGCCGTTGGACTTGGTTGCAGAGGTCAGGTGTTTTTTCGGGCGTTTCTGCGCCAGTTCATAGGCGAACTTCAGGATGCGGTCGACGCCCAAGCGCGAGAAAATCGCCTGCTGGGTGACGAATTCGCGGTCGGTGCCGCCATACATGCGGCCGCCTACCGAGGAATATTCGCCTTCACTGTTTTCGCGCACCACCCAGAAGTCGATGTCGCCGGGTTTGCGGTCGGCGAGCGGGCATTTCATGCCGGGCATCAGGCGCACCGGGCGCAGGTTGACGTACTGGTCATAGCCGCGACGGAACGGGATCAGCAGACCCCACAGTGACACATGGTCGGGCAGCATCGCCGGCCAGCCCGCAGCGCCGAAATATACGGCGTCATGCTTCTCGAGCATCTTGAGCCCGTCCTCCGGCATCATGCGGCCGTGTTTGGCATGGTAGTCGCAGCTCCAGTCGAGTTCGTCGAACTTGAACTGGATGTCGAATTTGCGGCCGACGGCTTCGAGCACGCGCAGGCCTTCGGGCATGACTTCCTTGCCGATGCCGTCACCGGGGATTACGGCAATGCGAAATGTTTTCATCTGTTGAGTTCCTGTGTTTTTAATCTCGAGTGCCCTGTGCGCCGGACGCTGTGCGCCATAATTTTTATGGCGAAACCTATGCCAAAACAAAGGGCAGCCGTGTGGCTGCCCTCGTTGTCAACGCGCCTCAGCCAATCAGGCCGCTGGGGCCTTGGGGCTGGCCGGCGTTTTTTTGCCGTATTTTTGGTTGAATTTCTCGATGCGACCGGCAGTGTCCAGCGTCTTTTGTTTGCCGGTATAGAACGGGTGGCATTCCGAGCAGACCTCGACGCTCAGGTCCTTGCCCATGGTCGAGCGGGTCTGCCACTTGTTGCCGCAGCTGCAAGTGACTGAAATTTCAATGTATTCCGGGTGTGCATCGGCTCTCATGGCGATATCCTGAACGGGGTGCCCGACGAAGCGGGAAACCCCTAATTATCCGGGATTTGGCCTTTCAGGGCAAGGGATGTCGCGGCGCCAGTTTAGGGTCGGGAGCCCCGGCGTTGTTACCGCAAGCCCGGTGGGCAATTTGGTGATGGTGGTTACTGACTTACCGGGTGATCAGTGCAGTAATTTGCCCGCCCATCACCAGGGAGCGCCCGTAAGCCGTATCGACCAGATCGAAAGTTGAACTGACAAAACTGCGATAACCATGGGCAGTGTGCTGCACGAAATATATTTTGCCTGGTTCGGTATCGAGTCTGATGGCGCCGCTGTCGCCAGCGATGCCGCGTAATTGATGCCTGCCTGCAGGGATTTCGATGCGTATGTAAGTGCCGCGATAAGTCGATCCGATCATCTGGTCATCAAGTGCAACGGCGGCCACAAAAGTGGGTTCGACCGCGTTCCGTGCCAGGTAAATCACCGCTTTATCGGGAATCGGTTCAAAGCGTTTTGCCACGGCATCTTCCGGCATCGGTGGCAATTGCACCGCGCAGCCGGCAAGCAACAGGATTGCGGTCAACAGTACTTTGGTCATTTTGAGCTCCTTGAAAAGTCACAGGTACCATCCAGCCCAGCCTACACCCGGAAAGGGGATCGCGCTATGGGCGTGGAGCACTGTAAACAAGGGTGGCACCCGGAACATTCCCTGGGGCGGCAATAATGAACTGACAGTGACGACAGCGGGATTTTGTAACTTTTGTAACATATGTGAGACGGCGAGGCGCTGCAGGGCTAATGCCGGGAGAAATAATTGACCCGAGCTGCCAGGGGTTGAAGTACTGGCGCGATTGAGGGCGGAGCAGGGGCCCCGCATGGCGGGGATGCGACCCCGGAAGCGCGATGGGACTGGGTTGGAACTGCAGAATGTCGCACGTCCGCGATAAGCGGAAGTGAGTACTAGCCCCGACGCATCGAATCGAAGAAGTCCGCGTTGGTCTTGGTGGCCCGGACTTTGTCGAGCAGGAACTCGGTGGCTTCGAGTTCGTCCATCGGGTAGAGCAGCTTGCGCAGCACCCAGATCTTCTGCAACACATCTTTCGGGATCAGCAGTTCCTCGCGGCGGGTGCCGGAGCGGTTGACGTTGATCGCCGGGAAAATGCGTTTTTCGTACATGCGCCGGTCAAGATGGATTTCCATGTTGCCGGTGCCCTTGAATTCCTCGTAAATCACGTCGTCCATGCGCGAGCCGGTGTCGATCAGCGCGGTGGCGAGGATGGTCAGGCTTCCACCTTCTTCGACGTTACGCGCGGCGCCGAAGAAGCGTTTCGGCCGCTGCAGCGCATTGGCGTCGACGCCGCCGGTCAGCACCTTGCCGGAAGCCGGCACAACGGTGTTGTAGGCGCGCGCCAGGCGGGTGATGGAATCAAGCAGGATGACGACGTCTTTTTTGTGTTCGATCAGGCGTTTGGCTTTTTCGATCACCATCTCGGCGACCTGCACATGTCGGCTGGCCGGTTCATCGAAGGTGGAAGACAGCACCTCACCTTTGACAGAACGCTGCATCTCCGTCACCTCTTCGGGTCGTTCGTCGATCAGCAGCACGATCAGCACGACTTCGGGATGATTGGCGGTGATGGCGTGGGCAATGTGCTGCATCAGCACGGTTTTGCCGGCCTTGGGTGGCGACACGATCAGTCCGCGCTGGCCTTTGCCAATGGGGGCGATGATGTCGATGATGCGGCCGGTGATGTTTTCCTCGGCCTTGATGTCGCGTTCAAGTTTGAGATGTTCGGTCGGGTGGTAGGGCGTCAGGTTCTCAAACAGGATCTTGTGTTTGGAATTTTCCGGCGAGTCCTCGTTAACCTTGTCGACCTTGACCAGCGCGAAGTAGCGTTCGCCTTCCTTCGGGGTGCGGATTTCGCCTTCGATGGTGTCGCCGGTATGCAGGTTGAAGCGGCGGATCTGCGAGGGCGACACATAAATGTCGTCGGTGCCGGCGAGGTACGAGGTGTCCGGCGAGCGCAGGAAACCGAAGCCGTCGGGGAGCACTTCCAGGGTACCGCCACCGAATATGGACTCCCCCTTCTTGGCCTGATTTTTCAGCAGCGCAAATATCAGTTCCTGTTTGCGCAACCGGTTGGCGCCGTCGATCTCATTCTTGACGGCCATATCGACGAGTTCGCCGACGTGGAGATTTTTAAGGTCGGATAAATGCATGGACTTCTGGCGTTGATCGCGGAAAAAACAGGGGGTGAGGGAGGGGAAGCGGTGTTGCTTGGGTGTGGCTTTAGCTGCACTACTGCTTCGCCAGCGCCTGCTGTGCTCTTTTGTTCAGTGCCGGGAGCGGCTTAATTGGTCAGGCGCTGGGAGGAGATTATAACGTTCAGATATGGCTGTCAATAAACGCGGTAAGTTGTGATTTCGACAATGCGCCGACTTTGGTTGCTTCCACCGAGCCGTTTTTGAAAATCATCAGCGTCGGGATGCCGCGAACGCCGTACTTGGGCGGTGTAGCCTGATTGTCGTCAATGTTGAGTTTGGCGACTTTCAGTTTGCCCGAATATTCCCGGGCGACTTCGTCAAGGATGGGGGCGATCATTTTGCAGGGGCCGCACCATTCAGCCCAGTAGTCGACCAGAACCGGGGTGGCTGATTGAAGAACCTCGGGATCAAAAGAATCATCAGTCACGTGGTGAATGTGCTCACTCATATAAGTCCTGCCTTGTGATGGTAAATGGATTAAGGATTGGAAGAGGGGGGTCGCCACGGGGCCGCAGCGAGCAGTAGGTGAACCTATACTATCCAAAACCCCTGCTTTTGGGAAGTCAGGCACCTATTTGGGGCGCCCCTCTTAATCGTCGCGCATCATCTGCTAAAATATTGGCCTTTCCGGCTGTTTCAAGGCCGTGTTTCCTCAGGATATTCCATGACGTACGTGGTCACCGAATCTTGCATCAAATGTAAATACACCGATTGTGTCGATGTCTGCCCCGTGGATTGCTTCCGCGAAGGGCCGAACATGCTGGTCATTGATCCGGACGAATGCATTGATTGCACACTATGCGTTGCCGAGTGTCCGGTGGAGGCGATTTTTGCCGAAGACGACGTGCCGGATGATCAGCGCGAGTTCACCGCTTTGAATGCGGAGCTTGCCAAAGTCTGGAAGCCTATCATCGAGAAAAAAGACGGGCCGGCGGACGCCGATGACTGGGTCAAGGTCAAGGCAAAGAAGCATCTGATGGAAAAGTAACGGCGCACGCAGCGCCGTTGCCGCAGCGGGTTTAGTATCGCGGTTCATGATCACCGCTGCCACACTCCCCGCCATTACCCGCGACGAAGTTTTTGCGCATCTGGCGCAATCGCCGACCGGTGGTATCACCGTCCTTACCCCCAATCACCGACTTGCGCTGGCATTACAACGTCAATTCGGTGATTTTCAGGTCGTACAGGGCAAAGCCTTGTGGGAGTCCGCGGACATTCTGCCGTGGAGCGGATTTCTCGAGCGCGCATGGCATGAAGCCTTGTATGCCGATACCCCAGCTTTGCCCCTGCCGCTGTCGTCCGCGCAGGCGCATGCCTTGTGGGAAAACCTGCTGCGCAGTTCCGTTGCCGGTGAGACTTTGCTGGCCGTAGCCGATGCCGCGCGCCTGGCGCACGAGGCCTGGCAACTCAGTGTCGTGTGGCGGCTCGCACCGCGCCTGAATGACGCGGCCTTGAATGACGATGCCAGGGCATTTCAGGATTGGGCGCCGCGTTACGAGCGGGTTCTGCAACGCAACGGCCAGATTGATGCGGCGCAACTCGCCGACCGCTTGCCGCCGTTGTTTGCCAGTGGCTGCATCCCGTCACCGCAGACATTGCTGATGTACGGTTTCGATGCATTTACGCCGCAACAGGCCGAATTTCTCACGGCTTTGCAGGGCAAGGCTTGCACGGTATTGCTGGCGGGACCTCCGGCGTGTGCCAGTCGCGTGCTGCGTATGTCCTGCGCCGATACGGAGCAGGAAATCCAGCGCGCCGCAGCCTGGGCGCGTACTCGGCTCGAAGCAGGCAGCACGCGCATCGGCATCGTTGTTCCCGATCTTGCCGCGCGACGGTCCGCGATTGTGCGCATATTCAGCGCCACCATGGCGCCCGACTATGCGCTGCCTGATGCGGCGCCCAGTGTATTGCCATTCAATTTGTCTCTGGGTGAGCCGCTGGTGGCATATCCGCTGGTCAATACGGCGTTGCTGCTGCTGGAACTGGCTGGGCGCGATATCGAATTCGAGCGCGCCAGCCGGCTGCTGTGTTCACCGTTCATCGCCGGCGGCGAGGCAGAGCGCGACAGTCGCGCAGCGCTGGACGCGGAATTACGCCGTCGTGCCGAACCTGTGGTCACGCTGGAGCGCTTGCTGGGCATGGTCACTGAATACGGTGGTGATTGCCCGCAACTCGCGAGACAGCTGTCCACATTGGCCGGCTTCCGCAGAAACCGCCTGCATGGCACACATTCGCCGTCGACATGGGCGAAAGCATTGTCGGAAGCGCTTGCGGTCGCAGGATTTCCGGGTGAACGCAGTCTGGATTCCAGTGAATACCAGACACTGAAAAAATGGCATGACGTGGTCGCTGCATTTGCCGCGCTGGACCGTGTCGTGCCGCGCATGCCTTATGCGGAAGCGCTGGCGCGGCTGCGTCGTGTTGCGGCCGATACCCTGTTCCAACCGGAATCGCCGGAGGTGCCGATCCAGATTCTCGGCGTGCTCGAAGCCGGCGGACTGACTTTCGACGGCCTGTGGGTCATGGGTCTCAGCGACGGTAACTGGCCGCCGCCGCCGCGCCCCAATCCCTTCCTGCCGCTGGCACTGCAGCGCGCGGCCGGGTTGCCGCACAGCACCGCTGCCGAAGTTCTGTTCACGGCGCGACGCACGACAGCGCAATGGTGTACTGCTGCGGCTGAAGTCGTGCTGAGCCATCCCTCGCAGGAAGACGACCGCGAATTGCGCCCCAGCCCGTTGATTGCGCTGATCGCCGAGGCGGATACGGCGATCGCCAGTTATCCGGAATTCCGTGATGCGATATACGCCACGCGTGGCGATGAGCGTCTGCCGGGAGATGCAGCGCCGGCGCTCATGAGTGGCACAGTGACCGGTGCCGGCACCGCATTGATCAAAGACCAGGCCGCATGCCCATTCCGCGCTTTTGCCCGCCACCGTCTTCATGCAGCAGCGCTGGAAACGCCCCACGCAGGACTTGATGCGGCAGAGCGCGGCACACTGGTGCACCGTGTGCTGGCAAAGGCGTGGACACAATTGCGGTCCAGTGACGCGCTGGCCGCCATCAGCCGCGCCGATCTCGATGGATTACTGGCCGCCGCCGCCGATGCTGCGATGGAACGGATCAAGCGCGAACGGCCAACGACCTTATCGGGACGTTTTGCCGACAGCGAAAAACGCCGGCTGGTTGGCCTCGCGCGCGCCTGGCTGGTGCAGGATCGCCGGCGCGACGCATTTACTGTCGTTGCCGTTGAAGACAAACGCGGCATGGCCATTGGTGGCCTGACCTTGAATGCGCGGCTGGATCGAGTTGATGAAACAGCTGACGGCCGCCGCATCGTGATTGATTACAAAACCGGAAAGGCTACAGCGGGCGCGATGCTCGGCGAACGACCCGACGAGCCGCAACTGCCTTTGTATTTGCTGACTGCCGAAGCTGGCGCTGCGGCCCTGGCGTTTGCGCAGGTGCGGGCCGGTGACATGAAATATGTCGGGCTCACGCGTGACGCCGACCTGCTGCCGGGTATCAAAGCCTGGGCTGAATCGCGTTATCGCGAGCATTATCCGGAATGGCCGGAAGTGGTCGCAGCATGGCAGACTGATCTGGAGCGCATCGCCGGGCAGTTCGCTGCCGGTGTGGCAGCGGTGGATCCCAAAAGCCATCCCGCTACCTGTCGTTTGTGTGACCAGCAATCGTTCTGCCGCATTCGTGAACGTATCGGCCAGACGCTGGAAGACGGGGAGGCGGGGCAGTGAGCGCAACCGTATCCGATCTCCAGCGGCGCCAGGATGCACTTGATCCGGAGCGCTCATTTATCGTTCAGGCGCCCGCGGGATCCGGCAAAACCGAACTGCTGATCCAGCGTTATCTGCTGCTACTGGCGCGGGTTGACCGCGCCGAAGAAATCATCGCGGTTACTTTCACCAAAAAAGCCGCGGGCGAAATGCGCGAACGGGTACTACAGGCACTGGCGGATGCGCAGGCAGGCAAGGCGCCGGCATCGGCGCACGAGAAGCTGACTCTCGAACTCGCCGCTGCTGCCTTACGTCGAGATCATGACGCGGGCTGGCAGCTTGCCGACAATCCCGCGCAACTACGCATCCAGACCATTGATGCCTTGTGTGCGGGTCTGACGCGGCAGATGCCGGTGCTGTCGCGCTTTGGTGCGCAGCCGGAAACGGTGGAAGATGCATCCGAGCTCCATCTTGAAGCCGCGCGCGTCACGATTGCAATGGTGAACAGTGACGGTCCCGCAGGGGCTGATGTGGAAGCCGTGCTGGCGCATCTGGATAACGACGTGGCGCGCACGGAGTCCTTGCTGGCCGACATGCTGGCGCGTCGAGACCAGTGGTTGCGTCAGGTGCATGGTCTCGAGCGTGACCCGCTTGAATCGGCGCTGCAGCAGGTCCGTGTGGCGGCGGTGCAGCGCCTGCGTACCGCGATTCCGCCGCAGCTGCTTGCGGGAATCCATGCACTGGCCGATTACGCCTTCGGTCATCTCGGGCAAGGCACATTTGTCGATGATGTTGAATCCTGGATGGCGCTGGCCTTCGTCTTCCTCACTGAAGAAGAGCGCTGGCGGAAAAAAAATGGTTTGACCAAAAACCAGGGGTTCCCTGCCGGCAAACCTGCGCAGCTCTGGAAGGAACGTGCTGAGGCTTTGTTTGCCGCCCTCGATGCATCAGCCGATGTACTGCCTGCACTGGCCGCCATGCGCCGTCTGCCGCCGCCCCATTACAGCGACAGCCAATGGCAGGTGCTGGGCGCGATCCTGCGTTTGCTGCCGCAAGCGGTGGCGCAATTGAAGCTGGTGTTCCAGGCACGACGGCAGGTGGATTTTACGGAAGTCGCGCAAGGCGCCTCGCATGCGCTGGGCACCGAGGATGCGCCGACCGACCTGACGTTTGCACTGGATTACCGCATCCGCCACCTGCTGATCGATGAATTCCAGGACACCTCCATCAGTCAATCCGAGCTGGTGGCCAAGCTGACACTCGGCTGGACGCCGGACGACGGCCGCACATTGTTTGCCGTCGGCGATCCAATGCAATCCATCTATCGTTTCCGCGAAGCGGAAGTGGGGCTGTTCCTGCGCGCGCGCAAGGAAGGTATTGCCGGCGTCGATTTGCATCCGGTGGCGCTGTCTGCAAATTTTCGTTCCCAGTCCGGCATCGTCGAATGGGTCAATGCCGCATTTGCATCTGTGATGCCCGCCATGGAAAACATCACCTCGGGTGCGGTGCCCTATACCGCTTCGGTGGCGACACGTGCTGCGCTGACGGGGGAGGCGGTCACCATTCATACGCTGTTTGGCGATGCTGAAGTGGAGGAGGCGCTGCGGGTTGCGCAGATCGTTCGCAATGCGCGTGAAACCGATCCAGCGGTGAAAGTGGCGATCCTGGTACGCACCCGCGGTCATTTGCGCGAAATCGTGCCCGCCCTCAAAGCGGCCGGGCAGCGCTTCCGCGCCATCGACATTGAGCCCTTGGGCCAGCGCCCGGTGATACAGGATTTGCTGGCCTTGACCCGTGCGCTGGCGCATCCGGCCGATCGTGTGGCCTGGCTCGCGGTATTACGTGCGCCGTGGTGTGGGCTGACACTGGCCGATCTGCATGTGCTGGCCGCAGCCAATGCGCAGAAGACGCTGTGGTCTGCGATGCAGGATGAGCAATGTGTCGCGCAGCTTTCTGCTGATGGTCGTTTGCGCCTCGAGCGTGTGCGCGCTGCGCTTGCAAGCAGCCTCGCGCAACGCGCCCGCGGTCCGCTGCGCGAACATGTGGCGGGTGCCTGGTATGCCCTCGGTGGTCCGGCCTGTGTGGAGCAGGAAACCGATCTCGAAGATGCGGAAACCTATTTCCGTTACCTCGACAAACATGAAGATGCCGGCGCCTTGCCGGACCGCGCAAGCTTCGAGGCCGGTCTTGACCAGCTGTATGCCTTGCCCGATCTCGACGCCAACGACAGCCTGCAGATCATGACCATCCACAAGGCCAAGGGGCTGGAGTTCGATATGGTGATCGTGCCCGGGCTCGCCAAATCACCGCGCCATGATGACAAGAAATTGTTTTTGTGGACCGAGCAGCCGGATGCCGATGGCAGCAATGAGCTGTTGCTGGCGCCGATCAACGCGGCGGGTGATGACGGCGATCCGATTTATGCGTGGATTGAACAGTTCAACAGAGAAAAACAAAGCCTTGAGGACGGACGCCTGCTGTATGTGGCAGCCACCCGTGCCAAACGGCAATTACATCTGCTGGGCAGCGTGAATATTGCGGTTGAAGAAGACGATACCTTGCGCATCAAACCGCCGCCGGCGCAGTCGCTGCTCGGCAAACTGTGGCCGGTGGTGGCTCCGGTGTATGAAGCGGCGCTGCGCGATGCGCCTGCGCCGTCGCCGGTGGCAGCAGAGCAGGCCCAGATCATCGACCAGTCGCTGCGCCGCTTGCCGGCTGGCTGGACCTTGCCCGTCGCGCCGCCCGTTGCAGACTGGGCGACACCGCTTGATCCTGCGCGCACGCAGGATGATCTCGAATTTTCCTGGGCCGGCGAGACTGCGCGTCATGTCGGCAGCGTGGTGCATCGCTGGTTGCAGCGGATGGCTGAAGACGGTGTGGTGAATTGGGATGCGTCGCGCATTGCTGCGCTGGAACCGGCTATTCGCCATGCGCTGGCTGCACAGGGTGTCGGTGAACATGAGATCGCCGCAGCAACAACGCGAGTCAGGCAGGCGCTGATCAATTGTGTCGCTGATGCGCGCGGTCGCTGGGTGCTGGATACCCATGATGAAGGCCGCTCGGAATGGCGGCTCAGCGGAATCAGCGCCGGCTGGCGCGCCAATGTGGTGATCGACCGCACTTTTATTGATGCCGAAGGGGTGCGCTGGATCATCGATTACAAGACCAGTGTGCACGAGGGTGCGGACACTGCGGCCTTCCTCGACAATGAACATGAACGTTACCGCGGCCAGCTCGAGCGTTACGCGGCGTTATTGCGAACCGGCGGCGCCCCCCAAGGGGACTTGCTGCGCAGCGAACAGCAGATCCGGCTCGGACTTTATTTTCCGCTGCTCGGTGGCTGGCGCGAATGGGAGTATCGGCCGCAATAAGTACCCAAATGAGTTCCCCGGAATTAGCACGTCGCAATTAGGCCGGCCGCGGTTGCGGCAGCAGGCGATAACAATTAGCATGAAACCCGCTTTGGCGGACCCGGCGCCGTTTGGCGACTGCAGTTCCGCGAATGAAGCTCCGCGACACTATCAAGGCGGCAATAATCAAAATACCAATCAAGAGGATATCCATGATCACGCGCGTTCTTACCCCCGCACTTGCGGTGATGGCGTTTGCCGCCATCCAGCTCGCGCCCGGCGCAGCGCAGGCACAGGGCAAATTTCCGGAGCGCACGATGCGGCTGGTGGTGCCCTTCGCGCCGGGCGGCGTCAATGACATCATCGGCCGGCGCTGGGCACAGGAAATGTCGCGTGTGCTGGGCCAGAACATGATTGTCGAAAACCGCGCCGGCGCTTCGGGTGCCATCGGTGCGATGGAAGTGGTGCGCGCCAAACCTGACGGTTACACGCTGCTGATCGCCAATACCACGACCCATGTGCTGAGTCCGCTGGGCAATCCGAAACTGGCTTACGACCCGCTGAAGGATTTCACCGCGCTGGGCATCATCACGCTGGTGCCGACCGGTGTGGCTGTGCATCCGTCGATGCCGGTGAAAAATCTCAAGGCACTGGCGGCGTTTGCGAAAAAGAATCCGGGGCAGTTGTCTTTCGGTTCTGCCGGCACCGGCAGCATCACCCATCTCACCGGCGAACTGTTCAAGAAATTGAACGGCAATCTGAATATCGTGCACGTGCCGTACAAAGGTGCCGGTCCGGGCCTTGCCGATCTGGTGGCGGGTCATATCCCCATGTACAC
>JAKFUS010000030.1 GCA_021732605.1 Betaproteobacteria bacterium | reverse complement strand
GTCTGCTTGACGGCATCCATGACACGGAAACGGATGTCATAACGGCCATCCGGCGCTTTGGTCACCGAGCCGATGACCACGGCATCGGCGCCACGGGCGCGCCACTGCGCGTAATTCACCTGCTCAGGCTCATGGGGCACCGGATTCATGCCGCCCGTATCGACGATTTTGAACAGGCCACTGCGCGCGAGGTCGGCCGCCACCACCGGCGTCAGGCGCTGGACCAGGCCCTCCTCGGCGCGGAAGGGCACGATGGCCACCGGAATCTGCGTCGCGCCGCCGCCAACCACCTCAATGCGGAGCTGAGCCGACGCCGCCTGGGCCAGCAAGAACAAGCCGAGGGATAACAGGAAAGGCAATAGTATTAATTTAAGATTTTTCATCTTTTTTTCTGATTTTTTCTGATTGAATGCTGATGTCTGATCTGTGTGACCACCAAGCTGCATCAGGGTTCCTTGTCAGTTTCATGCATACCACTACTGAACCGGCCTGAAGGCCATGGTGAAACGGCGAAAGTACTGCTGAAACGGGTCTCCCGCCGGCACGCTGAACGGCTGCGCCTTACGGATGGCACTTTCAATCGCCGCGTCATACGCCGCGTTGCCGCTGCTCTTGCCGAGCCGGACATCAAGCACTTCACCGCCGGGCAACAGCGTCACCACGAAATCGGCCTCCGGGTTGCCCTGCAGGCTGGGCGGCACCAGCACGAAGCGTTTGACCTTGGTGCGGATGCCGTCCATGTATTTGTCGATTTCCCGCTGCTGCGCCGCCGCCCGCTGCGCGGCTTCCGCGGCGCGCATCTTTTCCTGCTCGGCCACGGCGCGTTTGGCTTCTGCATCTGCAAGCTGTTTCGTTTTCAGCGCATCAGCCTCGGCTCGTTTCTTTTTCTCCACCGCTTCTTCGCGCGCTTTTTCCGCCGTGCGCAGCTTGGCATCGACCGCAGCCTGTGCTTTCAGCTTGCGTTCCTTGTCCTGTTTTTCCTTGAGCGCGATATCCGGCCTGGCAGCGGGCGCCGGTTCCGGCTTGGGCGGTGGTTTGACCTCGACTTTCGGCGCAGGCGGCGGCGGTTCCGGTTTGACAGCCGGTGGTGGTGGCGGCGCCTCGGCCCGGGGCGGCGCCACCGGCAGGTCACGCCAGAGGTCGACGACCACCGCGGTATTAATCTGCTGGTGCTGCCAGCTCACGCCGAACACCAGCAGGATCAGGAACAACACATGCATCGCGAAGGCCAACCCGCCGGCGAGGGCCTGTTCGCGGGAGTTGATCGCGGCCGCTGTCATCTAAATCGTCATTTAATTACCAGGGCGGACCAGCAGCCCGACCCGCTGCACGTTGTTCCGCTGCAGCGTATCCATCACTTCGACCACTTTCTCGTAGAGCACACCCTTGTCGGCGGCAATCACCACCGCCTGCTCCGGATTACTGGCCTGCCTCTGCTTGATCAGGGCGATGATTTCGTCCCATTTCACCTTGCGATCGGCCTTGCCGTCCTGGTCACGAAACGTCAGATCGCCGTTTTTGTCGACCATGATCTGCAGCGGCGGGACTTTGATCTCGGAGGACTTGCCCACCGACGGCAAATCCACCTTGCTCGGGTTCATCATCGGCGCGGTAACCATGAAAATCACCAGCAGCACCAGCATCACGTCGATGTACGGCACGACGTTGATCTGGTTCATCAGGCGGCGGCCGCTGCGTTTTTCGATCAGCATCTCAGTGCCTGTAAGCAGTCACTTAATGCACCTGCCGCTGCAGGATGTTGGAGAATTCTTCGGTGAACGAATCAAAACGAATCGCCAGCCGGTTTACGTCACCCGCAAACCGGTTGTAGGCGACCACCGCGGGAATCGCCGCAAACAGGCCGATGGCGGTGGCAATCAGTGCTTCGGCAATGCCGGGTGCGACATGGCTCAGTGTCGCCTGACCGACATTGGCCAGACCGCGGAATGAATTCATGATGCCCCACACCGTGCCGAGGAGACCGACGTAAGGACTGACTGACCCGACGGTGGCGAGGAACGACAGCGAGGATTCCAGTTTGTCCATTTCACGCTGGTAGGTGGCGCGCATCGCGCGCCGCGTGCTGTCCATCAGTGCGGCAACATCGACGCCGGGCTCGCGCCGGTGTTTGGTGAATTCACGGAAACCGGATTCAAAAATGCGTTCGAGGCTGCCCGCCGAATCCCGCGCATTGACCGCACGCTGGAACAGGTCCTTCAGATCAGCGCCGCTCCAGAACTGGCGCTCGAACTCGGCGGTCTGCCGCTCCGTGCGGCGCAGCGTGAATACCTTGAGGAAGATGTAATACCAGGAAATGAGCGATGACAGCAGCAGGATCAGCATCACCAGCTGCACCGGCACGCTCGCGCCGGTGATCAGGCTGAGCACGGACATGTCATGGGCAAGCGTCGCGTTCAATTTTTCTTTCCCGTCTCTTGTTCCCGCTTCTCTTTCCCGCTACTCGATCCCATTTCTCGATCCCATTTCTCGTTCCATCTTTTGTTCTATTGTTATGCGCAATCCATCGGGCATGCGGGCTGGCCGCAAGGTGTCGGTGCTGACGCACACGACCGCGACTTCTGCCCGTGCGATCTCCTTGTTCCCGCGCAGTACCTGCTGCAAAAACCGGATGCGGCTGGCGCCGACGTTAACGACTTCCACGGTGACCTGCAAGCTGTCGTTGAACCGCGACGGTTTCAGATACTTGATGTTCACTTCGCTTACCACGAACAACACACCATCACTGGCGGCCATCTCCGGTTGCTCAAAACCCAGTGCGCGCAACCATTCAGTGCGCGCGCGCTCCATGAACCCCAGGTAGTTCGCGTAAAACACCACGCCGCCGGCGTCAGTGTCTTCGTAATAAACGCGGATCGGCCAGTGAAAGGGTTGATCTGCAGCAGCAACAGCATGCGGTGCGGCAGAAGGCGACACAGGCACACGCCGTGGTTTTAATAATTTATTCAATTAAAACAAATAGTTACGTGAATTTATCATTGCGCGGGCGGAGTCTCTGCGTTCCACAAATCCCGCGCGCCGTCGCCGCGCGGCGCGGCCAGCCCGAAGTGACGATAAGCCGACGCCGTCGCGACGCGGCCGCGCGGCGTACGCTGCAGATAACCCTGCTGGATCAGATACGGCTCCAGCACGTCTTCGATGGTGTCGCGCTCCTCGCCGATCGCCGCGGCAAGATTCTCAACACCGACCGGCCCGCCGCCGAACTTGTCGATCACCGCCTGCAGCAGCTTGCGGTCCATGACATCGAGACCGACCGCATCGACATCGAGCATTATCAGCGCATCATCGGCGACCGCCCGCGTGATCCGCCCGCCAGCACGCACTTCGGCGAAATCGCGGACCCGGCGCAGCAGTCGATTGGAAATGCGCGGCGTGCCGCGCGAACGGCCGGCGATTTCGTGCGCGCCCTCTGCCTCGATCCCGACCTCAAGCAGCCGCGCCGAACGCTTGACGATCTGCGTCAACTCGTCTGACGAATAAAATTCCAGCCGCGCAACAATACCGAAGCGATCGCGCAGCGGATTGGTCAGCATCCCCGCGCGCGTGGTGGCGCCGACCAGCGTGAACGGCGGCAGGTCGAGCTTGACTGAGCGCGCCGCCGGACCTTCGCCGATCATGATGTCGATCTGGTAATCCTCCAGCGCGGGATAGAGGATTTCCTCGACCACCGGCGACAGGCGGTGGATCTCGTCGATGAACAGCACGTCATTCGGCTCGAGATTGGTCAATATGGCCGCGAGATCACCGGCGCGCTCCAGCACCGGGCCGGAGGTGTGGCGCAAGTTGACACCCATCTCGCGCGCGATGATGTGGGCCAACGTGGTTTTACCGAGGCCCGGCGGGCCGAACAGCAGGACGTGATCCAGTGCTTCCTTGCGCTTGCGCGCTGCCTCGATAAAGATCGACAACTGGCTGCGGATTTTTTCCTGGCCGACATATTCATCCAGCGCCTTGGGCCGCAACGCGCGCTCGAACACCTCTTCCTGTACGGAAGCGGGTGCGGCGGCAATCAGGCGGTCGGTTTCAATAGCCACGGGAGGAGTTATATAAATATCAATATAAACAATTGTTTATAAATTCTGCGTGCGCGTATGCACCTCAGCTACGCTTCGCATCATAGTACAAATTACCGATGTTGCAGGGACCGCTCCGCCCGGCATCTTGATGATTTTCGCCGCCACTGCGCCCGGTCATATCCGATTTTTTCATCGTATTGGCTGAGCGCCTTCCTCGAGAATTTTCAGGTAAGCATCATAAGCATAAGTCCGGTTGCGCCGACGGCCGGAGCGTTCGCGCACGATGCCCAGTTGTTCAAGGTGGCGCATGGATGCGGTCACCGTCGGCTGGGACAACCCCAGTCGTTTGGCGGCGCCAGGGATGGAAAGTATGACTTTTTCCTGCAATGCCTGGTGCAGGCGCAACGCCGAAGCACTGGCGCGACCGATCTTGCCAACCCGCTCACGATCATTGCGAAACAGTTCGAAGATGCTCTGCGCAGAGCGGGTCGCCTGCTCGGTAGTATCGATCACGCCGGTCAGAAAAAAATCAAGCCAGTCCTCCCACGCGCCTTCAGTGCGCACCCGTTGCAAGAGATCATAGTACGCGTCGCGATGCGTCTTGAAATACAGCGACAGATACAGCAAAGGCTGCGCCAGTGCGCCGTCCGCGCAGAGCAGCAGCGTTATCAGCAGCCTGCCCACCCGGCCGTTGCCGTCGAGAAAGGGATGAATGGTCTCGAACTGGACATGGGCCAGCGCGGTCTTGATCAGCAAGGGCGTTCTGACCGGATCATCGTGCAGAAATTTTTCCAGCAGCCCCATGCACTCCACGACGCGGTCGGGCGACGGCGGCACGAAGGCTGCATTGCCCGGCCGTGAGCCGCCAATCCAGTTTTGCGAGGCCCGAAACTCGCCAGGCATCTTGTCGGCACCACGCCCACCAGAGAGCAGAATACCGTGGGTTTCCCGGATCAGCCGCAATGACAACGGAAAACCGCCACGCAACCGCTCCAGCGCGTGGTTCATCGCGGCAACATAATGCGATACCTCCTCGACATCATTCACCGGTACTCCGGCCGCTTCCTCGTTTTCAAACAGCAAGAGATCGGAAAACGAGGATTGCGTGCCCTCGATTTGCGAGGAGAGCAGCGCCTCCTTGCGGATATACATGTACAGAAATAATTCCGGATCCGGGAAAATGCGCGCCACGCCATCGAGCCGGCCCAATCCGCGGTTGGCTTTTTCAATCAGGTCCTGCAGGTGCGGCGTGATGTTGAGCGGCGGTACCGGAGGCAACGGTGGCGGCACAAAAGCCCGCACCGCCTCCCCCGCTACGGTAGTTTTGGCGTAGATCCCCAGCCGGGATTGAAATGTGGTGTCGGAGGCCAAGTAAGGGTTGCTTTAATAGTCTGGACTATAATAAAGAATAAATCCTTATTCTTTATTAATCAACAGCGCTTGGGCGATTTAAGCAGCATCAAACTCGCACCGATCGCACGCAGAGCGCACAAACTTTAATTAGAGGGCCAATTATTAAAGAAATTAGCCGTAACCTTTAATTGTTAAGATACTGCCACTGCGACTGGTATGTGGGGAATGATCAGGACTTTGATAGCAGTTTGAGAGCCTGGCGGATGCCTTCGGTCACCGACAATCCAGCCGGCAGTTTTTCCACCGCCCAGTTTACTTCGCGGTCATTGTAGCCAAGCGCGCTCAGCGCGTTGACGATGTCGCCGGTGCCCGGTGTGGCAACGCCGCCAGCGGACGAATCCCCAGCCTTGAAGTCGAGGCGGTCGCGCAGCTCCAGCAGCAGGCGTTCCGCGGTTTTTTTGCCGATGCCGGGAATCCTGGTCATGCGCGCGATGTCCTGCTCGCGTACCGCTTCACGCAACTCCGCCACCGACAGGCCCGACAGCACCGACAGCGCGGTGCGTGCGCCGACTCCGGATATTTTGATCAGCTGCCGGAACAGCGCACGTTCGGCTTCGGTGGCAAACCCGTAGAGCAGGTGCGCATCCTCGCGGACAATCAGCTGGGTATAGAGCGTCACCTCAGCGCCGGTTGCCGGCAGCTGGTAGAGCGTGCTCATCGGTACATCGATTTCATAGCCGATGCCGTTCACGTCCACCGTGATTTGCGGCGGCTGTTTGGTCAGCAAACGTCCTGATACGCGACCGATCATGAACCGGGTCCGGCTCCCTTTGTGGCCAACGCTTCGATGCGGGCAACCGCCCGGTCCGTCATTGTACCAACAGACGGACCGGCACACCGTTGCGCCAGCGCGCGCGCTTGATGGCCATATGACGGGTCACCGAGCATCGCGGCCAGCACGCCGGCAATATCCGGCGTGTTGTCGTCAGGATGCACCACACGGCCGGCGCCGGAGCGCTCGACAGCGCCGCCGAGCAGGAAATGTTCAAGATGCTTGGGCAACACCAGCAGCGGGCGGCCGCCCTGCAGCATACCCAGCGTGGTACCGACATTACCGTGGCACACGCACAGCCCGCAGTCGGTCACCACTCGCCGGAAATCCAGCAATTGCGGTGCAAACTGCAGCTTTGCGTTGCTGAAACGCGCAGTCAGCGCGGCCGTGTTCCCAAGAACATGCACCAGAACCCCGGCGCCGCTGGCGGCCAAGGACTGCAAGGCGCGCTCGGTATGAAGGTAATCAGCATGCAAATAGGCAAATACCCGCTCGCCGGCGCCCTGCGGCCATACCGGCGCAGCCGTACCGGTCGACAACGACTGCAGCCCCAGGTAGTCATCGGCTTGCCGCGCGCCATAGGCATCCAGTTCGGGCACGCCGGAAAAAAACCGCGCCGCTCCGGCAAAAATTTCGTGCAGCGCGTGCAATCCACGGTCTGGCGGCAACACCTGGTTGATCACCGCCAGCACACGGCGATCGCTGTCAGCGAGGCGCTCCACCGGCACGCTCATCCACGGTCGCATGTTAGGCATGGGTGCAACGGGCGGCGGTACATTGAAGGAACTGCCAATCACTGCGTGTGCAACACCAAGGCTGCGCGCCGCCAGCAGCGCGGTCGGTGCATGGTCGGCCAACACCACATCGGCGCTGACGGCCCTGATCAGCGAAGCCCATGCCGTCATCATCGCCCGCAGCATCGCCGGATCCAGATAACCGTAACGCATCAGAATTTCGGTGTAATTCAGCGGCGGATCCTGCAGGCCACCATAGGTGTTCAGGCATAACGGCGCCTGGTGCACCGCGATCGGCAGATCGCCGACCGCCTTGACCGCAGCGGTAATTTCGCGGGCAGCGATATGCAGTGAATGTCCGCGCTCCAGCAGTTTCGGCGCGAGGCCGAGAAACGGTCCGAGGTGGCCGAAGCCCGTGCCGAGTTCCCACGCCAGCAGGATGCGGCTCATCGCAAGCGCCCTCCCCGCCGCCGGAGACCGACGCCGACGCCACCGTAGCCCTGACCGCCATGCGCATGGCAGATCGCGCAAGCCAGCGCATCCGCGGCATCAGGGCTCGGATCATCGGCCAGCTTCAGCAGGCGCCGCACCATGGCCTGCACCTGCTCTTTTTTCGCCTTGCCAGCACCGACCACCGCCTGCTTGACCTGCAGCGCGGTGTACTCGGCCACCGGCAATGCACTCGCCACCGCAGCACAGATCGCAGCACCGCGGGCCTGGCCAAGCAACAGTGTTGATTGCGGATTGATGTTGACGAACACCTGCTCGATGGCGACGCACTGCGGGCGGGTGCTGGCAATGACTTCCTGCAGGCCTTCCAGCAGCACCTTGATGCGCTGAGGCAGTTCACCCTCGCCGCTGCGGATGCAGCCGCTGGTGACATAAACGAGTTTCTGACCGGTTTGTTCGATGACCCCGAAGCCGGTGACACGCAGTCCGGGGTCGATGCCGAGAATACGCAGTGTGGAGGTCGCCGCGCTCAAGCCGGCTCGTCGAGGACTGCGGTGGTATACACCTCCTGCACGTCGTCAACGGCTTCAAGGGCGTCCAGGAGTTTTTGCATGCGCAGGCCGTCATCCCCGGTCAGCGCGTTTTCAGTCGTCGGTTTCATCGTCACCTCGGCCAGCTCCGGCTTGAAGCCGGCTTTGACCAGCGTGGTGCGTACTGCGGAAAATTCAGCCGGCCCGGTGATGACTTCAATACTGCCATCCCCGTGCGTTTCCACGTCTTCGGCGCCGGCATCAATCGCCGCATCCATCAGTTTGGTCTCATCCGTGCCGGGCGCGAACACCATCTGCCCGCAATGTTTGAACAGAAAAGCCACTGATCCGTCAGTGCCGAGGTTGCCGCCGTACTTGGTAAAGGCATGGCGCACATCGGCCACGGTGCGGGTGCGGTTGTCGGTCATGCAGTCGACTATTACCGCAGCACCCGCGATGCCGTAACCCTCGTAGCGGATTTCCTCGTAATTCACGCCCTCCAGTTCGCCGCTGCCGCGTTTGATCGCGCGCTCGACGTTGTCCTTGGGCATGTTGTTGTCGTAGGCCTTGTCCATCGCCAGCCGCAGCCGCGGATTGGTCGCCGCATCACCTCCGCCCAGGCGCGCAGCAACGGTGATCTCCTTGATCAGGCGCGTAAATATCTTGCCCCGTTTTGCATCCTGCCGCCCTTTGCGGTGCTGGATGTTGGCCCACTTCGAATGTCCTGCCATGGATTACCTGAAACCCCTTCTGAAACGCTGATTGAAAGCCTGATTTAAATCCCGATAACCCGTTAGAATTATTCAAATTTTATCATAGCGAAATCGGAAACCCGTCATGGCTGCACCGCTGCTCGTCGCCAAATCCGCAGAGGATCTGTTCCTGCTCCCCGGGCTGGCCAATCGCCACGGGCTGATCGCCGGCGCCACCGGCACCGGCAAGACCGTCACCCTGCAGCGCATCGCCGAAGGGTTCTCCAAAATCGGCGTGCCGGTGTTCATGGCCGATGTCAAAGGCGATCTCGCCGGCCTGTCGCAAAAAGGCGAACCGAAACCAAAAATCGAAGAACGCATCAAGCAACTCGGCATCACGGATTTTGCTTATGAGTCCTGCCCGGTGGTGTTCTGGGATGCCTTCGGTACGCAGGGCCATCCAGTGCGGGCAACGGTTTCTGAAATGGGTCCGCTGCTGCTGGCACGGCTGCTCAACCTGAACGACACCCAGCAGGGCGTGCTGACACTGGTGTTCAAGATTGCCGACGACAACGGTCTGCTGCTGCTCGACTTGAAAGACTTGCGCGCGATGCTGCAACATGTTGGTGAAAACGCAAAAAACTTCACCACCCAGTACGGCAACGTTTCGGCAGCATCGATCGGTGCGATCCAGCGCGGCCTGCTCGAAATCGAGCAGCAAGGCGGCGACAAATTTTTCGCCGAGCCGGCATTGAACATTCAAGATCTGCTGCAGACCGACAGCAAGGGCCGTGGCGTGATCAACATCCTCGCCGCCGACAAACTGATGAATTCGCCCAAGCTCTATGGGACATTTTTACTGTGGCTGCTGTCCGAACTGTTCGAGCAATTGCCCGAGGTCGGTGACCCGGAAAAACCCAAGCTGGTGTTTTTCTTCGATGAAGCGCACCTGCTGTTCAGTGACGCCCCGCAGGCTTTGCTGGAAAAAATCGAGCAGGTGGTGCGGCTGATCCGCTCCAAGGGTGTCGGCGTGTACTTCGTCACGCAGAATCCGCTCGACATCCCCGAGACCGTGCTCGGCCAGCTCGGCAACCGCGTGCAGCATGCCTTGCGCGCGTTCACGCCGCGTGACCAGAAGGCCGTGAAAAGCGCGGCCACCACGCTGCGCGCCAACCCCAAGCTCGATGTCGAGGCGGCAATCACCGAACTCGGTGTCGGCGAATCGCTGGTGTCATTTCTCGATGAAAAAGGCCGGCCGTGCATCGTCGAACGCGCATTGGTGTTGCCGCCGGGCAGTCGTCTCGGCGCGGTAACGCCCGAGGAACGCGCGGCAACCATCAAGGCCTCACTGCTCGCGGGGACTTACGACAAGGTCGAGGACCGCGAATCGGCTTACGAAAAACTCACGCAGCGCGTGCAGGAACAACAGCCGCCGGTGAAACCCGGCGCTGCCGCGCCGCAAGGTGATTCCGGCGGCGGTCTGTTCGGTGCACTGGGCGGTCTGCTCGGCGGCTCCACCGGCCCGCGCGGCGGACGACGTGAGGGCGCGATCGAACTCGCGACTAAAAGCGCGGCCCGTGCCATCGGCTCGCAGGTTGGCCGCGAAATCATCCGCGGCGTGCTGGGGTCGATACTTGGCGGCGGACGCCGCCGTTAGTCGCTGGTGCCAGACCCGCAACAATCCCGGCGCAATGCCTGGATCGGCATCGCCTGCGCACTCGCGGGCTCGGTCGCGTTTTCAGCCAAGCCGGTGCTGGTCAAGGCGATATACCAATATGACGTAGACACCATGACGCTGCTCGCGCTGCGCATGTTGTTCGCGGCGCCGCTGTTCCTGCTGATGGCGTGGTGGGCGGGGCGGCCGGCAGTGGCTTTCACTGCCCGCGAAATTGCCGGCATCATCGCCTTGGGCTTTCTCGGTTATTACCTCGGCAGCTTTCTTGACCTGGCTGGGCTGCAGTACATATCCGCGGGTTTCGGACGCCTGATCCTTTATCTGTATCCGACGCTGGTGCTGCTGATGTCCGCGGTGTTCCTGCAGCAGCCGCTGCGCGGCCGGCAGCTGGTGTCGCTGGGCCTGTCCTACGCCGGCATCGCGCTGGTGTTCAGCGCGGAGGCGCAGCTCGGGGAGAGTCTGCCACTGACAGTCTGGGGTGCCATGCTGGTATTCGGCAGCGCGGTTACCTACGCAATCTACCTGGTCGCCGGCAGCCGGCTGGTGCACAAATTCGGCGCGATGCGCTTTTCAGCCTACGCCTCATTGATCGCCACTGGATTCGTGATGGCGCATTTCTTCGCGATCCGGCCCGTGCAGGCGTTGATCGTCGGGCAGCCGGTTTATCTGCTGGTAGCAGTGCTCGCGGTATTAGCGACGGTATTGCCATTGTGGCTGATGGCCGAAGGTCTGAAGCGCATCGGCGCCAACCAAGTATCACTGGTCGGTTGCGTCGGGCCGCTGGCCACCATGACCTTCGCCTGGATGTTTCTCGGCGAAGCCATGACACTGGTGCAACTCGCCGGTGCTGCGCTGGTGCTGGCCGGTGTGCTGATCATTACCCTCAAACCGCAGGCTTAGTCATTAAATTCTGCAGTTAATTAATGCGCCGTAGCAACGCGGCCTTCACAATGCTGGGCATAACGCATGCCTGACGGCAGGTTTTCGGCGCAGGCCAGCAATGGCGTGACATGTGTATGGTTGTACTTCAACGCAAATTCACGGGCGGTATGGCCGTTGCGCACGCGAATCAGCGGGTCAGCGCCGGCCACCAGCAGCACCCGCACCACGTCGCGGTTCCCCTGTATCGAAGCCATCATCAGAGGCGTGTTGACGTACACCATACCGCCGTTGGCATCGGCATCAAGGCGTGCGCCGCGCTCAATCAGATAACTCAGAGCGCGCTGCCGGTTGTTATACGCGGCATACGCCAGCGGGGTGTAATTGTTCGGGGCATTCTCGAGGCTGGCACCCGATTCAACCAACAGCCTCACCGCTGCATCATGCCGGTCGGTTGAAACATTGCCTTCGTCACGGAAATACGCCGCCAGCATCAGCGGCGTTTCATTGACCGGGGTGCTGGCGTTGAGGTCAGCGCCGGCACTGATCAGATAACGCAGGGTTTCAATCGAACCGGCGCGTGCCGCGAGTGCGATCAACGGCGCACCGCCGGAATAACCCGGCGCGCGCAACCTTTGATTGACGTTGAGCGTGCCGCGACTGACCATCGCGCGCAGAGACGAAACATCGTCCTGTTCGATGGCGTTGATGACGGCTTCGCCATCCATCCCGGAGCGATAATCACCGCCGATCCCTGCACAGCCGCTGATCAACAATACGGCTGCCACGCCGCTAAATACGCGCGTTGCGCGCGCCAGACCGAAGAAATTGTGCAAATTACGCATCGTCGCCTCCTCGTTGCCAGTCTTGCAATGCAAAGCAGTATAGACCTTATACCCGCAGTGAAAAAGCAGTCGGGGATATCAACACACAGGCATCAACAATATGAACTTTAGAGACGGCAGCGCGGCCCGTTCAATCAGACATTGAAGCGGAAATGCATCACATCGCCATCCTTGACGATGTAGTCCTTGCCCTCGAGGCGCATCTTGCCAGCCTCCTTGGCGGCCAGTTCGGTCTTCGCGGCAACATAATCATCGTAAGCGATCACTTCGGCGCGGATGAAGCCCTTTTCAAAATCGGTGTGGATCGCCCCCGCCGCCTGCGGCGCGGTGTCCCCCTTATGGATGGTCCACGCCCGCACCTCTTTCGGGCCGACGGTGAAATAGGTCTGCAGCCCGAGCAGCGTGTAGCCAGCACTGATGACGCGGTTGAGCCCGGGCTCTTTCATGCCCATGTCGGCAAGAAAAATCGCCTTGTCCTCATCGCTCATGTCGCCGATTTCCGCTTCGATGGCCGCGCACACCGCTACCACCGGCGCCTTTTCCTTCGCCGCCAGCGCCAGCACCGCAGCCAGGTGCGGATTGCCTTCGAAACCACCCTCGCGCACGTTCGCGACATACATGGTCGGCTTGGCAGTGATCAGGCACAGCGGTTTCAGCACCACCTGCTCCTCCGCCGACAGGTCCAGTGCACGCACCGGCCGCGCTTCGTTGAGCGTGGCCTGGCATTTTTCCAGCACCGCCACCATTTTGCTGGCCTCCTTGTCCGTGCCGGACTTGGCCAGCTTCACCGATTTTGCGAGTTGGCGCTCGACAGCCGTCAGATCGGCCAGCGCCAGTTCGGTGTTGATGATTTCGATGTCATCCAGCGGATCGATGCGGCCGGCGACATGAATCACGTTTTCGTCTTCAAAGCAGCGCACCACATGCGCAATCGCATCGGTTTCCCGGATGTTGGCGAGAAACTGGTTGCCCAGCCCTTCTCCCTTGGACGCGCCCGCCACCAACCCGGCGATGTCGACGAATTCCACCGTCGCCGGCAGTACTTTCTCGGGTTTCTGCAGCGCCGCCAGCGTGTCCAGCCGCACATCCGGCACTTCGACGATGCCGACATTGGGCTCGATAGTGCAAAACGGATAATTCTCCGCGGCGATGCCCGCCTTGGTCAGCGCGTTGAACAGCGTGGATTTTCCGACGTTGGGCAGGCCAACGATGCCGCATTTCAATGCCATGATTTTTGAACCGTAAAAAAGAAATGGAAAAAAACGTGGTGAACAGCAAGGACGGTCATGCAGCACCCTCCGCGGGTTTGGTATGCAGGCGCAGCATGGCCGCTTGCATGTCGTTGGCGGCGATCAGCGGCCATACGTCGTGCGCACGGGACAGCGCGTCATCGATGGCACGCTGCTCTTCGACGCGCGGCGCATGCAGCACGTAATCAACCACTTCCTGTTCGCTCGCCGCCAACTCGCGCGGGTGTCCGATGCCAATGCGCAAACGCCAGAAGTCCTTGCTGCCGAGCCGGGCGGCCACGCTGCGCACACCGTTGCCGGAGGCGCTGCCACCGAATTTCAGTTTGACCACGCCGGGGGCGAGATCGAGTTCATCGTGCACGATCAGGATGTCCGCCGCTTCGATCTTGAAAAAATCCGCGAGCGCGCCAACGGCGCGGCCCGATTCGTTCATATAGGTCGCCGGTTTCAGCAGCCAGATTTCACCAGCAGCGCCGGGAATTTTCGCGACTTCGCCATGAAAACGCGCCTCCTGGCGGCACTCGGCCCCGACCGATCGCGCCAAAGCGTCGATCCACCAAAAGCCCGCGTTATGCCGCGTGGCTGCGTATTTTTTTCCCGGATTTCCCAATCCGACGACCAGTTTCATGATGTCCGCTTATTTACGTGCTCATTGACGTCGCTAATTTCCGCGCTTTTTCCCGATTCTGAACCGCCACCCGGATGATACATTAACCTATTGTTTTTATTACATTTTTAATAAAAACGCCCGCCAGCATAAAGAGCTCTGGCGGGCGCCGTTCGATCGCACCAGCCGCAAGCGGCCGGCGCTTCGCATGATTACTTCTTCTCAGCAGGTTTCTTCTCGGCAGGTTTCTTGTCGCCGTCTTTCTTGTCGCCACCGGCGGCCGCAGCACCCGCTGCAGCTTCCGGCGCCTGCGCGGTAATTTCGGTAACCGGCGCGGCCACTTCCTCAACCGCCACTTCCTTCGGCACCTGCACCGTGACCACTGATGCATTGTCGGCCTTCACTTTGGGCAAGGGCTCGACACCCTTGGGCAGCACCAGATCGGACACGTGCATCGAATGACCGAGTTCGAGATCTTTCAGGTCGACTTCAATGTATTCCGGCAGATCATCCGGCAGACAGTGAATCTCCAGCTCGTTGAGGATGTGCTGCACCACGCCCTTGCCGAGCTTCACGCCGGGCGAAATCTCGGCATTCATGAAGTGCAGCGGCACCGCCATGTGAATTTTTTTCTTCGGGTCGACGCGCTGGAAGTCGACATGCTGCACCTGCTCTTTCCAGGGATGCATCTGGAAATCGCGCAGCAGTACGCGATCTTTGGCGCCTTCCAGGGTCATGTCGAGAATCGACGAATGGAATGCTTCCAGTTTCAGGTGACGCAGCAGCGCCTTGTGGTCAAACTCAACACTTTGCGCGTCCTTGCCGGCGCCATAAATCACGCCGGGAACGCGTCCCGTCGTACGCAGGCGGCGGCTCGCACCCTTGCCCTCTTTCGTACGCGTAAACGCAGTAACTTCGATCTTCATTTCACTCTCCAGTAATTGCGGGAATCCGCGACCAGTATTCCCGCGTTAAAAAGAAGCCGGGATAATTTCCGGCTTCCACAAAACCTTTACTTCCAACACATTCATCAGCACGAGCTTTTAAGGTGCGCCCGAGCTGTTTGGGCGCAAATCCAACTTATGGCGCCGTCCCGCTTTCCGGTGCGCCCGAGCACTTTGGGCGCGAATCCTTATTCCACGAACAGCGAACTCACCGAATCCTCAGCGCTGATGCGGCGCATCGTTTCCGCCATCAGCCCGGACACCGTCAGCACGCGGATCTTCGCGCACTTGCGCGCCGCTTCCGTCAGCGGGATGGTATCGGTGACGACGATTTCGTCGATTGCCGACCCGGTAATGCGTTCCACCGCCGACCCCGACAGCACCGCATGCGTGCAATAAGCAAACACCTTCTCGGCACCATGTTTTTTCAACGCCGCAGCGGCTTCGCACAGCGTATTCGCCGTATCCACCATGTCATCGACGATCACACAGGTACGTCCCTCGATCTCGCCGATGATGTTCATCACCGTCGCAACATTGGGCCGCGGCCGGCGTTTGTCGATGATCGCCAGGTCGGCTTCCAGCCGTTTCGCCAGCGCCCGCGCCCGCACCACACCACCGACGTCCGGCGACACCACGACCAGCTGCTTGTAATCGTGCTTCCAGATGTCACCGAGCATGATCGGCCCGGAATAAATATTGTCCACCGGGATATCAAAAAATCCCTGGATCTGTTCCGAGTGCAGATCCATGGTCAGCACGCGGTCCACACCCACGCTGCTCATCATGTTCGCCACAACCTTGGCGGTAATCGGCACCCGCGCCGAGTTCGGCCTCCGGTCCTGCCGTGCGTACCCCATATACGGGATCGCTGCAGTGACGCGCCCCGCCGAAGCCCGTTTCAGCGCATCCACCATCACCAGCAGTTCCATCAGTGTGTCGTTGGTCGGCGCACAGATCGACTGCAGAATGAACACATCCTTGCCGCGGACGTTTTCGAGGATTTCCACCATCACCTCGCCGTCGCTGAACCGCCCGACCTTGGCGCGGCCGATGTGGATGTCGAGATGGTTCACCACCGCCTCCGCGAGCCGCGGATTGGCATTGCCGGTAAACACCATCAGCCTGTCTAGCGCCACCACACACCCCCTGGAAAATTTGCGGCAAATCGTCCCAACCGCAAACCTGCCGCAACAACCAAGTGGCTGGGGAGGAAGGATTCGAACCTTCGCATGCTGGAATCAAAATCCAGTGCCTTAACCAGCTTGGCGACTCCCCAACTGAACTCCGCTTTACTGCAAACCCTTGCTGCAAACCTTTACTGCAAACAACAAATTTTGCTGCCACGCCCGACACCGCCTCCGGCATCAGTCGCTCAGTCATTCCTCACTTAAATCCGCCAAACCGTGCAAGGGATGCACATCCAGCCCCCGCGCCACAAACCCAAACATATCGGGCGGACAAGCCTGCAACGACCGCTGCGCCCCCGACTCATCGGCAAACGCCGCAAACATACAGGCGCCGGATCCGGTCATCTGCGCCCCGCCGACCGATTTAAGCCATGCGAGATGCCTGGCAACTTCCGGGTAGAGTCTGCAAACCAGAGGTTCGAGATCATTCCCTGCCAGCGCGGAAAAGCCTTGTATTTTAATCGGTTCCGAGTCCCGTTTCAATTCCGGATGCTGGAAAATCTGGGCCGTGGCCACCGCCACCGGGGGCACCAGCACCAGATACCAGGCCGGCGCCACGGGCAGCGGCGCCAGAACCTCGCCCACCCCCCCGGCCAGGGCGGTCTGGCCATAGATGAATACCGGGACGTCGGCGCCCAGCGGCAGCGCCAGATCCTGCAAACGCTTGCGCGACAATCCGGTGCCCCACAAATGGTTCAGCGCCAGCAGGGCGGTCGCGGCATCCGAACTGCCGCCGCCCAGTCCACCGCCGAATGGCAGGCGTTTTTCGACGGCGATATCCGCCCCCAGCTTTGTTCCGGTCGCCGCCTGCAGCGCACGCGCAGCGCGCACCGTCAGGTCATCGGCCGCGGCAACGCCCGGCAGCGGTCGCAACCGGGCAATGACGCCGTCACGGCGTACCCGCAACCGCACGGTATCGCCGTAATCGATGAAACGGAACACGGTCTGCAGCAGGTGATAACCGTCGGCGCGTCGGCCGGTCACGCGCAACATCAGATTGAGTTTGGCCGGCGCCGGAAAACCGGCCATGTCGTGCAATGACCAATCGCTCATTGCCGCATCACCCTCCCTCCTGCGCGCGCCATTCATCAACAACCATGCGGATGCGCTGGCCGCCCTGCGTCAACTCCAGTTGCCGCGGCAAAATGCCGTCGCCGGTTTCTGGGTAAACATAACGAATGCTCCAGCCCTCCTGCTCCAGCAGCAACAGCCGGCCGCGGGCATCGCGGTTAACGGCTGCAGTCGCGCTGTCCGGTACGGTTGCACCACGAATCCAGTGCTGCAACTGGGCAAGGGGCAGCGGCCAGCCCAGTGCCTGGCGCGTCAGGCCTTCGACCGAAAACGCACGGTATTCCTGCTGATCGGCGGTGGTGAGGGTGGCGCCACTCGCGTCGGTGGCAATGTAGGCGAGGGTCTGCCCGATCGGCGTCATCAGCCAGATCTCGTTGTCAGCCGCAGCATGGCGCCAGCGGAAATTGGCCGAAAACGCGCGGCCTTCACTGCTGGCCAGCACGCGACCAAGGATGTCGAAGGGTTCAGCTGCGGGAACGTTTGCGCCGGGAGTAAACATTGCGCAGCCGGCGCAAAGCAGCACCGCGGCAGCCGCCGCCAACAACCGGGTAACGCGAAAATTCATTGCGCCGTTTGCAGAACGACGGGGGCGAGGCGCTTCACGGTGCCTTGCAGCACCTCGTTCTTGGGATGATCGCGCAGCGCATCCGACCATACCTTGCGCGCTTCCGACTGCCGCCCGAGCAGCCACAACACTTCGCCGAGGTGGGCGGCGATTTCAGCGTCTGGCCGCAACTCGAATGAACGCTGCAGATACCCCAGGCCCTCCTCGTTCCGCCCCAATCGGTGCAGCACCCAGCCCAGGCTGTCGAGGATAAACGGGTCTTCCGGCGCCAGTTTGTGCGCGGTCTCGATCAGCGTGAGCGCTTCGGGTAACCGCTGATTGCGATCGGCCAGCGTGTAGCCCAGTGCATTGTAGGCATGGGCATGGGTCGGCCGCATCGCGATCACCTTGCGCAGGTTGGCCTCGAGCACATCAACACGGTTGATTTTCTCTGCTGCCATCGCGTGGTCATACAGCAGATCCGGCGAATCCGGCGCGCGCGCGAGCGCTGCGCTGAGGAAATCAAAAGCTTCCTGGTAAGCATTGGCCTCGCGCAGCAGTCCCGCCTCGGCCAGCGTGAGTTGCGTGCGCTGCTGTACATCAGCGGTTTCGACCGCCTGCAAATGGCGACGCGCCTCGCTGAGTTTGCCCTGTTTCACCAGCACGCCGGCATAACGGGCCTGCGCTGGAATGTACTGCTCGCCCTGCGTGACGGCGGCATACCACTTCAGCGCCTCGTCATTGCGCTTCAACTCCTCGTTGACCTGTCCCAGGTACATCCGCACCATGTCCGGGTCCTTGTGGCCGATGTCCAGCGCGCGCCGCAATTGCGCTTCTGCGGCGACATAATCCTTGGCCTGGATCGACAGCGTGGCCACTGCCATGGTGATCTCGGCGTTGTTCGGCGCCTCGCCGAGCAACACCTCAAACTGCTTGCGTGCCTCGGGAAAACGCCCCGCAGTAACCAGCATGCGGGCGTAATTCAACCGCGCATCGCGTGCGCCCGGATGCGCCTTGACGAAAGCCTGCAGAAAAACCATCGCCTCTTCCGCCGAAGTGCGCTGCAGCGCCTGCGCATGAAACAGCGCGGCGAGCTCCCAATCCGGCCGGAGCTTGAGCGCCTGGCGCGACGCGACCAGCGCCGCGGGCTGGTCGTTCGCATTCCACGCCGCCTGGGCCACCGCGAGACTGGCTTCCGGCACCTGCGGATATTTTGCCGCCAGTGTGCGCAGCAACTTGAGTATTGCCGGCTTGTCCTGATGACCGGCCACCAGCGTCGACAACTGCAGAAAATTCTGTCCGACCTGTTCCGGATCGCCGGTCAGCCATTTTTCGAGATGGGGCAGCGCGTCGTTGAGCCGCGACTGGTTGACCAGCAACGCGATCACCGTCTGCCGCGCCCGCGCCGATTCCGGGTCGGCCTGCAGCCACAAGGTCGCCGCTTCCAGCGCTGCCGGCATGAACCGCGCGTTCCAGGCGATTTCCGTGGCACGTCGCGCGATCCGCGGATCTTTGGTTTCGCGCGCGACTTCGAGGAACGCCGGCACGGCGACATGCGGCTGGCCGCGCTGGACTGCGATCTCGGCCAGCGTAATCTTGAACAGAATTGATTCGCTCAACTCAATGTTGGGCAGGGGTGAGACCCGTGCAGCGGGCAACTGCGTCACCACTTTCGGCAAGGGCTTGTCGGCAGGCGTGGCGCCAACGGCCGGAGAAGCTGCAGATTGCACCGGCGGCTGCGCACAGGCCGCCAGGGCAAGGCTGGCAATCAACACTAGGGTTCGGGTCAGATTCATCGGATGATTGGGCGGCGGGCGCAGTAAGGGAACGGGATTCCAGATGCGCAATGCGCAAACGCCTTCATAATGAGTCACATATTAGGTATATTCGATGCTTACTACAAGACTGCTTGCTACAAGACTGCTCACCACAAGGCAACTTGCCACCAGGCAATACTGCACCCGCCGTTGATGATTCCCACCGACCCCGCTTTGACCATCTGCGCCAGGGGTCTATCCCGCCGCTTTGGTACGCACATCGCCGTCAAAGCCATCGATCTGGACGTGCGTCACGGCGAAGTGCTGGGCCTGCTCGGTCCCAACGGAGCCGGCAAAACCACCACCATGCAGATGTTGACAGGAAATCTGGCGCCGAGTGCCGGAGAAATCCGCATTTGTGGCATTGATTTGCTGGAAAAACCGGTGTTGGCCAAGGCGCGCATCGGTTATCTGCCGGAAACCCCGCCCCTGTACCGGGAATTGAACGTCCGCGAATATCTCGACCTGGTCGCCAGGCTGCATCGCGTGCCGAAGGCGCAGCGGGCATCCGCTGTCGCCACCGCCATGGCGCGCTGCGGCCTCGCCGATTCCGGCCGCAAACTGATCGGCACCCTGTCCAAGGGTTACCAGCAGCGCGTCGGCATTGCCCAGGCCATCGTGCACGAACCCGATGTGATCATCCTCGATGAACCCACGGTCGGGCTCGACCCGAACCAGATCCTCGACATCCGCGCGCTGATCCGCGAACTCGGCAGCAAACACAGTGTGATCCTGTCCACGCACATCCTGCCGGAAGTTGAAGCCGTCTGCGACCGGGTGCAGATCATGCATCACGGTGCCGTGGTATTCAGCAACACCATCGCCGGCCTGCGCGATTTCCAGCACGGTCGGACGGTCACCGTCAGCCTGCACCGCCCGCCTGCTATCAATACGCTGCGCTCAATTTCCGGTGTCACCGGGGTGGAAGCCGCAGGCGACGATCGTTTTCGCATCCAGTTCACGCCCGAAAGCGATCCTTCGGAGGCATTAGTCAGCGCAGCCGGCGCCGGCGACTGGGGCCTCTACCAGCTCACCCCGGCGCAAAGCAGCCTCGAAGAGGTATTCGTGCAACTGACCCGGCAGGTGGAGCCGTCATGATTTTCACCATCGCCGGCAAGGAATTGCGCACGCTGTTCGCGTCCCCCCTGGCATGGCTGGTACTCACTGTCGTGCAGGTTGTGCTGGGTTACGGTTTCCTCAAACGCCTCGACGATTTTATGCAGGTCCAGTCGCAACTGGCGCAAATGGCCAGTCCGCCGGGCATTACCGAACTCGTTGCCGCACCGACTTACGCCACCGCCGCTGCGATGCTGCTGTTCGCGGTGCCGCTGCTGGCGATGCGCATGATCGCCGAGGAACGCCGCAATCAGACGCTGACGCTGCTGCTCTCGGCGCCGGTATCGATGACGGAAATCATCCTCGGCAAATTCACCGGGCTGATGTCCTTTCTGCTGATCATCATCCTGCTGGTGCTGGCCATGCCGCTGCTGCTCGCGACCGGCACCCGCCTTGACTTCGGCCTGCTCGCCGGACTGACGCTGGCGCTGCTGCTGCTCGCAGCCAGTTTCACCGCAGTCAGTCTCTATGCCTCCAGCCTGACCGCGCAGCCAATGGCCGCAGCACTCCTCGGCTTTGGCATGCTGCTGGCGATGCTGTTCATGGGTGAGACTGCCGGCGACAGTCTGCGCGCCCGCGGCTGGCAGGTGCCGGCGGCATTCGCGCAGGTGTTCTCGCCGCTGAAAAACTTCGAACCGCTGGGCCGGGGCATCATCGACAGTTATGCCATCGCCTGCCCGTTGCTGCTGGCGGCGGCCTTCCTGATACTCGCCATCCGTCGCCTCGACGGCCGGCGCCTGCGGGGATAAGCGATGCAGCTCACCCGCAAGCTGCGCTGGCAGCTCGCTGTGCAAAGCGGAGTATTCGTGGTGCTGCTGGCGCTGCTGACCGCACTGCTCGCCTGGGTCGCCCATGAATACCGCGCTGAAAAAGATGTCACGCGCAGCGCGCGCAATTCGCTGTCCGCCGCCACCATCGGCGCGCTGCAGCAGATGCAGGGGACGCTGCGCGTCACCGCCTACGCCGTGCGTCAGGACGCGAGCGGCGCCAACATCCACAAGCTGATCGAGGAGCGCGTACGCACCTACCAGCGCGCGAAGCGCGACCTCGAATTGCAGCTGATTGATCCGCGCGAACAACCCAAGCTGGCGGCGGAAGCCGGCCTGCGCTCGCCCAACGCCATGGTCATCGAATACCAACGGCGTTCGGAGCAGATTCCGCTCAACGAATTCAACGAGCAGAATTTCGCCAACGCGCTGGTGCGCCTGCTGCGCGGTGCCAACAGCCTGGTGTTGTGGCTGGACGGCCACGGCGAGCGCAAACTCGACGGCCAGGCCAACCATGACCTCGGCAGCTTCGGCCAGCAGTTGCGCGAAAAAGGTTTCACTACCAGTGGCATCAACCTCGGGCTCGCACAGGAGGTGCCGGCGAACGCGGCCCTGCTGATGATCACCCAGCCGCAGGTTGAGCTGCAGCCGGCCGAAGTGGAAAAGCTGCTGTCCTACATCGACCGCGGCGGCAACCTGCTGTGGCTGATTGATACAGAACCTTTGCGGGGGCTGCAGCCGCTCGCTGAAAAACTCGGGCTGGTGCTGACACCGGGCACCGTCATTGATCCGGCGCTGGCACCGCGCAGCGGTCCGCCGGTGTTTGCCGTCGCCGCCAATTACGCGCGGCACGTGGTGGTCGGCACCCTGCAATACAACACGCTGTTTCCCCACGCCCGGCAGATCGGCGCCGACGACGGTACCGGCTGGCGCGTCACACCATTGATCGACGTAGCACCCCGCGGCTGGGTGGAAACCGGCAAACTCGATGCCAAATCAACGTTCGACAAAACCCGCGATTTTCCCGGCCCGGTCAACATCGCCAGCGCTTTCGAACGCACGGTCGGCGACCGCGAACAACGCGTCATTGTTGTTGGCACCGGACATTTCCTGTCGAACAGCTTTATCGGCAACGGCGGCAACCTCGCGCTCGGCACTGGCATGTTCAACTGGCTGGCCGGCGAAGACGCACTGGTCACCATCGACCCGCGCCCCGCCGCCGACACCCGACTCGACGTCGACAGCACGCAGCTCTACCTGATTGCATTTGTGGTGCTGGCGCTGCTGCCGCTGGCCTTTGCTGTCACCGGCATCGTGGTCTGGTGGCGCCGGCGCAACGCGACCTGACGTCGGCGGCATGAGATCGTTGGCATGAGACAGGGCTGGCTGCTGAATATTGCCTTGCTCACTGCGGTGGCAGCGCTGGCGTGTTTCGTCTGGCTGACGCCTTCCCGCGACGAACAGGCAAAACAAGCGCTGTCCACGCTGCAGTCTGCACAGGCCAAACGCATTTCGCTGTCACGTCCGGGTCAACCGGTCGTCGCCGTGGAGCGCCAGGACGCGCAATGGCACATCACCGCACCACTCCAGGCCCGCGCCGACGAATTCCAGGTGCTGCGCATGCTGACCATCCTCGAAGCGCAGCCGACAGCACAGCTGCCGGCGGCCGATCTGGAGCGTTTCGACCTGCAATCCCCTGCGGCAGTGCTGACCATAGACGGTGTCGAGTACGCATTCGGCGGCATCAATACCGTCACCCGCGAACAGTACGTACGGCGCGGGGATACGGTGTATGCGGTCGCGTTACGCCATGGCGCGGGGCTGCCCGCCAATGCGCTGGCACTGGTCCGCCGCGTGCTGCTGGCAGAACAGGAGCAACCGGTGACCATCGTGTTGCCGGAATTCAGCCTGCGCCAGAGCGACGGCCGGTGGACACTGACACCGGCGGCGGATACCAGCCAGGATGATTTGCAGCGTTACGTTGATCAATGGCGTCATGCGTCCGCTGCGCAGGCTGAGCCTTACGACAAACGAGCGCCGCTCGCGGAGATCCGCATCACCCTGCGCGATGGCGCAGTACTGGAGTTCGGTGTGCTGCAGCGCGCGCCTCATCTGCTGCTATGGCGTCGCGACAACGGCTTGCAGTATCTGTTTCTAGAGGCCGCTGGCCGGGCGTTATTGAGCAAGCCGGGATCGCCACCGGCTCCGGCCTCCGGCCTTCCGCCTACGAAAAAATAATCAATAAAAACAAATACTTAAAATAAATCCGTGCCTGAACTACCTGAAGTCGAAACCACCCGCCGCGGACTGGCATCCGCCGTGGAACAGCAACGCATCGTGCGCGCCGTCGTGCGCCACCGCGGCATGCGCCAGCCTGTGCCGCGCGGACTGGAACGCAAGCTCGCCGGTGCTCATATCGCCACACTATCGCGCCGCGGCAAATATCTGATGTTCAACTGCACGCCGCTCGACGGCAAAGCGGGCGCACTGATCGTTCATCTCGGCATGTCCGGCCGGCTGTGGCTGGTCGATGCCGCAACGCCGCCGGAAAAACACGATCACTTCGATCTGGAGTTCGCGAATGGCCGCGTCGTGCGCCTGCGCGATCCGCGCCGCTTCGGTCTGGTGTTATGGCAATCCGGCGATCCGCTGCTGCATCCATTGCTCGCCGCCATCGGGCCGGAACCGCTTACGGCGGATTTCGACGGTGCGGTACTGCATCGCGCAATCCGCACACGCAGCACGGCGATCAAGCTGGTGATCATGGACAGCCATGTCGTCGCCGGTGTCGGCAACATCTACGCCAACGAAGCTCTGTTCCGTGCCGGCATCGATCCGCGCACACCGGCACAACGCATCAGCCGCGCACGCTGCGCTGCGCTGGCGGAACAAATCAAGCAGACCCTGGAAGAGGCGATCACTGCCGGCGGCAGTTCATTGCGCGACTATGTCGGCAGCGATGGCATGGCGGGAAATTTCCAGAGCCGGTTTTCAGTGTATGGACGCGCCGGGGAACCCTGCACGCGTTGCGGCGCCATCATTCGCGAATTGCGCCAGGGGCAGCGGGCAACTTGCTACTGCCCGGCTTGTCAGCGGCGTTGAGGAATCTACTGCACGCTGCGAAGCAAGTCCCCTTGGGGGGCGGCTCAACTTCGCGCCTTCCGATCAACTTCAGGCCGCTTTTTGCGCCATCAGCTGCCGGTACTTCAGCAGCAACTGCTCTTCTGTTTCCTTGCGCTCGGGATCCAGCGGTATGCAATCCACCGGGCACACTTTCTGGCACTGCGGCTCGTCGAAGTGACCGACGCATTCCGTGCATTTCTGCGGATCGATGACGTAGATTTCCTCACCGGCGGAGATCGCCGCGTTCGGACACTCCGGCTCGCAGACGTCGCAGTTGATGCACTCGTCGGTAATCATCAACGCCATGATTGGTCTCGAGTCATTTTCCCCCGAGATCCTGAGAGCGCCTAACAGCATGAAACGCGCGATGCGCTGTCACGATTTTTGCACAGGGCAAGGAGCGCGCCGCAGCGCCTATCGCGAATAGGCGCAAGGCGGGGGACGCCGCCCTGAGCAAAAACTCGTGCCAGCCCGAAGGGTTACAGCGAAAATCAGCGCTGACTTTGTCGGACGGCTTGGCCTTATCCGCAATAAGGCCCGCACCGTCCTTCGCGTCATCACTGATTTTCGTTGTAACGCACACGTGTTTCATGCTGTTAGGCGCTCTTAATCTTGGCCTTGAGGCGACCCGCGATCACCGGCGACACGAACTTGGACACGTCACCGCCCATCACCGAAATCTCGCGCACCAGCGTCGCCGACAGGAACATGTATTCCTCGCCCGGCGTCATGAACACGGTCTCGACCTCGGGATGCATTTTGCGGTTCATGCCCGCGAGCTGGAATTCGTAATCAAAGTCGGACACGGCGCGCACGCCTCGCAGCACGACGCGTGCGTCATGTTCACGCACGAACTGCATCAGCAGCCCGGAAAAACCTTCGATGGTGACGTTTTTGACATCGCTCAGCGCTTCCCGCGCCATGTCGATGCGTTCCGCCAGCGTGAACAAGGGCCGCTTGGTTTTGCTGTCAGCCACCGCCAGCACCACATGATCAAACAGCCCGGCGGCGCGGCGCACGAGGTCTTCATGACCGAGTGTCATCGGATCAAAGGTTCCGGGATACACCGCTTTTCTATTCATCCTTATTTTTCACCCTTAACTCGCATGTTCCGCCCGTTTCAACAGTTGATGGCTGACCTGGCCTGCACGCCCTCTTTTGACCACTGCCCATCCGTCCAGCGCAGCCAGCGGCTGCGCGCGCTCACAATACACAAATCCTCCGGCCACCAGATGCTGCGGCAAACGCGCCAGCAACTGCGGCCAGTGATCATCCGCAAACGGCGGATCGAGAAACACCACATGGTACCGTTGAAAATGCGGTTGCAAATGAGGATCCCGATGATTCTTCAGGAATTCTAGCGCATCGGCGCGTACCGCGGTCACCGCTGTCGCCCCCAGCGTTTCACGATTTTCCTGCAAGGCCTTCCACGCCACGGCATCGTTTTCGACCATGGTCACGCGCCGCGCGCCGCGGGATGCCGCCTCGAAGCCCAGTGCCCCGCTGCCGGCAAAGAGATCCAGGCAATCCCTGCCAGTCAGATCCTGGCCCAGCCAGTTGAACAGGGTTTCGCGGACACGATCCGGCGTCGGCCGCAAACCGGGACGATCAGGGAAACGGACCCGGCGGCTGCGCCAGGCGCCGCCGATGATGCGCACTTCATTTTTACGCGTGGCGCTGGCACCCATGAAAACCCCGAAACCGTTTAACGCGCGGCAGGCTCAGTCACCGTCTGGTCCTTGTCGGCACCAACGACGACGGTCACCAGTTTGTCCGGATCGACGTGTTTGGCGAACGCTGTCCTGATGTCAGCCACCGTGACGCGTTCGACATTGGCGACGAAGGCGTCCAGATAATTGATGGGCATATTGTAAAAACCGATCATCGCGAGGTATTCGTGGATCTTGCGATTGCTGTCGATGCGCATCGGGAAACCGCCGACGATGTTCTGCCGGGCGGCCAGCAATTCCTCTTCGGTCGGACCGTTGCTGACGAAATCGCGCAGGGTTTTACGCGTCACCGCCAGTGCTTCGTCGGCCTGATCACGGCGTGTCTGCATGCCGATCACAAACGGACCCGGCACCTGTTGCGGCGAAAAATAGCTGTACGCCGAATACGCCAGGCCGCGCTTTTGCCGCACTTCCTCGTTGATGCGCGACACGAAGCCACCTCCGCCGAGGATCTGGTTGCCGACAAACAGCGGGAAATAATCCGGATCGCTGCGACTGATGCCCGGCGCACCGATCAGGATGTGGCTTTGCGCTGCAGGATGCGCCACCACGCGGGTAATCGCGCGCTCCAGCGGCAACACCGGTGGCAATGCAGCTGCGGCACCCTTCGCCTGCGGCAGGCCGCGGGTCAGTTGCTCGGCAATGGCCCCGGCTTCGCTGCGGGATACATCGCCCATGATGGCCACCACCGCGCGCTCGGCGACGTAATGCTGCCGATAAAATGCCAACAGGTCGTCGCGCGTCATGGCGCCGACAGTATCCACCTCACCGACCCCACGCAGGGCATAGGGATGTTCACGGAAGGCCAGCTGATAAAACAGGCGCCCGGCCTGACTGTCCGGCTTCAGATCGGCTTCTTTCAAAGCCTCGATCTGGCGGGCTTTTTCACGATTGAGCACTGCCGCCGGAAATTCCGGTGCACGCAGGATGCGCGCCAGCAGATCCAGCGCCGGCACACGCTGCTGCGGATCGGACAGGGTACGCAAGGACAGTCCGGCGCGATCCGTATCAAAACGCCCACCCAGCCTGGCACCGATGTCGGCAAAACGGCGGGCGATGTCATCCTCGCCCAGTCCGTCGGCGCCGAGGCGCAGCAAGCCGTTGGTCATTGCCGCGACACCCGCTTTTTGTTTGCTGTCGTAACCCGATCCGGCTGGGAAATCCACCGATACATCCAGCATGGGCAGATCGCGATTGGCGACAAACAAGACCTTGGCGCCGGTTGAGGTCTGCCATTGTTCGATGGGCAGAATTGCAAACACCTGCTGGGCTGCGCACAGTAACGCCGCAGCAAAGGCGGTTTTGAACATGCTCATTCCAGTCCCGCTCAGCACCTTATTGGCCATGACGAACTCCTGTGGTTGCGGCCCGGCGCGGCGCGCCGTCCAGCGGCTGCGGATCAAGATAAGCCACTGTCAGCACATCGTCGATCAGGTATTTCCGCGTAACCTCCCGCACCTGTTCGGCAGTCACCAGTTTCAGTTTCTCGATATACAGGTCGAGGTCGCGATACGAAAGTCCGATGACTTCCATTGAACCGATCTGCCGGGCCTGGAAAAACATCGAATCACGCTGAAATACCTGTGCCGCAATGACCTGAGCCTTGACCCGGGTCAGTTCTTCTTCGGTGACGCCCTCATCAACCACGCGTTTCAACTCGCGCCGCAAACCTTGCTCCAGTTGCTCCGCGCTGCGCCCCGCCACCGGCGAACCGCTGAGATAAAAAAACGCCGGCCCGCGTCCGACACCGTCATAGCTTGCGCCAGCCGACGTCGCGACGAGGTCGGTTTTAACCAGTGTCCGCGGCAGGCGGGCGGCGTCATTGCCGCTCAGGATGCTCTCCAGCATGTCCAGCGCGTACGGCTCCCAGTCATCAGCCGGTTTTTTCAGGCCCGGCACCCGGTACGCCATCAGCACGTAGGGCTGCTCCGCCGGCGCCTTGACCGTCAGGCGTTTCAATCCCAGTTGCGGCGGCTCGTCCTGCGGTTTGCGCGGTGGCAGCGTCTTGCGCGGCAAGGCGCCAAAATATTTTTCCGCCAGCGCAAACACTTCCGCCGGTGCCACATCGCCGACCACCACGACCGTGGCATTGTTCGGCGCATACCAGTGGTCGTAGAACGCACGGGTATCGGTAACACTCAGATTTTCCAGATCGCTCATCCAGCCGATGATCGGATTGCGGTACGGGTGCGCCGTCAGTGCAGCCGCCATCAAGCGCTCATAGACGATGGATTGCGGGCGGTCGTCGGTACGCAGGCGCCTCTCTTCCATGACCACCCTCAGTTCCTTGGCAAATTCTTCCGGCGACAGCACCAGGTTGGCCATGCGATCGGCTTCCAGCCGGAACGACAGCGGCAAGGCAGACTTGTGCAGGGTCTGGAAATAACCGGTGTAGTCACGGCTGGTGAACGCGTTTTCGCGGCCACCCGCTGCCGCGATCAATCGCGAAAATTCGCCGGGCCCCAGGGTTTTGCTGCCTTTGAACATCATGTGCTCCAGCACGTGTGCTACGCCGGTGACACCGTTTTGCTCGTCGATGCTGCCGATGCGATACCACACCATGCTGACCACCACCGGCGCGCGCCGGTCGGGTTTGACAATGACGCGCAGCCCGTTCGCCAGTTCGCGCACCGCGACGGCGTCTGCTGGCTGTGCAGCGGATGCGCCGCCCGGCAGTAACAGGCACAGGGCCAGGAGGATGCTGGAAAGCTTGAGCACTGGATTCATGGTTTCCTATCTTTGTTCAGTTCGATGGCATTAAAAATGCAAAATGCTACGCAAAATGCGACGCAAAGCGCGAAAAAACGCAACTAAAAACCATGCTTCGGTTGAGCGCCTGGGAACGACGCCCAAGCCTGCGCATTGCGGTGCCCTGTTAGAATTGTAACCGCCTCGGTTGTAACCATCCCCTCGGTTGTAACCATCCGATTGTAACCATCTTAACTTCAACTCTTAGCGCGGCGCCTTATACATGCCGCTGGGTCAGACCGCCGCATCCATGTTTGGTTTCCGCAAAAACCGAGATCCTGCTGATTCTGCCGCTCCCGCCACGGGCTGGCTGGCACGTTTGCAACAAGGCCTCAGCAAAAGCCGAGCCCAACTCGGCGAACGCCTCGGCGGATTATTCAGCGCCGGGCGCAAGCTGGACGAAGGATTTTACGAGGAACTGGAAACCGTATTGCTGACCGCCGATGTCGGCATCGCCGCCACCACCCATCTCCTGGATCTGCTGCGCGCCCGTGCACGACGTGAACGTTACAGTGAAGCCGGGCAACTGCGTACGGCCCTGCGCGAGACGTTGCGCGACCTGCTGCAAGCCGCCGCCCGGCCGCTGGATACCGGTACCCACCAACCGTTCGTGATCATGCTTGCCGGGGTCAACGGTGCCGGCAAAACCACGTCGATCGGCAAACTCGCGCATTATTTCCAGGCGCAGGGCAAATCTGTGCTGCTTGCCGCCGGTGACACCTTTCGCGCCGCGGCCCGCGAACAACTCGCAGAATGGGGGCAACGCAACAATGTCACGGTGATTTCCCAGGCCTCGGGCGACGCTGCCGCGGTCATCTTCGACGCGGTCAATGCCGCCAAAGCCCGCGGCATCGACATCGTGCTGGCCGATACCGCCGGCCGGCTGCCGACGCAGTTGCACCTGATGGAGGAAATCAGCAAAGTAAAGCGCGTGATCGACAAGGCCCTGCCCGGTGCGCCGCACGAAGTCATGCTGGTGCTCGATGCCAATACTGGTCAGAACGCGCTGGCGCAGGTCGCGGCATTTGATGCCGCGATCGGCGTCACCGGCCTCACGCTGACCAAACTCGACGGCACGGCGCGCGGTGGCGTCATCGCCGCCATCGCCCACAGCCGTGCCGGCGGCCGGACGATCCCCGTGCGCTTCATCGGTGTCGGCGAAGGCATCGACGACCTGCGTCCCTTTGTCGCCGAAGATTTTGTCGCCGCTCTCCTTGATTCGTGACCCGCAACTCGTGACCCGTAACTCGTGAACGATATCGCGTGACAGACATCGTCCTCAGCAAAGTTTACAAGCGTTATGCCGGCGGGCACGAGGCGCTGGCGGATATCACATTGAACATCGCCACCGGCGAAATGGTGTTCATCACCGGCCACTCCGGCGCCGGCAAAAGCACCTTGCTGAAACTGATGGCTGCCATCGAACGGCCGACCTCAGGGTCGGTCATTGTCAACGGCCAGAACATCGGCGCGCTGCGCGCGCAGGGCATTCCGTTCCTGCGACGCAACTTCGGCCTGGTGTTCCAGGACCACAAACTGCTGTTCGACCGCAGCGTGTTCGACAACGTGATGCTGCCGCTGGACATCACCGGCTTCGACCGCCGCGAAGGCGCGGGTCGCGCGCGAGCCGCGCTCGACAAGGTCGGCCTGCTGCACAAGGAAAAGGCGCGCCCGATCACGCTGTCCGGCGGCGAGCAGCAGCGGCTGTGCATCGCCCGTGCCATCGTGCACCGGCCGGCGATCCTGCTCGCCGACGAACCCACCGGCAATCTGGATGCCGACTACGCCGCCGGCATCGGTGACCTGTTCCGCGATTTTAACCAGGTCGGCGTGACGGTGGTGCTGGCAACACACGACATGCAACTCGCGGCGCGACTGCAGCCGCGGCTGATCGAAGTCCGCAGCGGCAGGGTCGTGTCATGAAAAACTGGATCGCCGCGCACCGCCGCGCCTGCACCGGCACCCTGGCCCGGCTGGCCGGCGCGCCGCTGGCCAGCCTGTTCAATATCATGGTCATCGGCACTGCGCTGGCATTGCCGCTGGGTTTTTACGTGGTGCTCGCCAACCTGCAAGGGCTGGCTCGTGATTTTTCGCCGCAACCGCAATTGAGCGTGTTCCTGGCCCAGGACGCTGTGGCCGTAGATGTGCGCGCCATTGAGCAACGGCTGAAGGCGCGGAACGGCATCGCGAATTTCCGCTTTGTGTCACGCGCCCAGGCACTGGAAACGCTGAAGTCACGCGCCGGCCTTGCCGACGTAATGGCCGGACTGTCCAACAATCCGCTGCCCGATGCCTTCGTGGTCACTGCCCCAGCGCAAGACGCTGCGGCACTGGAGGCTCTGCGCGCTGAATTTGCCGGCTGGCCCAAAGTGGCCGAGGTGCATGTCGATTCGGACTGGGCGCGACGCCTCGACAGCCTGCTCGCACTCGGTCGTTATGCCGTGCTGATGCTGGCCGCGGCACTGGCGCTGGCGCTGGTCGCGATCACCTTCAATACCATCCGTCTGCAGATCCTCACCCAGCGCGATGAAATCGAAGTCGCCAAACTGATCGGCGCCACCGATGGCTGGATCCGCCGGCCATTTTTGTATTTCGGCGGCATCCTCGGCGCTGCCGGCGGTGCTGCAGCCTGGCTGATGATCGGGATCGCGCTGCTGGTGTTCAATGCGCAGTTGAAGTCCCTGTCCGCGCTCTACGGCATTCCGCTGCAACTGGCGCACCTGCCCCCCGGCGACAGCCTGGCGGCCCTGTTGTTTGCCACCACCCTCGGCTGGTTTGGCGCCTGGCTGTCGGTGCGCCGCCATCTGCACGTCTATAATCCAAAATAAGTCCAACATAAGCTCATCATAAGTATTTGTTTTTATTAATATTTTTATGTATCCCCGGACAGGAACTCCGGCCCCGGTTGGCACTCTTATACCTAGAGTGCTAAACTTCTTGCCATGAGGGATACCACCATGAACAGCATCGCATTACCGATGATTTCGGCGACCGGCAGCCTGGAAAGCTACATCCAGACCACCAACCGTTTTCCGCTGCTGACGCAGGAACAGGAAACCGAGTACGCCCGCCGTCTGCGCGACAGTGACGACATTGAAGCCGCACGGCATCTGGTGCTGTCACATCTGCGCCTGGTGGTGTCGATCGCGCGGGGTTATGTCGGCTACGGTTTGCCGCAAGCCGACCTGATCCAGGAAGGCAACATCGGCCTGATGAAGGCGGTCAAACGTTTCGACCCGGAGCGCGGGGTGCGCCTGGTGTCGTTCGCGATGCACTGGATCCGCGCCGAAATCCACGAATTTGTGCTGCGCAACTGGCGGCTGGTGAAAATCGCCACCACCAAGGCGCAACGCAAGCTGTTTTTCAACCTGCGCAGCATGAAGCAGGGCCTGGGTACGCTCGGCGCCAAGGAAGTGCAGGAGGTCGCGCGCAAACTCGGGGTCAAACCCGAGGAAGTCGTCGAAATGGAAACCCGTCTTGGCGGCCAGGACATGGCGCTGGAGCCGGCCGGTGACGACGAACACGAACAGTACGCGCCGATCGCCTACCTTGCCGCAGACGATGCCGAACCGGGCACACTGCTGGAAACCGCGCAAACCGCCCGTCTGCGCAGCGCCGGCCTGGAAAAAGCCCTGGCCAGCCTCGACGCACGCAGCCGGCGCATCATCGAAGCGCGCTGGCTGACGGAAAAGGAGTCGTTGACGCTGCACGATCTGGCTGCGGAGTTCAAGGTGTCCGCCGAACGCATCCGCCAGATCGAAGCCAAGGCGCTGGGCAAAATGAAAGGCCTGATCGCGACGGCCTGACGGTATCCGTTTTCAAGCAAAGCCCCGGTGAATCCGGGGCTTTTTTATTCCTGCATTTGTTTTATTTCAGCAGCAGGCGGATATCATTCAACATCGCCGGCGCGCCGATGCCGTACTGCGCAAACAAACGCAGCCTGCCCTCGCCGTCGAGGATGTAGGTGCCGGCGGAATGATCCATGCTGTAACCGCCGTTGGGCAGCGGCTGTTTCTGGTAAAAAATCTTGAATTCTTTGGCAGTGCGCGCGACGTCGTCAGCGCTGCCGGTCAAGCCGAGGAAGGTCGGATGAAATGCCGGCACGTAGCGTTTCAGCACTTCCGCCGTATCGCGCTCGGGATCCACGGTCACAAACAGCACCTGCAGACGGCTGGCGTCAGCGCCAAGCTCCTTCATCACCACCGCCATCTCGCCCAGCGTCGTCGGGCAGACATCGGGGCAGTGCGTGAAACCGAAAAACAGCGTGACCACCCTGCCCTTGAAATCGGCCAGCGAGCGGCGCTGCCCGTTGTGATCGGTCAGCGTGAAATCCTTGCCGAAGGAGGCGCCGGTGACATCGGTCAGTTTGAAGCGCGGCGCTTCCGGTTTTTCACTACAGGCGGTCAGCGCCAGCAGACCGGTAAAGACCACCAGAACAGCGAGCAGGCGTTGCAGACGGGACATCAGGCGGGGCTCAGAAAAAAAGCTGCAGATAATGATCGATCAGCAGCGCAGCGAAAATGAGTGTTAGATACAGGATCGAAAAACGGAAGGTGCGTCGCGCCAGTTCATCGCTGTAATCGGTATAGATTTTCACCGCGTAGACCATGAACACCGCACCCAGTGCCAACGCCGCAATGAGGTAGGGCATGCCGCTCAGGCGCGTCACGAACGGCAGCGTCGAACACGCCAGCAGGATGATGGTGTAGAGCAACACGTGCAGCCGCGTGAACTTGTCGCCGTGGGTCACCGGCAGCATCGGCACACCGGCCTTTGCGTACTCGTGTTTGCGGTAAAGCGCCAGCGCCCAGAAATGCGGCGGCGTCCACGCGAAAATGATCAGGAACAGCGTCAGTGCCTGGGGCGACACGTCCCCGGTGACCGCGGCCCAGCCGAGCACCGGGGGCATCGCGCCCGAGGCGCCGCCGATGACGATGTTCTGCGGCGTCATCGGCTTGAGGATCACGGTGTAGATCACGGCATAGCCGACGAAAGTCGCCAGCGTCAGCCACATGGTCAGCGCGTTGACCCATTGATACAGCAGCAGCAGGCCGATGCCGCCGACCACACCCGAAAAAATCAGCGTCTCCAGCGACGTCAGTTGCCCGCGCGGCAGGGGGCGCGACTGGGTGCGCATCATCAGTGCGTCGATTTTCTGTTCCACCAGGCAGTTCACTGCAGCGGCGGCTCCGGCCACCAGCGCAATGCCCAGCGTCGCCGCGAACAGGATGGTCACCGGCACCATGCCGGGCGTCGCGAGAAACATGCCGATCACCGCGGTAAACACGATCAGCGACACCACGCGCGGCTTGGTCAGCGCGTAGAACTGCTGGATGCGGGAATAGAGAGGGGTACGGATTACAGTGGATGACATGATTAAATCAGGATTTCGGATTGAGGATTGAGCGTCTTGGCGCTGGGGCCAGATGAGTTGCTGCCGGCCACTCAATCCTCAATCCCCACTCCTCAATCCTCGATGAAGGGCGAAGTTTATCACCACCATGGTCACCAATAGAACCGCCGCACCCGCGTTGTGTCCTGCAGCCACCAGCAGCGGCAGTCCGCCCAGCACATTGGCAATGCCCAGGGTGACTTGCGCCAGCAGCACGCACAACAGCGCAATGCCATAACGGGCCAGCCCGGGGCTGCGCGTCAGCCACAGCGCAAAGCCGCCGACGACCAGCAGCGTCACCAGCGCGCCGATGCGGTGTGTCCAGTGAATCGCGGTGATGGCGTCATAACTCAAGTGCGTGCCGGCGGCGGTCATGCCCAGATCACGCACCAGCTGGAAGCCGTGACGGAAATCCATCTGCGGCAGCCACTCGCTGTGGCAGGTCGGGAAATCGACGCAGGCCAGCGCCGCATAATTGGTCGAGACCCAGCCACCCAGCGCAATCTGCGCGATCACCACCAGCAGCGCCAGCAACGCCCAAGGCCGCAACCGTGACCTGATTACAGGCGCGATGCGTGGCGGCGCCTGCTGGCGCAGCGCCAGCAGCGCCAGCAAGGCCAGGATTGCCAGCCCGCCCAGCAGATGCAGTGTAACGATCACCGGCTTCAGCAGCAGGGTCACGGTCCACATGCCCAGTGCCGCCTGCAGCATCACCAGCGCGAGCAAACCCGTCGCCAGCAGCGGAGACTGCTGCAATTCGCGACGGCGCACCCAGGCCATCACCGTGATCGCGAGTATCACCAGCCCCAGTCCGCCGGCGATGTAGCGATGAAACATTTCCTTCCACGCCTTGCCCAGCGAGACCGGACCGTGCGTGCCGCCTTGTTCCAGGACGGCGCGCGCGATGTCATCCTGCGCATGGTGCGGCGTCAGTTCGCCGTAACAACCGGGCCAGTCGGGGCAGCCGAGCCCGGCATCGGCCAGACGCACGTAAGCGCCGACGACGACCACGACGAAGGTATAGATCACGGCAAACCAGACCAGCTTTCGGAACATTATAAAAATACCAATAAAATCAAATATTTATGAGTATCTCTCGATGCATGCTCGATACACGCTCAATACGATCATCCGATGCGCGACACCCTGAGCAGGCGATCGAGATCTTTTTTCATGCGGCTGGGATCGGCGGCGCGCGGATAACGCAACACCAGGTTACCCAGCGGATCGACCAGATAAATGTGATCGGTAAGTGTGCCGGCATGCGGCAAGGCTTCGAGCACCGCACTGCCTGCGGCCGCACTGCCTGCGACATTTACCAGCCACGTGCCCTCGAACTCCGAACTCAGGCGCGGCGCCGGCTGGCCACCACCGGTGATCAGCCATACGCGTTCGATGCGTTCGGGGTATTTACCCTGCGTTTTGCGCACCTGGCGGATCTGCCACAGTTTTTTTTCACAATAGGCATCACAGGCCGCGTCATCCACCGTGACAAACAGCCATTTGCCGCGCAGCTGTGCCAGGGCAAACGCCTTGCCGTCCGTCAGCTTCAACGCGGCAGCGGGGAGTTGTTGGTCTGCCATCAACTCGCCGTAATTCACCCGTCCGTCGGGCTGGTAAAAATAATACGCTGCAAACGAGGCGACAAAAGGTGCGATACACACTGCGGCCACCAGCCACAGGGTTTTACGGCTTTGGGTCGGAGCGTCGTTTGACATGGGTCACCAGGTAATAAATAAAAATGGCGAGACTCAGTGCGTACCACTGGAAGGCATAAGCCAGGTGCGTATTGCGGCCGAGGTCGGGCCGGCTCCACACCCGCAGCAGCCCGTCGGCCGTAACGCTATCCTGCTGGATCACGAACGGCTGCAAGTCGAGACCCGTCTCCTGCCGATAACGATCAAACACCAGGTTCTGCCGGATCCGGCCTTCCGCGACCTGTGTCGAGAGCTCAAGGTAGCGTTCGCTGTACGCGACTGCAATACCCTGCACCAGCTGTTCGCCGCCGGGTGTATCCACCTGTGGCGGACTGCGATCGCGATTACCGGCCACCCAGCCGCGATTGATCAGCACATAACGCTGCGATCCGGCGATGCGCAGAGGCGTCGCCACATGCAAGCCCGGCCGGTGCTGATAAATCCGGTTGTCGACAAACACCGTGTGCTGCGGCATAAATTCTCCGCGCACTTCGACGCGGCGGAACAGGATGCCGTCGCGTTCCATCGACTGTCCGCCGATGCGCAGCGCGGGCTCCCGGGTCTGCGCGTCAAAACGCTGCTGCAGATTCTCCTTGTAGTGGGCCCGCCCGACTTGCCACTGGCCAAGCGCCAGCGTCAGTGCAATGCCGGC
>JAKFUS010000018.1 GCA_021732605.1 Betaproteobacteria bacterium | reverse complement strand
GGCGGGGCGGGGTGCGCGCAAGGAATGATGCGCGGCGGCGATTATGCGTGAATTGCCCAAATCTGACCATCAAGCGGGACGTTGCTGCTATCCGCCTCGTGCATGCGATATGTGTCGCGATACGCAAAACGACGAGGCCTACCTCTGGTTGGATACGACAATCCGTCTGCGACGTATTTCGTCGCACCATGGCCGTAAGCTGTCCGTATTCAAGTAAAACGGTGAGGCAGAGTATGGATAGACGACGGTTCTTGCAGGGGTTGGGGTGCGTGGTCGTAACCATTCCCGGTATGTGGTCGACGGTGGTCGGCGGGGCATTCGCCGGATTTGTTGCTCCTTCTAAAAATACGCTTGCCGGGATTGACTGCTGGATTCCTGACGATTTCCCCGATAGACGGATGGTGACTGCTCAGCAGGCAAAATTTCTCGGCACCCAGCCGCACGAAGTGGACCTCGTGCGCGTCACATTTGCGGACGTGAATGAGGCGTTTTGGAAACGCTGGCAGGGCGCGCCGCATGCAGCACGCCACTTTCGGCCAGACCTTCTGCTGCTGAATTTCAACCCGGCTCGCGCCCACCTGTATCCGGACCTGCTCGATCAGGCGGTACAGCACAAGCGTGCAGGGAATACCGTGCTTGCCATTGTGCGCGGGCCGGGCCTGATGGGGCGGGATGCGGTTCGTTCGAATCTGACCTGCCAGCGTCTGCTGCAATCCGGAGTGCCGGTTCTGGCTTCCCTGAGTGAGCTTGATCTCACCAATGTGCTGCTGGACCTGGTTGGCTCAACGCACGATCAGTCCTTCGATTGGGGCGATTTCCAACGCATGCTGCGTGACGCCCCGATTATGGCCTTTGCCCGTGGTCGTGCGGACAGTCCAGGCTCAGTGGTCGATGCCGTTGAATCCTGCGTGGCACAGCTACGGCTGGCCGGGCTGGACCGGCATCAAATACGGCGCGCCCAAATCACTGTCTACGGTGCGATGGATTACGACACTTATTTTTCGGTTGCGCGTGCGTGCCGGCAGCTATCTGAGCGTGAAGGTGATGTTGATCTAATATTTAAATGGAATCAATGGGTTATGCAAGGATCGGCCATCGAGCTACATGTGTTGGCGGCAGGATCAGCACCGGAACTGGTGGCGGGGAGGGCGAATGTTTAACACTCCGTGTGCAGAGGGCAGCGACATTCGCGCGATGGTGCGTGCGGCGGTGAAACTGTTGCCGGTCCATCCCGTCGTCCATGGCGATGCCGAGTTGCGGCATGTGAGAGTTCTTGGTGCCGAGATTGAAATGGATTGTCAAAGACGCATGCTGACAATGATGCTTGTGCCGCTGCAGGGCGAAGATGAGCACGCGCTGCCCCTGCGTGATTTTTGTGTTGCCAATGTTCGGCGACCGTTTTCTCTGGATGATGTTGAGCAGGCGCTTGAACGGCAGTTACGCATTGCGATGCGGCAATGTGACGAAGGCAATACAGCTCAAATCGCCCCAGGTGACAGGGGCGTGCTTTTACAGGTGGCACGAGAACTGGTTGATATTGAGCGGATCAATCGGGAAACGATTGCGGCGCTGGATCTGAACGCTGACGTGTTGGCCATAGCCGAATTGGTGCCGAGGATCGAGTTTAAAGAAATCGACGGGCATTGGTACTCCAAGGTCTGGCAGGAAATTGAGTCGCTCAGGGAATTGCTGCACCACGCGCCTAATCTGCTGCCGCTCGGATACTCGGGACTCGTAAACAGTTGTCTTTGGGGTGGCAGCGACATCCTCAAGGAAATCAAGGGTGAGTTGCGTCAAGCGGGGATATCCAAGAATGGATGGCGCGACCTGATCAAGCTGCCACGGCAGACCATAGATACACTGATCCCCGGCCTTGGTGGGAGGGAGGAAATTTTTGAGAATTTTGCAGCCGCATTCTCGGTTTACCACCTTGCGCGTGAGGAAGGGCCGTCTGGATTTGCGGATCATTTGGCTGATAAGGAGGCGGGATGCTTGCATGAATTGCCCGTGGCGGCGGTGCAGGTCATGGCGCGCGAGGTGAGGGCGCGTGCAGAGACCGGACTCGTCCAGGATTTTTTTGACGATGACTTTGCTGCTGTTTGTGTATGGCTTCGTGAGGAAGAGCCACGGTTGAGCGGCTTGCACAAGCTCGGTTGGGGAGGACTGGTGGAGCGTGCCCGAATCTACAACTCAGAACTATCAGATCAATGGGAGGATGACATGCCGAGGAATCTGAGTTGGGAGTCGGCATTACCCGAGCACGAAGATGGGGGGTATCTGTTTGTTCCGCTAACTTCATCCGAAGCCTTGCGGGAGGAGGGTGAAGCCATGAAACACTGTGTTGCTCAGTACGATGTTGATTGCGCGAGAGGGAAAAGCCGCGTTTTTTCGATTCGGTCAGTCCGGACTCGGCGGCGCTTGGCAACGGTTGAGTTGCATATTGATGATCTGTTGTTGAGGAGTAAATGGTTTGTCGGGCAGGTTAAGGGTTTCAAAAACTCAAGTCTTGGAGTAAAAATAAAAAATGCAGTGGAGAGATTGGCGCGAGAATATACGGCGCATGCTTAGTTGATTTGCTCGTGGTAATGTGCGTCGCGGGGTGTTTTCTGTAATTCACGTGACCATGGATCGTTCTTCGACTAATTTGTTGTGGAGGAGATATGAGGTTAATCAAGTCTCTCAAGTTATCTGATAAGCAAATGGAAATTCTGGACTCGGTTCTCCCCGGAGGTGAAGGATGGGAGGTGTGGGTAAAATCAGTGAAGGAGCCATGTTTAGATAGCTGCCCGTATTTGGCAAGATGCGGAGGTAACGGTCCTGGGGCAATTTGTTCTGATGATTGGAGAGATGCTGACTTTAATACTGACGTGGCGGAAGTTGTGTCCCATGTTTTGAGGAACTTCGACCATTACAATCAGAGTGATGTGCGAGAGAAAACTCAAAAAGATATTGCACGTTTAAGGAGCGTGGTAGAAAAAGCCCATAGCGGACTTCCAACTACTACAAGCGAAGGTAAAAAAAGATTAAAGATGCACTATGTTCGCGAACGAGATTCAGATGCGGCCAGAAATTTAAAGCGGCAGGCTTATAAGTCTGGAAAATTAAAGTGTGAGGCCTGTGGCGTGGACTACCTTAAGAAATACGGGCGCGATGCATTGTCGATTATCGAGTGCCATCACAATATTCCTTTGAGCAGTCCGCGGCATCGCGGTAAGACAGAGATTAAGGACTTAAGATTGCTTTGTGCAAATTGCCACAGGCTTGCTCATTCGACGAAGAGTCCGCTTTCAGTTGATAGGCTTATCAAACTCGTGCGGAAAGTGAATAAGAGGCGAGTCTAAGGTGGTGGCGAGCGATAAGTATTTTCATTGATATTGAGTATCGGAAGGGTGGGGATTTTTATTGCTTTTTAAGAAATTCCGCCAGCTTTAAAAGGCTCTGGGTGTCTTGTCGGCAATAGTTTAGTAATGCTTTTCGTAAATTTGTTTTGCGGATATTTGTGGTAACTGCGGCGATAATTTCTAAAAATGCCATCTGCGCCATTCCGCCATCTTGCACTTCACCAAGGGACGAATAGTCAAGTTCCGGTGCAATGGTAGGCAGCACCGATTTAATGGACCACGACCCCATCATCTCTGGGTGGTAGTAGTGCTCACGAGTAATTGGCAATAAATCGACAAGACGTCCATTAATGGCCATGAGGGCTTTGGCGTGCTCCGGCAACCGGTTTGCCAAATCGCGAATCACGCGAGACTCAAATGCGCTGTAAACAAAAATCGGGCCTTTAGTTCCGACCGCATCGATCAGGCTTTCCGTGAACGCGCGAACCGGCAGGTCGCCGGAAATATCCAGAAACTCGCGATGGGTGATATCGCCAGCCTTGTTCTCGATATGGCATGACCACTGGAACGGCAGCTGCTCGTAAGGCCGGGTACTGGCCCATATCGGTACCGCAAACTGTATGGTCTCGAAATCCAGGTAATAGCGGGGATAGGGTTTATTGCGGATCAGTTCGGCCGGAACCGGCTTTATCTCGGGTTTTCCCTTCCGGGTTGCGCGCCAGACGCGCAGATGAGTTTCATTGCGGAGTTTGTCTTTCGGCACTTTTTTCAAGTCCTGGTAGCCCTCAGCCAGCAATGCGTCCACGACTTTGCCGCCACGCGGCAACAGGGTGACCGGGTATTCCGGCAGGTCTATTCCGCAGAAACTCTGAAACGGGCAGGTGAATGGAGTATTGCATTGCGCTCCCATGTCGATGTCCGGAATGGTTTTTCCGGTCAGCCATTTCCTCAGTTCCATGACCGACTTGGGGATATCTTTAAGCAGCGGCTGTATTTCTTCGGTGACATCGGTATAGCCGAGCAGTCCGTCATAGTCATTGTTGCCGGGATAAACAAAATCGCTGTCGATGCAGGCGATCTTGATTGATCCGAGCTTGTGGCCGGCACCCGAAACGACCCATGCCTGTATCGCAGCGTCATGCAGGTGGTAATCCTTTATGGTGGTTGATGACTTGACCTCCGTCAGATGTAAAGCCCCGGCGCGTTGGCGGAGAATATCTGCCCGGATCAGGACGCCCGAGTGCTCAAACGCCGCTTCATAAAGCAGGGCGGATCGTTTCGATTGGAGCAGGTCGCTGGTGGATTTGAGGGCTGCTCGCAGGTTTTTGATGTGTTCGACCAGATGTCCGCCCGGACGCAGTTGGCGGGCAATTTCTCCGACCGCGTGGCCCGTTGCAAAGCGCGCCTCGGTGCCGGTGTCCTCTTCGGCAAGTTCCGGGTGATGGGTTTCGAGATACAGCCGTTTCGGGCATTGCAGGCCTGAAATGATCTTGGACTTGGAAAGGCGTGGCGTGGGCATGTTTTGCTTTCGACGCGATTAACTCGTGCGAATGGTATGCTCGGTGTGCGACAAAGTGTGTCGCATTCCGGCCCCGGTAGCGCATAAATGCGTCGGGCTGGGGATAGTATGGCCCAGACCTGCATCCGAGGATTTGATCCATGACGCCCGACCGTACGACGATGCTTCGCCACTGGCACATGCTTGGCATGGTGCCGCGGTATCCGGTCAAGACGACTGCCCGCGAGTTGCTGGAAAAACTGGAAGTCCGGGGACTCTATGCGACGAAGCGCACCATTGAGCGTGACCTGCATGATCTGTCGCTGGTATTTCCGCTGAGATTGGACGAGCGCAGCAAGCCTTACGGCTGGAGTTGGCGACAGGATGCTGCTGAATTCAATGTGCCGGGATTGACGGCTGATGAGGCCCTGGCATTGGCGCTGGCGGAACGGTTTCTCGACGCGCTCCTGCCCGGATCTGTGGTGGAGCACATGCGTCCGCGCTTTGACAATGCGCGCAAGGTGCTCAATGGCTTGCCGAAAACTCGTGGTGCCGGGAGTTGGCTCGAAAAAATTACCGTAGTACCGGCCACCCAGGAACTGCTGCCGCCAAAGATTGCTGCGGGCGTGCAGCAGGTTGTGGCTGATGCGCTTCTCGCGGCTCAGCGGATTGAGGTGAGCTACCAGCGGCCATTTGAGCCTAATCCCGCGGCAATGACCGTCAGTCCCCTGGGGTTAGTGCAGCGCGGGGCGGTGACTTACCTGGTTTGTACGGTATTTGAATATGATGAACCGCGCATTCTGGCTTTGCACCGGATCAAGTCTGCCAAAGCGCTTGAGGATTCCGTGGTACGGGTGCCCGATGGTTTCACCCTTGACGGGTATGTCCGCGATGGCGCTTTCGGATTCGGCAACGGGGGCAGCCTCAAAATCGAATTGTTGTTTCGCGGCGGCACGGGAAATCACCTCCAGGAAACGCCGCTATCCAGGGATCAGAGGCTGGTTTCTGTATCCGACGAGGAGATGCGGCTGACTGCGACGGTTACCGATACGCCGCAATTGCGCTGGTGGCTGCTGGGTTTTGGCGGGCGAGTCGAAGTCCTGCGTCCAGCTGGCTTGCGTCGTGAAATGGCTGCCGAAGCAGAAGAGCTTGCCGGGATGTACAGGAAAGGTGTTCGTTCAAAATAAGACTGCAGTGACAGGGTGCATAAAACGTACGCACTACACGCCGCTATGTCATGGATTTTATTGAGGTTAAACAAAGCTGCGCATCCCCGTTAATCTGATCGACGCTACATCGTAAAATAGCGCCCCATGCAGCCTGCGTTCATTCATCTGCGCTTGCACAGCGAATATTCCATCGTTGATGGCATCGTGCGCGTCGATGAAGCCGTGGCCGCGGCAAAGGCCGACGGCATGCCGGCGCTGGGCCTGACCGACCTCGGCAATGTGTTCGGCATGGTCAAGTTTTATCAGGCCGCGCGGGCAGGGGGCCTGAAGCCGATCACCGGCTGTGACCTGTGGCTCAGCAACATGGCCGACCGCGACAATCCCTTCCGGGTGCTGCTGCTGGCACAGAACTACCAGGGTTATCTGCGCCTGTGCGAGCTGCTGACCCGCGCCTATCGCAGCAACCAGTATCGCGGCCGTGCCGAAGTGATGAAGGAGTGGCTGACCGAGATCAGCACCGATGGCCTGATCGTACTTTCGGGCGCCCATCACGGCGACGTCGGCCAAGCGCTGGTCTCCGGCCATCAAGATGCCGCGCGCCGGCTGGCGCAGGAATGGGCGGCGCTGTTTCCCGGCCGTTATTACCTCGAAGTGCAGCGCCTCGGGCCGCAGGCGATGACTGGGGGTGCGGCGACCGTCCCGGTGGAGCAGCATGTCGAGCGCGCGCTGCAACTGGCGGGCGCGCTGGGCCTGCCCGCAGTCGCCACGCATCCGGTGCAGTTCCTCAAACCCGAGGATTTCCGCGCGCACGAGGCGCGGGTGTGCATCTCCGAGGGCTACATCCTCTCCGACCAGCGCCGGCCGAAACGTTTCAGCGGTGAACAGTATTTCAAAACCCAGCGCGAGATGGTGGAACTCTTTGCCGACGTGCCGGAGGTGCTGGAAAACACCATCGAAATCGCCAAGCGCTGCACGCTGGGACTGACGCTGGGCAAAAGCCGGCTGCCGCATTTCCCGACACCGGAAAACGTCAGCCTCGAGCAGCATCTGCGCGAACAGGCGGGTGCGGGCCTGGACCTGCGCATGGCCGAGCTGTATCCCGATGCGGCGGAGCGTGCAAAGCAGGATCCGACCTATCGCGAGCGGCTGGAGTTCGAGATCAAGACCATCCTGCAAATGGGTTTCCCGGGTTATTTCCTGATCGTTGCCGACTTCATCAACTGGGCGAAACAGAACGGCGTGCCGGTGGGGCCGGGCCGCGGTTCCGGCGCCGGTTCGCTGGTGGCGTACAGCCTCGGCATCACCGACCTTGATCCGCTGCGTTACAACCTGCTGTTTGAACGCTTCCTGAACCCCGAGCGGGTGTCGATGCCCGACTTCGACATTGACTTCTGCCAGGACGGCCGCGACCGCGTCATCGATTATGTGAAAACGCGCTACGGCGCGGATTCGGTGTCGCAGATCGCCACTTTCGGCACCATGGCGGCCAAGGCGGTGGTGCGCGACGTGGGCCGCGTGCTCGACTTGGGTTACAACTTCTGCGACCAGCTCGCCAAGCTGATTCCCTTCCAGCCCGGCAAGCACATCACACTGGAAGAAGCACGCAAGATGGAGCCGCAGCTCGCCGAGCGCGAGAAAAAAGAAGAGGAAGTCGCCGAGCTGCTGGAGCTGGCCGGCACGCTTGAGGGTCTCACGCGGAATGTCGGCATGCATGCCGGTGGCGTGCTGATCGCGCCGGGCAAGCTGACTGATTTCTGTCCGCTGTATGTCGCTGACGCGTCGAATGCCGCGGTGAGCCAGTTCGACAAGGACGACGTCGAAGCCATCGGTCTCGTCAAGTTCGACTTTCTCGGCCTGACCACGCTGACCATCCTCGACTGGACACTCAGATACATCAAGCAGTTGGACCCATCATCCACGCTGAAGCTGGAAAAACTGCCGCTGGACGACAAGGCGGCCTACGATATTTTTGCCAAGGCCAATACATCGGCCGTGTTCCAGTTTGAATCGCGCGGCATGCGCGACATGCTGAAAAGCGCCAAACCCGACCGTTTCGGCGACATTATTGCGCTGGTCGCCCTCTATCGTCCGGGACCGATGGAGCTGATCCCGGAATTCTGCGCGCGCAAACACGGCAAACGGTTCAGCTACCCCGATCCGCGCGTCGAAAGCATCCTCTCTGAAACCTACGCCATCATGGTCTACCAGGAGCAGGTGATGCAGATGGCGCAGATCATCGGCGGTTACAGCCTCGGCGGCGCCGACCTGCTGCGCCGTGCGATGGGCAAGAAAAAACCGGAGGAAATGGCCGAACACCGCGGCCTGTTCCGCGAGGGTGCGGCGAAAAACGGCTTGAACCAGGGCAAGGCCGACGAGCTGTTCGACCTGATGGAAAAATTCGCCGGTTACGGCTTCAACAAGTCGCATGCCGCGGCCTATGCGCTGGTGGCCTACCAGACGGCCTACATGAAAGCGCACCATCCGGCCGCTTTCATGGCGGCCAACATGTCGGCGGTGATGAACGATACCGACAAGGTGCAGCAGCTGGTCGATGACGCGCGCGACAACCGGCTGGAAGTGCTGGCGCCCGACGTCAATTCCGGCGGTTATCGTTTCGCGCCGGTCGATGAAAAAAGCATTCGTTACGGCCTGGGCGGCATCAAGGGCACCGGCGAAGGTGCGATCCAGCAGATCGTCGAGGCGCGTACTACTGGAGGGCCGTTCAAGGATTTGTTCGATTTCTGCCACCGCGTCGACAAACGCGTGGTCAACCGGCGCGTGGTCGAGTCGCTGGTGCGCGCCGGAGCTTTTGACGGCGTGAACGACAATCGTGCAGAACTGATGGCCTGCGTCGGCCTCGCGCTGGAGAGCGCCGAGCAGGCGAGCCGCTCCGCCTCACAGAACAGTTTGTTCGGCGACGCCGTTGATGCGCCGCGGGTGGTGGCGCCGGCGAATATTCCGCGCTGGAGCAAAAAGGAGCTGCTGCAGAACGAAAAACTGGCGTTGGGTTATTACCGCAGTGACCACCTGTTCAACGTCTATCGCGACGAAGTGCGGCGCATGGTCAGCAAAAAACTCGGCGACCTGCAGACCGCCAGCGACATCGGCGGGCGCACGGCAAACATCGCCGGCGTGGTGCTGTCGGTGCGCGTGCAGAACACCGCCAGCGGCCGCATGGGCATCGTGACCCTGGCCGATGACACCGGCAAACACGAAGTGGTGGTGTTCCGCGAGGTGTTCGATCGCCACCGCCACAAGCTGCGCGCGGATGAGCTGCTGGTGATCGAAGTGCGTGGCCGCCAGCGTTACCGCAGCCCCGAAGCCGAAGACCCGGGTAATGGGGGCAATGGTGCGGGCGACAATTCGTTGCGGCTTGAGGCCATGGACATCATGGACCTCAACGAAGCGCGCAATCGTTACGCCCGCGGCATCCGCCTGACCTGCAACGGTCAGTCTTCCGGCAGCAAGCTCAAAGAACTGCTCAGTCCGCACCGTCAGGGCCGCTGCACGGTGGCCATCGAATACACCAGTAATGGTGCGCTCTGCGAGGTGAAACTGGGGCCCGCCTGGCAGGTCAACCTCAATGAGGACCTGTTGCGTTCTTTGGGCGAATGGCTGAAGCCGGAGAACGTCAATATTGAATATGGGAATTAAGACCAAGCTGCGCATCGCATTCGCCGTCGCGTTGCTGGCGTGCACTGTGCAGGTTTCAGCCGGCGAGCTCGAATGGAAAATGCTGACCGACCAGGCCAATCTGCACGTGCAGCGCGGCAGCCTGCAGCAGGCGGAATTGTTTGCACGCGAGGCCATCGCCGAAGCTGAACGCAGCTTCGGTAAAAAACACCGCACCTACGACCAGAGCATTGCCACGCTGGGTCTGGTGCTGCGCTTTGCGCAGCGTTATCCCGAATCGGAGAGGGAATTCCGCCGCGCACTGGCCTTGCGCGAGAAGGCCCTCGGGCCGCGCGATCCGGCGGTGGCGATTCTGGTCAACAACCTCGCTGACGTGGTGCAGGCGCAGAAAAAATACGCCGAAGCCGAGAAGCTGCACCGGCGCGTGCTCGCAGTGTTCGAAAAAAGCTACGGTGATGATCCGAAAACCGCGGCGAGCCTGAACAACCTCGGCGCGACGCTGCACGCGCAGGGGCGCAATGCCGAGGCCGAACCGGTACTGCGCCGTGCGCTGGCGATGAAGGAAAAAACTTTGGGGCCAACCAGTCCCAGTGTTGCGCACACGCTGAACAACCTGGCGCAGGTGCTGGAGGCGCTGGGTCGCAAGCCGGAGGCTGACAAACTCGCAGTGCGCGCTGCGACGATCCATCGCAACAGCAGTCCGGCACCGAAAAATTGATTTAAGTTATTGTTTTTAAACAACTTTTAAACGGTTTCGCGCATTTCGAAACTGGCGTAAACACCCTCACCGTCACTCACTGAAACACCACTGACCTGTGAGGCCCGCGGCCCGCGTTGTGCGCATTCGATGATGGCGGCGACTGCGGTCTGCGGCCCGTGCACCACCGCTTCCACGCTGCCGTCACTGCGATTGCGCACCCATCCGCTGATGCCCAGTTGTTCGGCCTTGTAGGCCATGTAATGGCGAAAACCCACACCTTGCACGCGTCCACGGATCAATAGATGGCGCGTAATCATCACGGCGCGTGAATTACGAAGTGTGGTGTTGAGACAAAGTTGCAGCGCGTACCATGCCGGTGGCGCGGTCGGCGCAGAGATTTTCTGCGCCAAGTTTTTGCGTGAATCCCGAGCGCTGGAACAGCGACAGCGGCTGCGCACCGGCGCCGGCGATGATCAGGGTCTTGCCGTTTTTCGCGAGTTTGCGGCGCAGCGCCTCCAGGATGTCGAGACCGGTGGTATCGACGTTGAGGGTTTTCTGCAGGTCGAGCACGACCACCCGCGCCGGATCCGCAGGGTCGGCGCTGGCAAGCAGTGGTTCGAGCTTGTTGGCGGATCCGAAAAACAGCGAACCGAACATTTCGTAGGCGCGCACCCTGCCGGATGTCTCGCTGGCGGGGATTTCGGTGACGCCGGTCAGCGATGACATGCGGGTAATGAAAAAAATCGCTGCCATCACCAGGCCGACTTCGACCGCGACGGTCAGGTCGAACACCACGGTCAGCACAAAGGTCGCGAGCAGGATGGCACGGTAGTTCATGGTGTAGCGGCGCATTTCGCGGAAGTCATGCCATTCGCCCATGTTCCAGGCGACGACGACGAGGATTGCCGACAGTGCGGCCAGTGGCACATGTGTTGCCAGCGGGGCGGCAACCAGCACGATGGCCAGCAGGGTCAGCGCGTGTACGATGCCGGAGATCGGGCCGAAGGCGCCCATGCGCACATTGGTGCTGGTGCGGGCAATGGCGCCGGTGGCGCAGAAACCGCCGAACAGCGGGGCGATGATGTTGGCAATGCCCTGCGCCATCAGTTCCTGGTTGGGTTTGTGGCGGTCGTCGATCATGTTGTCGGCGACGGTGGCCGACAACAGTGATTCGATGGCGCCGAGCAGCGCGATGGCGATGGCCGGCCCAATGAGGTGGCGGATGGTTGCCACGGACAGTTCGGGAAAAGCGAAGCCCGGCAGCGTTTGCGGAATGCCGCCGAAACGCGAACCGATGGTTTCCACCGGCAGGTGGAACAGGGCCACAGCCGCAGTGCCCGCGACCAGTGCGACGATGGGTGCGGGCACCACGCGCCAGGCCTGCGGCCAGAATACGATCAACGCCAGGCAGGCGAGAGACAGCGCGACCGCGGTCCAGTTCACGGTATCCAGCGCCTGCCACAACACCGTAATCTGCGCGAAAAATTCCGCCGGCAATTGCCCGGTGCTGAGGCCGAGAAAATCCCGCACCTGCGACAGCAGGATCAGTACCGCGATGCCCTTGGTGAAACCGCTGATCACCGACACCGGAATGAAGCGGATCCATGTGCCCATGCGCAGCAGGCCCATCGCCAGCAGCATGAAGCCTGCCATCAGTGTGCAGATCAGCAGGTTGGCGACGCCGTACTGGACGACGATGCCGTAGACGATGACGATGAATGCGCCGGTCGGACCGCCGATCTGCACGCGCGAGCCGCCGAGTGCCGAGACGATGAAGCCGGCGATGATCGCGGTATAGATGCCTGATTCCGGCGTCATGCCCGATGCGATGGCGAAGGCGATCGCCAGCGGTAGCGCGAGTATGCCGACGGTGATGCCGGCCAGCACGTCAGCGCGCAATCGCGCGGCGTTGTATTCGCCGATGACCTCGAAGAGGCGCGGACGGAAACGGGGCAGGGCGGGCATCGTGTGCGGGGGTGACTATTGAAAATTACATTAATAATGACAAAAACATGCCTCTGACGAGGCTGTCATGTTTTTGGAAAACATCAATAGTTGGTGCGAAACTTTTGAATCATTTTTTCGTCGAGCTCGATGTCGAAACCGGGACCGGTGGCGACCTGCATCATGCCCATTTTGATCGCCGGGCGGTTGATCCACATCGATTGCCACACCGGATCCCGTGCCGGGTCGGCGAAACATTCGGCATAGGTGCCGTGGGGCACGGCGGCGAGCAGGTGGCTGGCGATCTGCGCCTCTTCGTGGTGCGCCATGGCCACGCCCGCAGCGCGGCACAGTCCGGCGGCACGCAGCCAGTCAGTGACGCCGCCGCCTTCCGATACGTCGTAGTTGACCAGATCCACCGCGCCCGCATCGACCAGCCGACGGATCGCATGGCTGGTGATTTCGCTCTGTCCGGCCGTCACCGGCATGGTGATGGCCTGGCGCACCCGCGCCATCTGCGCGGCATCGTCATGCCAGTGACAGGGTTCCTCGAACCAGCGGATGTTGTGCGCCTCTACCAGTCGCGCGAAACGGATGGCGTCTTCGGCGGCCCAGCCGCGGTTGGCATCAACACAGAGGATGAAGTCGTCCCCAACAGCCTTGCGTGCAACCGCGACGCGTTTGGCATCTTCCTCCGGTGACAACCCGCCGACCTTGAATTTGCAGCCGGCCATGCCGGCGTCGCGGTACGAGACGATTTCGCGCGCAATGTCGGCTTCGGTTTTGCCGGGCATGTAATAGCCGCCGATGGAAATGATCTGCAGTTCAGTGGTGTAGCCGCCGATGAGTTCACGCACGCTTTTGCCCAGCGCGCGGCCGGTCAGGTCCCAGATCGCGCAGTCGACGCAGGCGATGGCTTCGAGCAGCAGTTTCTTGTCGGCGGCGGAGTGGCTCAGCGCAAACATGCGGTCCCAGGCGCGTTCACGCTCGAAAATACTCAAGCCATTGATTACATTAAATAAATCGTTTTCGATCAGTTTCGCGATTTGGGGGCCATGGGCGCGATTGTCGCCGTTGTACACATTGCTGGTGAGTCCGCTGTCGGTGCGCAATCGGGTGATCACCGTCGAACGTTTGAGCACACTGTAGGTCGAGCCGCCGAAATTTTTGCTGAGGGGAATGTCAATGGCAATGGCTTCGACGGCGGTGATGCGCATGGCGCTCCTTCAGTGAATACAGACTAAAACTTTACGGGCGTAAATTGTACGGGCGAGAACTTTTACGGGCGAAAGCTGAAGACTAAATCTTCAGATGAAAACGATCAGCATGCCCAGCACGAGTGCGCCACCAACCGAGCCGAGGAAAATCTGCCGGTCGCGGGTCGACCAGGGTGGTGCGCGCATCACGGTATGGGCGCCCCAGTTGCGTTCGGATTCATCACCGGCATCCATGATCGCCGCGTCGATGGAGTGACGGCTGACGCCGAAGTTGGCGGCAAAGGCGTCGGGATCGGTGATGACGCCGGTTTTTGCGGCGAGGCGCATGGTGGCCGCCATCGAATCGAATTCCTTGGCCAGCCCGCGCGACGGGATGGTGTCGCCGGGCAGACTGTTGTTGGATAAAGTCAGACTCCGATCCTCGGCGCGTGACGCCGGCTGGGTGTCGTCGAACAGCATCTTTTGCGATTCGGCGCTCACCGGCTGTGTTACGGCGATCAGCGTCGGCATGGTTGTGCCCAGTCCCTGCTGGCGGCAGGCGCGCAGGTCGGCGGCGAATTCGGTGATGCCGGCGTAACGTTCGTCGGCGGACTTGGCGAGTGCCTTGGTGATGATCAGATCGAGCATCGGCGGCAGCCTGGTGTTAACCGAGCTCGGCGGCGGCGGGGTGAAATTAACGATCTGGAACATCAGCGAATTGACGTCGACACCGTTGAACGGCGGCTGGCCGGCGATCATTTCATAAAGGATTACGCCCAGCGAGAAAATGTCGGCGCGTCCGTCGGAGCGTTTGCCCAGCACCTGCTCCGGCGACAGGTAACGCGGCGAACCGAGCACCACGCCGGTCTGTGTGCGCACGTCGGCGGTGCGCATGCGGGCGATGCCGAAGTCCATTATTTTCACGCGACCATCGCCGAGGATCATGATGTTGGCCGGCTTGATGTCACGGTGCACGACCTCATGCTGATGCGCGTAAGCGAGACCGTCGGCGGCCTGCGCGGCGATGTCCAGCGCGCGGTCCACGGTGAGTTCGCCGTTGGCGATCAGGTCTTTCAGCTCGCGGCCTTCAAGGAATTCCATCGCCATGTAAGCGAGGTCGCCGCTGCGGCCGATGTCGTGGATGGTGACGATGTTCGGATGGTTGAGGCCACCGGCGGCGCGCGCTTCGATGGTGAAGCGTTTTTCGTAGTGTTCTATTTCGCCGGGATCCAGCGCCATGTTGATGGTCTTGACCGCCACCGTGCGCTCAAGCATTGGATCCACCGCGCGGTAGACTACACCCATCGCGCCGCGGCCGATTTCGGCGGCGATGTTGTAGCGGCCGATTTTAGCGGGTTGATCCATTGACTGTTTCGGGCGAAGGCGGTCAGCGGCCGCGGGCGACGCTGCGGTACACCGGGCCCCAGCTCGGATGCCCCGCTTCCGCGGCGGTCAGGCTGAATTTAGGGTCGGCGCTGAAGGCGTTGTTGAATTCCTGCCGGCATTGTGCGGCGCGCTCGGTGACGCAGTAGATGAAGGCGAGGTATTTATAGGCCTGGGCCTGGTCGGTGCGCGAGGTCATTCCGCCGGCCAGAGCGGATTGCAGTGAGCGCTGCGCCTGGGCATAGCTACCGTCCTCGTACTGGGCGATGCCGGTCTTCAGGCGGGATTCGGCACTCGGCAGCTGAGTTTCCAGTGATTTCTCGCGCTGCTTGTCGAAATCAAGCGAGTCGGTGACACTTTGCACGCCTTTTTTTACGGATTCGCAGCCGCTCAGCAGCGGCATCAGCAACAGCATGATGATGAACAAGCGCATGGTCTCTCCCTGGATCCTCTAGCGGAACCGATGCCGGATTTTAATCTCTTCGCCGGGCATGACCTCAACCACCTGCAGGTATGAAGCAAATCCCGGGTTGCGGACCTCGAGCTTGTAGACGCCGGGCTTGAGCGCGATGTCGCGCAGTGGCGGTGAAACGCCATATTGGGTGCCGTTGATGTGGATTTCACCCCAGGGCAGCACGTTCAGGCGCAAAGTGCCGGTGGCCGCCGCCTCCGTGGCAGGGCGCGGCGGTTTTTTGGCGGGAGTCGGTTTGGGGGCAGGCTCGGCTTTGGCCAGCGGTGCAGGGGGCTGCGGTTCGGCTGCCGGGAGTTTCGGCGGCAGCGGTCGCGGCATGACTACCTTTGTGGGGGCAGTGTCGGACAGTTGCTCTTCTTCTGCGCCTTTCAGCGCAATGCGTGCGGCAGTGGCGATGGTCAGGATCAGTGCGACTGCCAGTGCAGTGGCCAGTGGCGGGCGGCGCATGATCTGCGCCCGGGCAGTGTTGGCGGCGTGGCCGAGTTTTTCCAGCACGGCGGCGGCATGAACCGCGGCGGCGCCGGGTTTACGGCGTGTCGGCCGCGGGGGGGCCGGCTCCTTGCCCAGCGCATAGACCTCGTGTTCACGCACATGTTTGTCGGTGCGCGCGCCCTCGAAGTTGAACAGATGTGCGTAATCCGGTGACAGCGCCGACACCACTTCGTAGTAGGAGCGCGACGCCAGCACCTGGTTGATGTCGGCGAAGCTCATCACCCGTTGCGCAACATTAATGCCGTCGCCGATGATGTTGGGCTGGCCGTTGATGTCCTTGACCAGCCGCACCGGCCCGAGGTTGATGCCGCTGCGCAGCCGCAGCAGCCCGTCGCTGCGTTCGGCGATCGCATCGCGCAGTGCCAATCCGAGGAACAGGCCGTCTTCAGGGTCGCCGAGGAAACTGATCGCGGCGCCGTCGCCGGTGTCGAGAATGATGCGGTCCTTGCTCGGCACGTCCGCCAGCGCCTGCGCCAGCAGCAGGTTGAACTGCTCCTTGACGCGCATCTGATCGGCCACCGACTTCTTCGAATATTCGACGATGTCGATGAAGGCGACGCTGCAGACAAAGGTGCGGTTGTCGTTCATGGCCTGGAGGATGACGGTTGGCTGCGGCCGCTATGTTATTTGATGCGCATGCCGGGCTGCGCGCCGGAATCGGGTGACAGCAGGTACAGGCCTGGCGCGTCACCGCTGGCGGCGAGCACCATGCCCTCGGACATGCCGAATTTCATTTTGCGCGGCGCGAGGTTGGCGACCACCACGGTCAACCGGCCCTTCAGCGCCTCCGGATCGTAGGCGGCCTTGATGCCGGCGAAGACCTGCTTGGTGCCCAGGGGGCCGACATCCAGTGTCAGTTTCAGCAGTTTGTCCGCGCCTTCAACATGTTCGGCGTTGGCGATTTTGGCGATGCGCAGATCGATCTTGGTGAAGTCGTCGATCGAAATCAGCGCATCAGCGCCAGATATCTCCCCTCTCCCGCCGGGAGAGGGGCCGGGGGTGAGGGGGGATGATGAAGATGCCGCTGAAGATTTTTCCATGATCGTATTCCAGAGTTTTTCCAATACCGCTTCGGTTTGCTGCAGCACTTCGTTGTTCCAGAAGCGGATTATTGAGATACCAGATTTTTCAAGTGCAGCAGTACGTGCGTCGTCTTTCGCTTTTGCGCCCTGATGTTGCGAGCCGTCCAGTTCGATGGCCAGTTTGAGTTCGTCGCAGTAGAAATCAAGGATGTAGTTCCTGTCGCCGAGAGAAACGGGATGTTGCCGGCGGAATTTGCAATGCGCTAGGCGACGGTTTCGCAGCAGTTTCCAGACGAGTTGTTCTGCGTCGGTTTGCTCTTGTCTCAACTGGCGGGCGAAGGTCAGTAGTTCCTCGGGAACGGGTGGTTTCTTTGTGATTTTTCCCTCACCCCCGGCCCCTCTCCCGACGGGAGAGGGGGGCATCATGCTGTCCTTGTTGGCGGCGACAAGCGCGGTGGTTTGCTTAGGATCGACGCGGGTCATCAGGTGCTGATATTGGGAGATCGTTTTTAAAGATCTCTTGGCAGGGATATTGGCGGGGCGTGTGCCTAGGTCATTCCAAACCAAGGGTGGTGATATGCCTAGTAATGTTGCTACAGCATTTGCCGTGTTCGGGACAATTGGGGCGAGATAAATGGTGAGTTTGTAGAAAGCGTTAACACAATCCGTGCATATTTCATGCAGGGCGAGAGATGCGTCTGGGTTTTTTGCGAGTTCCCACGGTTTTTTTGCATCCCAGTATTGGTTGATCTCATCTGCAACGCGCATGGTTGCACGTACAACGCGACCAAACTCGCGATTTTCGTAAGCGGTAGCCACTTCTTCTTCAATTGCGAGTGCTTTGAAATTCAAAGGGCTGTTTGTTTTGGTGCCCTCAATAATTTCGGGGGCTAGCGTACCATTGAAATTCTTGGTCAAGAAACCGGCGGCCCGACTGACAATATTGATGTACTTGCCCACCAAATCGCTATTCACCCGCGCCACAAAATCATCCAGATTCAGATCCAGATCTTCCATGGTCGAATTCAGCTTGGCGGCGTAGTAATAGCGCAGCCATTCCGGATTGAGACCTTGCTGGATGTAGCTCTCAGCGGTGATGAAGGTGCCGCGTGACTTCGACATCTTTTCGCCGTTGACTGTCAGGAAGCCGTGGGCGTAAACCTTGGTCGGCGTGCGGAAACCGGCATACTGCAGCATTGCCGGCCAGAACAGCGCATGGAAATAAAGGATGTCCTTGCCGATGAAATGAATCAGTTCGGTATTGCTGCCCGGCTTCAGGAAGGCATCGGCGTCGATGCTGATGCCTTTGGTCTGCTGCTTTTTGACGTAATTCAGGAAGCTGCTGAAATAACCGACCGGTGCATCCAGCCACACATAAAAGAATTTTTTGCCGTCGGTGCCGGGAATCGGAAAACCGAAGTAAGGCGCGTCGCGTGAAATGTCCCAGTCGGAGAGTTTGGTTTCGCCGGCCTCACCCAGCCATTCCTTCATCTTGTTGGCGGCTTCAGATTGCAGGTGCCCGGCGCCCTGCGTGTATCCGCGCAGGAATTCCTCGCAGCGTTTGTCCGAGAGTTTGAAAAAGTAGTGTTCCGATGCCTTGCGCACGGGCGCTGCGCCGGAGACGGTGGAGTACGGGTTCTTCAGGTCGGTGGGGGCGTAGGTCGCGCCGCAGACTTCGCAGGAATCGCCGTACTGGTCTTTCGCGCCGCATTTCGGGCATTCGCCCTTGATGTAGCGATCGGGCAGGAACATCTCTTTCACCGGATCGTAAAACTGCTCGACCGAGCGCGTCGCGATCAGGTCCGCCGCCTTGAGTTTGCCGTAGATGTCGGCGCACAGCGCCTCGTTCTCCGGCGAATCGGTGGTGTAGTAATTGTCGAAGCTGACGCCGAAACTTTTGAAGTCGCGATCGTGTTCCTGCCACACGCGATCGATCAGCTGTTTGGGGGTGATGCCTTCCGAGTCCGCGCGCAGCATCACCGGCGTGCCATGGGTATCGTCTGCACCGACGTAATGGATCTCATGGCCCTGCATGCGCTGGAACCGCACCCAGATATCGGTCTGGATGTACTCGACCAGATGGCCCAGATGGATGGCGCCGTTGGCATACGGCAGCGCAGACGTAACAAGAATACGGCGCGGCTTCTTCGAAATGTCAGTCATAGGGGCGTAAGAGACAGCCGAGGACGCTGCCGTCGTAAACCAGGAGCGCAGAAGTGACCAGGATACGGCGGTGTGACATGGGTGGGCTTCGGCAGGTGATGCTAAAGGATTGAATTGTAACAAACTATTCGAAAATTCCCGGGTTGCAGACAGGCGCTGGGTGCGACTCGCGGCGGCGGGTGTGGCTACCCCGCAAAAAAACCTTTGCCAGCATGGGGTTGTGGTTGGTCTGGGGGTGCGATGCCGCTACAATCGCCGCCTTACCACGCATTACGAACGGAACCCGAACCATGGCTGTTGCCCAACTGACCGAGCAGGACGTCCAGACCGCGCTGAAGGCGTTGACGGATCCCAATACGAAAACGGACTATGTCACCGGCAAGTCCGCAAAAAACATCAAGATCGAAAGCAACAACGTGTCGGTGGACATCCTGCTGGGTTATCCCGGCAAGAGCCAGATCGAACCGATCCGCAAGGCGGTGGCCGATAAACTGAAAACCCTGCCCGGCGTTGGCAGCGTGACGGTTAATGTGTCAGTCAAGATCGTGCCACATGCGGTGCAGCGCGGTGTGAAGCTGATTCCCGGTGTAAAAAACATTATTGCCGTGGCCTCGGGCAAAGGCGGTGTTGGCAAAAGCACCACCGCAGTGAATCTGGCGCTGGCGCTGGCCGCCGAGGGCGCGAGTGTCGGCATTCTCGATGCCGACATCTACGGCCCGTCGCAGCCGATGATGCTGGGCATTGCCGGGCGCCCGGAATCGAAGGACGGCAAATCGCTGGAGCCGATGGAGGCCCATGGCCTGCAGGCGATGTCCATCGGTTTCCTGATCGACACTGAAACGCCGATGGTGTGGCGCGGCCCGATGGTGACCCAGGCGCTCGAGCAGTTGGTGAATGAAACCAAATGGCGTGATGTCGATTACCTCGTTGTCGATTTGCCGCCGGGCACCGGTGATATTCAACTGACGCTGGCGCAGCGCGTACCGGTCACGGGTGCAGTGATCGTCACCACGCCGCAGGACATCGCGCTGATCGATGCACGCAAGGGCCTGAAGATGTTCGAGAAGGTGGGCATTCCCATCCTCGGCATCGTCGAAAACATGTCACTGCACATCTGCTCGAAGTGCGGACACGAAGAACACATTTTCGGTGAGGGCGGCGGCAGCCGCATGGGCGCCGATTACAACGTCGAACTGCTGGGTTCGCTGCCGCTGGATATCAATATCCGCAAACAGGCGGATTCCGGCAAACCGACGGTGGTGGTCGATCCCGACGGCCGGATCTCGGAAATCTACCGCCAGATCGCGCGCCGTGTCGCGGTGAAAATCGCCGAGAAGCAGCAGGATCATTCTGCAGCATTCCCGAAAATCGTCGTCAAGAACACCTGAGCCCCACGGGCGCTCTGAACCCCTTCCGTTGCTGCGGAATTCCGCTTTAAGATAGAGGCACACCATTCGCTTCCGCTTCCCGGTCATCATCATCGACGAAGACTTCCGCTCGGAAAACACCAGCGGTTTGGGTATCCGCGCGCTGGTCAAGGCGCTTGAGGAGGAGGGTCTGGAAGTACTCGGCGTCACCAGTTATGGCGACCTGTCATCCTTTGCCCAGCAGCAGTCGCGCGCCTCGGCTTTCATCCTGTCGGTCGACGACGATGATTTTTCGGCGCAGGAACTGGAGTCGACGATCGGCGAGTTGCGCACCTTCGTCAAGGCGATCCGTTTCCGCAACGCCGAGATCCCGATTTTTCTCTACGGCGAAACCCAGACCTCGCGGCACATCCCGAATGACGTGCTGCGCGAGCTGCATGGCTTCATCCACATGTTCGAGGACACGCCGGAATTCGTCGCGCGTTATATCGTGCGCGAATCCAAGTCTTATCTTGACAGTCTGGCGCCGCCGTTTTTCCGCGCACTGACGCATTATGCGCAGGACGGTTCCTATTCCTGGCACTGTCCGGGGCATTCCGGCGGCGTCGCCTTCCTGAAAAGCCCTGTCGGCCAGATGTTCCACCAGTTTTTCGGCGAGAACCTGCTGCGTGCCGACGTCTGCAACGCGGTGGAGGAACTCGGTCAGTTGCTCGATCACTCGGGGCCGGTGGCGGCTTCGGAGCGCAACGCCGCGCGCATTTTCAATTGCGACCACCTGTTCTTTGTCACCAACGGCACCTCGACCTCGAACAAGATGGTGTGGCATTCAACCGTGGCGCCGGGCGACGTGGTGATCGTCGATCGCAACTGCCATGTGTCGATCCTGCATGCCATTACCATGACCGGCGCGGTGCCGGTGTTCCTGATGCCGACGCGTAACCATTTCGGCATCATCGGCCCGATCCCGCTGGAAGAATTTAACTGGGAAAACATCGAGAAAAAAATCCGCGCCAATCCGTTTGCGAACAAATCGACTTCGAAGCCGCGCATCCTGACGATTACCCAGAGCACCTACGACGGCATTCTCTACAACGTCGACGCCATCAAGGAAAAACTCGACGGCAAGATCGACACGCTGCATTTTGATGAGGCCTGGCTGCCGCACGCGACCTTCCACAAGTTCTACCACGGCATGCATGCCATCGGTCGCGACCGGCCGCGGACCAAGGAGTCAGTGGTGTTTGCGACGCAGTCGACGCACAAGCTGCTGGCGGGGTTGTCGCAGGCCTCGCAGATCCTGGTGCAGGACAGCGAGACACGCAAACTCGATTACGACACTTTCAACGAAGCCTATCTGATGCACACATCGACGAGCCCCCAGTACGCGATCATCGCGTCCTGCGACGTGGCGGCGGCGATGATGGAGCCGCCGGGCGGCACTGCGCTGGTCGAGGAGTCGATCATGGAGGCGCTGGATTTCCGCCGCGCCATGCGCAAGGTCGACGCTGAATTCGGCAAGGACTGGTGGTTCAAGGTGTGGGGGCCGGAGCGCCTCGCCGCTGAGGGCGTCGGCAACCGCGATGACTGGATGCTGCGGCCGTCGGAGCGCTGGCACGGTTTCGGCAACCTCGCGCCGGACTTCAACATGCTGGATCCGATCAAGGCCACGGTGATCACCCCGGGTCTGGACGTGACCGGAAAATTCGCCAAGAGCGGCATTCCGGCGGTGGTGGTGACGCGCTACCTTGCCGAACACGGCATCATTGTCGAGAAGACCGGTCTCTATTCCTTTTTCATCATGTTCACCATCGGCATCACCAAGGGCCGCTGGAACACCATGGTCACCGAGTTGCAGCAATTCAAGGACGATTACGACAACAACCGTCCGCTGTGGCGCGTGTTGCCGGAATTCCTGGCGGCGCATCCGCGCTATGAAAAAATCGGCCTCAAGGATCTGTGCGAACAGATTCACGGCGTCTACAAGGCCAACGATATTGCGCGATTGACCACGGAGATGTATCTCTCCGACATGCAGCCGGCAATGCCGCCCGCCGAAGCCTGGGCGCGCATGGCGCATCGCAAGATCGAACGCGTCGACATCGACAAGCTCGAAGGGCGGGTGGCCAGCGTGCTGCTGACGCCGTATCCGCCGGGCATACCGCTGCTGATTCCCGGCGAACGCTTCAACAGCACCATCGTGCGTTACCTGCAGTTCGCGCGCATGTTCAACCGGCAGTTCCCGGGTTTTGATACCGATATTCACGGACTGGTGGCGGAGGGCAGCGGTGAACAACTGCATTACTTCGTCGATTGCGTGGCGGATGTTGTCGGCAAGTAATAAATTATTTATAAGTAATTGTTTTTATTGAATTATTTTTAGTTTTGCCGGGAGATCACCGCGCGATGTCCATGCTGGCGCACACCGCTGTTCCCGGCAGCGCGCTCGACGGCGTGTGGTGGCCGGCGCTGCCCGGTGCCGAGGGCGCACGCATGCTGGCCCTGCAATACCAGTTCGCGCAAAGCGAACGCTGGTCGCCGGCAGAATTGCGTGCAGCGCAGTTCGCACAACTGACCCAACTCCTGCGGCACGCAAAATCGACGGTGCCGTTTTATCGCGAGCGCCTGTCTGGTGTTGCGGTGGATCGTCCACTGGATGTTGCGGCATTTGAGCGTATCCCGTTGCTGCAACGGCAGGACATCCAGGATAATTTTGACGCGCTGGTTACCAGTGCGTTGCCGCCGGATCACGGCGGCAAGCAGGAAGGGAATACTTCGGGATCCACCGGGCGGCCGATTCGATTCATGGTGACGCAGCTGACCGAGGTGTTCTGGCATGCCTTCACGCTGCGCGAACACCTGTGGCAGCGCCGCGATTTCTCCGGCAAGCTGGCCGCCATCCGCGCACGGGTGTCGCCCGGGGTCAGCGCCGGCTGGGGCGCATCCACCGATTCTGCTTTTCGTACCGGTCCTTCCGTGTTGTGCAATACCGAATTGCCAATCGCGGAGCAGGCGCAGTGGCTGATGCAGCAAAATCCCGATTACCTGATCAGCGTCGCATCCAACGTCCAGGAGCTGGCGCGCCATTGCGGCCGGCATGGCTTGCGGCCGCCGCGGCTGCGCGAAGTGCGCACTTATGGCGAAGCGCTGCACCCCGATGCGCGTGCGGACGTTCGCTCAGCGTGGGGCTTGCCGGTGGTCGACATGTATTCCTGCCGTGAAGCCGGGTATCTCGCGCTGCAGTGTCCGCAGCACGAGCACTACCATGTGCAGGCTGAAGGGATTTACCTGGAATTGCTCGATGATCGCAGCCAGCCCTGCACGCCCGGCACACTGGGACGCGTGGTGATCACGGTGCTGCATAATTTTGCGACGCCGCTGATCCGCTATGACATCGGCGACTATGCCGAGGCCGGTGCACCCTGCGACTGCGGGCGCGGCCTGCCGGTGATCCGGCGCATTGTCGGACGCGTGCGCAACATGCTGCGGCTGCCTGACGGCGGCATGCGCCATCCGCGTTTCGGCGAAGCGCAGTTCGGCGGCATTGCGCCGGTGCGGCAGTTCCAGGTGGTGCAGAAAACCCTGCAGGAGATCGAGGTGGCGCTGGTGGTCGCGCGCCCGTTGACCTCTGCCGAGGAAGATACGCTGCGCGTGCTGATCATCAGGAATCTGGCACATCCGTTCACGGTGTCTTTTGTTTACCGCGACGATATTCCACGATCAGCCGGCGGCAAATACGAGGATTTTCGTTCGGAAGTGACGACATGAGTGCATCGCCGCTGGTGCCGCGCTCGGTCTGTGCCGGTGTGGTCTGGCCCGCGCTGCCGGACGACCGCAATGCGCAGATGCTGGCGCTGCAGTATCAGTTCGAGCAAAGCCAATGGTGGCCGCCCGAGCGCTTGCAGGACTTGCAACAGCAGCAATTTGCGCAGGTGTTTCGCCATGCGGTGACGACGGTGCCGTATTACCGTGAGCGTTTTGCGCCATGGGCCGCAGGTATCACGTCGTGGGAACAGTACCGGGCGCTGCCGGTCAGCACGCGGCGCGAAGTTCAGCAGGCTGGCGCCGACATGCACAGCACTGCACCCCCGGCGGCGCACGGCCCGCTGGTGAGCACGCAGTCGACCGGATCCACGGCCAGCCCGCTGGTGACGCGAGGCACGGCGTGGACGCAGATCATGTGGCATGCGTTGCTGTTGCGCGACCACCTGTGGCACGGTCGCGACCTGCGCGGCAAACTGGCGGCGATCCGCAGCAATACCGTCGATGGCGAAGCGCCGAGCTGGGGCATTGCAACTTCGGCGTTTGTCACCGGACCTTCCCTGGTGCGCAGCCTGACCATCGATCTCGACGATCAGTTGCGCTGGCTGGTGGCCGAGGAGCCGGATTACGTGCTGGGCTTAGCCACCAACATGCGGGCGCTGGCTGTCCGCAGCCGCGAACTGGGCGTACGCCTGCCGCGGTTGAAGCAGGTGCGTACCTACGGCGAGGTGCTGCAGCCTGATGCGCGGGATATCGTTCGCGCGGCCTGGGGTGTGGAGATTGTCGACAGCTACAGTTCGGAAGAGCTCGGCTACATCGCTCTGCAGTGCCCGCAATCAGGGCACTATCACGTCCAGTCGGAAAGCCTGATCGTCGAAGTGCTGGATGCAGACGGGGCGCCTTGCGCTCCCGGTGAAACCGGGCAGGTAGTTGTATCGACCCTGCACAATTTTTCGATGCCGCTGCTGCGTTACTCCAGCGGTGACTTCGCGGAGATGGGCGACCCCTGCGCCTGCGGCCGCGGCCTGCCGGTATTGCGTCGCATCGCCGGGCGCCAGCGCAACATGATCTTGCGTCCCGATGGCGTGCGTCAGTGGCCGGTTTTTCCGATGTCGGCCTGGTTCGATATCGTGCCGGTCCTGCAGATCCAGCTGGTGCAGGACGCGATTGATCATGTCGAGGCGCGGCTGGTGATGAAGCGGGATTTTTCCGGTGACGAGGCCGAACGGCTGATTGCAGCGCTGCAGGGCTGCCTGGATTATCCGTTCCGCATCACACTCCGGCGGGTCGATGCGATCCCGCGGGGCGCGGGGCAGAAGTACGAGGATTTCATCTGCAAGCTGGAGTGAATTCCGCCTGTGTTATTGCGGCAGCTGTTTCCGCAACTGTTTCATCCACTCCGCTGCACGATTGTCGGCTTCCTGTTTTTGTGCCCCGGATAATCCGGTGCTCAGCGCGGCGAGATTCTGCTGCGCGTATTCATCGCCCTGCAGCGCTGCCACCTTGACCCAGTAATACGCTTCCTGCGGATTGCGCTCGACACCCTTGCCCTCATGCAGCAGCAGGCCCAGGTTGTATTGGGCCTGCACATGGCCGCGGCGCGCCGCTTCTCGGAACCAGCGCGCGGCGCGGGTGGGGTCCGCCTCGACACCTTCGCCCTGCACATAGGTCAGACCGAGGTTGTATTGCGCGCCAGGATCATTCTGTGCAGCGGCGAAATTCCACAAGCGATGGGCTTCGGCAAGGTTTTTCGTGACGCCGTAGCCGCGCGCGTACATCAGGCCGAGGCTGGTCTGCGCGCGAGGGTCGCCGGTTTGGGCCAGCCTCCGGTACCAACCGGCCGCCTTGGCAAAATCCTGTTCCGCGCCGTCCTGCCCGGCGTAATAGGCATCGGCCAGCGCGCGCATCGCCGTGCGGTCGCCGGCATCGGCGCGCAGCGCCAGGTCGGCGATGGTGACCAACTCGGCGGCCAGCCCGCTGCACGCCGCGCAGAACAGCAGGAGTGCGGCCAGCCTGGTGATTTTCTGAGTCGTGTTGTGCACGATTTCCCCTCATCCCCGACCCTTCTCCCGGAGGGAGAAGGGAGGTATCAGGAACAATGGCTGGATGCCATCGTTCGGAATTTCAACGGCTTACCACGCGATCATGGATTTCGAAACGGTAATCGTGGGCGTGGCGCTCATCCTTGCTGTAACGCTGGGTGCTGTGCACACGCCACTGCGCGGGATCGAATTCAGGCATCTGCGTATCGCCGGCGGGTTCGGCGTCGACCACCGTCAGGTAGATACGGTCTGCTTTGGGCATTGCGGCGCGGTAGAGTTCGCCGCCGCCGATGACAAAGATTTCACTGTCGCCCGCGCACAGTGCGACGGCTTCATCCAGGGTATGTGCGATTTTTGCGCCCGGAACGGCATAGTCTTTCTGCCGCGTGACGATGAGCGTGGTGCGGCCGGGCAGCAGCCGCTTGATTGACTCGTAGGTCTTGCGGCCCATGATGATGTGGTGGCCCATGGTCACCGACTTGAACAGCTGCAATTCATTGGGCAGATGCCAGGGAATCTTGCCGTCGGCGCCGATGACGCGGTTTTTTGCCATCGCCACGATCAGTGAGAGGCGGGATTGAGGATTGAGGATTGAGGATTGAGTGGTCACAACGAATCGCTCACTTTTAATTTCAGCGATTTTTGAAGTCCGCTGATCATCTTGCCGATTTCATCGGTGCGCGCAAGAAGGTTGTCTGTCAGGTCTTGATTCAGATAATTCTGGCGCAGCGAGATTGTAATCAACGTTTCCACTTCCATCAGGGAGCCAAAGGCGATGAACAAGTGGTTAATGTAAGCCTTGGTATATTTTCTGCCATGACCTTCTGCGATGTTACTCGGGATGGAGACTGCGGCGCGCCGCAGTTGGCTGCATACTCCGAATTACTCATTTGATGGAAAGCGTCCAGTGGCCAGGTATATGGCATCCGTGAGATCCATCGCCTTCTGCCAGACCTTGAGGTCACGGTATCTCATGGCACCCCCCTCAATCCTCAATCCCAAATCCGCAATCCTGAATTTTAGACTGCCACCGGAGCACGGATCGCCGGATGCGGATCGTAATTTTCCAGCGTGAAGTCTTCGTATTTGAACGCGAACAGGTCTTTGACCGCCGGGTTCAGTTTCATCACCGGCAGCGGCCGCGGCGTGCGCGACAGTTGTTCACGCGCCTGGTCGAAATGGTTCAGATAGAGATGCGTGTCGCCGAAGGTGTGCACGAAGTCGCCCAGCTTCAGTCCGCAGACCTGGGCGATCATCATGGTCAGCAGCGCGTAGGACGCGATGTTGAAGGGCACGCCGAGGAACATGTCGGCGCTGCGCTGGTAGAGCTGGCAGGACAGTTTGCCGTCAGCGACGTAGAACTGGAAAAATGCGTGACAAGGCATCAGCGCCATTTTGTCGAGTTCGGCGACATTCCATGCCGACACGATCATGCGCCGTGAATCCGGATTCTTGCGCAACTGCTCGAGCACCTGGCTGATCTGGTCGATGTGCCGGCCATCGGCAGCGGGCCAGGAGCGCCACTGGCGGCCATACACCGGGCCGAGTTCGCCGTCGGCCTTGGCCCATTCGTCCCAGATGGTGACGCCGTGTTCTTTCAGGTAACGCGTGTTGGTTTCGCCCTTGAGGAACCACAGCAGTTCATGGACGATGGATTTGAGATGGACCTTTTTTGTGGTCACCAGCGGGAAACCGGCGTTCAAGTCGAAACGCAGCTGGGCGCCGAATACTGACCGCGTGCCGGTGCCGGTGCGGTCGGACTTGAGGGTGCCGTGGTCGTGCACGTGGCGCAGCAGGTCGAGATAGAGGCGCATTGCTTAATGTTATGAAATTCAGGTTATGGCATCTGGTGACTGACACGCCGATTTTAACAGGCTGCGAAAGTTATAATCGGCTCGAAATACATCACAGGAAATTCCACCATGCTGGCCAAGTTGCAAACCCAGGGCAGTCTGCCCGCCGCGCGCGAACTCGCAAAAGCAAAGCACCTGCTGATCGTGGCGCCTGCCGGGACTGCGCCGTCAACCATGCCGTTGGGCGACACGCTGGCCCGAGCCTTGTCCCGTGGTGGCAAAAAAACTCTGGAGGTTACCGTCAGTGCGCAGACGCCGGAAGGTGCGCTGGCGGTATGGGTGGCGCCGGATCTTAAAAAATCCGTATTCGAGCAACAGACCACAATGCGCAAGGCCGTCGGCACGCTGCTCGCTGAACACCCGGAAGAGATCACGGTGCTGGTCTCCGGCCCCGGTACTGCGCGGCGCGAATTGGCGGAACTCACCGCCTATGTACTGTGGGTCAACGGTACACCGTTGCCTCAGCGCAAGAAAAAATCCGCAGGTAAGCCATTGCGCAAGATCCTGATGTGGGGGCATAAGTCTGCCGACGGTTTTGCAGAAGCGCGTGCAGTGGCGGAGGGCAGCCAGTTGTGTCGTGAATTGACGGTATTGGCGCCGAACGAACTGACGCCCGCTGCTTATCGCCAGCGCTTGCGAGGGATCGCGAGAGAGTACGGCTGGACGCGTGAAGAGTATGACTACAACAAACTGAAACGAATGGGCGCCGGCGCGTTTTGCGCAGTGGCGCAGGGCAGTGATGAAAAAGATGCGGCCATCGTGCGCCTCAGTTACCGGCCACGCGGCGCGAAAAAAACCGTGGCGCTGGTCGGCAAGGGCATCTGCTTCGATACCGGCGGCCACAACCTGAAGCCCGCCCGTTACATGCAGGGCATGCACGAAGACATGAACGGCTCGGCGGTAGCGCTGGGCATCCTCGCTGCAGCGACGGAAGTCAAACTCAAGGTCAACATCGACTGCTGGCTGGCGCTGGCGCAGAACCACATCAGTCCGCGCGCCTACAAGCAGAACGACATCGTCACCGCGCTGAACGGCACCACCATCGAAATCGTCCACACCGATGCCGAGGGCCGCATGGTGCTGGCCGACACGCTGACGCTGGCAGCGAAAGCGAAACCCGGCGTGATCATCGACTTTGCGACGCTGACCGGTTCCATGCATGTCGCACTGGGCACACGTTACAGCGGCATTTTTGCGACCAGTGATGCGCTGGCCGCGCAGGCGTTAAAAGCCGGTGTCGTCGCCGGCGAAAGACTCTGCGCGTTTCCGATGGATGACGATTACGACAGCGCGCTCGACAGCGCCGTGGCCGACGTCAAGCAATGCACGCTCGACGGCGAAGCCGATCACATCCTCGCGGCACGCCTGTTGCAACGCTTCACCGAGAAAACGCCGTGGATACACATGGACCTGTCGGCGCACAGCTGCAAGGGCGGGCTTGGTGCGGTGGCGACGGACTGCACCGGGTTTGGTGTGGCGTGGGGCATGGCTTTTTTGCAGCGGTAATGATTTAAAAAATACAATAAAAACAATAGCTTATAGATTTTTGGTTCGACGCCGTCAAGGAGCGGAGGTGCGTCCCAGCCAAGCCAGTTTTGGCTCGACCAGTTGCAGACCGCTGGATTACTGCGCCCGATGCCGTGCGCGAAACGCAGCGACCTTCATTCGGTTGCCGCACACCGCCATGCTGCACCAGCGCCGGTGATGCGATTTGGTGCGGTCGTAAAACCATAGCGTACAGTCCGGGCTCTCGCATTTTCGAACAAGCGCGAAATCACCATCGGCTAGGAGTTCTGCAATGGATTCCGCGACCGGAACCAGCAAGTCTTCCGGCGTCGCCACACGGCGGTGCTGCAGGCGTTTAAGCGGCTGTGCTTTTCCCCAGATTATTTCCTGATACGTGCCGCCGCGTGCCAGCACGTTGTTGAGCGCCGAGGGGTTACCGACCCGCCCAGCCTTGCGGCTCAACAGCAGTTCGCGCGAGGTTGCTCGTAGCGCCAAGGCCACTCTAAGCAGCTCGCCGTTCTGACCGGTTCGTGGCAGCTCGGCGACTTCGACTGGAATGCCTGCGCGCCGGAGCCATTCGAACACTTGCGCATCGTTGTTGAGGCATTCGATGCGATCCGGATGGACGCCGAACTCGCTGTTGATGAAATCCAGCGCCAGATGGTCAGCGATGAAAAGCGGCGGCAGCAATGTGTTGCTGACCGTCCTGCGCGTGGGAGTCGTCATGGGGTTGGGCAAATAATCCGGATATTATAGTAACCTGTAAAATACTTATTGACAAGTTACATATGCTAGGTATCATGACCTATGTAACCTGTATATATATTTATTAAAGGTTACATTTTTTACGTTTTCGCTGACTATTTCACTAAACCTAATAGGAGTGACTGAGATGTCCATTTTACGTTTTGCAGCCGGCGCCCTAATCGCCCTGTCCGTCACGCCCGCTTTTGCCAGTTCCGCCAGTGTCACGCCCGCCGGAAAACAAATGGTCGCGTCATCACGAGCGATCGTCGTCAACTATCGCTACGTTGATGTTGATGGTCACAGGATTTTCTACCGCGAGGCAGGTGATCCGGCTATGCCAGCGATCTTACTGTTGCACGGCTTTCCGACGTCGTCACACATGTACCGGGAACTCATCCCGCTGCTGGCCGACCGCTACCACGTTGTTGCTCCTGATCTGCCCGGTTTCGGTCTTTCCGACGCGCCGGATCGCGCGCAGTATCAGTACACATTCGAAAATCTCGCCAGGACTATCGACAACTTTACGCAGGTGGTCGGTTTGAAACGCTATGCAATCCAGGTGTTCGATTACGGCGCGCCAGTGGGGCTCCGTCTTGCGTTGGCGCATCCGGAGCGTATTACCGCGATTATTTCGCAGAATGGCAATGCTTATGAAGAAGGTTTGGGCGCGGACTGGAATCCGATTCAGAAATACTGGAAGGAGCCCATCGCGGCTAACCGCGCTCCGTTAAAGGATTTTCTCAAGCCGGAAGCAATCAAGTCGTACCAGTATTTGAATGGTGCGCCGGACGCGACACGCGTCGCACCGGAGGCCTACCTGCTGGACTCGGCATTTCTAGCGCGTCCTGGCAATGAAGAAATCCAGCTCGACCTCTTCCTCGACTACGCCAGCAACGTCAAACTGTATCCGAAGTTCCAGGAGTATTTCCGCAAACAGCAGCCGCCGCTACTCGCGGTATGGGGCAAGAACGATCCGCTTTTCATACCCCCGGGCGCCGAAGCGTTCAAGCGCGACATCCCTGGCGCGGAAGTGCATTTCTATGACGCCGGTCATTTTGCGTTGGAAACCCACGTTCACGAAATTGCCGATGAAATCCGGCGTTTTCTTGCACGCAATTTGCCGTCACAAACGGAGGTGCAGTCAGCTATCCGCTGAACATCGACATTGAAAGACCGCTTTCGGACGTGTCTTTCGCCTCCGACTAGAATGCCGGAAACGGATCGAAAGCGGACCTCTTGTTCGGGGCATGCAGCGAGTGATTGCGCACGCTCAAAGTCATTGATTTTCTTGCATTGGAAAATCAATGACCGGGGGCGAGCACATGAAAGGCAGCGTTTTTGACAACCCGTCAACCGCGTTTTTTGTCCCAGACATACCGCGCCAGCCGCTGCCAGCGGCTTTGCGGCTGTTTGAGCGCGTTGGGTGCGCGACCTGCCTGATCACGAGCGTGGCTTTGTTTCACCAGTTCATGCAGTTCGCGCATGTTCAGCCCGCCTGGACCTTTGATTTTCTCTGGATCCGGTTTTTCGCTCATACCGCGCCTCGATGGTCGTAACGGCTATGTTAAACTTCGTGCTTGATTTTAATGGAGTTTTTCAGCCATGTCGGGCAGCACGCTTGGTACCTTGTTCTGCGTTACTTCTTTCGGCGAATCGCACGGACCGGCGATCGGCTGCGTGGTGGACGGCTGCCCGCCGGGATTGGCGCTGAGCGAAGCGGATATCCAACTCGAGCTCGACCGCCGTAAACCCGGCACCTCGCGTCATGTCACGCAGCGGCGCGAAGAAGACAAAGTTGAAATTCTTTCCGGTGTGTTCGAAGGTAAAACCACCGGCACTCCCATCGCTCTGCTGATCCGCAACACCGATGCGAAAAGCAAGGACTACGGCAAGATCAAGGACCTGTTCCGTCCGGGGCACGCCGATTACACCTACTGGCAGAAATACGGCATCCGCGATTATCGTGGCGGCGGCCGCCAGTCGGCGCGCGAAACCGCGGTGCGCGTAGCTGCGGGTGCGATTGCAAAAAAATGGCTGCACGAAAAATACGGCACGCTGATCCGTGGCTACATGTCGCAACTGGGTCCGGTGGAAATTCCGTTCAAGACCTGGGATGCGGTCCGGGAGAATCCGTTTTTCGCGCCCAATGCGGAGATCGTTGCTGAACTCGAGACCTTCATGGACAAGCTGCGCAAGTCCGGGGATTCCGTCGGCGCAAAAATCACCACGGTCGCGACCAGCGTGCCGGTGGGGCTGGGTGAGCCGGTGTACGACAAACTCGACGCCGACATTGCCTACAACATGATGAGCATCAACGCAGTGAAGGGTGTCGAGATCGGCGCCGGTTTTGCCGCGGTTGCGCAAAAAGGCACCGAACACTCCGACGAAATGACGCCCCAGGGTTTTGTATCCAACAACTCGGGCGGCGTGCTCGGCGGCATATCGACCGGACAGGACATCATCGTCAACATTGCGGTGAAGCCGACCTCGAGCATCCGTCTCGCGCGCCACACCATCGACACTGCCGGCAAGGCGGCGATGATCGAGACCCATGGCCGCCACGACCCCTGCGTCGGCATTCGCGCGACGCCAATTTGTGAAGCGATGCTGGCGTTGACGCTGATGGATCACGCCTTGCGTCATCGTGCGCAGAATGCGGATGTGAATACCGGCACGCCGGTGATTGCCGCGCAGGCGCCGAAGTCGGTGATCGAGAAACTGCGTGCTGCCGCTGCTGCGGAAAATCCTGATCCCGATGAAGCCTGAGTAATTAAGTATTTTTTTAAAAACAAATACTTAAAAACGGCCGGCTGGGGACAGCCGGCCGTTTTCATTCGGGCCGCCAGTCTGTCTTGATGCGACTCGCGGACTGGGCTTACCATGACGATGACATCGATCCAGAGCCTGAAGTCCAAGCGCGGGGGGCGAAGTGAACTTCCTTGAGCGTTTAATTGCATGGTGCCGGCCCATCGGTATCGTCTTGTTCATGGCACCGGCCATTGCGTGCGCGCAGTTGAGCCGAGGCGACGTGTTGTATAAACCAGACGACAATCCTCCGAAGCTGGAATATAGGGAAGCGAAATCGTTGTTAGCGGCTTGCTTCGCCAAGGTGCCCCGGAGCACGATCACCAGTACCAGGATACTCGATGACGGTTTCGAGTGGATCCGGCAAGACGGCACCAAGAACCGCTTTTTTCATCGCAACATGACCGATCCTTACGTTTGGGAGGATTCGATCTGGGTGCGTAATCTCAATTCCGACATACGTTATTACATGATGGCAGTCGGCAATCCTGGACCTGGTGGCATAACTCTAAGCTACAGAGCGGATCAACTGGAGTTCGCACGCCGTTGCGCCGACGCTCTGTATGTGCTCCGGCGAGGCTTGCCCCCGGAACCCGTCGAGGAAACGAATGCCTTCAAGGATATTGTCGACAAATTTCGAGGTAACGCCGCACCGCCCGAGTTTCCAGAAGATGCCCGACGGCTGAGGGTGCAGGCTGAATCCGCGTTACGCGACAAGCGATTGGACGATGCGAGTGACCGTTATGAAGAAGCGCTTAAAATCGCCGCTTGGTGGCCGGAGGGCCGGTTCAACCGTGCGCTGATTCTGGGCGATCTTGAGCGTTATGCCGAAGCGATGCGCGAAATGAAACGATATCTGGCCCTCGTTCCCGAAGCGCTTAACGCACGTGCGGCGCAGGACAAGATCTATGAGTGGGAAGACAAGGTAAAACGTTAATGCGCCGATTTGGCTCATTCGTTTATCCCTTGGCATTTGCCGTGAGCATCGTTCTCGGGCCTCAGCCGGCGAGCGGGCAGGACTACAAGCCGTCGGTCGAGTCCACGGCGGGAATCAATGTGTCGGTAGCCCGCAAGCAGGCACGAGCCACCTTGCGCAGCATGCAGGAAGAAGGCGATTCCGGCGCATCTCGATTCGTCCGTGTTGGCTACGAAAACAATGCTTTCGACATTACGCGCTCGGCGCTTACCCCGGAAGGGATGGAGCTTGACCTGGGGCGCGGAAGAAGTTGGGGCAGCCGTGCCGGCACGCACCATAAGTACAGTGTTACCTGGCGGGACATCGGGGACTTGACGGTTCGCCCCAAGACACGCTCGCGCCACGACGAAGTCGTGCTTCCCCGACTGACCATCAGCTTCTTCAATGGCGCGCGCGACGCACGAGCGTTCGCGGATGCTCTTTTTGTGCTTTCACAAAGGCATGTGCCGGGCGTTGCGGGAGTGGATGATCGCGAGTTTGAAGCCATGGTGGCCAAGTACCGTGAGGCTGGCGCTAAGCCCGAATTCCCTGAAGCCGCCCGGAGATTCAGAGTGCAAGCTGAAGCGGCCGTTCAGGCAAAGGAATATGACGATGCGGCGGATTTTTACGCGGAGGCCTTGAAGATTGCTCCGTGGTGGCCGGAAGGCCGCTTCAACCGGGCGCTGATACTCGGCGAGCTGAAGGGATATGCGGAGGCGATGGCCGAAATGAAGCGTTTCCTTGCACTTGAGCCGACCCACGCGCAGGCCCGTGCGGCGCAGGACAAGATCTATGAGTGGGAAGGAAAAATTCGCCGGTAATGCTAGGGGATGAAACATGCGCATCGCTTTAATGGTTGTCATGCTATGTGGCGCGATCATGTCTTCGCAGGCTCACGCACAATCTGCTGCGGTCGGTACCATGTCGATCAGCGATGCACGCCGGGCGCTGAGAGAGGCGATGCTGCAGCAACAATATTCCAAACATTCTGGCATCAAAATCACCGAAAGTGGAATTGAGATTAGTTTTGGAGCGACTGTGGTTCAGTTTCCGTTCCGTGACACTCCAGATCCAAAGATAGAAACAAGCGGCAGCCCATTGTTTTCCACCTGGAGGGGATTCAGAGTCATTATCGTGGGAAAGGATCTGGTTGGGAAAAGCAGTGAGGAACAAAAATCCTGCTGCTATTGGGCAGCGGAGAAGAAGCTGGTAGTAGAACGATTCGTTGCAGCTTTCAAGGTGCACGCTTCGGGTGTTCCTGCGGATACGGTCGAAGAGGCTGAGGCTTTCAAGGTGATCGCGGACCAATATCTGGTTGCTAGGCCCAAACTGGAGTTTCCGGAGAAAGCCCGACGTGAACGAGTGCAAGCCGAATCTGCGCTGCGTGATAAGCGATTGGATGATGCGATTGACCACTACGAAGAAGCACTGAAGATTGCTCCCTGGTGGCCGGAAGGCCGCTTTAACCGCGCGCTCGTGCTCGGCGAACTGGGGTGGTATACCGAGGCGGTAAGGGAGATGAAGAGGTACTTGGTGCTCATGCCTGACGCACCCAATGCGCGCGCGGCTCAGGACAGGATCTACGAGTGGGAAGGAAGGGCGGGGCGATGAGTAAGATTGGAGGGGATTTTATTCACTGTGCTGATGCATCCAACGCTCGCGTCGCGCACCCAGCCACTTTTTGTGGCAAAGCCAAGGGTACGAAGGCCCGTTTCGTACGTATCTCGCTGCTCTTTGCAATCGTTTTCATCGTGCTCGCCGCCGAGTCGAAGACCGAAAATTTTCGACCTGCGGAAATGCGACGTCAGGCGGCTGAGCTGCTTCGACAGCATTTCTGGCTTGAACACCGACCGGTTCGCGCCGTCGTGTTCACGATGGGGAGCATGGAGCTTCAGACCGAACGAGGTACCCAAGTTTTCCCGTTCAAAGACATGACGCTCGAAATCACGGGGTCTTTTGTGAATGTATATTGGGTGGCGATTGACGGCCGTCCCCGCCTCCTGCATACCGGAGGGTCCTATCACACCCAGGCGGAGCAACTCGTGACCGTTCTTCGTCGCTTGAAGATGGAGAGCGCGAAAGCCTCAGATCCTGCGGCCGAGGCGGCGTTCTCGGATGTCGCCAGCCGGTACCGGGCCGCGAACCCAAAACCCGATTTTCCGGAAGAAGCACGCCGTTTGAGGGTCCAGGCAGGGGCGATGTTGCGCGAGAAGCGGTTCGTGGATGCTGCGGATTATTATGGCGAAGCACTGCTCGCGGTGCCTTGGTGGCCGGAGGGGCGTTTTAACCGGGCTTTGGTTCTTGGGGAACTCAGGGATTTCGGTGATGCTGTCCGTGAGATGAGACGGTACCTGCAGCTTGTTCCAGACGCGGCCAACTCGCGCGCCGCGCAGGACAAGATTTATGAGTGGGAGGCCCTGGCCAAGTAGGTCCGTCTACTGTTCCGGCGGCAGACGCAGCGAGAAAGGGGGCCGAGCCATACCGCACGCTTTTTGGTTGCGCACTGCAGGAAGTGCGGCGGTGATATCGTTCGATCCACTGCAATAGGGGGATGCGATGAAGAAATGCTTCGCACTTTGCCTGGCGCTTGTCTCCATGCCCGTGGTCGCGAGCTGTCCGCCGGGCACGGTTGCGCGCGGGGTATACACGAAGTACTGCTATCCGGTTGCCACTGGTTCGAGCTCAAGTGGTGGCGGGAGCAGCTACGGCGGCACCGGCGCGCAAATGGGCCGTGAGATCGGCGGTGTGCTCGGCGGACTTATCCGGGAATCGCTGTTCGGTACCCCGCAGCAGAACGCCGAACATCAGGCGGCCCTGGCGGCGCAGCGGCAGTGGGAGGAACAGGAGAGGCAGCGGCTTGCCGCCGAGCGTGCCCGCCAGGAGGACGAACGCTATCAGCGCCTGCGCACGTCATTGCTCGATTTCAACCCCGGACCGCAACTCTCTCTGATGGGTACCCAGCCAGGGGGCGGCTTGCAACTGATGCTGGGAGATGCTGCCGAGCAGAGCACGAATCCCGCGTTCGCGCAGCTTACCCGTGCCGCGGCATGGTCCACGCTTGCGGCGCAGGCGAACACTCCGGAGGAGTCAGCCATGTTTGCCGATGCGGCTTTTCAGAGCCTGATCGGAGAAAAGATCAACCTTCCCCCACCACCACCTGACGTGAAGGGCGTCCCGGTGGGGCCGGTGATCAAGGATGTCGAGCCGCTCAAGAAGGAGTATCTCGAACTTCGACCGCAGGTCCCCGCTGCGGCAAGACCGGTGCTCGACGCGGAGTACCGCAAGGAACTGGCCGCGCATGCCGAGGAGGAGGCAAACTTCATGGCTCGCAAGGGGGCAACACTCGCGATCAGAACCCATGGGAATGCCGTGCTGAAGGATGCGAAACGCGTGCGGGAGCAGGCGGAGGCTGATTTGAAAAAGGCACAGGAGCAGTTGGCTCAAAGGCAGGCAAGCGTTAACGGTGTCGCGCAGCAGTTGCGTAACGTTGCGGCGTCATTGGCCGGGCCGGCGACGGGTGCGACCACTCCCAGGGTCAACGGTTTCTTCAAGGGATTCCAGGACGGCAGCCTGTGCTTTTCACAGAGCGCGGCGAACTTTTGCAGGCAGGCGGCGCCAGGCGACGTCAATAACTGCGAGGGCGCGTACCGGCAGGGCTACGCGGCTGGCGAGAATATCAAGCAACAAGTCCTGAAGAATGCCTACGAACGGGGTCAGCAGGACAAGCGTGCGGGCCGCAATTACGCTGATACCGAAGCAGAAACGCAGGGATCGTGCCGGTATGAATACATCATGTCGTATAACACCGGATACTTCGGGTGGCGCATCAGCTACGTCAACAAATGAGGCGGTTAATCCCCGCCGTTGCCGCGTGTCTGTCTCTGTTGCTGTCGCCAGCAATCGCGCAGGAGCCGCAGTACGTCTTCGTTCCGTCGGTCGATGTTGAGCAGGCGCGGCAATCCGTTCAGGAGTTCGCCAAGCAGCGCAAGCCGGGTGATACGCCTTCCTTTTTCGTCACTAAGCGGGGGCTGTCTGCCGCATCCGAGCGGACCTACGTGGACTGGCAGTGGGAGGACCAAGGCATTTGAATGATGGGGTCTTGGCTTTTGCCTGCCGCCAAGGAATTAAAGGGGCCAGGCTGAGATACCCCGGGTTCTGCGGACACTTTTGAAGGTAGACAATACCTGCGGAGGTGTCAGATGGGCAAGGTCATGGAAAAGGTCAATCCTGGGCGCAAGCGCACCCGGTTCAGCAAGGCGTTCAAGCTGGAGGCGGTGAGGCTG
>JAKFUS010000049.1 GCA_021732605.1 Betaproteobacteria bacterium | reverse complement strand
ATCACGCAAATGGCGCAAACCGCCGTCTGCAACCGCCACCACTCGGTCGAACAGCAACTCTGCCGCTGGCTGCTGATGAGCGTGGACCGGCTGACCTCGAACGAACTGAAAATGACCCAGGAACTGATCGCCAACATGCTCGGGGTACGCCGCGAGGGCGTCACCGAGGCCGCGGGAAAACTGCAGAAAGACAAACTGATCAATTACAGCCGCGGCCACATCACGGTTCTTAACCGGCCGGCCTTGGAAAAACGGGTGTGCGAGTGCTACGCCGTTGTCAAAAAGGAAACCGATCGCCTGCTGCCCGCGGCGCAATCCAGCGGGCGCCATGCGCCAGATGCAAGCCATCGCCCATTTTCACAATAAAATTGTAAATTATTGTTTTTAAAGAATTTTTTGTTTCCTCGCAGCACAAAAAATGAGCAGAACCCAAGCCAAACGCAAGGCTTTCCTGTATCATTCCTCTCCCCCCGACGCGCCAGCCTTATTTGGGTCACATTTTGGGTTCATTTGGGTGTATTCACTGGGCCGGCGTGGTTCCGACTGACTGCAAAGAGAGGCTTCTGAAATGCAAGCAATTCTGGATTATTTGGCAAACAGCGGCGAGCAACTGGATTCGCAAATCGCCGCAGCGACCGGTCTTTCCGTCGCGACCGTACGCGCCCGCGCCACCGACCTGCACGCCAAGGGCGCCATCATGGTGTGTCGCTCGATCCGTTACAAAGACGGCAAGGAAGTTGAAGCCATGCTGTGCCGCATCTCCGGTTACATCCCGCCTGCAGCGCCAGGCCGCAAATCCAAAGCGCAGATGCCGCCGAAAAGCACCGCAACGGTGGATTGATCGCCAGGCCATTTGCGATCGCGCAAAAAAGCCCGCTGCTGACAGCGGGCTTTTTTGTTGCCTGAAACCTTGTGAAGCTTATTAATGCCGGGTGGCCAAAGCGCCTCCAAGGGGACTTCCTCCGGGGCGCCCCCACGAGCCAGGGCACGGCGGATTCCGTTTCGGGGATTACTGGAAACTGGGGCTGCCCCTGGAGATACTGACTCTGGTGGTGGGGGTGCCCTTGCTGCTGGTGGTTTGGCCGTTGTAGCGGGAGCAGGCCTTTGCAGCGCCTGCTCCGCTGGCACAAACTTCAGTACAAACCCGGGCTTCAGCCCAAAGCCGGCACGGCTGCAGCAGGCTTATTCGCCGCCAATGAAGCCTGTTGCGCCAGCCTGCTGACCTCGGCGGCAGCCTCAGCGGCCCGTATCGCCACTAATGATGCGGCCATTGACGCCTGAATAGTGACGATGTCGGCCCGTTGTGTCATGGCCTTGGCTGCAGCCTCCAGCACCACCACAACGGATCCCGCTGCCTCACGCGCGGCCTCGGCGGCCACTTCCGCGGCCTCCAACGCTGCGGCTGCAAGTTCCGACGATGGCCTGTCTGTCTCTTCAATTGCGGCCTGCAACACGTATTTGGCTGCGATGACTGAGTCGGCGGCCGCAGTTGCCGACCGTACCGCCGCATCCGATGCCCTGCTTGCATGCGAATTCAGATCAGCCAGCACGACTTGATGGCGTTTGTCTTCAATGACATAGGCCAGCTTCACATTCCTGAGCTCAAATTCGAGCTCGGCTATTCTCACGATCGTTTGGTTCATCCAATTCACCATGGTGCAGCCTTTCAGGGCATCGCACAGTTTGCGATGCCCGGCATCCTATGTTCGAAAAGAGACGCCGTATGTACGTTAACGTACATATAAATAGGGTATGAGGCTTGTCTGCACTGATCGGACTTCCGGGAATGGCTCCCCCGGGGAAGCCAAACCGGGCCGCAAAATCCATTAACGAAATCCGAAAATCAGTATAGTCTCGGCACTTTCCATGCGTCGAAAATATCCATTTCACTGACATCAGGGACACCCATGCTCCGCATCTACGGCTCCGCCAATTCCCGCGCACTGCGCGTCATCTGGATGGCCGGTGAAATCGGTCTCCAATACGACCACTGCGACTGGCTGCCCCGCGCGCCGGAGACGCAGACACCGGCCTATCGTGCGCTGAATGCCAACGGCCGGGTGCCGACCATTGATGACGACGGCTTCATCCTGTCGGAATCGATGGCGATCAACATCTACCTCGCCAAAAAGCACAACAGCCCGCTGTGGCCCGCCGATCCCAAACACGAAGCGCTGGTGATGCAGTGGAGCCTGTGGGAGACCGACCGCCTCGACCGCCAGATCGTCGAGTACGTCCGCCACACCGTGGCGCTGCCCGCCGCCGAACGCAAAACCGACATCGCCGCTGCAAACTGGAAACAGGTGACTCCCGCCTTCGATGTGCTGGAAACCTCGCTTACCGATTCCACCTGGCTGATCGGCGAAGCATTTACCGTCGCCGACGTCAATGTCGCCGGCGCGCTGTATCGCGCGCTGTCGATTGGTCTCGGCCAATGGCCGCGCCTCGACAACTGGATGAAACGCTGCTGGGATCGTCCGGCGGCAAAAGCAGCGCGTGCGATGCGGGAGAAGTGAGACTGTGGCTGTCACTGACACGCCGCCCAAGAAGTATCGTAATTAATTGTTTTTATTGATTTTTTTATCGAGTTCCGCAGCGAAACCGGGCGCCCCCAACGCGACATTGATCCGCTGTGCGATATCGAATTCCTCGCAGGTATTGAAGACCCCGTCGCAACTCTTGTCCGCTTTGCGCGCCTCAAGCGCCCGCGTGTAATAAATTTTCGCAACATCCCTGAAACCCAGGCCCGTCGCCGCCTCACCGAGCAGGAAATAGGACAGGTCATTCAGATAGCCGGTTTTCATCACGGCGATGGCCAGTTCGCGCCACTGGCTTTTGCTGTGCAGGGTTTTCCAGTTGCTGCGCTGGAAACCATAACCCAACACGCATTCATAACCGCAGGTCAGTACCACTTCACCTTTGCGGAAGCGGTCGAATTCGGCGGCCATGAACGTCATCACTTCCGGTTCTGCGGCAACTCTTGCGGTGTACTCGCCACGCGTCGTGGTGCCCACCACATGCTCATTGGACGGCTGACCGAGAAAATCCGGTATCGGCCCGGCGGTTTTGTTGTCCTTCGCCCGCTGGTAGAGCGGATCCACCTGGAGCACCAGCGCCTGCAGCCGTTGTGCGCGATTCTCCGGCGCGGGATGGGTCGAGAAAAATTCAATCGGCGTATCACCCGCCTTGGCCATTTTTTCCCACAGCGTCACCGCCGCACGCGGATCGAAGCCGGCGCGCGCGGCGAGTTCGATGCCGATCTGGTCGGCTTCGGTTTCGGCATCGCGGCTGTTGGGCAGCGTGATCGCCAGCGCCGCCGCCAGTGCCGTGGTGTTCTGCGCGACCGGAAACGCACTCGAGTCGTTTGAATTGCGCGCCGTCAATGCCACCGCGAGCAGCGTCGCGCCGACGCTGACGCTCATCGCCACCGACATTTTCTCGCGCGTGTGGCTCGCCAGCGCATGGCCGATTTCATGGCCCATCACATTGGCGATTTCATCATCCGTCGCTTTGGCCTTTTCCCAAAAGCCGGTGAAGATGCCCATCTTGCCGCCGGCCATGCAGAACGCATTCACCACCTTGGGGTCATTGATGACCTGCACTTCCCAGTGCCAGTTCGCCGAATCAGGACGGAAGCGCACGGCTTCGGCCACCAGGCGGTTGGTGATTTCTCTGACCCGCGCGACACGCGGCGTGCCGGTCTCGACCTGATCCTTTTTCGAAAATTGCCCGATCATGTTCGAATAGGCCGATATGGAGCCTTTGACTGCCGCGTCTTCGGATACCAGCATCAGCTGGCTGCGGCCGGTGATGCTGTTGGTCGCGCAGCCGGAAACCAGGACGATCGCAGCAATCAGCAGCCGGCGTGCAAACCTGTCACAACAATCCATGCCCCCTCCGTTCCGGCGCGCCTCTGATGATGGTGCTCATTGCGGTGATCACGCGCGCCCTGTATTGCATTGTAACGACCTGCTGTTCGACCGGGTTGTCACGGATAAATCACTTCGACAACCACCCATGCCCGGTTGGACTGCAACAGGAGTAGGATGCCAAAAACTGCCGCGCCGGCCACAACAACATAATTCGCCGCGCGACCGGTTATTCAACAATCGCTGGGGGAGCCATGCCGTCACTGCAACGCTTAGTTACGTCACTTTTCACGCCGCTGTTCACGTTCATATTTGCTTTCATTCTGTCGGCCGCGCTGCCGGTCTTCGCTGCGAATTATCCCGATGCCAGGGAAGGCAGTTGGGTCGCGCGCGATTTCAAATTCCATACCGGTGAGGTGATGCCGGAAGTCACGCTGCATTACCGCACCATCGGCAACCCTGCCGGTGAACCGGTGCTGATCCTGCACGGCACCGCCGGCAACGGCGGCAACATGCTGACGCGGAATTTTGCCGAGGAACTGTTCGGCCCCGGCCAGCCGCTGGATGCAACGAAATATTTCATCATCCTGCCCGACGCGCTGGGCACCGGCAAATCAACGCGGCCCTCGAGCAGCGGCCTGCGCATGAAATTCCCCAAATACAATTACGACGACATGGTGCAGGCACAGTACCGGCTGGTCACCGAAGGCCTCAACATCAAACACCTGCGCCTGGTGATCGGCAACTCGATGGGCGGCATGCAGGTCTGGAACTGGGCGACCACCTATCCGGGGATGATGGACATCGCGGTGCCGATGGCCTGCCAGCCGGGCCCCATGTCGGGCCGCAACTGGCTGATGCGCCGCCAGCTCGCAGAATCGATCCGCAACGATCCGGAATGGAATGAAGGCAATTACACCACGCAGCCGCGCAACATGCAGCGCCTGCTGACGTACTTCGCCATCGCCACCAATGGCGGCAACATCGCGACCTACAATGCGGCGCCGACCTCGGCGCAGGCCGACGCGCTGCTGGCGAAGCGGCTGGCAGTGCCCTTCCGCGGCGATGCCAACGACGTGCTCTACCAGTGGGAATCATCAGCCGACTACGATCCCTCCCCGGGACTGGAGCGCATCCAGGCCACGGTGCTTGCGATCAATGCCGCGGACGACGAACGCAACCCGCATGAGCTCGGCATGATGGAAAGCGCGATGAAGCGCATCAAGAACGGCCGCTACCTGCTGATCCCCGCCAGCGCCGACTCGCGCGGCCACGGCACCACCGGCAACGCGAAGTTCTACAAAAAGGAACTCGCGGAGCTGCTGGAAAAAACGCCGCGGCGTTAGCCATTAAAGCAACAGACAAAGGGCGCTGCGGGTTTCCCCGCAGCACCCTGATCGTCTTGATTGCTGACCGGGTCTAGTTGGCTTGCGCCCCGGTGGCCTTGACGACCTTGCCCCATTTCTCGATTTCACTGCGGATGAACGCACCGAACTGCTCGGGGTTCATCACTGTCGGCACGAAATCATTGGCATCCATCTTGTCGAGCGTCACGCGATCCTGCAGCACAGCGGCGCTCTCCTTGTACAGCCTTGCGACGATGTCTGGCGGTGTTTTTGCCGGCGCCGCAATGCCATACCAGACGCTGGCTTCGTAGCCAGGCACGCCGGACTCGGCAATCGTCGGCAGGTCGGGCAATTTGGGGATGCGCTTTGCGCTGGAGATCGCCAGAGCCTTCAGCCGCCCGGCCTTGACGAAGGGCATGGCGCCCGGCGTCGACGCAAACGAAAGTTGTATCTGCCCTGATATCAAATCGGTATTGGCAGGTGCTGCGCCCTTATACGGCACGAAGACCATGTCAAGGCCGGCGGCGCTCTTGAACAACTCCGTCGCCAAATGCGCGGCATTGCCCGGTACAGCACCGAAGTTCAACTGACCCGGACGGGATTTCACCAGCGCAATCAATTGCCTGATGTTGTTCGCCGGCAGCGATGGATGCACTGCGACAACAAAAGGCGCCGAGGCCGCAAGCACGATAGGCGCGAAATCGCGCGCGGGGTGATAACCGATTTTCGGGTAAATGCCGACGTTGATCGACATCGGCCCCGAGGTCCCCATGAACAGCGTGTATCCGTCAGGCGGTGACTTGGCGACCATCTCAGCGCCGATGTTGCCACCCGCGCCAGGACGGTTGTCGACGATCACCTGCTGCCCGAGACGCTCACTGAGCGGTTGGGCAATCAGCCGCGCCAGCAGGTCGGTGGGCCCGCCGGCCACCAGCGGCACCACCAGCCGCACCGTCTTGGTCGGATAGTTCTGGGCATGAACATGGGTAAGGCCGGTTACAGCCAGGGTGAATGCCAGTATTAGTCGCAGCATGGCTTACTCCTTGTCAAATTCGAACACCACGATTTCGTGGTCGGTCAGTTCAGGCACCGTCACTGCACAGGCGCCATTGTGCATCTTCATTTCAAGCTGCATTTCGTTCGAGGCAAGTCGCACCGCAAGCACACGCCGCCCTGACGGTGGCCTTAAGCGCACCCCTATGCCGTGCACCGGCACCAGATTGCGGCCAGGATGGCGCCAGCCGGTGTTAAGCGGTTTGTCCAGCGGCAGGTTGATCAGGTGCACCAGCGCACGACCGGGCTGCCCCATGTGGGTGACATCCACATAATCCGGCGCATCGACTTCAAGCGCCATTGCCGCGCCCACAGCCCAGCGCACGGCATTCGCCAGCACACGGCCGAGATCGGGGAAACCATAGTGGTAATACAGCGCCTCCATCGTATTTGCGAAATAGACCACCCGGCCTTTGTCACAACGGCCGCGCACCGCCACCGGGATGTCGGTGGTCTCGCGGATCGCGCTGTATTCCGGAATGCTGATCGTTGCCCCCGAATGCGCAATCACCGGCGGGATCAGGGTCAGCGGCACAAGCTGTCCGGCGCAGGCTTTGACTTCGACCAGCGCGCCTTCGTTGGGAATCAGGTCGGTGTCGCCGATGGCGTCGAGCAGCGGATCGCTGCGGTCTTCGAGCTTGGCGTACGATGATTTAAGGCCTTCACGACGACCAGCATAGGTAATGCCCAGCGCCTGCGAGAACACCGGCACCCGGCGTTCCGTACCGTCCATCGCGAAGCGGCCGGCATCGAAGCTGGCAATCAGACCACCGCCGCCGCTGGCATAGGTTTCAAGCGCCGCAGCAGTCGCATCCGACACGCAGGCGAGGTTGGATATCACCACGGCATGGTAGGCCTTGAGCCGTTCGACGGTGACGAGCTTGTCGGAAATCACATCGAAGGGAATGTGCGCTTCCTGCAGCGCGCAATACCAGCCGCGGATGAAATCCAGATAACGCGCATGCGGCTTGTCGCGGCCGTAGTTATCCTGGGTATGGCGCGACAGCACCAGCACGACGCGCGCCTCTGATTTGGCGCCGTCAAGATAACCCTGCCAGCGTTCGAGCCGCTGAAACACGGCTTTCATCGGCGCCAGGCCGCGGCGGTCGAACAGGTCGGAGTAGCCGCCATTGATGTGCAGCCAGGGGCTCACGCCATTGGCGACCTGCTGCGCGATCCACGGCCGGTTCTCGGCCTCGGGCGCGGCATACAACCGCCACCACGGATAGAAATAGCTGACCGTCATCCAGCGCGGCTTGTCGGGGGCCAGCGTCGCCAGGTATTTCGCCTGGATGCCCGGCCACCACGGCGCCGTGTGGCGCCGCTGACATTCGAAGGTGGGAATGTCCTGGTGTTCGAGCCAGTAGTCGATGTCCCAGCCGCCGGGGCGGATGGTTTCCAGCGATTCCATCAACTGCACTGCGGCGATGAACACCGCGTCGCGCTTGACCGCGTGGATCTCACGATGCATCAGCGCGACCCAGTCAGCAATCCGTCGATACCGCCATTCGTTGTATTGACGCCAGACCGGATTGTCCCAGTTTTCATCGGGTATGCCCTGCCCGGATTCGGCGCGAAAGATCGACTGGCAGGTGTTGCAATAACAGGCCCCGGTATCCCAGGCGGCAAATTTGCCCTGATTGTTCCAGATGCCGTCGGCGTCGTAGCGGACCAGCATCTCGCGTACGACCTCAACAATACGTTCGCGGTAATACCCGGCGTTGGGACAGGTGACGAAATGCTCACTGACTTCGCAGAAATTGCCGTTGCGATCGCGGGCGAACCATTCCGGATGTTCGGCGGCCAGCGCTTTAGGCGCGCAGCTCGGATCGATGCGCGCCAGCACACGCATGCCTTCGCGGTGCGCGACCGGGATGATTTCGGCGAGCAGATCGCGACTGCCGAGACCGTCGGAAATGCGATGGCCGGCAATTTGGGTCTGGTAGAACGCGACAATGCCACCGCCGCTGATGCAAAACGCGGTGGCGCGGTATTCCTTCGCTGCGGCGACCAACGCCTCGGCATCAACCTTTGGTTCATCGCCTTCGCGCAGATTCAGCAGCAGCACACGGTGGGCGCCGCTCCACCAGCCCTTCGCAGCCTCAGTCATGGCATCGCCCGCGCTGCAACAACGGCCCTGCAATGGAGTTTGTTCATATTGAGGTTCCTGTGAAGGTGGGCGTCAACGCACCGGGTCCCCGAGAATAATACGCGATCGGTTTTACTGCCGACCAAGGTCCGCATGTTAAGCAAACAGCGCTCAGGGGCTCGCAGGAAAGCAGGGAATTAAAAATTGACGCGACACCTGTAAAAATAATTCCCCGCCGGTTGCCCGCGCGGGGAATTTTCAAGCAATTGTTTTTATTTGATTTTTATTGCTCCGCATTACGGCTTGCGGAGTGTCCAAGCTCCTCCTGCTTTCCCCGCTACTGGCTCTCCCGTCCTGTATTCCGCTACTGCGCTTTCATGCCGATCTGCTTGATCAATGCGGACAGCTCGGCGTATTCGTCGGCCTGCATTTTCGCAAAATGTTCGGGTGGGCCGAAGCCCGGCACCGCACCCTGCAGAGCGAATTTCCTGCGCATGTCGTCTTCCTGCAGGATTTTCACGGTGTCGGCATTGAGTCTGGTGATGATCGCCCTGGACACGCCTTTGGGCGCGATCAGGCCAAACCAGGATTCGCTGCTGTAGGCCGGGAATCCCGCCTCGGCCGCGGTCGGCACATCGGGCAGGGCTTCGGCGCGTTTGTCACCACCGACCGCCAGCGCGCGCAACTGCCCGGCCTTGATGATGCCCATGATCGCGGGCAGCGGATAGACGTAATACTGGATGGTGCCGGAACTCAGCGCGATGCGGCTGTCGGGGCCCTGCCGGAACGGCACATGCACGACATCAACGCCGGCCTTGGCCGCAAACAGCGCGCCGGCCAGGTGCGAGGAACTGCCGACACCGGCCGAGCCGTAGTTGAGCTTGCCGGGGCTGGCTTTCGCCAGCGCGATCAGTTCGGGGATGTTTTTGACGTTGACGCCATTGCCGAGCACGATGATGTTGTGCGTGAAGGCAACGAGCGAAATCGCCGTGAAGTCTTTCAGCGGATCGTAGGCCTTCTTTTCGCGGATCAGCACATTCGACAGATGCGGCTGACCGACCATCGCGATGGTGTGGCCGTCAGGAACGGCATCGCGCGTGAGTTCGCTGCCGATCAGCCCGCCGGCGCCGGGCCGGTTGTCAACAACCACCTGCTGGCCGTAGGTCTCGGTGAGCCGCTGCGCCAGCAGGCGCCCGAGCACGTCACTCGCTGCGGCCGGAGTGAACGGCACGATCATGCGGATGGGTTTGGTCGGCCACTTGTTCTGCGCAAAGGCGAAGCCCGGCAGGCTCCCCAGTGCGAGTATCAGTGCTGCAACGATGCCGCGATGCCATTGCATGACGTCCTCCTCGTTGGGCTGGGGTCATTGCGCCGGTGTACTGAGCCTGACTCCACGGTTGTGATTGCAGCATGCTAGACGCATGCGCCGCGGGTTACAAGCAGCCGGTACGCAGTGCAGGCCCTGGACGGCGGGTTGGCGCGCCCCGGCGTTTGAACCTACAATCCATTCTGAATTTGCAATCAATCATCGGCACACCAGACAAACGCATTTCAATCAAACAATAGCCGTAGATGGAGGAGAACGTGATGACCACTGGTTTCTTGTGGAAAATGCTGCCGTTAATGGTGGCGCTGTTCGGCGCGATGTCGGCAGCACACGCCGCCGAACCCGCCTATCCAACCAAACCTGTACGCGTCATCGTGCCCTATCCGCCCGGCGGCACCACCGACCCGACAGCGCGCGCATTCACCGGCTGGTTCGCGGAAAAATTCGCTACCAGCTTCGTCATCGACAACCGCCCCGGCGCCGGCTCGACGCTGGGCCACGGCCTTGCCGCCAAAGCCACGCCTGACGGCTATACGCTGGTGCTCGGCACTTCCGGCGGGCTGGTGGTCAGTGCAGCGTTCGGCAGCAAGCTGTCCTATGACCCGGTCAAGGATTTCACACCCATCGGCATCGGCGTCTATGTACCGTTCCTGATCGTGGTGCATCCGTCGGTGCCGGCCAGGAATGTGAAAGAGCTGGTGGATCTCGCCAAGGCGCAGCCGGGCAAGATCAATTTTGCATCGCCCGGCACCGGCACGCCCAACCACCTCGGCATGGAACTGCTGACGTCGCTCACCGGGGCAAAGTTCACCCATGTGCCGTACAAGGGCGGCGGCTCGGCGACAGTGGACCTGCTCGCCGGCCGCGTCCAGGCCATTTTCGGTGGCGCCGCACCCTGGCAGCCGCACATGACCACCGGTAAAGTGCGCGCGATCGCAATCGGCCATCCGACACGGCTCGCAACACTGCCCGATGTCGCCGCGATCGCCGAGACCTATCCCGGATTCAACAACACCACCTGGTACGGTTTCCTCGGCCCCGCAGGCACGCCGGCGCATGTGGTGAAAAAAATCAACACCGAAATGAAAAACGCGGTCGCAGATCCTGCGTTCGTCAAACACCTGGAATCCATCGGCATGGTGCCGACATCGACCACGCCGCAGGAAATGGGCAACACGATCCGCAGCGAACTCGCACGCTGGAAAAAAGTGGTGGCCGAGGCCGGCATCAAACCGGAATAAGCGTGAAAAAAAGGTACTCTGGCCCGACTACCCGGCAAAGACCTTGTAGCTGTTCCGGCCGGCGCCCTTGGCCTGGTACAGCGCCTCGTCCGCCTGTTTGATCAGCCGATCCTGGGCGATTTCGGCCTTGCCCTCGTAGAAGGCCATCCCGATGCTGGTGGTGATCGTTAGCGAGCGATTTTCCAGCACGAACTCGGGGTGCATCGACGACACGATTTTCCCTGCGATGCGTTCGCCGTTTTCGCGCATCCCCAGGTTCTCCAGAACCACGGCGTATTCATCCCCGCCCAGCCGGGCCACGGTGTCCGTGGTGCGCACGCAATCAGTCAGCCGCCGGGAAAAGGCCTTCAGCAACTGGTCACCCATGTCGTGGCCCATTGTGTCGTTGATACTCTTGAACTTGTCGATATCGAGGTACATCACCGCCATCAGGGTTCCGTTGCGCGCAGAGCGCGCCATGGCCTGTTTCAGGCGGTCTTGGAACAGGTTGCGATTGGGCAGGCCGGTCAAGATATCATGTGTGGCTTGGTGGACAAGTTGCTGCTCCAAGGCCTTGCGCACCGAGACATCGGCGTTGGTTCCAGTCAGGCGCAAGGCGCGGCCTCCCGGATCCCGCTCCACCACCTCGCCCCGGCTGCGGACCCAGAACCAGGAACCATCCTGCTTCTGAACCCGATGGTCGATGTCGTACTTGTAGGCCCTCCCCTTGAGCACCTCTCCCAGATGCGCATCGACCAAAGCCGCGTCCTCGGGATGCACCAGTGACCGCAGTTCGGCAAGCGTTGTAAAAGCCGGCCCGACAGGGCCGCCCCGCATGGCATTCCATTGCTCACTAAGATAAATCTTTCCGCTGGGTATGTCGAGATCCCACAGCGCGAGGCGCGACGCCTGCAGGGCGAGGCTCAACTGTTGCCTGCTCGCGCGCAGTTTTTCAGTCAAGGGTTTTACCGCGAACCGCAGCACCAAAACCCCGGCCGCGAGCAGCAACAGCATCAGCGGAACAATATAGGCAAGCTGATTGCGCAAGGGCTGGAACAGCTCCGCAGTGTCTATTTTCAGCACCAGGCCGAGGCCCATGTCGCTTACCGGCGTGTAGGCCGCCAGCACCTGCTGGCGACGATAATCCAGCGTTTGCACCACGCCGGTTCTGCCCTCGATCGCGTGGTCCATCGGCAGCGGCCTGCCGCCCGGCCGGCGTGGAATTTCGTAGACCCCCCGGCGCAGCCGCAGCGGAGCGCAGTACAACAGCCTGTCATCCGCCGAACACAGGCCCAGTTCACCGGTGTCGCCAAACGTCGAGACATCGAGCACCTGATCCTTGATGGCCGCCAGCGTCTGCTGGCTGGAGATGATGCCGATCGTATTTGGACCATCCCTGACCGGAACTTCGAGGCTCAGCACGAATCCGTCATCCCAGAAAATCCGCGCATTGTGCGGGCGCTTCAACTTGAACAGCCACATGGCATCGGACAACCCTTTACCGGCAGCAGCGATCGTTTCGCCTTGGTTGTTGCGAAATTCCAGGACGATCACACCCTTCTTCAGTTCGCTGGCCGCCACCTTGCCGAGGAATGCGCGGTTCTCCGCCTTGTCCGGCTGCTGCGCAAGCTCCTGATACAGGCGGAGGATATTAGGCTGGCCGGCTATGGACTCGACATACTCGATACGGCTGTCGATCAGGGTGGTCAGCAGGGCGGCGCGGCTCTGCGCAGTGAGCTCCAATCCGTCGCCCAGAGCCGCTTCGGCATTATTCTTGAGCGTGCCCAGCCCCACCAGGCCGACGATGAACCCTAAAATGATCAGCACTGTGGCGCCGGAGTAAACAATGCGCTCCTCGTCCGAGATGTTTTCGAAAACCAGCCGTTCACCGCTCAACCACAGGCCGACACCGAGGATTGCCAGTCCGCTGGCGGTCGGCAGCGAGACCTGGCGGAACAGGTAAACATCGAACATCGTCACCAGCCCCAATATCTGCCCGATGGCTGCAAACAGGCCGATGCCGATAATCGCGATCTGCAATCCGCGGATCAGGTACGGTGCCGATTTTCCCGCGGCCTGGTGCATGGCGATCAGGCAGGCGCCTGACAACAGGAATGCCACGCAGGTCGCCGGGCCCATGCGGCCGGGATAGGCGCTGGTGTCGCGCAGCCAGGCATGCATGTCGGACCAGTCCAGCCCGAGCCCGCCTCCGCTGAAATGCTGGGACAGCACGGTGCCCGCGAACAGCACGAGCACTGCGCCGATGGCGCTCTGCACCCGCCTCCGCAGCCGCGCGCCGAGCACATTGCAGATCAGCGCCGACCCCGCCAGGGAAAAACACAAGGCGGTATTGAACACGATGCGATAACCGGGAATGAGCAGCAGCAGACGCGGCTCCTGAAAAACCCAGCCCGTCATGATCACCAGCCCCATCGCCAGCAAGCCGGCACCGAACACAACCGGCAATAACCGGGCGGACCGCCGGGAGGCAACAGCAGGCACGACATTCGGAGACTGTGAGGTGCGCATGTCCCGGCCATTCTAGCCAATAGGGCGACGACTGGCGACGGTGCCGGCATATGGCCGCCGACCCGTCCCGCTTTCCGTCTCGCTTTCGGTCTCGCTTTCCGACTCACCATCCCTCTCGTTTACACTACAGCGTTACCGGGACGCGGTGGATGAACGAGGAACAATCCAAAACCATGCAAGCGACGGTAGACGCCATCTACCGTGCCGAATCACGCCGCGTGTTCGCGACGCTGATCCGCCTGCTCGGTGATTTGGTGCGAAATGGCAGGATATCAAGCACCGACGGGCCGTGGGTGGAAACCAAGGAACAGCGCGTCTGCTGCATCGAAGTGCGTCCGATTCGTCCCATCCGCGACAGTGTCGCCGTAGCACGGCAGCGCAACAACAACGACTAAGGAGAGCCTTATGGCCACCTCGAAAAAACCGGCAACCCGCAAATCCTCCGCAGCCAAACCCCGCACGATCGTATTGGTCGCCACGCGCAAAGGCGCCTGGCTGTTCCACGGTGATGCCGCGCGCAAAACCTGGAAAGCCGATGGCCCGCATTTTCTAGGCCATGTGATCAGCCATATGGTGCTCGATCCGCGCGACGGCAAGACCCTGCTGGCCGCGGCCAAAACCGGCCACCTCGGGCCCACGGTGTTCCGTTCGACCAACATGGGAAAAACCTGGAAAGAAGCGAAGCAGCCGCCCGCCTTTACCAAGGCACACGAGGGCGAAAAAGGCCGCTCGGTCGATCACACGTTCTGGCTGACCCCCGCACACGCCAACGAGCCCGGCGTGTGGTACGCCGGCACCTCACCGCAAGGTCTGTTCCGCTCCGAGGATGGCGGCGTGAACTGGAAACCGTTTTCCACGATCAACGACGACCCGCAGTACCGTGTATGGATGGGCACTGCGCAGGATGGCACACCGGACGGACCGAAGCTGCATTCGATGCTCATTGATCCGCGCGATCCCAAGCATCTTTATTTCGGCATGTCCGGCGGCGGTGTGCACGAAACGCTGGACGCTGGAAAAACCTGGAAAGTAATGATCAAGGGCATGGATGTGGTCGAAGGCTTCGGCTTTGATCCGGCACAACCCACGTTCCACGACCCGCATTGCCTGCGCATGTGCCCCGCCAATCCAGATCGCATTTATCAGCAGAACCACTGCGGCATTTACCGCATCGACCGCCCTTCCGACACCTGGGTGCGCATTGGCAAGGCCATGCCGAAAAAAGTCGGGGATATCGGCTTTCCGATGGTGGTGCATCCCCGCGATGACAACAGCGCATGGGTGTTCCCGATGGACGGCAGCGGCGTCTGGCCGCGCACCAGTCCCGACGGCAAACCCGCGGTCTATGGCACGCGCAACGCCGGCAGGACCTGGCAGCGCATGGATGCCGGCATGCCGGACAGCCAGGCGTGGTGGACCGTGAAGCGACAGGCGATGACTGCTGACACCGCAGCGACGGTGGGCCTTTACTTCGGCACCACCAGCGGTGAGCTGTGGCTGAGTCGTGATGAAGGCAAACGCTGGACCTGCATCGCGCGCAATCTGCCGGAAATTTACGCGGTGGAAACCGCCACGCTGTAAGCCGGCCCTGCGATGAAAGTGATGATCCCCAGCGCGCTGCGCTCCTACACCGAACGCAGCGAGGCCCATGCGCAGGGCGCGACCCTCGCCGCTCTGCTGGATGACCTCGACCGTCAGTACGCCGGCATCCGCTTTCGCATGGTCGATGAGCAGGACCGCATCCGCCGCCACATCCGCATTTTCGTCAACGGCGTGCAGTCAAGCGGCCTCGCGCAGCCACTGGCCGAAACCGACGAAGTGATCATCGTGCAGGCGCTGAGCGGCGGTTAAAACAAACCATTGTTTTAAAAAGATATTATTTTATGCGGCGATTACGCAAGCCGCTGCCGATCTGCCACAACAGCCATCCGCGTTGCAGCCAGCTTGTGGCGCGGCGCGGTCGCAGCGCCGTCACCAGCAAACCCAGGGTCGCCAGCAGCGCCGGATAGCGGCGCACATAGTTCATTGCAGCGATGCCACGATCAACCAGAGCCAGTCGCGGCCGCCATGACTCAATCCCCTGCGCCAGTATTGCGCGCTGGATCGCGGACTGTGCCACCAGTTGCTCGCGTCGTGCGGCAAGGCGTACCAGCTCGCTGTTCATCATGATCCGGAAGACAACCGATCACGATCTTTGGTCAGTTCGCCGATGCTGGCCTCGAACAGTCGCGGCTTGTTACGCAATTTATTCAGCGCGAATATCCACAAACCGGCGCCCGCCGCCAGAAATACCGCAGTCAGGCTGCCCAGCGCCGCCAGCCGGTGCGTTTCCCAAAGCAGCACCACGATCAGCATCGCCAGCAGCACCACGCCCACCCCGAGGCAGAACAGCGCCAACATCGCCGACATCAGGATCACCGTCAGCCGCGCCCGTTCTTCGGCAACATCCGTGGACAGCAGTTCGAGACGGGTCTGCATCACGCTGACCAGCGTCAAGGTCAGCGTTTTCAGCGACGCGAGCAGGCCCTCCGTCTCGCGGGATTCGGCCATGGCCGGTTTAACGCCGGCCAATCAGCATGCCGATCACCACGCCGATGCCGGCGGCAATGCCCACAGCGTGCCACGGATGATCGTGCACGTATTCGTCGGTCGCTTTTGCCGCAGCCTTGGTCCTGGCCAGCAGCTCTTCCTCAGCGTTGAGCATTTTTTCCTTGGCGACAGCCAGTGACTCCTGCACGCGGGCGCGCACGGCAGCGAGGGCTTCGCCACCCTGCCCGGCGGAAGCCTTCAGCAGCGCTTCGGCATCGGCGACGACCACTTTGAAATCGCTGATCAATTTTTCCTTGGTCACTTCGGGTGCAGCATTGCGGGTTGCGGTATTCATAGTGGATTCCTCTCATCGATGATGTACAAAGGGTCTGCGCTCGCGGGCTCCGGACGTGGAGCAAAACGATCGCGGCTGCATGAACCCTGTCATTTTCACGCACTGCAGCTAAAACAACAACCGCTAAGGGGTGTCGCCCGCTGCAGACGCACGTTTCAGACGTCAGTTGCGGGTGACTGCCGCCGATTGCAAGCCCTTGCGCGTGCCTCAGCCAGCCGTCCCAGACAAAACTGGGTAAACGCCAGCCCGCCCAGCACCGGCACCAGCAGATTAACGACCGGCACGTATAACAGCAACGACACCAGGACGCCAAGCAGGAACAGGTCACCGCGCGAGGTACGCAGCAGCTGCGCGAATTCCTCGGGGCTGGCGTGTTCGGCCAGTGCATCGTAACGGAACAGGCGCTGGCTGAGGTAAGCAGAATTCAGCAGCGGCGCCAGCACCGCGCCAATACCGGTCAGCCACAACGGCAGCGTAACAATCCACAGCACGGCAAAAACCGTGATGCCCGTGGCGGCGTTGACAACGCTCCCAGCCAGCGTGCCGCCGGCTGCGCGTTGGAGATCCGGGTGGTAACACCCGGCGACAAATTTGACAATCACCGGCATCGCAACCATTTCGGTGATGAGCAGCGCGGTGACGAACATCGCCGGCAGTATGGCGATCAGCACCACCAGCACCGCCGTGTAATCGATGATCCAGGTCGCACTCCAACTTTGCAGCCAGCCGGCCACCGTGGTCGAGCCCATGGCGGCGGCAATGCCGCCCGTCCACGCGCCCCAGAACAGCCACGCCAGCAGCGTCCACAACACCAGGCTGGCCAGCATCGGCAGGAACACGATCGCGATGATGCGCGGATCGAACAGGTTGCCCGCGGCGCGGGTCAGTGCGGTAACTGCGTCACGCATCAGCGGCTCTCATCGGCGCGGCAAGGCCATCACGCACGCAGAGACTCAAAAACAACAGCAGCAAACCGGTTAACGGCCCGGGGATCGGCAGGCTCGCGAACTGCACCAGCACTTCGCCGATCAACTGAAACACCAGCAACACCGTGAGCGCGCCCAGCATGCATGTTCCTCCGATGAGCCTATTGTAAACACCGCCCCCGTCACAATGGCAAGGTTACAATGTCGCCATGCCTGATATGCCGGATAAGCCGATTACGACATCGCTGACGCGCACGCCCGCCTGGCGCGCGCTCACCACTCACCAGCGGACGTGGCATGACCGCAGCCTGCGCGACTTGTTCGCCAGCGATCCGCAGCGTTACCACCGGTTTTCGCTCGAAGCCTGCGGCCTTCTGCTCGATTACTCAAAAAACCTGATCGTCCCGGAAACCCTGGATCTGCTGCTGGCTCTGGCTAACGAGCGCAGATTGCAGGATCAGATCCGCGACCTGCTCGCCGGCAAACGCGTCAACACCACAGAAAAACGCGCCGCCTGGCACAGCGCGCTGCGCGCCGGCGAGTCCGCGCCACGCGAGGTGCGCAAGGCACTGGCCGCCATGCGCAAGCTGGCAGCGGCTTTGCGCAACGGCACCATCCATGGCGCCAGCGGCAACGCAATCACTGACGTGGTCAGCCTGGGCATCGGCGGATCGGTGCTCGGTCCGGCGCTGGCAGCAGCCGCCTGCGCGCCGGATGCCGGCTCCCCACGCGTGCATTTCATCCACACGCCGGGCGAATCGCTGCACCACCTGCTGGCGGCACTGGACGCCGCGACCACGCTGTTCATCGTGCAATCCAAGAGTTTCTCAACACAGGAAACGCTGCTCAATGCCCAGGCCGCGCGCGCCTGGCTGCAAGCGTCCGGCGTTTCGGATCACGGCACGCATTTCGCCGCAGTCACTGCACAAGCCGCGGCCGCGCAGGCATTCGGTGTGCCCGCTGAACGCATATTTCCCATCTGGGACTGGGTTGGTGGGCGCTATTCGCTGTGGTCGGCGGTCGGCCTGCCAGCGATGATTGCGATGGGCAGCGACGCCTTCGACGAACTGCTCGCCGGCGCAGCGGACATGGATGCGCATTTTGCGGGCGCTCCTCTCGAAAAAAACATGCCGGTGCTGCTGGGGCTGATCGGACTGTGGCATGCCAATTTTTTCGCCATGGCCTCGCGCGCGGTGATTCCGTATCAGCCGGGGCTGGGACTGCTGCCCGCCTGGCTGCAGCAGCTCGAAATGGAAAGCCTGGGTAAAAGTGTCAGCCGGCGCGGCAAAGCACTGCGTCAGGACACCGGTCCGGTGTTGTGGGGCAGTGCGGGCACCGAAGGCCAGCATGCCTATTTCCAGCTGCTGCACCAGGGCACGCGGCCGGTGCCGGTGGATTTCATCACCAGCTGCCAGCCACGCGCTGCGCGCCGCGAAGCAAGTCCTCTTGGGGGGCGCTGTGCAACAAGTCCCCTCGGGGGAAAGCAAGTCCCCTTGGGGGGCGCCGCGGATACGAATAACACCCATGCAGTGATGCTGTCGAACTGTTTTGCGCAATCCGCCCTGCTGATGTGCGGCGTATCCACTGCGCAAACCGAACAGACCCTGCTGCAACAGGGCAACACCGCGCGCGAAGCGGCGCGCCTGGCGCCACACCAGGCCCTGCCCGGCAACCGGCCGAGCAACACGCTGCTGCTGCCGGTGCTCGACCCGCGCAGCCTCGGCGCCCTGCTCGCGCTCTACGAGCACCGCACCTTCGTGCAAAGCGCGATCTGGGACATCAACGCCTTTGACCAGTGGGGGGTGGAACACGGCAAACACCTGGCAGGCGGGCTGCTGCCGGAATTCACCAGCACTGCGCCGTCAGCCTCTCACGACGCGTCGACCGACGGCCTGGTCAATTATTCCAAACTGCACAACCGGAGAAAGTCATGAACGACGAAGCCCTGAACATGAGCATCCGCAAGTTCCTCAAAACCGTCGGCGTCAATTCGCAGCTGGCGATCGAGAAGGCGGTGCGCAAGGCGATCGAAGACGGCAAACTCAAGGGCAGCGAATCACTGCCGGTGGTAATGACGCTGAGCGTCGGCGCACTGGCGCTGGAAGTGAAATTCGATGGCGACCTGAAGCTGGACTAAGGACCAGACAACCGGGACACAACAGCTCAGATCTTCATGATCTGTTCGCGGTAGTAACGCAGCTCCGCAATGGATTCATGGATGTCAGCCAGCGCTTCATGTTTGCCGTGCTTGACCATGCCGCCCAGCACTTCCGGTTTCCAGCGCCGCGCCAGCTCCTTCAGGGTGCTGACATCAATCAGGCGGTAATGGAAATAATCATCCAGCTTCGGCAGGTACTTGACCAGGAAACGCCGGTCCTGATGCACCGAGTTGCCACAGATCGGCGAGATGCCTTTCGGCACGTATTGCGCCAGGAAAGCGATCATCTGATCCTCGACCTCGGCCTCGGACAGCGCTGACGCTTTCACCCGATCAATCAGCCCGGATTTTTTGTGGGTCGACTTGTTCCAGTTGTCCATCACATCCAGCACCGCATCGGGCTGATGCACCACCAGCACCGGCGCCTCGGCAACGGTATTCAGCTGCGCATCGGTGATGACGATCGCGATTTCCAGCACGCGGTCGGTTTCGGGGTTGAGGCCGCTCATCTCCATGTCGATCCAGATGAGGGCGTTGGGATCCTGTGCCATAATGATTTGATGGTTTAACCGGGAATTTTCAGACACTTATTGTGTCACATGCCCGCACCCCCAGCCCGTACCCCCACATAAATAAAATATGCACACCTTCGGCCTCGTTTTCCTCATTGCCCTGCTGCTGACCGTCACCGCCCGGTTGTGGCTGGCGACGCGCCACGCCGCCCACGTGCTGGCCCACCGCAACGCCGTGCCGGCGCAGTTTGCCGACGTCATCACCCTCGACGCGCACCAGCGTGCAGCCGATTACACCGGGGCCAAGACCCGGTTCGCAATGCTCGGCGTGGTGGTCGAGGCAGCGATCGCGCTGGCCTTCACCTTCGGCGGCGGCCTGCAGGCGCTGCACGAACTGACCACGACCTGGTTCGAGCCCGGTATCGTGCGCGGCTTGGCGCTGATCGCCGGCGTCGCACTGGTGACCATGATCATCGACATCCCGCTGAGCCTCTACCGCACCTTCGTCATCGAGGAGCGTTACGGCTTCAACAAGGTCACCGTCAAACTGTTCTGGATCGATTTCATCAAGGGCCTGGTGGTCGGCGCTGCACTCGGCTTGCCGCTGATCGCCACCGTGCTGTGGCTGATGGAGCGCATGGGTGAGTGGTGGTGGTTTTATGCCTGGCTGACCTGGATGGCCTTCAACATCCTGATGCTGGCGGTGTATCCGACGTGGATTGCGCCGCTGTTCAACAAGTTTTCGCCGCTGACCGACGCCGCAATGAAGGAACGCGTCGAACGCCTGCTCGACCGCTGCGGCTTCAAGGTCAAGGGCCTGATGGTGATGGACGGCTCGCGCCGCTCCAGCCACGGCAACGCCTATTTCACCGGCTTCGGCAAAACCAAACGCATCGTGTTTTTCGATACGCTGCTGGAGCGACTGGAACCGCAGGAAGTCGAAGCCGTGCTGGCGCATGAACTGGGCCACTTCAAACTGAAACACGTGATCAAACGCATCATCGGCATTTTCGCCATCAGCCTGGGTTTCCTCTGGCTGCTCGGCTGGGTGCTCGACAAACCCTGGTTCTACGAAGGCATCGGCGTGACCACGCCGTCCACCGCCATGGCGCTGGTGCTGTTTTCGATCGTGGTGCCGGTGTTCACCTTCCTGTTCCAGCCGCTGAGCGCGATGATTTCGCGCAAACACGAGTTCGAGGCCGACGCCTTCGCCGCGCAGTACACGCCTGCGGCCGACCTGATCGCAGCACTGGTCAAGCTCTACAAGGACAACGCCTCGACACTGACCCCCGACCCGCTGCATTCGGCGGTCTACGATTCCCATCCGCCGGCGACCACGCGCATCGCACGGCTGCAGCAGGCTGCGGCGCATTAAAAACGGTGCGACGATGAGCGATCTGGCGCAAAAGCAATGCAAACCCTGCGAAGGCGGCGTTGCACCGCTGAGCGCAGACGAAGTCGCAATGTTGCTGAAACACCTGAAGGGCTGGTCTCTCAGCAACGGCATGCTGACCAGGACTTTCGAGTTCCGCAATTACCACGAGACCATGGCCTTCGTGAATGCAACGGCGTGGATTTCGCACCGCGAAGACCATCATCCCGATCTGACGGTGGGATACAAACAGTGCCGGGTCGATTACATCACCCATGCCATCAGCGGCCTGTCGGAGAACGACTTCATCTGCGCCGCCAAGATCGACGCGCTGTTTGACCTCTGAAACCCCAGCACAGGGCCTGATCACTGCCGCCTATGGCCGGCGCTTCCTCGTCGAATGCGCAGACGGCAGGGTGCGCGACTGCGTGACCCGCGGCAAACGCACCGACTATGCCTGCGGCGACCAGGTCACCATCACCGTCCAGAACGAAGATCAGGGCGTCATCGACGACTGCCTGCCTCGGCGAACGCTGCTCTACCGCTCCGACAGCTGGAAACAGAAACTGATCGCCGCCAATGTTACGCAGATGATCATGGTGGTGGCCCCGGTGCCCTCATTCGACCTCGGCGTACTCGACTGCTGCCTCGCTGCCGCGGAACACGCCGGCATACGCCCGCTGATCGTGCTCAACAAAGCCGACCTGGCGGAATCTGCAAAATCTGCGGTCAAGCTGGCGCTGTACACGGGCATGGGTTACCCGCTGCTGAAACTGGTCGCAACCGAGGGTGTGGATGAACTGCGCCCGCAACTCAGCGGACAACGCAGTGTGCTGGTCGGTGAATCCGGCATGGGCAAATCCACCATACTCAACCAGCTGGTGCCGAATGCCGCAGCGTTGACGCGGGAAGTGTCTGCCTCACTGGGCACCGGCAAACACACGACCTCGCATGCACGGCTGCATCATCTTGATGCCAGCAGTGACATCATCGACACGCCCGGCGTACAGGCCTTTGGCCTGCATCATCTGGGGGTGATCGACCTTGCGGCGGCGTTCATCGAGTTCCGGCCCTATATCGGGCACTGCCGTTTCCGCGACTGCCGGCATCTGGAGGAGCCGGGCTGCGCGATCATGGCTGCGCATGAAGCCGAACAGATCGATACCCGGCGGCTTGCGGTGTACAGCCGGCTGGCGACCGAGCATCTGCGCCAGCAGAAAAAGTTCTAACCCAACGCCCGCGCCATGGCAACAATCAACAGCAAGAACAGCCACAACACCAGCGCGCGCCAGATCAGGCCCACAGCGGCGCGCAAATCCTCGACTTCAACCTCGTCCCCGATGCCCAGATCCGGGCGCTGGTTGAGCATGCCTTCTTCACGCAACACGCCGCCCAGTTTGACGCCCAGCGCACCGGCGCCGCTGGCCAGCACCACGCCCTCGGCACCACGTCCCCAGCCGGTCGCCTGCGTGCGCCAGCAGTAGGCCGCGTCCTCGAAATTGCCGGCGATGGCGAAACTGGCTGCGGTAATCCGCGCCGGCAGCCAGTCGATCCAGAAAAAAGCGCGTTCAGCAAAAACGGCGAAAGCGCGCCGCTCCGGGTCAATCAATTTTCCCCAGCGCGCGGCCAGCAAGTCGGCCAAGCGATAAACCACCGGGCCGACCGGACCGATAATGACGAACCAGAAAATCGGGCCCAGCACATAACGATGCGCCTGCAGCAAACCGAGTTCGATCGCCACCCGCGATATCTCCGCGGCATGCAGTTCATCGGCGGGCACACCGCGCCAGCGGCCGAGCACGTCACGTGCGGTGTTGATGTTTTGTTCGCGTAGGGCCTGCGCGATTTCGGTGAAACAGTGGCTGAAACGGCGGAACCCCATCGCCACGTAGAGCACGGCAACACTCCACGCCATTGCCAGCAGTGCACTGGCTTCGCGCAGCGACGCGTAAACCGCGACGGTGAGCAGCGCCAGCGGCAGCACCGCGACCAGCCACGCAATCACGCCGTGATTGGCCTGCAGCCCGTTGAACTGCCGCTCGAGGTAGTCGGCATAACGCTCGAAAGCGGCGTACAGCGGATTGCCGCGCCGCAGCGGCCACGCCTGCTCAAGGAGTAATGCGCATGCCAGTGCGAGGAATTTCATGTGTCCGCGTCCATCGCTGAAAGGTGACCGAAGCCACCATGACTCGTGGATAAACTATAATAAAAACAATAGCTTACAGTTTACCCTGCGCGGTAGCGAATGGCAATGATTTCAACTTCGGTGGCGCCGGCGGGCCGTTGCCACTTCACAACGTCATTGCTACGGGCACCGAGCAATGAACGCGCCAGCGGCGAGCCCCAGCTGATCTTGCCGGCAGCAACATCGGCTTCGTCGTCCCCAACGATACTGAATTCCTGCACAGCGCCGTCGGCATCCTCGACCTGCACGATGGCGCCGAAACGCACTTCGCCGTGAGGCTGCTCAGCGGGATCGACCAGTTCAGCGCGCTCCAGCTGGGCAATAAAGTAGCGTTGGTCACGCTCCACTTCGCGCAGCTTGCGTTTGGCTTCCGAATCGTCCGCAGAAATCATCTTCAATTGTTCATGTTGATCGGCAAGTTCGCGGACACGCGTGCGTAACTGCTCCAGTCCCTGCGGCGTTACGTAATTGGCGTGCGCAGGCACCGGCCGCTCGGGCAATTCGCCCGCGCTGAAATCGTCATCGCTTTCTTTGACAAATGCACGACTCATGTCGGTCCTCGCTCATTTCGATCCTTGAACCTGCGGATAGCGCAGCCGGCACAGCGAATCGGCTATCCGCTGCTGCAGCCGCCAGCTTTGTACTTTTTTATCTGCGTGGTGTTTTATACCGAGTCTGCCGGCCACTGGCAACCGCATCAGCCGCCGCTGCGCCGCCAGATCAGAACGCGATTATTGGCCGGCAACTCAATATCATCACAAAACTCCAGACCATGGCGGTACGCAAGCGCACACACCGCGTCAAAATCACGCACACCGCTCAGCGGATCACGCGCGCGCAGCAAGGCATCAAAATGTGCGTTTGAATCAGCAGTGTGTTTTCCGCCATAACTGAACGGTCCGTACACGGCGAGCACACCGCCGGGCAGCAACACGCGCGCCGCGCCGCGAAAAAAATTTTCCACCGATGCCCAAGCCATGATGTGCAGCGTGTTGGCGCTGAACAGCGCATCGCATTCCGTCACAGGCCATTCAGCATCCACATCAAGGGCCAGCGGCGGGCTCAGGTTGGGCAGCTGCGCTTCATCGCGCCACGCAGCAATGCCCGCAAGATGTTCGGGACGGTCACTGGGTTGCCAGACCAGATGCGGCAATGCCGCGGCAAAAAATACAGCGTGCTGTCCGGTGCCGGAGCCAACCTCCAGCACCTGCCTGGCATGGCTAAACGCCCCGCGCAGCACGGCAAGGATCGGCTCGCGGTTACGCTCGCAGGCTTCCGACCAGGGTTTGGCCGGCGCGGATTGAGCCGGCATTACCGCCGGCCGTAACCGAGAAAGGCGACCAAATCGTCCTTTTGCGCCATCGTATCCTTGTAACCCAACTGGATCAGCGCACGGCAATAGGCTTTTTCGAACAACAGGTACGACACCAGGTTTGAACCGGTGCGTTTCATCGCGCCGACGGTCTGCAGCAGCCCGCGGATCACCCGCGGCAAATCGTGCGCGTACTGCGCGGCGATCTGGCTCAGCGGCACGCTGGGCGTCATCACACGGAACTCGACGGCGCGCAGCGGGTAGCCGTTTTTCGCCAGCGTTTCCGCCGGGATGATCTTCAGCGTGCGGTTGATGCGCTGCAGGCGTTCGAGGTCGACTTCCAGCGCGTCGAGAAAAATGCTGTCCAGCGCGTGGCCGGCGATCTGCGCCAATGACGGATAATCGTTCGACGGCTGGCGTACGGCGGATTGTTTGGCCTGGCGGCCAACGCCGATCACCAGCAGTCGGTCGGCACCGAGATGCAGCGCGGGGCTGACCGGCGCAATCTGGCGCATCGAGCCGTCGCCGAAATATTCGCGGTTGATCATCACCGGCGGAAAAATGAACGGCAGCGCGCTCGAGGCCATCAGGTGCGGCAAGCCGATGGGCATCGCCACCCCGACGCGACGCGCACGTTCCCAACCCAAGAGGCTGGCATTGCCTTCGTAAAACGTCACCGACTGACCCGAGGTATAACCGGAACAGGTGACCGCAAACGCCTGCAGATGACCGGCGCTGATGTTACGGCCGATCGCCGGAAAATCGACATAGCGCCCGAGCAGATCGGCCAGCGGCGAATTGTCGAGCAGTGACACCTGACCGTCGAGCTTACCCCCGGACATCGCCGCCAGCAGCCAGCGCGCGCTGTTGCCCAAGGCGCCCCAGGCATCGGCGCGATAGACCTGCCCGACATGGAAGTTTTTCCATACTGTCATCAGCCGGCGTGCGCCGCGATGAAAATTGCCGGCATCGGTGGCCAGTACCGCGGCATTGATCGCGCCCGCCGAGGTGCCGCAGATGATCGGGAACGGATTGCGCACGTCCTTGGGCAGAATTTCGTGCAGCGCCCGCACCACGCCGACCTGGTAGGCGGCGCGCGCGCCGCCACCGGTCATGATCAGGCCGACGGTCGGTTTCGGAGATGGGGAATCGTTCGTCATGGCCAAGGCTCTAATAATGCCCTATCCGCTGTGCGCTCTTTTTGCTCATTTTTGTAAACTGAGCATCCGGCACAGGCTGAAGAGTATGCCGGCGGTAGCGCCCCAGATGTAACGGCCTTCAAAGGGAATCGCCAGGTAATGCCGGTGGCGGCCGCGGAAATGATATTCGCGGCGCTGGTAATTCGCGGGGTCGAGAAAATAATCGAGCGGTGCTTCAAAGATGTCGGCCACTTCAAAAGGATCGGGTGCCACCACAAACGGTGGCTCGATCCAGCCCACCACCGGTGTGATGCGGAAACCCGAGGGAATTTCATAACCGGGCAAACGGCCGAGCAGCGTCACCTGATTGGCCGCGAGGCCGATTTCTTCAGTCATCTCGCGCAGCGCCGTCGCCTCTCGATCCACATCGCCGGGCTCGACACGTCCGCCGGGAAAACTCACCTGCCCTGCATGATCGCGCAGATGCTCGGGACGAAGCGTCAGCAGCACCTGCACACCGGCGGCTCGGTTGACCAGGGGGACCAGTACCGCAGCCTCGGTGACCTTGGTGCCCTCTTTCAGCGAAATCGCGTGCAGATCCATGGCTTCCAGCGGCGGCGGTGGACGCAGTAGTCCGCTGCGGACCGCATCCGCGGTCAGCCGGGCTATTCCGGGAGACGCAGTAATCAGGGAAGTGTCATGCATGGCGTTGAAATTCTACCCGTAACCAACCACGGCGACTGCCATTCCTTCACGGTCTCAGACAGGGATATTTTTGTACGCCACTGCCTCGCCGACGCGAATCACGCCGCCGGTGAGTACACGGGCGATGATGCCGCCGTGGCCGCGCATCGCGTTGTAGCCGCCGACACCCAGCACTTCCTCCATGCGCGAACACGGCTCGCACAAGCCGGTGCCCTCAAACACCACGCCGCCGATTTCGAATTGCGAATCACGCAGCGCCAGCAGATTGATGCCGGAGACCACGAGATTGCGCCGCAGCAGCGCGGGATCGATGGCATCGCGACCCATAAGCGCAGCCACTGCAGCGAGATGCTCATGCTGAATCAGCGTGACCTGGCGCTTGCCGCCGGCGCGTTGCCCCTTGTGGTCGCCGACGAGGCCGTGGTCGGCCAATACTTCGACATGGGTGAAGGATTGCAGCGGCGCGCGCCGCGCAGGGCGCAGGCCGATCCATTCCAGCTTGCCTGCATGCGGGAAGGTTTCCATCAGCGCGCGCAACGGACTTGCGGGGTTCAGTTTGGTCATGGGCCAGCGATCGTTGTAAACAAGGGGTTCAACAACAACAATGATTTCCGCTATTCTCTCTTGGGTAAATTACGGGGTATCGCTTTTTGTCCCGACTTTATCGGTGCTGAAAACACCATGAATTCATATAACTTATTGTTTTAATGTAATGAATTATGATTTACATCTGGGATGTTATCCATCGCGCCGCAATGTTATACGACCTTTTTGTCGTATAAAACTAATTAAACGGCTAGAGCCATGACCGCCAAGCCCTCCTATTTCGACCCCGCCAAATACAGCGATGGCATGTTGGTTCGCATCGCGTCGAAGCCTGCGCTTGAAACGTTTCGTGCAACCTGGACGTTTCACCATCCGCTCCAATCCGAGCAAGTTGCATTTGCAGGTCGTGAAGCCAAGGTCCTGAAGTCGGGCATGTATCACGGCGGAGACGTGCTATACGAACTTGAGGGCGTGCCGGGAATTTGGCACGAGCAATGCCTTGAAGCCGTTTAACCTGGCAGCCCACGCGGACGCGCGCGCGAGCGGCGGTGCTTTGCTCGGGTCCGCGCGCGCGCGCCCGTGGCTTCCACGTTATGTGCTATTCGTCGATGGTAAGTGATTGTGGCAAGATAGCGATAACTTGGAGGCTCCGACCATGTCCACAGTCAAGGAAGAACTTACCCGCCTGATCCAGGGGCAGCCTGAAGACAGTTCGCGCGAGGAAATCGTGCGAGAACTTGCCTTTCACGTCATGGTCGAGCGCGGTCTCGCCGATTCGGACGCGAAGCGCACCATCTCGAATGAGCAGATGGCGCATCGCATCCGCGCATGGCAACAATAGCGTGGACCGATGAAGCACAGCGCTGGCTCGAAGACATCTTCGAGTACATCGCAGCCGACAATCCGCAAGCAGCCGCCCGCACCGTCCAGGAAATCTACGAAAAAGCGCAAGTCCTCGCCAGATTTCCCGAAATTGGACACCGCTACCTTGCCTCCTCCCGAAACACCCGAGTCCTGCTATACGGGCATTACCGAATTGCTTACCTCATAAAAGACGATGGAAACGTCGACATCCTCGGGGTTTTTCACGGGGCGCTCGACATCACAAAGTATCAACTGTAATGGCACATAACCGGGACGTTAATGCCGGATAAATCCCGGTCTGCCCCAGGCATACCCAGCCAACACCACAAAAAAAGCCTGCCGGCAAAACACCGGCAGGCTTTTTTATGAAACTGAAGCGGTAAAACCTATTTCTTTTTCTTCGCCTTGATCTTCATCCCCACCATATCCTCCGCCCGCACCCACTGATCGAATTGCGCAGAATTCAGGTGACCCAGCGCAATCGCCGAAGCCTTCAGCGTCAGCCCCTTCTTGTGCGCGTTTTTGGCGATGGCCGCAGCCTTGGCATAACCGATGTGCGGATTGAGCGCCGTCACCAGCATCAGTGATTCATTGGTGAGCTGGTTGATGCGCGCGAGGTTGGGTTCGATGCCGACCGCACAATGTTCGTCGAAGTTCTCGCAGGCATGCGCCAGCAGGGTCGCGCTATGCAGGAAATTGCGGATCACCATCGGACGGAATACGTTCAATTCAAAGTTGCCCATCGAACCGCCGACATTGATCGCGACGTCGTTGCCGAAGACCTGGCAGCAGGCCATGGTCATCGATTCCGACTGCGTCGGGTTGACTTTGCCCGGCATGATCGACGAGCCCGGTTCGTTTTCCGGAATGCTCAGCTCGCCGATACCGCAGCGCGGGCCGCTGGACAGCCAGCGGATGTCATTGGCGATTTTCATCAGCGAGGTCGCCAGCGTTTTCAGTGCGCCGTGGGCGGCAACCACGCCGTCGCACGAGCCCAGTGCTTCGAACTTGTTGGGGGCGGTAACGAAGGGCTGACCCGTCAATTTCTTCAATTGCGCGGCGACGTCCTTGGCGAATTTCGGATGCGCATTGAGCCCAGTGCCGACCGCAGTACCACCCAAAGCCAGTTCGCAGAGGTGCGGCAGCGCGGCTTCGATGTGCTTCAGCCCGTGGTCGAGCTGTGCGACATATCCGGAAAATTCCTGGCCCAGCGTCAGCGGCGTCGCATCCTGCAGATGGGTGCGGCCGATCTTGACGATGTGCATGAACGCGCGGGATTTTTTGTCCAGCGTGTTGCGCAGTTTTTTCACTGCCGGTTTCAGTTCCTTTTGCAGCGCGATCACCGCCGCGACATGCATCGCGGTGGGGAAAGTATCGTTCGAGGACTGGCCCTTGTTGACGTCGTCGTTCTCGTGCACCAGGCGCGCCGCACCACGTTTGCCACCGAGGATTTCGGACGCGCGATTCGCCAGCACTTCATTGACGTTCATGTTGGTCTGGGTGCCGGAGCCGGTCTGCCACACCACCAGCGGGAAATGCGCATCCCATTGTCCGGTCAGCGCTTCATCCGCCGCTTTGACGATGGCATTGCCTTTTTTCTTGTCGAGCACGCCCAGCGCCATGTTGGTCAGCGCCGCGGCTTTTTTCACCAGCACCTGCGCATGCACCACGGCCATCGGCATGGTCTCGCCGGGGAAATGAAAGTGATGCAGGCTGCGCTGGGTCTGCGCGCCCCACAGCATGTGGTCGGGCACTTCGATTGCGCCCATCGTGTCGTTTTCAGTGCGGAATTTGGCCATGTTGATCAGTTACAAAAATAAGTAATAAAATAATTATTAAAATCAAATACTTACGGAAATTACAGCAGGGGGCGCTGTTCACCGCGTTGAGCGTTGGCATCGGCCACGGTGAGCGCCGTCATGTTGACGATGCGGCGCACGGTGGCACTGGTCGTCACGATATGCACCGGCTTGGCAGCGCCGAGCAGGATCGGCCCGACGGTGATGCCGTCGCCCGATGATGTTTTCAGCAGGTTGAAGGCGATGTTCGCGGCATCCAGCGTCGGCATCACCAGCAGATTCGCCTGGCCCTTCAGTCGTGCATTGGGGAAAGCCTTCATGCGGATTTCTTCCGACAGGGCCGCGTCGCCGTGCATCTCGCCTTCAATCTCAAGGCTGGGCGCGCGTTCACGAATGAGCGCCAGCGCAGCGCGCATCTTGCGTGCAGTCGGCGAATCCGCCGAACCAAAACTTGAATGCGACAGCAGCGCCACTTTCGGCACCAGGCCGAAACGGCTGATTTCCTCGGCGGCGAGCACCGTTGATTCGGCGATCTGCTCGACCGTGGGATCGAAATTGACGTAGGTGTCGCAGATGAATACGGTGCGGCCCGGCAGCATCACCATGTTCATCGCGGCAAAGTGCTGCACGCCGGGGCGTTTGCCGAGGACCAGGTCGATGAAGCGCAGATGGCCGTCGTAACGTCCGAGCAGGCCGCAGAGCATGGCGTCGGCCGCACCCAGGCGCATCATCATCGCGCCGATCAGCGTGGTGCGGCGGCGCATGTCGAGCTTGGCGATGTCCGGTGTCACGCCGCTGCGTTCGCCGAGGCGCTGGTATTCGGTCCAGTACTCGCGGTAGCGTGGATCGTTGTTGGGATCGACCAGCGTGAAGTCGCGGTCACGCTGCAGGCGCAGGCCGAGGCGCTCGATGCGCATCTTGATGACCTCGGGCCGGCCGATCAGGATCGGCTGCACGATGCCCTCGTCGACGGCAACCTGCACTGCACGCAACACCACTTCCTGTTCACCCTCGGCATAGACCACACGCTTGGGCGATTTTTTCGCTGCTGCGATCACCGGCTTCATGATCAGGCCGGAGTGGTAGACCACTTCGTTCATACGCTGCACATAAGCGTCGAAATCGGTGATCGGCCGCGTGGCCACGCCGCTGGCCATTGCCGCTTTCGCGACGGCAGGTGCGACGATGCTGATCAGCCGCGGATCAAAGGGCCGCGGAATCAGGTAGTCGGGGCCGAACTTGAGATCCTGCTCGCCATAAGCAGCGGCAACGATGTCTGACTGCTCGGCCTGGGCCAGCGCGGCGATCGCGTTGACTGCGGCGATTTCCATGTCGCGGTTGATGGTGGTCGCGCCGACGTCGAGCGCGCCGCGGAAAATAAACGGGAAACAGAGAACGTTGTTGACCTGATTCGGATAGTCCGAGCGGCCGGTGGCCATCACCGCATCGGGACGCACTTCCTTGACGAGTTCCGGCAGGATTTCGGGTTCCGGATTGGCCAGTGCGAGAATCAGCGGCCGCTCGGCCATCAGCTTGACCCATTCGGGCTTCAGTACCTTGCCCGCCGACAGGCCAAGAAAGGCATCGGCACCGGCCATCACATCAGCGAGCTTGCGCGCTTTGGTGTCGATGGCATAGCGCGCCTTCTCGTCATCCATCAACTCGGTGCGGCCCTTGTAAACCACGCCGACGATATCGGTAACGGTGATGTTCTCTTTTTTCAGGCCCAGCGACACCAGCAGGTCGAGGCAGGCCAGCGCCGCAGCACCCGCGCCGGATACGACGAGCTTGATTTTCGAGATGTCCTTGCCGACGACCTTGAGACCATTGGTGAATGCCGCACTGACGATGATCGCGGTGCCATGCTGGTCGTCATGGAACACAGGGATCTTGCAGCGCTTGCGGAGTTCGCGCTCGACGATGAAACACTCCGGCGCTTTGATGTCTTCGAGATTGATGCCGCCGAAAGTGGGCTCGAGTGAGGCGATGATATCGACCAGCTTGTACGGATCGAGTTCGTTGATTTCGATGTCAAAGACGTCGATGCCGGCAAATTTCTTGAACAGCACCGCCTTGCCTTCCATCACCGGCTTCGCCGCCAGCGGACCAATGTTGCCGAGGCCCAGCACCGCAGTGCCGTTGGTGATCACTGCGACCAGATTGCCGCGCGCGGTATACAGGCTGGCGTCCGCCGGGTTGGCGGCGATTGCCTCACACACCATGGCCACGCCAGGGGTGTAGGCGAGTGCCAGGTCGCGCTGGTTGACCAGCCCCTTGGTGGGTGTGACTGCGATTTTTCCCGGCACCGGCAGCCGGTGGTATTCCAGCGCCGCTTTGCGGAGTTGCTCATCAGCCATTTGCGAGAACCGCCTTTCACTTTCGAAAAATACACCGCATGCCGTGTGGCTTTGCGGGAGCGGAATTATACCGTAGCCCCCTGCGCGCATCATGCCGCCAGCCGCACTCCTTGCGCGCCGCAAAGGTGCGCCAAAGCGGGGCGGAAATCCTGTATCTTGATTGCAGATGCGGGATTGAGGACTGAGGGGTAGCAGTGGAAATCAATATTCCGGAAGTGGTGGCGGAGGTGACGGCAGCATGCCAACGGTATGAACAGGCACTGGTCAGCAATGACGTGGCGGTGCTCGACGCGCTGTTCTGGCACAGCCCGCACACCATCCGTTACGGCGCCGGTGAAGTGCTCTACGGTTTTGATGAGATCGCGAAATTCCGCTCGGCGCGTTCGCCGGCAGGACTGGCGCGCACGGTGTCGCGCGAAGTCATCACCACCTATGGCCGCGACTTCGCCACTTCGAGTCTGCTGTTTGAACGGGGCGGCCGCGCTGGGCGACAGATGCAGACCTGGGCGCGCATGCCCGAAGGCTGGCAGGTAGTCGCCGCTCATGTCAGCATGATGTAGAACCCACCTCAAAAACGCCTGCGCTTGTCGGGACTGCGTTGCCCGCTACGTTTCTCCTCGCCTTATTTTCCAACTTACCATCCAACTTGTTACCCAAGTAAGGTCTCGTCGAAGCTTCGCGGGCGCCCTGTTACACCTGCCCCACCTGCGCCGCCTGCGCCCGGCAGGTTTTTGAGACGGGTTCTAGCCTCACAGTGTTTGTGCTAACGTTGCGCTGCTTTTTTGCAGCACTCCAGCAACGTATCAGCAATGTGAACTTCATGGTCCAGGCTTCTTCCGACGTGCGCTCCGAACTCCACCCCGAAATCGAACCGTATAACAGCGGCATGCTGGCGCTCGACGGCAGGCATCACATGTATTTCGAGGAATCCGGCAATCCGCGCGGTGCAGCGGTGCTGTTTCTGCACGGCGGCCCCGGCGCCGGCGCCGCACCCGCACACCGGCGTTTTTTTGATCCTGCGCATTACCGCATCATCATTTTTGACCAGCGCGGGGCCGGACGCTCTTTGCCGCTCGGTGAGGTCACTGACAACACGACACCATTGCTCGTTGCCGACATCGAGCAATTGCGCGAAAAACTCAGCATCGCACGCTGGCTGGTGTTTGGCGGCTCCTGGGGCAGCACCCTCGCGCTGGCCTATGCCGAAACGCATCCCGGGCGCTGCACCGGGCTGATCCTGCGCGGCATATTTCTCTGCCGCGACACAGAGATCGACTGGTTTCTCTACGGACTGCGCAATCTGTTTCCCGAAGCCTGGCAGGCCTTCACCGCGCCGATTCCCGAAGCCGAACGCAAGGACCTGCTTAGCGCCTACCATCGCCGGCTGACCGATCCCGATCCAGCGGTGCACATGCCGGCGGCGCGCGCCTGGAGTACTTACGAAGGTTCGTGCTCAACGCTGTTGCCGAGCCCGGAAACCGTGGCCTATTTTGCCGGTGATGTAGTCGCGCTGGGCCTCGCGCGCATTGAAGCGCATTACTTCAAGCACGACATTTTTCTGCCGAACAATTCGCTGCTGGACAATGTCGGCCGCATCCGCGACATCCCGGCCGTCATCGTGCAGGGCCGTTACGACGCGGTCTGCCCCATCGTCTCGGCAGACGACCTGCACCGCGCCTGGCCGGAAGCGGAATACATCATCGTGCCCGATGCCGGACATTCGGCTTGGGAGCCCGGTATCTGCGCGGCGCTGGTCAAGGCCGCCGAAAAATTCAAACAAATCACAAAAAACACCAAAGGAGAATGACGTGAAACTCGTGACTTATTCAGCAGGCAAACGCGGTCCCGCGAAAATCGGCGTGATCGCCGCCGACGGCAGAATCATCGACCTCGAAGCCGCAGCAAAAAAAGCACGCGTCAAGCTGCCCTTCGGCAGCAGCGACATGGTTGCGCTGGTCGCCGCCGGCAAAAGCGGCCTCGCGCTGGTCAAAAAAGCGGTGGCTGGGATCAAGACCGGTCACCTCAAAATGAATAAAGTGACGCTGCATGCGCCGATTCCGCGCCCGCTCAAAAACGTGTTCTGCGTCGGCTGGAATTATGTCGAACATTTCGAGGAAGGCGCCAAGGCGCGGCCGCATGTGACGGAAATGCCCAAACATCCGGCGTTTTTCAGCAAGCAGCCGCTTTCCGTCAACAGCCCTTACGGCGAAGTGCCGTCTCACCCCGGTGTTACTGAAAAACTCGACTGGGAAGTGGAAATGGCCGTGGTCATCGGCAAGGCCGGCCGCAACATCAGCGAAGCCGATGCGATGAAACACATCTACGGCTACATGATCGCCAATGACGTGTCGGCGCGCGAAGTGCAGCGCCAGCACGGTCAGCAGTGGTTCAAGGGCAAGAGCCTCGACGGCCATTGCCCGATGGGACCGTGGCTGACCACCGCGGACGAAGTGAAAACGCCGCAGAACCTGCGCATCACCTGCCGCGTCAACGGCGTGACCAAGCAGGATTCGAACACCAGCTATATGTATTTCAAGCTGCCGCGACTGATCGCCGAACTCTCGGCCGGCCTGACATTGGAGCCGGGCGACCTGTTCCTTACCGGTACACCGGCCGGCGTGGGCCACGCACGCACGCCGCCGGAATTCATGAAAGCCGGCGACATTCTGGAGACGGAAGTGGAAGGACTGGGGATACTGCGAAACAAAATCGGCGCAAAATAAGTCGGCGCAAAATAAGTCGGCGCAAAAATCGTCGAGCGAAATCGGTTTCATCGACCCAACAAAAAAACGCCCAATTATTTGGGCGTTTTTTTCATGCTGTCGGCTGCCGCCTTGCCCGCCGATTGCAGGCTTTCCAATCCACTCTTCTGCATCTCCAGCGTCTTGATGGTCATCTGCAGCATGCCGGTGTTCATGGTCAGCCAGGTTTCAACGGCCTTCAGCTCGGCGATTTTTTTCTGCAGATCCTCGACATTCATTGTCGGCGCGATCATGCCCGGCATGGGGAAACCCATCGGGTTCCACATTTTCTGCATGAGTTCGAAGAAATCCTTGGGTACGTCTTGCTCGGCCATGATCGCTCTCCTTCTCGTGTGACGGAGATTATAGGCCGACGCAGGATCGGCATCCCAAGCACAAATAAAAATGGCGCCCCGGTCAGGGCGCCATGTCAGGGCCTGTTAACTGCCCCTCGGTCTGCGGGGATTATTCGCCGAGCAGGGAGTCGACCTGACGGGCAGCCACGTGCATCCGCGGCGCTGCCCGCGCGGGTGCAGGCTCTGCAAAGGCGGCAACAACGCGCTGCAGGCGCTGTTTCTCGCCCAGCACCTTGTTGGTGTAGGTGTCGTTGTCGTCGCCCAGGGCGCCGGCGTACATCTGCAGGGCGATGCTTACATTGCCGGTACGGGACAGGTATTCGCGGAGGATGCGGGTGCCGACGCGGATATTGGATTCCGGGTCAAACACGGCTTTTTCGCCGCCGAACTCGGCCAGCTTGTCGCCATGGAATTTCGGGATGATCTGCATCAGACCCTTGGCGCCGACGCCACTTTCCGCGATCGGGTTGTAACGCGACTCGACAGCGATCACCGCCATGATCAGCAGCGGATCGAGGCTGACCCGGGCTGCCTCGGCGTGGGCGATCTGGACAAACTCCAGCGTCACGTCCTGGGACACCTTGTAGCGCTTGGCCAGGAACTCGGCGAGCGCCTCGTGCCGGGCGGCGTCAGGGTGCACGACCGGCGCGGGATGCGGCAGCACGCGTTCAGACACGGCTATCGCCTCAAGCTCGACAGCGGCATAGGCGGATTCCAGCCAATGGGCGCCGTAACGTTCGTGGAGCAGTAAAGCGAGGGCGGAGAAGCTGGCGATCAGCACCGCCAGGGTGACCATCTTGCGGGTCTTGTGGGTCCAGTGCAGCGGAACGACTGCCTGATCCGCGGATATTTCTGAAATCGATTTTGCGTACATGCAAAACCTCCTTTTGGGAGTGGCGCCGGCATGGGGCGGGCGCCTGCAACGGTTGTTACCTCGCTACGGTAACGGGTGTCTCCTGGCTAACTCGGTCAGCCGACAACCACTATAGGTTGTGGGCCACTCAAAAAAACTGGCTAATTCTAGGTGTTCAGGCTATGTGCCGCAACCCTGAAACCGCATTTTCGCGGGATTCTGCAAATAAGCCGGGGGCGGAGTGTAACGGCATTGCCTGCCACGGCGCAATAAAAATATAAGTTATTGTTTTTAAACAATATTTATGATTTTTACTGGGCTTGCCAAGGTTAAAACAGGCAAATGGCAAAGATTTGAGCTGCATTGCGGCAAAGAGTTCAGCGCAACCGGCAGTTAAGGCTCATTCAGAATAAAAATATCAATAAAATCAAATATTTATAGTTCATCCTGGGGATCAGGTAATGGCTGCATCTGGCGTGATTCCCAGGTCCGGAGCGCCGCCTCGTAGTTAGTGAGTGCCTCCCAATAACGGTCATAAACACAGGGCTCGCAACCACTTTGGCAGCATTCCCAGGGTTCGGGGGGCGCTGGCTTTTCGGGTCTGGGATCGGAGTCTGCGGTCATGGCTCAGCGCAGATCGTCGGGCAATCGCGCGTCCGGAAAGCGCCGGCGGAACTCTGCCAGCAGTGCATCGGCATCCGCGGTTTGACCGGCGCGACGCAGTTCAGCGACGCGCTGAATCCATTTTTCCGCCGGTTCCTTGACCAGGTCCTGCCACAGCTCCGTCCGCGCCGGGGCTGCCGACAGGGCGCCGACCGGGGCCGCAGGTTTAGAAGCCGACACACCGGCACCGCCGGCCGCATCCGCCATCGGCGCCGGGGCGGAACGGAGCATCGGCTGCGGCGTGGCGTATTCGCGGCGGGCAACCACCGGGTCTTCGGCGCGATTCGATTCGGCCGCAATGGCCTTGGCCCGGGAATCGGTCACACCCCGCTCCGTTTCGGCGGAACGGCCGGACAAGGTCGGGGTTGGTGCCAGGGCGGGTGCCTCGGCTTGCGCTGCGGGTGAAGCCGGCGCCACAGCCGGTGGCGGCATGGCTGACCGACGTTTGGGCGCGGCTTGCGGCGCGACCGCTGCTGGCGGTTCGGCGATCTCGCTTTGCATCGCCGCCGCCGGGGTTTCCGGCGTGGGCAGGCTCATGGATTCAGGACGATCGGCCCCCTGCTCGCGCATCATTGTCACCACGCTGACCGACAGCACCAGCACCGCGGCCAGCGAGACCGGCACCGCCCAGCGGCGGGCAACGCTTCGGCGCGGACCGGCAGCGACCTCGCGGCGCGCAGCGGCGCGGATCGCATCGTCCAGATGCGCCGGGGGCTCCGCCGTGGTTCCGGCGCGATACAGCGCCGCCAGTTGCGGATCGTGTTCCCTATCGGAGCCGGGGGTCATTGCCATGCCTGCATCCCCTGCCGCAGTTTCGCCAGCGCATAACGCAGCCGGCTTTTCGCCGTTTCGCGGTTGACGCCGGTGGCGGCGGCGATTTCCTCAACACTCAGCCCGCCTTCCTGCTGCAGCACAAAAGCCTCGCGCTGTTCATCGGGTAAATCATTGAGCAGTGCCAACAACTGCGCCGCCAGTTGCCGCGATGTGGCGCTGACTTCAGGCTCAGCGCTGCGCGGTGCGGCAGGCTCGTCGATGGACACTGACTCGTCGTCCAGGGACGCGCCGGCATCATCGCGGCGAAAGTGATCCATCAGCCGGTTGTGGGCAATCCGGTAGAGGTAGGTCGAGAATTTCGCCTGTACCGTATAAGCGGCGCGGGCGCGGATCAGGTTCATCCACACATCCTGGAACAGCTCATCGGCCAGCCCCGCGTTGCGGCACTGGCGCAGCAGAAAACGGTAAATGCCGCCCTTGTGGCGACTGTAGAGCACATCAAAAGCCGCCGCATCCCCGTCGCGATAACCGAGCATCAGCGCTTCATCAGTGGCGTCGGCGTCCGTGGGCATAACGGGGTGCCAGTATGCAGAAGCCTCCGCATACCGGCAACCCGGTTGTAGCACTGCATCCACCATGGAATCAACGGCGGTGAAATCAACGTGCGTCAGATCAACGCGGCAACGATCAACGAGGATTAGATCAACGCGGGTCTGGCGCAAACCGCGCTGGAAAAGGCTGCGGTAAAGGATCCGGCCGCGCCAGCGACGGCTCGCGGATCACGCCCTGCGCCACCAGATTGCGATGACTGTCGTAATAAATGGTGATGATCTCGGCCGGCGCCACGGTGGCACGCTCGAATTCGGTGTACGTCACCACCGAGGTTTCGCTGCGGCCGTGGCCGGTGCCGAGGCGCGCGGATTTTTGCGCAGCGTTGGCTGGTGCCTCGGCGCGGGAACTCGTGCCAGCGCCACTGGCCGCATCACGCGCGCTGCGCTCATCGGCCATCGCCGAAGGCGCCGGCGCTTCGGCCTCCATACTGCGCGCCAGCCGCGGCGGTGGCGAGTATTGCACCACCGGTTCCGGCTTTTTGCGAAATACCGCGACACCGATCACGCCGACATGGTCGGGGCGGCCGGTGCGCGCGGCGTAGGAATCGGGCAATGCCGTGAAATAAAACGCAGCCGTGCGCTCCAGGCTTTTGCGCCAGCCCTTGACGCCGAAACCCTGCTGCGCACCCAGCACATAGCCGCTGTGCTGCCAGTCGGCGGTATCGCCGGTAATCACATCCACCCCGTCGACCGAGACCACGGTCAGGATGTCTGCGCGCTGCCGGTTGCGCAGGCGGATTTCATATTCGTTGCCGGGATGGCCGACAATATAGTGCCGCCCCTGGTGGACATACACCGGCAAATTCCGGTTTTGCACGCGATCGTGAATCACGATATCGGCGATATTGCCCACCGCCGCAGCAGGCAGTGACAGCGAGCAGGCGGCCAGCGCGACCGCAACGGTAATCAGGCGTTTCATCAAGGCTCCTTGATTGAGATGTGCGGAAAACCCGCGACCCTGCTACAAACGTTAGCCGGCCCCGCTCGGGGTTAAACGGTGCCCGGTGAATCACCAGGGTTGCCTGGCTTATGTGGGCTACCGTACGGACGATCTCTGGAAATACTCGCAATAATTAGAACGGAAGAGGTATGTTTATTTTCACGCTTTTATTCGCAAGCGTTTGTTTTAACGTATTTATTTCCTTGTTTTCATGTATTTCTTTCCTTTTGTCCGTGTGGTACCGCAATTCTCTGCCGGTGACCCGACAAGCGCCGATTCCTCTCCGAATTGTTGTCTGTTTAAACGAAAACCGTCATGTCCAAAGCAGTAACCAGTTCCACCATTGCCGCCGAAACCGTCAAGGCAGAAGGCACCAGTGAAGTGCTGCGCCAGAACGCCCTGCTCAAAGCGGGTGCTCTGCAGAACGCGATCCTGACCAGCGCCAATTTCTCGATCATCGCCACCGACGAGGAAGGCATCATCCAGTTGTTCAATGTCGGCGCCGAACACATGCTGGGCTACACCGCCGCCGAAGTCGTCAACAAGATCAGCCC
>JAKFUS010000009.1 GCA_021732605.1 Betaproteobacteria bacterium | reverse complement strand
CTGTTCTCGGGATCAGCCTAGCCGCCATGCCGCTTTTTGCCTTCGGATTGAACCACCAGACCGCGCCGCTGGACGTGCGCGAACGGGTGGTTTTTGGCGCCGAACAACTGACCCAGGCGCTGCGTGATCTGGTCGATCGCCGGCCGGTCAGCGAGGCGGCGATCATTTCGACCTGTAACCGCACCGAGGTCTACTGCTCGACGTCCGAGCCGCGCATTGTGGTGGACTGGCTGGCGGGTTATCACCAGTTGAAGCCGGCGCAGATCCAGCCCTATCTGTACGAACTGCCGCAGGACCGCGCCGTCAAACACGCCTTCCGTGTCGCCAGTGGACTGGATTCGATGGTGCTGGGCGAACCGCAGATCCTCGGCCAGTTCAAAAGCGCGGTGCGCTCCGCCGAAGCCGCCGGCACCCTCGGCTGGTTGCTCAACAAACTGTTCCAGCGCACATTTTCCGTTGCAAAAACCGTACGCAGCGAAACCGACATCGGTGCCAGCACGGTATCGATGGCCGCTGCGGCGGTGCGCCTCGCCGAACGTATTTATCCCAGCATCGCCGAACAGAGCGTGCTGTTTGTCGGCGCCGGCGAAATGATCGACCTCGCCGCGACCCATTTTGCCGCCCACCACCCGCGGCGCATGACCTTCACCAACCGCACACCGGCACGCGCGCAGCAACTGGCCGACCGCTTTTTTGGCCACGTGATTCCGCTGAACGACCTCGGCGCGCAGCTCGCGCTGTACGACATCGTGATCTGCTGCACCGCCAGCCCCTTGCCAATCATCGGCAAGGGCCTGATGGAAAGCGCGCTGAAGGCGCGCAAACATCGGCCGATGCTGATGTTTGATCTTGCGGTGCCGCGCGACATCGAAGCCGAAGTCGGCGCGCTGGACGATGCCTTCCTCTATACCGTCGATGATCTCGGCCAGATTGCGCGCGAGGGCATGAACCAGCGCAGCAACGCCGTGGCGCAGGCCGAAGTGATCATCGAAAATCAGGTCTCTGATTTCATGCACTGGCTGGACAACCGTGAGCTGGTGCCGACCATCCGCGCACTGCGCGATACCGCCGAACGCGCGCGCCGGCACGAACTCGAACGCGCGCAGCGCCGCCTCGCGCACGGCGCCGATCCGCAGCAGGTGCTTGATGAACTGTCGCAGGCGCTGACCAACAAGTTCATGCACCCGCCGTCACATGCGCTGAACCATGCCGCGCAGGACGAGCGCGATGAACTCGCGGCGCTGATCGCACGGCTGTACCAGATCCAGCGGCCCGAGTAATGCCGGTGCCGGATATTCGCTGCGCCTGCGGCTTGATTGTGCATTCATGAAACTCAGTATCGCCGCCAAACTCGACCAATTGTCCAATCGCCTGGAGGAAATCAATCGCCTGCTCGGAGCCGAAACCGCGACGGCGAGCATGGATAATTACCGCAAGCTCACGCGCGAACACGCCGAGCTGGGCCCGGTGGTGGAGTTGTATCGCGCGTATCAGAGCAGCAATGCTGATCTGAAAACGGCACAGGAAATGGCGAATGATCCGGCGATGCGCGAATTTGCCGAAGTTGAAGTCGCGGAAACCCGTACACGGCTGGAAGGGTTTGAAGCGGAGCTGCAGAAGCTGCTGCTGCCGCGTGACCCCAACGACGAGCGCAATCTTTTCATCGAGGTGCGCGCCGGCACCGGTGGCGACGAGTCTGCGCTGTTCGCGGCCGAACTCTTCCGCATGTATGCGCGGTACGCCGAACGCAAACGCTGGCAGGTCGAAATCATGTCTGAAAGCGCATCGGATCTTGGTGGGTACCGCGAAATCATCGCCCGGGTCATCGGTCAGGGCGCTTATTCAAAACTCAAATTCGAATCCGGCGGCCACCGTGTGCAGCGCGTGCCGGTCACCGAAACCCAGGGCCGCGTACATACCTCGGCGTGCACCGTCGCGGTGATGCCCGAGGCCGATGCGGCCACCGAGATCGTGCTCAATCCGGCGGAGATGCGCATCGACACCTTCCGCGCGTCGGGCGCCGGCGGCCAGCATGTCAACAAGACTGATTCGGCAATTCGCATCACCCATTTGCCCAGCGGCCTGGTGGTTGAATGCCAGGACGACCGCTCGCAGCACAAGAACAAGGCGCGAGCGCTGGCGGTGCTGGCGGCGCGATTGAAAGACAAGCAGACGCGGGAGCAGAATTCAAAAACCGCGGCGACGCGTAAATCGTTGATCGGCAGCGGTGATCGTTCCGAGCGCATTCGCACCTACAATTTTCCGCAGGGCCGTGTCACCGACCATCGCATCAACCTGACGTTGTACAAGATTGCACAGATCGTTGACGGCGACATAGACGATCTCGTCGACGCACTGGCCGCCGAACACCAGGCCGAACTGTTGGCGCAACTGGCCGAAGAGCAGGGTGTTTCATAAATAACTGATTTTATTGATATTTTTATATTATCCCGATGCCCGGTGCGCCGACCATTCGAGAGGCCTTAGACGCCGCCCAGCAGGCCACAGACCGCATCGAAGCGCGCGTGTTGTTGCGCGAGGTGTTGAATCAATCCGATGCCTGGTTGCTGGCACACGATGACGAGTTGCTGACTGCCGAGCAGGCGCAGCAGTACGTAGCACTGGCCGTGCGCCGTGTCGCCGGCGAACCCGTCGCCTACATCACCGGCCGCCGCGAATTCTACGGCCGCGAGTTTGTCGTAAACCCTTCCGTGCTGATCCCGCGCCCCGAAACCGAATTGCTGGTAGAACTGGCCTTGCAGCGCCTGCCCGCAGGTGAGTCGTACAGCGTACTCGACCTCGGCACCGGCAGCGGTTGCATCGGCATCACGATTGCTGCGGAACGGCCGCGGGCACAGGTCACGCTGGTTGATGTTTCAGAGGCCGCGCTGGAAATCGCCCGCGTCAATGCTTTGCAGTGGGCTCCCGCCAACACCGTGTTGCTGCACAGTGACTGGTACTCAGCGGTCGCTGCAGAACGTTATGACCTGATCGTCGCCAACCCGCCGTATGTGGCGGAGGGCGACGCGCATCTGCAGCAGGGCGACCTGCGTTTTGAGCCGCGCACGGCTCTGGCTGCCGGTGTCGATGGGTTGAACGATCTGCAGCGCATCATTGCTGAGGCACCCCAACATCTGCGTGCGGGGGGTTGGTTGTTGCTGGAACATGGCTTTGACCAGGCGGTCGCCTGTGCGTGGCTGCTGGAGGCAGCAGGGTTTCAGGATGTTTTTAATGCGCCTGATCTGGCTGGTATTCCGCGAGTGAGTGGCGGGCGATTGGATTCGTGATTTCTCTATGCGTATGCTTTGATTTTAACGGTGTATAAACCGTCATTTGAGCCAACCCATTAGGTTGTTGATATGAGATTTGTGCTCGTCCTTTTGATTCTTTCTATTAGTGTCTGGGGTTATTCACTCACGCTATCTCCGTATACGGACGATGCGGAATTTCATTCCCGCTATTCCGAAATGGACAGAAATGATTCTGATAAGTACTTTGCGATGCGCCAAGAACTTCTGTCACCGAAATACAAATTGCAAGATTATGCTGTGACCGGCGTTTTTCTGGCTTTACTTGCGGGGGCGCTGACTCGTTTCAAATCAATTCGTTCTCCAAGCTCAATATTCGGTTTTGTGGCTGTGGCGTTGGTGGCGCCGATCTTGACGGCGGCAAGTTTTGTTTTTGATCTCATCCAAGCACAAAGTCGAGGAGAGTTTCCACACTGGGCAGATACCTTGAACATTCCATTTGCAGCAGTTCCGGTGATTTTTGTGGTGAGCCTTATTTGGTCGCTTGCACACCTAGTTATGCTTGCCGGCGTGCGCCGTTCTCATGCGCCACTGCATTTAGCGATTTCGCGGCAAGGAAATCCATGGTTGCTTTTCGTATCCTTTGTGACGGCAGCAATGGCAGTAATGCTTATTGCGGAGGGAGCGTATTTCTATGTGGTTCCGGATCTCGCATGGGTCTATTTGTATCTATCGATTGCCGCAGTCCGTAGAGTTGATGGCAGCGCCCAATCGCATGATCGGCAGCGATCCGAGACACCAACGAATTAGTCATGACGGACGATTCCAAGTTCGCCGCGAACAGGGCTGCACACAACGAGAAAAAAGCCGCCTGGCTGCGCACGGTGTATGAACGCAATCTCGCGCAGTGCCGTGCGGCTGATACGCAAGACGCGCCGGCACTGGCGCGCAAGGCGCATACGGCGATGGATACACAATTGCAGCAGGACAGCACAACACTTCCCGACGGCAAACAGATCCGTTGCAGCAAGGGTTGCAGCCATTGTTGCCACGGGCCTGTGGAAATTTGGCCGCAGGAGGCGGCGCTGCTGGCGCAGTTTGTTCGTGACGCGGGTCTCACGCCGGACCTTGCTCTGCTGGAACGCCAGAGCCGTTACACCGTGGAGACCTGGCGCGAACAAGCGGTCGCAGATCAGGCCTGCGTGTTTCTCGATGCCAAGGGCGCTTGCTCGGTGTACGCAGCGCGGCCGAATACCTGCCGCAAGTTGCTGGTCATGAGCGAGCCGGCCTGGTGCGACGCGCGACAGGGCCGTATGGAAGACGTTGACCGCTGGTTCAGCTGGGAGGCTGAAATGATGGAGGTGGCGGCGCTCGAGGTGTTCGGCATGGCCCTGTTGCCGCGCGCTGTGCTGGCCGCATTGAACGACGGCGAGTAAATGCCAGGGGTCTGAACCGGCGTTGTTACTGTTTCAACGGTCGTTAGACGTCACGGAAAGCCAAGTCTATACTCGTGACTGCCTGGAGAAATGACATGATCCATTCCAATCACGTTACACATCGTCATCCCGATATCCTCGGTGGAACCCTGGTATTCGTGGGAACCCGCGTTCCCGTCAGGTCCCTCTTTGACTACATTGAGGGTGGGGAAACTCTGGACGAATTTTTACATCAGTTTCCGTCTGTCAAACGCGAGCAGGCGGTCGCAGCTTTGGAGCTGGCCTGCGATTCACTGATGGCTGATGCGCATTCTTCTTGACGAAAATATCCCGGTCGACTTCGTTGCTGAATTGCGGGGCCATGATGTCCTTACGGTTGCAGGGCTGGGCTGGAGTGGCGTACTCAATGGTGAGCTGATGCGTCGTGCCCGCGAGTGTTGCGATGTATTTGTGACACTCGACCGCAATATCGAATTTCAGCAGAATATCCCCGCATTGCCATTTGGGGTCATTGTCGTGCGTGCGGTTTCCAATCGCATGATTCACCTTCGCCCGCTTGCTGCCGCCATACTTTTGGCGATCAGTGCAGCCAAACCCGGTCAGTTGCAGAAAGTCGACTCTTGACCCTGTCGCAGGGCATCGTTAAACTTCATTCCCGATAGGTTTGGTCAAGTTTAGGAGTCATTGCCATGTCAGCGCAGGAAACCATCAAGAATCAAGTCACCAGCCACAAAGTCGTGCTGTACATGAAGGGTTCGCCCGATTTTCCGCAGTGCGGTTTTTCGGCGAACACCATCAATATCCTGCGCGCCTGTGGTGTCAACGAGATGTTTACGGTCAACGTGCTGGAAAATCCGGAAATACGCCAGGGCATCAAGCAGTACGCCAACTGGCCGACCATTCCGCAGTTGTATGTTGATGGCGAGTTTGTCGGCGGTTCGGATATCGTGACCGAGATGTACCAGAGCGGCGAACTGCAGAAAATACTGCAGCCCTGATCGGTATGCAATCCGCAAAAAAGCCGGCAACCGCCGGCTTTTTTGTTTCCCGCTTTTGCTTTTGTTTTCCGCGTTCCTTTCAACCGTTCAGGTAACGGAACGCCACCTGCACCAGCAGGATGGTCGCCATCGCCATCAGCATGCGGCGCATCCAGATCTTGTAGGTTTCGCCATTGATGCGACTGCGCACGCGTGTGCCGATCAGGCTGGTGATCATGGCTATGCCAGCCAGGGGCAGCGTCAGCAGCCACAGTGAAGGTGCTGCGATGTCGCTGGCGGCCAGCGTCCCGAACTGCGCGACCTTGCCGACAAAAAACGAGATGTTCATCGCCGGCACCAGCAGCAGCGGCGGCAGGCCGATGCCGAAGTAATAAATGATCAGCGGCGGTGCTGCGATGTTGGCAGTGCTTTCGCTGATACCCCCCAGTAAGCCGAACACCACGCCGAAGGCCTTGTCGTGGCGGCGCATCAACGCGGATTCGCCGCGGCCGAGTCGCTCCATGTTCAGGTAGAACAGGATCACGCCGGCGAGCAGCAGCGCGTAGGGAAATTCCGGAAACAGCACGAACAGTCGCGCGCCGATCATGGCGCCCGCCAGTGCCAGCAGTGACATCCACCAGAAACGACGCAGGACACCGGCGAAACCGGGACTGCGAAAAATGCTGATGATGACCGTGGCAATGCACGGAATCAGCACCATCACCACTGCAAATTGCATGTTGGTGGCGGCCGCGATCAGCGGCGTCGCGATCATCGGAAAGCCCAGCCCCAGCGCACCCTGCACCCAGCCTGCGACCGCGACGATGATTACCACGTACGCGATCAGCCATGGCGAGAAGGACTCCAGACCCGGCACGATGACGTGACTTAGCGGCGGTCGCGCGCGCGGTTCAGCGCGAGCGCGACGACTTCGGAAACATGCAGCGCATTGCGGTCGGTGAGTTGCGCAATCTGTTCGCGGCAACTGTAGCCGCTGGCGACGATCATGGTGTGTTCGTCGGCTGCCCGCACCGCCGGCAGCAAGGCGGCCTCGCCGGCTTTGACCGAGACGTCATAGTGTTTGGGGTTAAAGCCGAACGCGCCGGCCATGCCGCAGCAGCCGGACTCCACAGTGCGCGCGCGGATGCCCAGCCGTTTCAGCAGCGCCATTTCGCCGGCCATGCCGAAGATTGATTTCTGGTGGCAATGGCCATGCACCAGCGCCTCACCGCCGAGTTGCGGGGCGTCCCAGTCGCTGATGTTCATCAGAAAATCGCTGAACAGATGGGTTTGTTTGCTCAAGCGCTGCGCCAGCACATCGTCGGGGAAAAAATTCAGCAGTTCATCGCGGAACACCGACAGACAGGCTGGTTCGAGGCCGACGATCGGCACCCCGGCGCGGATGTCATCCTGCAACGCGTTGAGGATTTCCTTCAGATGGTTGCGCGCGCTGTCGAGCATGCCGAAATCGTACAGCGGCCGGCCGCAGCATAAATGCTTCTGCGGAACAGTAACGGTGTAACCCAGCGCTTCCAGCACTTCGACCGCGGCGGCGGCCGAGCCGGGCTGGAAATGATTGTTGAAGGTGTCGGCCCACAGGATGACGCGGCCGCGCGGGCCGGGGGTCTGCGGCGCAGCACGCCGGCGCAGGAACCAGGTGCGGAAGGTGCGGCGGGCGAATTTCGGAATCTCACGTTTTTGCGCAACACCGCCAGCGAACTTGATCAAGGCTGCCAGTCCCGGCGTATGCGTCAGCAGGTTGACCAGGCGCGGCGCCAGAGAGGCAACCCGCGCCCAGCGCTTGATCAGGCCCATGGTGTAGGCCTGCACCGGACGCAAGCGGCCCAGATAGTGATGGTGCATGAACTCGGCCTTGTACGAGGCCATGTCGGTATGCGTCGGACAATCGCTTTTGCAGCCTTTACAGGCGAGGCACAGGTCCAGAGCTTCGCGAACTTCTTCATTGCGCCAGCCGTCATGAATGATTTCACCGCGCAGCATTTCCGCCAGCAGGCGCGCGCGTCCCCGCGTTGAAAAGCGTTCTTCGCGCGTGGCGCGGTAACTCGGGCACATCACGCCACCGGTATCCGCACGGCACTTGCCCATGCCGACGCAGCGTTCGACAGCGCGGTTGAAGCCTTGGCCTTCGCGGCTGATGAACGAAAACTGTGTGGCAGGACGCACCGGGTGATAGTCGGGGCCGTATTTCAGGTTTTCATCGGCGCGATACGGATCGATGACCTTGCCTGGATTCATCCGGTTGTGCGGATCCCAGATCGCCTTGAATTCGCGGAACGCCTGCATCAGCTCTTCGCCGTACATGATCGGCAGGAATTCGGCTTTGGCCTGGCCGTCACCGTGTTCACCGGACAGCGAGCCGCCGTATTTGACCACCAGTTCCGCGGCCGCGCGCAGAAAACTGCGCCAGACCTTGATGCCCTCAGCGGAGCGCGTGTCGAAGGTGATGCGGGCGTGGATACAGCCGTCGCCGAAATGGCCGTAGAGCGAAGTCTCGTAACCGTGGCGGTCGACCAGTGCCTGAAATTCGCGCAGGTAATCGCCGAGGCGCAGTGGATCGACGGCGGCATCTTCCCAGCCGACGACGGGATCGGGCTGGTCGGGATGGATGGTCAGCGCTGTGGCGGACGCCGCGGTTTCGCGAATGGTCCAGATGCGTTCGCACATGGACTGATCCGTGATCAGCCATGAAGAAGGTTTTAACGTCTGAGGTGCCGCCGCTTTGCCGGCGTAATGGTCGACCAGCGCCTTAGCCTGCGCACTGGCTTCGTCCACAGTCTCGGCGCCAAACTCAATCATGATCCACGCATCGCCCGCCGGCAGCAGCGCGATGTCGTCGCCGCGCAGCCCGCGTTCGCGCAGGCCGCCGATGATGCGTTCATCGAGGCCTTCGGTGGCGATGGGTTGGAACGGAAGAATTTCAGGAACGGCATCGCCGGCGGCGTAGATGTCGGAAAAGCCCAGCACCAGGATCACCCGCGACCGCGGGCTGTGCACCAGCCGGGTTTTCGCCTGCAGCGTGACCACGCAGGTGCCTTCGGTGCCGACCAGTGCGCGCGCGACGTTGAAACCGTTTTCCGGCAACAGCTGGTCGAGGTTGTAACCGGAGACGCGGCGCTTGATTTTCGGGAAGCGCGCGCGGATCAGATCGGCGTATTTGTCGCGCAGTGCGCGCAACCGGCCGTAAATTTCACCGCGGCGGCCCCCGGCGCGGATGATGCGTACCAGTTCGTCTTCGCTGGTCGGACCGACGGTCAGGCGCAGGCCGTCATAAGTAATGATGTCCAGGGTTTCGACGTTGTCGACGGTTTTGCCCGCCATCACCGAATGCGCGCCGCAGGAGTTGTTGCCGATCATGCCGCCCAGCGTGCAACGGCTGTGGGTGGCCGGATCCGGGCCGAAGGTCAGGCCGTGTTGTTCCGCGGCATCGCGCAGCGTGTCGCAGACCGTTCCCGGCTCCACCCGCGCGGTCTGCGCAACCGGATCGATTTCCAGCACACGGTTGAGATATTTGGAGGTATCTATTACTACTGCGACGTTGACGCACTGGCCGTTCTGCGAAGTGCCGCCGCCGCGCGGCAGGATGGGCACGCCCAGTTCGCGGCAGATATCCAGGGTGGCGGCGATGTCTTCAATGCTGCGCGGGATCACCACGCCGATCGGCACTTGGCGGTAGTTCGAGGCGTCGGCGGAATAGGCGGCGCGTGCACCGGTATCAAAACGGACTTCGCCGCTGATGCGGCGGGCGAGCTGCTCGGCCAGCACGGCGGGGTCGGCGGCAGTCAGCAGCCGGTGGCCATCTACGGGGGCGTTCAATTCAACTCCGGATTCGGGGTGCGGCAAGAGACATCAGTAGCTGGATTGTAGCTTGCCCGATAAAATTGCAGCCAAAACAACGGCTTGCAGCAAAACCCCGTCCAGCAGAAAAACAAAATTAATAAATAAAAACAAAGAGTTACGCGCCTTTGTGCAAGCGTTTGCACTGGTTTGGCCGGCAGCGTATCATGCTGGGCCGTCGGTTGCTTTGATCGACTGGCCGGGCTAGGTCTTCAATAACACTGTGATTGCGTGAGCCGGGGAGTGCAGCAAGTCATCACCCCATGCCGCCACCCTTTTTACTGCGGAGGAACACCCATGAATACCATGGCAGATAGCAAAACCATCGCCAAAGCAGCCGCTGCTGCTGGCGGCAAAGTGCGCATGACCCCGTCCGAGGCGTTTGTCGAAACAATGGTCGCGCAAGGCGTCAAGGACACCTTCGGCATTGTCGGCTCGGCGTACATGGACGCGCATGACCTGTTCCCGCTGGCCGGCATCCGTTTCCTGTCAGTGGCGCATGAACAGAATGCCGCTCACATGGCCGACGGCTATTCGCGGGTCACCGGCAAACACGGCGTGTGTATTGCGCAGAATGGCCCCGGCATCACCAATTTTGTCACTGGCATTGCCGCCGCGTATTGGGCACATTCGCCGGTGGTCTGCGTGACCCCGGAATCGGGCAGCCTGAGCATGGGCCTCGGTGGTTTCCAGGAAACCGAGCAGATGCCGATTTTTTCCAAAATCTCCAAGTGGCAGGTGCATGTCAATTCACCGCTGCGCATCGCCGAACTGACCGGTCGTGCCTTCGACATCGCGATGGCCGAACGCGGCCCGGTGCAGATCAACATTCCGCGTGATTATTTTTATGGCGAAGGCGATTACGACATTCCGCAGCCGCACAAGCTGGAGCGCGCGGCCGGCGGACCGGAGTCACTCGATGCCGCAGCCCGGATGCTGGCCCGCGCCAAATTCCCGGTGATCCTCTCGGGCGGCGGCGTGATCATGGGTAATGGCATCAAGGAATGCGTGGCACTTGCCGAGTATCTGAGCGCACCGGTGGTGAATTCCTATCTGCACAATGATTCCTTCCCGGCCAGTCATGCCTTGTGCTGTGGCCCGCTGGGTTACCAGGGGTCGAAGGCTGCGATGAACATCATCGCCAAGGCCGATGTGGTGCTGGCGCTGGGTTCGCGGCTGGGACCGTTCGGCACATTGCCGCAGCACGGTCTCGATTACTGGCCGAAAAACGCCAAGATCATCCAGATCGACGCCGATTCGCGCATGCTCGGTCTGGTCAAAAAAACCACCATCGGCATCTGCGGTGACGCCAAGCTGGCGGCGGTTGCCTTGCTTGAGCGCGTGAAGGCCATCGTCAAGCTGACACCCAACAAGGCGCGCATCGCCGAAGTGCAAAAAGCGAAAAAAGCCTGGACCGAAGAACTCGACAAATGGCCCTCGCCGAATACCAAGACACGCATCGGGCCGCGCCAGGCGCTGGCGGCACTGGCGCGCGCGATGCCAAAAAACGCGATGGTCTCCACCGACATCGGCAACGTCTGCTCGGTGTCCAACAGTTACCTGCATTTTGAGCAGGCGCCGTCGTTCCTTGCCGCGATGAGTTTCGGCAACTGCGGTTATGCCTTCCCGGCAGTGATGGGCGCCAAGGTTGGTCGTCCGGATCGTCCGGCCATTGCCTATGTCGGCGACGGTGCCTGGGGCATGAGTCTGAATGAAGTGATGACCTGCGTGCGCGAAAAAATCCCCGCAATCGCTGTCGTTTTCAACAACGGGCAGTGGGGCGCCGAGAAAAAGAACCAGGTCGATTATTTCGAGAACCGCTTCCTCGGCACCAACCTGCAGAACCCGAATTTCGCCGATGTTGCGGAAGCGATGGGTGCGCAGGGCCTGACGGTGGAGCATGTCGATGAGGTCGGTGATGCGCTGCGCGCAGCAGTGCGTTCCAACAAGCCGACGGTGATCAACATGATGCTGACGCAGGAGCTGGGCGATCCGTTCCGCCGCGATGCCTTCCGCCAGCCGCAACGGTTGCTGGCCAAGTACCGCAAGCACAGTGCCAAGCAATACCGCTAATAGCCACCGACCGTCATGGAAAAAGCCGGCTGAAGCCGGCTTTTTTCTCCGGTCACGCTGATCTGCAATGAGAACCCGGTCCAACAAGGCGGCCCGGCTCGCCGATGTCGCGCGACTGGCCAAGGTATCGACGGCGACGGTGTCGCGCGCACTGACACTGCCGCACAAGGTCAAGGCGCGCACGCTGGAGCGCGTGCAGCAGGCGGCGCGCAGTCTCGGTTATGTTGCGCATGGCGCGGCGCGCGCGCTGGCGTCGCGGCGTACACACACCATCGGTGCGGTGGTGCCGACGCTGGACAATGCGATTTTTGCCAACACCATCCACGCACTGCAGCGCACGCTCGACGCCGCCGGTTATGTGCTGCTGCTGGCCAGCCACGAGTTCGATGCCGATATCGAGGCCCGCGTCACGCGCACGCTGATTGAGCGCGGCGTCGACGGTCTGGTGCTGCTGGGTACCACGCACCACCCCGACATCTACCGGATGATCGAGTCGAATGATGTACCTTATGTGCTGACCTGGGCCTTTGATGAAAGCGGCAATCACCCCTGCGTCGGTTTCGACAACCGCGCTGCCGCGGTGCGCATCACCAATTACCTGCTCGACCTCGGTCATCGTCGTTTTGCGATGGTTTCCGGCATTACCGTGCACAACGAACGCGCGCAGGAACGACTGGCAGGCGTACGCGACGCGCTGACGGCACGCGGAATCACCCTGAATGCTGAACAAGTGGTGGAAAAACCGTACACCCATACCGGAGGCCGCGAAGGCTTGCGCGAACTGATGGCGGAACCCGAGCGGCCGACCGCAGTGATCTGCGGCAACGACGTGCTGGCGATCGGTGCGGTCGCCGAATGCCAGGTGCAGGGACTGGTGGTGCCGGCGGATGTCTCGATCACCGGTTTTGACGACATGGAAATTGCCGCGTTGATGACGCCGGCGCTGACCACCGTGCGCTTTCCGACCACGGATCTCGGTATTTATGCCGCCAGGCATCTGCTGCAGCGGCTGGAAGGCAAGGCGGTGGATTTGCGCTGCAAACTACCGACCGAATTGGTGGTGCGCGCAAGCGCGGCCGCGCCGCGGCCGAATTAATAAAGCAGATCGGCGCGCATTACAGCAACAAAATCGCAGCAACACGAATTACAGCAACATTTTGCGTGCTTTGGCGATCGCGGCTTTGACCCGCGCCGGCGCAGTGCCGCCGATGTGACTGCGGCTGTTCATCGAACCTTCGAGCGTCAGCGCGTCAAACGCATCGGCCGTGATCAGTTTTGAAAATTGCCGCAGGTCGTCGAGTGAGAGTTCGGCGAGGTCGCAGCCGCGGGTCTCGGCGAAGCGCACAGCTTGGGCCACGGCTTCATGGGCTTCGCGGAACGGCAGGCCTTTCTTCACCAGGTAGTCGGCGAGGTCGGTGGCCGTGGCATACCCTTCACGGGCTGCGGCGCGCATCCGCTCGACGTTGACAGTGATGCCACCGACCATGCCGGCGAATACCGCCAAGCTCATCATCAGCGTATCGACGGTGTCGAGCAGCGGTTCCTTGTCTTCCTGGTTGTCCTTGTTGTACGCCAGCGGCTGGCCCTTCATCAGGGTCAGCAGTGCGACCAGGTGGCCGTTGACGCGGCCGGTCTTGCCGCGCACCAGTTCCGCGACATCGGGATTTTTTTTCTGCGGCATGATCGACGAACCGGTGCAGTACCGGTCGGCAATGTCGATGAAACCGAAACGCGGGCTCATCCACAGGATCAGTTCTTCACTGAAGCGCGACAAATGAGTCATCAGCAGCGCGCCTGCGGCGACGAATTCAATCGCAAAGTCGCGGTCGGAGACGGCATCCAGCGAGTTTTCGCAGACGCCGTCGAAGCCCAGCTCCTTGGCCACCATCTGGCGGTCAATCGGAAATGAGGTGCCGGCCAGTGCCGCGGCACCCAGCGGCAGCCGGTTGACGCGTTTGCGGCAGTCGGCAAAACGCTGCGCGTCACGCGACAGCATTTCAAAGTAAGCAAGCAGGTGATGCGCAAATGACACCGGCTGCGCCACCTGCAGGTGGGTGAAGCCCGGCATCACCGTATCGGTATGTTGTTCTGCGAGGTCGAGCAGCGCCCGCTGCAGCCCCTTGATCAGGGTCTGCACATGGTCGATCGCCGCGCGCAGGTAGAGCCGAACGTCGGTGGCCACCTGGTCGTTGCGCGAGCGGCCGGTGTGCAGCCGTTTGCCGGCGTCACCGACCATGTCGGTCAGGCGGCGCTCGATATTGAGATGCACATCTTCGAGATCGATCGACCACGGGAAGGTGCCGGCGCGGATTTCATCGCTGATGGCAGCCAGGCCTTTTTCGATGGCTTCGAGGTCGGCCGCGGTCAGGATGCCGACGGCATGCAGCATGCGGGCATGCGCTACCGAACCCTGGATGTCGAATTCCGCGAGCCGCTGGTCGAAGCCGACGGAGGCGGTGAAACGTTTGACCAGATCGTCAACGGGTTCGCTGAAACGCCCCGACCACGCTTTGGTGGCGTTCGGCTTCGCGCCGTTTTTCGTTTTGTCCGTTGCTTTGTCTTTTGCCGACATGGATATTTGCAGGGGCTGTTTACAGGCCCTGCTAGAATGAAACTGCCATGGCGCGAAGTATAAATCATATTGCCAACACCGGCCCCCTGCCGGACTTCCGCAATTTCGGAATTCTGCTGCGTATTGTGCTGATCGTGAACGGCATTGCACTGCTCGCGGCCTTGCTGCAGGTGCCGACGGTACGCGAATGGCCGGCGCAGTTCACGGAAAACGCGGCGCTGGTCGAACCCTTGCTGATCCTGAGTCTGCTGGTGCTTGCCGCAGTGGGTGACGTGTTGCGCCGCCTGCCGTACGTGGTGGCGATTCTCGCCATCGTGGCGATCGAGCTGGCGCTGACCATCGCGCTGCATTTCGCCACCAGCGGACTGTTTTTTGTCGAAGTGCATTCCCTGCCGCGATGGCTGTTCATCGTCGCGCTATCCACCGGCATGCTGCTCGGGTATTTCGACCTGCGCGGACGCGCGTTATCGCCGGCATTGGCGGAAGCGCGGCTGCAGGCACTGCAGGCGCGTATCCGGCCGCATTTTTTGTTTAACAGCATCAACGCCGTATTGTCCCTGGTGCGCCAGGAGCCGCGGCGCGCCGAGGCGGCGCTCGAAGATCTGGCCGGACTGTTTCGCGCGCTGATGGCCGACAACCGGAAACTGACGCCGATTTCGCAGGAGATCGAACTGTGCCGCCAGTATCTGGAGCTGGAACAGTTGCGGCTGGGAGAGCGTCTGCAGGTCGAGTGGCAGATTGAAATGATGCCGCCGGATGCGCTGGTGCCGCCGCTGGCCCTGCAGCCCCTGCTGGAAAACGCGGTGTATCACGGCATTGAGCCGGCGGAAACGCCGGGCATGGTGAGTATCAATATCCATGTTGCACATGACCGCCTTCATGTGATGTTGCGCAACCCGTACCGGCTGGACGGTGACCACCATGTTGGCAACAAGATGGCGCTGGCCAATATCCGCGAACGTCTGCAGCTGCATTTCGACGTCGCTGCGGAGCTGACCACGCAGATCGGAGAAAACACCTTTGAGGTGCGCATGGTCATGCCATACCTGAAGGCTCAATGAGGGTCAAATGAGGAAAGTGGCCTCGTGACCGTCGTGCCGCGCCGCGTAATGATCGTCGATGACGAAGCGCCGGCGCGCAGCCGCATGCGTGACCTGCTGGCGGACGTCAATGCCGAGTTGCCCGTGGTGGTTGCCGGTGAAGCCGCTAATGGTCGCGATGCATTGAACATTGCCGAGGCCGGCGGCGTGGATGTCGCGCTGCTCGACGTGCGCATGCCCGGCATGGACGGCATTGAAGTGGCGCGGCATCTGCAGCAGCTGGCCAGGCCGCCGGCGGTGATATTCACCACCGCGTACGATGCCTACGCGATCCAGGCTTTCGAATTGCACGTGGTTGATTACCTGCTAAAGCCGATCAAGGCGTCGCGGCTGCAGGAGGCGCTGTCGCGGGTTGCGCAATCGCCGGCGCTGAATCCTGAAACCCTGCGCGGCATGCAGCAGGCGCCACGCGCCTGCCTCAGTGTGGCCGAGCGCGGCCGGGTGCATCTGATCCCGGTGGAGGACATCCTGTTCCTGCGCGCTGAACTCAAATACATCACGGTGCGCACCGTCGCCCGGGAATACCTGATCGAAGAATCGCTGACCCAGCTCGAACAGGAGTTCGCGGAGCGTTTTGTGCGCGTGCACCGCAATTGCCTGGTGGCGCGTGCGGCCATCCGTGGTTTCGAGCGGGTTGGCGCCGAATCCGGTGAAGGGCCGTGGCAGGTGGTGCTGGCCGGACTCGAGGAACGCATGCCGGTAAGCCGTCGCCAGCAGCACATCGTGCGCGAATTTGCCCGCTAACAGCGTGCCCGACAGAACGAATCGGATCAGCGCCCGCGCGGCCGCATGCGGGTCAGACCCGCTTCAATCGCCTGTTCGATATACAGCCGGTAAAAATCCTCGGACAGCAGTCCCGTGATCGGCTGTCCCACCGGCTTGCCGTCGGCGTCGAACACGATCAGGGTCGGCACGCGAGTGACGTCGTGGCTGCGCGCAAATGCGCGGTGCGTGGTGGCGCTGCCGGCAAAATCGCGCATTTCAGTGCTGCGATCGACGTCGATTTCGCGGATCAGCACGCGGTTTTTCCATTGCGGATCGGTTTGCAGCGGGATCAGGTAATCGCGCCGCGCAATGGCGCAGTACGGGCAGGACTGCTGCATGAAGGCGATCAATACCGGCACGCGGCGCGTTCGCGCTTCGGTGGCGGCCTGCGCCAGATTGTCTGCCGGCAGTAGCTGGGCCGTTGCGGGTGCTGCGCCGAGTGTTGAGGCAAATGCGCTGGCAAATACCGTGGCAAATACCGCCCATGCTACAATCAGACAGTCCCAGCGCTTAAAATTATTCAATATAATCAATATGATACAGAGTGTTGTTAGCCGTCGACCCAATTCCGTGGTGATTGCCACGCGCGAGTCCGCGCTGGCGTTGTGGCAGGCGCGGCATGTGCAATCTGAACTGCAGCGATTATATCCGGGGCTGCCGGTATCGATACTCGGCATGACCACGGCGGGTGATCGCAACCTCGACAGTTCGCTGTCCAAGATTGGCGGCAAGGGTTTGTTCGTCAAGGAACTCGAAGATGCGCTGGCCGACGGCCGCGCCGACATCGCGGTGCATTCGGTGAAGGATGTACCGATGCATCTGCCTGAAGGTTATGCGCTGGCGGCGGTGCTGGAGCGCGCCGATCCGCGCGATGCTTTTGTCTCGAACCATTTTCGCAGCCTCGCCGCATTACCAGCGGGTACACAAGTCGGCACCTCCAGCTTGCGCCGCGAGTGTCAGTTGCGCGCGCAATTTCCCGATCTGGGGGTTGAACCGCTGCGCGGCAATGTGCAGACGCGGCTGCGCAAACTTGATGACGGCCAGTATGGCGCGATCATCCTCGCGGCAGCGGGTTTGAAAAGACTCGGTCTTGCTGAGCGCATTTCAGCGTTGCTCACACCGGAAGAAAGCCTGCCCGCCGTCGGCCAGGGCGCGCTGGGCATTGAATGCAGCAGCGATCGCAGCGATTTGCTTGAACTGCTGGCGCCATTGATACACCAGGCCACACAACAGTGTGTCAACGCCGAACGCGCGTTTTCGCGGACACTGGCCGGCAGCTGCAACGTGCCGCTCGCCGGGTTTGCAGAGTTGAGCGGGACACAGTTGCGACTGCGCGGACTGGTCGGTGCGCCCGACGGTTCGCGCGTGGTGCGTGGTGAAATGACCGGCGCAGCGACGGATGCCGAAGCACTGGGTATCGCGCTGGCCGAGAACCTGAAACGCCAGGGCGCTGCGGACATCCTCGCGGTGTTTTCACCATGACTGCGGCGCCATGACCAGCGCCGGACCGCTGGCCGGGCGCGGCATCCTTATCACCCGGCCGGCGCACCAGGCCGGGCCATTGGCGGCATTGATACATGCCGCAGGTGGCCGGCCGGTCATTTTCCCGACGCTGGAAATTCTCGACCCTGCAGATCCGCAGCCGCTGCTCGACGCCATTGATCGGCTGGACACCTATGACCTGGCCATTTTCATCAGCCCCAATGCCGTGACGCGGGTGATGGAGCGCATGGCCGGGCGGCGTGGCTGGCCGGCCGGTTTGCGCGTGGCCGCGATCGGCAAGGGCGGGGTCAGGGAACTTGAGCGTCATGGCGTCCATGAAGTGATTGCTCCGCAGCGGTCTTTTGACAGCGAACGCCTGCTCGAAATGCCGCAACTGCAGGCGGTCAGCGGACAGCGGGTGCTGATCCTGCGCGGCGACGGCGGGCGCGAATTGCTCGGCGACACGCTGGCGGCGCGCGGTGCGCTGGTCGATTACATCGCGTGTTATCGCCGCGCACGACCGCAAACCGATCCGGCGCCGTTGCTGCAGGCCTGGGCGCATGACGGGGTACATGCGGTGGTCGCTACCAGCAGCGAAGGATTGCGCAACCTGTTTGTCATGCTCGACAAACCCGGCGGGTCGCTGCTGCAGCACACGCCTCTCCTCGTGCCGCATCCGCGCATCGCAACTGTGGCGCGAGAACTCGGTTGCCGCGATGTCATCGGGACCGCGCCCGGCGATGACGGCCTGATCGCCGGCCTGTTGCAGCAGTTTGCAGCGAAATAGCATCGATACCTGCATGTTATTCTTCAAACCATGAGCGAACAGCGCACATCAGGCGATTTTGCCGCCGTAAAACCGGTGGCTTCAGATCCTGCTGCGCGGCCGGTCGGCGTTGCGTTGCCGGCGCTGGCGCTGATCGTGGCACTGGGCGCCGCAGGGTTTACCGCGTACCAGTGGCATCAGGATCGCGGCGAGGAAACCGTGCTGCGCAGCGAACTGGCGCGACGGCTGGCGAATATGGAAACGCAGAACAAGGACACCGCTTTGCGCGTGCAGCAGGCTAGGGCGGCGCTGCACGACACCGAAGTCAAAGTGGGCGTGCTTGAAGCAAAACTCGCGGAATCGCAGAACCAGCAGGTTGCGCTGGAAGCGTTGTATCAGGAACTCTCGCGCAATCGCGATGAGTGGGCGTTTGCCGATATCGAACAATCCGTGCTGCTGGCCAGCCAGCAGTTGCAAATTGCGGCTAATGTTCGCACCGCGCTGATCGGCCTGGAAAATGTCGAGGCGCGGCTGCAGCGCATGGATCAGCCGCGATACAGCGCCTTGCGCCGGGCGCTGGTGCGGGACATTGAGCGCCTGAAGGCGCTGCCGCTGGTCGATGTCTATGGCACCAGCGCGCGGCTCGATGACGCGATTGCCGCGATCGATCGCCTGCCGCTGGCGATGGATGCGCGGGCGCGGCCTGATGCCGTTGCTGCAGCAACAGCACCTGCTGCGGAAGTGCCAGCGTGGGAGCGCGTGGTGCGCGAGGCGTGGCGGGAATTGCGCCAGCTGGTGCGCGTACAAAGCTCGGGGGTGCAGGATGCCGCGCTGCTGGCGCCGGAGCAGGCTTTTTTTCTGCGCGAGAACCTGAAGCTGCGCCTGCTCGGCGCACGGATTGCCCTGCTGTCGCGTGACGGCAAGAGTTACCAGGGTGACCTGCAGGCGGCGCTGGCCGCGCTGGAGCGGCATTTTGATGCGCGTGACAGCAGTGTCATGATCACCGCGGCGGCGCTGCGCAAGCTGCAGTCGGCGCAGGTGCAGATCGAGTTGCCGGATCTGCAGGAAACGCTGGAGGCGTTGCGCAAGCTGCGCCTGCCGCGCGCCAAAGGTTCGACTTAAGCACGGCACCACTCCTTACTGCTCTTTACTTTTTCCCCGTTCAATACACGATGCGCTGGCTGATCTGGATCCTGGTGTTGGGCGCCCTGGCGACAGGCGTCACGCTGCTCGCGCGGCTGAACACCGGCTACGTGCTGGTGGCACTGCCCGGGCAGCGCATCGAGCTGTCGCTGAATTTCGCGCTGGTGCTGCTGGTGCTGGCGTTTGTACTGGGCTACCTGCTGCTGCGCCTGCTGGTTACGGCAGTTGAACTGCCGGGACGCGTGGTGCAGTTCCGCGCGGCGCGGCGTCGTGAAACCGCGCATGGCACGCTGGTCGATGCGCTGCGCGAGTTTTTTGCCGGGCGTTACGCCAGGGCTGAAAAAATGGTGAATCAGGCCGTGGCGCTGGGCGAACCCGGCGATCTGGGCGCCATCATCGCGGCGCGTGCCGCCCACGAATTGCGCGCGCCCGGACGTCGCGATGCCTATCTTGCAAAACTGGCCACGGATCCCGCGCGGCCCGATGCTGCGGCAGCGATCAGCGCAGCGCAGATGCTGCTCGACGAGCGGCGGCCGGAAGATGCACTGGTGGCGCTGGCGGTACTGCCGAACAAACACACCGCTGCGCTGCGCCTTGAATTGCGCGCGCGGCAGCGCATCGGACAATGGGAGCAGGTGCCGGCGCTGATCGACCAGCTGGAAAAGCGCGATGTGTTCAGTGTCGAGCAGGCAGATGCCGAGCGGCGCCATGCCTGGCGGCAATTGATCCAGCGCAAGTTGGTCGATGCGCCGGGTCTGGCAGTAACCTGGAAACGCGTGCCTGAACGTTATCGCCGGGACATCGTCGTTGCCGGCACCGCCGCTGCAGCGTTTCACGGACTGGGACAGGGTGCCGAAGCGGCAGCCATCATCGAGCGCAGTCTTGAGCAGGAATGGGACAGCGGACTGGTCAATCTCTATGGCGAGTGCAGCACTACAGGCACGCTGCAGCAGATTGAGCGCGCGGAACGCTGGCTCAAAGCGCATCGTACCGATGCTGCACTGCTGCTGGCGCTTGGTCGTCTGTGCGCACGACAGCAGCTGTGGGGCAAGGCGCAAAGTTATCTTGAAGCCAGCGTTGCGCTGGAGCCGACGTATGCGGCGCATCTGGAACTCGCGCAACTGCATGAGCGTCTGGAACATGCTGACGCCGCGCGCGCCCACCATCGTGCCAGTCTTGAACTGGCGGTTGCGCAACTGAACCGAAGCGGGACCGGGCGCCGGCGAAAACCGGTTTGAACCCGGCGGTTGAACGAGGCTAGGGAATCGCCGGCGTGAACGCGTCGGCGTAAAACGCCGCCTCGGGCAGGCTGCAATGCCCGATGAAATCACGGCGCGCAGCATCGATCATTGCCGGCGCGCCGCAGGCGTAGACCTCGTGCCCTGACAAATCCGGTAAATCGGCGATCACCGCCTCATGCACCAGGCCGCTGCGTCCCGACCATGCTTCTTCAGCGGTGGCATCGGATAACACCGGCACATAAGTGATGCCGTGATCGCGCTGCCACGCCTCGGTCAATTCATTCAGATAAAGGTCGGCTGTGTGCCGCGCACCGCGGTACAACAGCAGAGGCCGTTTGATCTTGTGGTGTATCGCGTGTTCGATGATGGACTTGATTGGTGCGAAGCCGGTGCCGCCTGCGATCAGCACCGCGGGCTTGATGCTGTCTTCGCGCAGATAAAACGTGCCGAGCGGACCTTCGAAGCGCAGGATGTCCTTTTCCTTCATCTGCGTAAACACATGCGTGCTGAACGGACCACCGTAATTGCGCAGGTGCAGTTCCAGCAGGCCGTCATCATGCGGCGGATTGGCCAGTGATAGACTGCGGCGGGTGCCGTTTCTGAGCAAAATGTCGATGTACTGTCCGGCGAGAAACTGCAGGCGTTCCGATGCGGGCAGGCGCAGGCGGATGCGCATCACGTCGGGGGCGACCAATTCCAGCGACTGCACCCGGCACGGCAGCGTCTTCACCGGAATGTCCTTGACCGCGCCGATTTCGCGGCACTCGATGATCAGGTCGGAGCGCGGCTGTGCCTGGCAGAACAATGCCATGCCGGCGGCGCGTTCCGAGGCATTAAGAGCGGTGTCCTGAGATTTGCCGTGATCAACAACGCCCGCGGCCACCTTGCCCTTGCATGAACCGCAAGTGCCGTTGCGGCAGCCGTAGGGCAGCCGGTAGCCTTCGCGCAGCGCGGCTTCGAGCACGGTTTCTCCGTCCTGTGCATGAAAGACATGGCCGCTGGGCCGGAGGGTGATTTGGGAAGGCATCGTTCGGGATTCAGGGGGCTGGGCTAAAATACGGACACTATGATAATGAGACTGTAAAGCGGAGCCTATGAAGCGGTTATTGATCATCGGTTGCGGTGACGTCGGCCTGCGTGTTGCATTGCTGCTGCGCGCGCGGCACCGCATTTACGCGCTCACCCACAATGCGGAGCGTGTCGCCGAGCTGCGCCGCTGCGGTTTGATGCCGCTGTTCGGCGATCTCGACCACCCTCATACACTCACCGGCCTCGCCGGCCTTGCCCACGACGTCATCCACCTCGCGCCGCCTCCCGCACGCGGCCACAGCGATGTGCGGACGGCACATCTGATTGCGGCACTCGGGCGGGGCCGCAGTCTACCACGGCACTTTATCTACATCAGCACCAGCGGCGTCTATGGTGACTGCAGCGGCGCGCTGATTGACGAAACCAGTCCGCTGCGGCCGCAGACTGATCGCGCACATCGCCGCGCCGACGCCGAACGTCGCCTGCGGGAATGGGGTGCACGCACGGGTGTCTGTGTCAGCATCCTGCGCGTGCCGGGCATCTATGCCGCGGACCGGCTGCCGGTGGCGCGCATCGAACGCGGCACACCGGCGCTGCAGCCGCAGGACGACACTTACGTTAATCACATCCATGCCGATGACCTGGCTAACATGGTGGTCGCGGCTTTGCATCACGGCCAGGCCAACCGCAGTTACAACGCCAGCGACGATGCGCCGCAGAAAATGGGCGATTACTTCGACTTGGTGGCGGATCGTTTCAGTCTGCCGCGTCCGCCGCGTGTGACCCGGGCAGAGGCAAAGACGGTGATGCCGGAAAACCTGTATTCCTTCATGAGCGAATCGCGGCGTCTGGCCAACGGGCGCATCAAGCAGGAACTGCGTGTGCGGCTGCGTTATCCGACGGTGCGCGAGGGTATTGCCGATACCAATGCCCTGCAGGATCCGCCCCATGTCCGCTGACAGTGACGTGCTGCTGGTGATGTCCAGTCTGCCGGACCATGCCGCCGCGCAACAACTGGCGCGAACCCTCATCGAGCGGCGGCTGGCGGCCTGTGTCAGCGTGCTCGCGCCCTGTACCTCGGTGTATCGCTGGAAAAGCAAGGTGGAAGAAGCGGCGGAAGTGCCGGTGCTGATCAAGACCACGGCGGGGCGTTATGCCGAACTGGAATCAGCCCTGCGCGCCTTGCACCCCTACGAACTTCCGGAGATCATCGCGGTCTCAGTGCTGCGCGGTTTGCCGGGCTATCTCGACTGGGTGGCCGGCGAAACCGCTGCCCCCGCAATTTCCTCATCCTCATCGTCCACCTCAACATGATCCTGCGCCGCTTATTCCTGTTGCTGATGCTGTGCCCCGGTTTTGCACACGCGGCCGAGCCCGAATTGCTGGATCCGGAAAAAGCCTTCGAGTTCAGCGCCCGCGTCGCCGGGCCGGATGCGATTGAAGTGCGTTATGTGATTGCCAAGGGCTATTACCTGTACCGCGACAAGCTGCGTTTCAGTCTGGAGCCTGCGACGCTGGGCAAGGGCGGCGCGCAACTGCCGCAGGGGCTGGTGCACAAGGACGAGTTTTTCGGCGAGACCCGGGTATATCGCGACGCGGTGACCATCACATTGCCGATTCAGCGCGATGCACAACCGGTGCGTGCGGTGCTGACGGCGGTATCGCAGGGCTGTGCCGATGTCGGGGTCTGTTATGTGCCGGTCGAGCAAAAAGCCGAATTGCAGCTGGTCGCTGCGACCGGCGCGGGTGTAGCTGACAGTGCTGCATCCACAACGGCAGCCAAAGGCGAGGATGCACTGATCGCCGACCTGTTCCACGGTGACACCTGGCTGCTGATCCTGAGTTTTTTCGGCTTCGGCCTGCTGCTGTCGTTCACGCCCTGTGTGTTGCCGATGGTGCCCATCCTGTCCGGCATCATCATCGGCCAGGGTCAAAAGATGACCCGTATCCACAGCCTGCTGCTGTCCGTCGCCTATGTGCTGGGCATGGCCATTACTTATGCGCTGGCGGGGGTTGCTGCCGGAATGTCCGGCGCGCTGCTGTCGGCTGCGCTGCAGAATCCCTGGGTGCTCGGTGCTTTTGCCGCGGTGTTTGTTGCGCTGGCCCTATCGATGTTCGGTTTCTATGAATTGCAATTGCCGACTGTGCTGCAGTCACGCCTGGCCGGGGCCAGCGGCCGCCTGCACGGAGGCCACTACGCGGGCGTGTTTGTGATGGGCGCATTGTCGGCGCTGATCGTCGGCCCCTGCGTCGCAGCACCCTTGGCCGGCGCGCTGCTCTACATCTCGCAAAGCGGCAGCGCGGCGCTCGGTGGTGCCGCGCTGTTTGCGATGGCGCTGGGCATGGGCGTGCCTTTGCTGGTGGTCGGGGCGTCGGCCGGCGCGTTGCTGCCGAAAACCGGACCGTGGATGGAGACCGTCAAACGTTTTTTCGGTGTGATGCTGCTGGCGGTGGCGATCTACCTGGTGTCGCCGGTGCTGCCGGTGACCGCGCAGATGCTGGCCTGGGCTGCGCTGCTGACATTTACCGGAATCTATCTGCGTGCCATTGATCCCTTGCCGCCTACTGCCGGCAGTTTTGCCCGGCTCAGCAAGGGTGTCGGTGTCATGGCGTTGGTGGCGGGCATCGCCTTTGTGGTCGGCGCCTTGTCCGGCAGCCGAGATGTGTTGCAGCCCTTGTCCGGATTGCGCAGCACCGCGGCGGGTGCGCCGACAGGCCATGGCGTGGCGTTCCAGCGGGTGAATAACCTGGCCGAGCTGGATGCGGCGATTGTCGCAGCAAAGGGCAAAACCCTGATGTTCGATTTTTATGCCGACTGGTGCGTCAGCTGCAAAGAAATGGAGCGTTTCACCTTTACCGATCCGGAGGTGCAATCGCGCCTCGCCGGCATGGTCAAAATTCAGGCGGATGTGACCACCAATACCGCCGAGCATAAGGAATTATTGAAACGGTTCCGGCTGTTCGGTCCGCCCGGCATCGTATTCTTTGATCCGGCGGGACGCGAAATCCAGGGTTTGCGCGTGATCGGTTTCCAGGCGGCCGGCAAATTCGCCGCTGTCCTTGATCAGGCGCTGGCTGTCCGGTGACACCGGCCCGGCGGGCTTTGCTGGTGGCGGGGATCGGCGGCGTGGCTGCCGCTGCCGGCTACTTCGCCAATGCCTGGCGCCTCGGCGTTGCCGCGCCGGCTCAGCGTGATGTCGCCGCTGCGATCCTCGGCAATACCCTGCAGTCACTCGATGGCACACCGCAGACGCTGGCTGCGTGGCGCGGCCGCATAATGGTGATCAATTATTGGGCAACCTGGTGCGCTCCCTGTCGCGAAGAGATCCCCTTATTCGTCCGGCTGCAGCAGGAATATGCCGCCCAAAAGGTGCAATTTATCGGTATTGCCGTCGATCAGGCGGACAAAGTCCGGGAGTTCGCCCACGAGTTCAACATCAACTATCCCTTGTTGATCGCCAGCATTGATGCGGTGGAGTTGTCTCGCCAAGCGGGCAACAAGGCCGGTGTTCTGCCCTATACCTTGATACTGGATGCCCCGGGGAAAATCGCCGCCAGCCTGGTCGGCGGCATATCCGAGGGCCGGATGCGTGCTGAACTGACCCCATTGCTGTAGTCATCTTTAATTGAAAATCGGCTAACTTCGGCTAATTACCGGCTATATGTGGATTTTTGGATGAGCAAGGTATCGAGCTGGATACGCTGAAGGGCCGATGAGCCAAGCCGCGGATGTCATGAATACGTGACGGAAAAAGGCGAGGGATAAACTAGGGCTAACTGCTTTTATAACATAGACATTTGCCGTTAATTTAAGGCAAAATCCGTCATCTTGCTGAAATGTGATTATGGCAGAGGCGATGCAGGGGATCTGTGCGCTGCCTGACGGATTGCCGCGATTATAAATGGGAAAGACCAACAGGGAAGTCATGGCCAGTGCTAAACAGTTATTGCTGCTGAACGGGCCGAACCTGAATCTGCTGGGTACTCGCGAACCGGGCATTTATGGCGCGACCACGCTGGCGGAAATCGAAGCCCGGCTGCAGGCACAGGCCAAAACGGAAGGCGTGACGCTGACCTCCTTCCAGAGCAACTCTGAATCTGATCTGGTCGAACGCGTGCAGCAGGCCGGTCGCGACGGTGTCGCTTTCATTCTGATCAATCCGGCCGCGTACACTCATACCAGCGTCGCGTTGCGCGACGCCCTGGCGGCAGTGGCGATCCCGTTTGTTGAAATTCACCTGTCCAATGTGTTTGCCCGGGAGTCGTTCCGCCGGGAGTCTTATTTTTCCGATATTGCCGTCGGCGTCATCAGCGGACTCGGGCCGGCCGGGTATGAACTGGCGCTCGACTACGCGCTGCGCCACATCAAAAAGGGTTGATTCATGGATTTGCGCAAACTGAAAACGCTGATCGACCTTGTGCAACAGTCCGGTATTGCCGAACTGGAAATCACCGAGGGGGAGGAAAAAGTACGCATCAGTCGTTTCGGCGCGCCGGGCGCGCCAATGATGATGCCGCAGCCGATGGCGATGCCGGCCACGGTGATGCCGGTCGAGATCGCCGAACCGGCGGCCGAAGCAGCGCCGGCGGAAGCCGAAGGCCATGCCGTGAAGTCGCCGATGGTGGGCACCTTCTACCGCTCGGCAACACCGGGCGCCAAGGTTTTTGTCGAGGTCGGCCAGACAGTGAAGACCGGCGACACGGTATGCATCATCGAAGCAATGAAGCTGCTCAACGAAATCGAAGCCGACCGCGATGGCGTGATCAAGGCCATCCTGGTTGAAAACGGCCAGCCGGTCGAATACGGCCAGCCGCTGTTTGTGATCGACTGATCATTCTTTCCACCCCCCGCATTTTTCACCATATCTTTCACCCATATGCCGGAAAAATCGGAATCACGCCTGGTCGTGAAACACCGGGTATCCGCGCAACGCCCCCGACCCCACTGAGCGCATGTTTGAAAAAATCCTCATAGCCAATCGCGGTGAAATCGCCCTGCGCATCCAGCGCGCCTGCCGCGAAATGGGCATCAAGACGGTGGTCGTGCATTCCGAGGCCGACGCCGAAGCCAAATATGTCCGCCTGGCCGACGAGTCGGTGTGCATCGGCCCGGCCGCCTCGGCCCTGAGTTACCTCAATGTGCCGGCGATCATCAGCGCGGCCGAGGTGACCGATGCCGAGGCGATCCATCCGGGTTATGGTTTTCTGTCGGAAAACGCCGATTTTGCCGAGCGCGTCGAACAAAGCGGGTTTACCTTCATCGGCCCCAAGGCCGAGACCATCCGCCTGATGGGCGACAAGGTCAGCGCCAAAAACACCATGAAAAAAGCCGGCGTGCCGGTGGTGCCGGGCATGGAAGGCGCATTGCCTGAAGATCCCAAGGAAATCGTCAAAATCGCCCGCCAGATCGGTTACCCGATCATCGTCAAGGCGTCCGGCGGCGGTGGCGGGCGCGGCATGCGTGTGGTGCACACGGAGGGCGCGCTGAAAAATGCAGTCACCACCACCCGCGCCGAAGCGCAGGCGGCGTTCAGCAATCCGGCGGTGTACATGGAAAAGTACCTGGAGAAACCGCGGCATATCGAAATCCAGGTGCTCGCTGACAAACACCGCAACGCGTTTTATCTGGGTGATCGCGACTGCTCGATGCAGCGTCGCCACCAGAAGATCATCGAAGAGGCGCCGGCCCCCCTGCTCAACGAAAAAGCGCGCATCCGCATCGGCGAACGCTGCGCCGAAGCCTGCCGCAAGATCGGTTATGAGGGCGTCGGCACCTTCGAGTTTTTATATGAAGGCGGTGAATTCTTTTTCATCGAAATGAACACCCGGCTGCAGGTCGAACATCCGGTGACTGAATGCGTGACCGGCCATGATCTGGTGCAGTTGCAGATCCGCGTCGCCGCCGGCGAAAAACTGACGCTGCGGCAGAAGGACATCGTATTGAAGGGGCATGCCATCGAGTGCCGCATCAATGCCGAGGATCCGTACAAATTCACGCCGTCACCTGGACGCATCACCTCGCTGCATATGCCCGGCGGGCCCGGCATCCGCGTCGACTCACACGCCTACAACGGTTATTTTGTGCCGCCGCACTATGATTCGCTGCTCGGCAAGATCATTGCCTACGGCGACACGCGCGCACAGGCGATCGCGCGCATGCACATCGCCCTGTCGGAAACCATCATTGAAGGCATCAGCACCAACCTGCCGCTGCACCGGGAATTGATGCGCGACGCCGCGTTCCTGCGCGGCGGCACCAGCATCCACTATCTCGAAGAGCGGCTGGCGAAGCTGACCCGCGCCGAATAACGCACCCGCATTCCGACCGGACTCCATGCCCTGGCTGTGCGCAATCCTGCATGTTGAAGAAGCCGCAGTTGAAGAGCTGACCGACGCGCTGCTCGCCGCCGGGGCACTGGCGGTGGATGTGCAGGACGCAGCAGCGGGCACCGCGGCTGAACGCCCGATCTTTGCCGAACCCGGCGAAGCGCTCGCAGCCGGCTGGCAGGCCAATCGCGTCAGCGCCTTGTTTGCGATCGACGCCGATCTCCACGTCGCGATTCCGCAGGCGCTGACCGAGGCCGGCATATCACCGGCACCGGCGTTCCGTGTCGAACGCGTTGAAGATGCCGATTGGGTGCGCCTGACCCAGAGCCAGTTCCAGCCGCTGCAGATCACGCCGCGGCTGTGGGTAGTGCCGAGCTGGCATGAGTCGCCGGATCCCGCAGCAGTCAACATCGTGCTTGATCCCGGTGTCGCATTCGGTACCGGTGCGCATCCGACCACGCGGCTGTGTCTGCGCTGGCTGGATAGCGTGGTGACTCCCGATGCCGACGTGCTCGACTATGGCTGCGGCTCCGGCATCCTGGCGATTACCGCAATGAAACTGGGCGCACGCAGCGCCCGCGGCATCGACATCGACCCGCAGGCGGTGCTGGCGGCACAGGACAATGCCGGCCGCAATCAGGTGGCGGCGAATTTTTCCGCAGCGGCCGATGATGCACCGGTCCGGCCTGCGCAGATTGTCGTGGCCAACATTCTGGCCAATCCACTGACCGTACTCGCACCGTTGCTGGCGCGGCTCACGCTGCCAGGCGGACGCATTGCGCTGTCCGGCATTCTCGTCGAACAGACGCAGTCCGTGCTTGATGCATACGAGGCGAATTTCGAAATGCAATCCACGGATAACGATGACGGCTGGGTGTTGCTGACGGGTATTCGCAGGTAGAGTAAGCCCATGTCGCTGCTTACCCGTTGCACGAATTGCCATACCGTATACCGCATTACGCCGGAACAATTGCAGGCGCATGGCGGCAGGGTGCGTTGCAGCCGCTGCATGCAGGTCTTCGACGGCATGATCGCACTGGCCCCGGATGCGCCGGTGGTGCCGACTCCGGAGATACCGCAACCAGTCGCAGCAGCGCCCACTGTTACTGCAGACGAACCCACTCTGGAAACGCCTCCGTCATCACCGGTATCAGACGAGGCGCCTGTGGCGGCGATGCCGCTGTACGCGGGGACCGATACGACCGCGGAAGCCGAGCCCTTGCTCGACAGGCTTCCGGAGACGCCGGCTGCAACACCCGAGCTGAGTCCGGCGGTCGAGCTGGAAGCGGAACGATTGGCGACGGCGGCTGAAAATCCGTTTATTGATGAAGCTGAACTGGCGGAACCCGCACCGCGCCAGCCGTGGCTGGCGGCCGCAGGTGTCGTGCTTGCGGTTGCGCTGGCGGGGCAGGCGATTTTTTTCTATCGCGGTGAACTGGCTTCCCGGCACCCACTGGCGCGGCAGTGGTTGAATGCTGCTTGTGCGCACGCCGGTTGCACAGTGCCCTTGCCGCGAGTGACCAAAGCCGTACTGATCGAAGCCTCCGATTTGCAGCTCGTCGATCCGGCGCGGCCGGACCGCATCCAGCTGACCGCAACATTACGCAACCACGCCGGCCATGATGTCGCATACCCGGCGCTGGATCTGGTGCTGACCAACGCCAACGACCACACGCTGGCGCGGCGTATTTTTCTGCCGGCGGATTACCTCGGCAACAATCGCGATCCGCGTGCCGGCCTGACCGCGAATGCGGAGCTGACGGTGCGGCTGACACTGGATACCGGCAGCCTCGGTGCAGCCGGATTCCGCCTGGCCTTGCTGCCGGCACCGCTGCGCTGAAGCGTTATTATATAAGTATTTGATTTTATTAAATATTTTAAAGATTCTGGAGCGACCATGAGTACCCCGCAACAACTCAAATACAGCGCCACCCATCAGTGGGCGCGGCGCGAAAGTGACGGCACGGTCAGCGTCGGCATCACCGAGCATGCCCAGGAAATGTTGGGCGATGTCGTGTTCGTCGACAATCCCAAGGCCGGCAGCAGCGTGAAGCAGGGCGAAGTCTGCGGTGTCATCGAATCGGTCAAAGCCGCCTCGGATATTTATGCACCGCTGTCCGGCGAGGTCATCGCAGTGAATGCCGAACTGGCGGATACGCCGGAAAAAGTGAATCAGGATCCGTACGCGGCGTGGATGTTCCGCGTCAAACCGGCGAATGCGGCAGAGCTCGATGCCTTGCTCGATGCCGCGGCGTACCAGAAAATCGCCGACGCGGAAAAAGCCTGACTTTATCGTCGCTTCTGATCCCCACCAGTGCCGTGGTTCGGTTTTTTCATCAGTTCGTGATACAAGTACGCCGCCTGAGCAACACCCCATGACATGGCGCGCATGCCGCAGTCCGGCATCGTGTGCATCCAACCGTCAGCATCAACTCTCATCAAGGAGAATCAAATGGCAGCAGTCACTCTGGGCGGCAATCCCATCACCGTCGCCGGCAATTTCCCGAAAAAAGGCGACAGCGCACCGGATTTCACGCTGACCGCGAAAGACCTGAAGGAAACCGGTCTCAAGGATTACGCCGGTAAACGCAAGGTGCTGAACATCGTGCCGAGCCTGGACACCCCCGTGTGCCAGACCTCGACGCGCAAATTCAATGCCGAAGCGACCAAACTCGGCAATACGGTAGTGCTGGTGATTGCCGCCGACCTGCCGTTCGCGATGGGCCGGTTCTGCGGCGCCGAAGGTCTCAATGACGTGTTCACGCTGTCCACCTTCCGCAACCGCGATTTCCACGGCAAATACGGTGTCGATATCACTGACGGCGCATTGCGTGGCCTGACCGCCCGCGGCGTGGTCGTGCTCGACGAAAACAACAAAGTGCTGCACGCCGAGCTGGTACCTGAAATCAAGCAGGAACCGAATTACGACGCCGCGCTGGCGGTGTTGAAGTAATCGCGGCCGCGGCGCCTGATCGGGCGCCGCTGTCTGTGCCCGGACCCACGACCGGAATCCACGAGAGACATGGCCATGCATGACGTCCCCACCGGTGAAAGTCCGCACAAGGGCAAGACCGGATTGAAGCGCGTGTGGAACGCGCTGTTTTATTCGATCGACGGCATGAGCGCAGCGCTTCGCCATGAGGACGCCTTTCGCCAGGAAGTGTTCCTTGCGGCGCTGCTGATTCCCGCGGCGCTGTTCACCCCGGCCAACGGCATCGGCAAGGCGCTGATGATCGCCGCGGTGCTGCTGGTGCTGATCGTCGAATTGCTGAATTCTGCAGTGGAAGCCGCGGTCGACCGCATTTCACTGGAGAACCACACGCTCGCCAAACGCGCCAAGGACATCGGCAGCGCCGCGGTCCTGCTGGCGCTGATCAACGTGCCGGTGGTCTGGGGGCTGGTGCTGTTCGGCTGAACGCGGTGGCAGTTCGCAGATTTCCGCGTGTCCTCGCGTAACTACCTGAGTTGTCGCGCAAATTTCATAAATGTTTCACCGGAATTTCGTAATGCAACTGCATGATGCTGTTCCATATGGACGGCGCAGACATCGTGCTACAGCACTATCCGGCAGCCTTGCGCAAAATGCGCGTGGCGATGGTCACCGAAACCTATCCGCCGGAAATCAACGGCGTGGCGATGACCATGGGCCGCATCGTCAGTGGCCTGCAGGCGCGCGGCCATGCCGTGCAACTGATCCGGCCGCGCCAGCATGCCGCTGAACTTCCGGCGGATCAGCCGCTGTTCCAGGAAGTGTTGCAGCGGGGCGTGCCGATCCCGCGCTACGACGCCCTGAAACTCGGCCTGCCGGCGAAGAAAGCATTGCTGCGGCTGTGGGCAAAACACCGGCCGGACATCGTGCACGTGGTCACTGAAGGCCCGCTGGGCTGGTCGGCGCTGGCGGCGGCGGCCAAACTGAAACTGCCGGTATCGACGGATTTCCATACCAATTTTCACAGTTACAGCACGCACTACGGTGTCGGCTGGTTGAAGACACCGATCACCGCCTACCTGCGCAAATTCCACAACAAGGCGCTGAGTACGCTGGTGCCGACGGAAAGCCTGCGCGAGGAACTGAAAGTGCTGGGCTTCCGCAATCTTGAAGTCGTGGCACGCGGCGTCGATACCGCCCTGTTCAATCCGCAGCGGCGCAGCGCGGCATTGCGCCAGACCTGGGGTGCGGGTGACGATGATCTGCTGGTGCTGTCGGTGGGCCGTCTTGCACCGGAAAAAAACCTCGCGCTGACCTTGCGCGCGTACCAGCTGATGCGCGAACTGCAACCGCGGCTGCGCCTGGTGCTGGTCGGCGACGGCCCCGAGCGTGCACGCCTCGCCCGTGAAAATCCCGACGTGATTTTTGCCGGCATGCGCATCGGCGAGGATCTCGCCGCGCATTACGCATCGGCCGATGTGTTCCTGTTTCCGAGCGTGACCGAGACTTACGGCAACGTCACCGTCGAAGCCATGGCCAGCGGACTCGCGGTCGTGGCCTACGATTACGCCGCCGCGCAGCAGCATATCCGCCACGGCGACAACGGCATCCTGGTGCCTTTCGGCGCCGCTGACGAGTACGCGCAGGCTGCGGCGGCGCTGGTCAACGCCGCGCCGCGGGTCAAGGCGCTAGGCGCGCGCGCGCGCGCGACCACTGAAAAACTCGATTGGTCATTCATCGTCGCAGAATTCGAGCAGGCGCTGCTGCGGCTGACCGATGAAGCAGAGCTCGATCTGGACGGGGTCCATGCTGCCGCTTGAGCGTGTCGCGCACTGGGACCTGCAGGTCTGTCTGCGCTTTAACCGCATCTGCCGCCGTGTCACCTGGCGTTTGCTGTTCCGCGGCGTCAGCGGGCTCGGCGACGGCATGGCCTGGTATGCGCTGATGGCGTTCCTGCTGCTGCGCGACCATGATGCAGCGGTGCTGCCGGTACTGCACATGGTCGGTGTAGGCCTGGTATCCACCGTTGTTTATAAATGGCTCAAAAAACGCACACTGCGTCCACGCCCTTATCAAACGCATGCCAGCATCGAACATTTTGCAGCACCCCTGGACAGTCTCAGTTTTCCATCGGGGCATACGCTGCACGCAGTCGCCTTTACGCTGGTCGTGCTGGCGTATTACCCCGCGCTGGCGTGGTTGCTGCTGCCGTTCACCTTGCTGATCGCGGTGTCCCGCGTGGTGCTGGGCCTGCACTATCCGAGTGATGTGCTGGTCGGCGCGGTGCTCGGAGCGCTCATCGCCGCCGCTTCCCTGGGTTTGTTGTCCTAAAAATATTTAATAAAAACAATAACTTATAGAAAATTCACGTCATGCAGCTGTGCAGCAGCAAAAACAAAGCGCGCCCCGCGGGGCGCGCTTTGTGTTGTGCGCAGGGGTGTTTATTTTTTCAGCGCATCGCGGATCTCGCGCAGCAGCACGATGTCTTCGGCGGGAGCTGCCGGGGCCGCTTCCTCGGCGCGCTTCATGCGGTTGATGGTGCGGATCAGCAGGAACACCGCAAACGCGACGATGATGAAACTGATGCAGGTGTTGATGAACGTGCCGTAATTGAAGGTCACCGCGCCGGCTTTCTGCGCAGCATCCACTGACAGGTACGGACCCATGGTCGTGCCTTCGCGCAAGACCACGAACAGGTTGGCGAAATCGACCTTGCCGAGCAGCAGGCCGATCGGCGGCATGATCAGATCCTTGACCAGTGACTCGACGATCTTGCCGAATGCAGCGCCGATGATGATGCCGACGGCCATGTCGACGACATTGCCGCGCATCGCGAATTCCTTGAATTCTTTGAGCATGGTTGCGCTTTCTCTATGAGAGTTTATGGGGATGTCCGCACCGTTGCCGGCGCTGTTCCGCGGACGGATTATGCGGCAGTCATGCACGGATTTCCAATGGGTCGCTGTCGGGAGACAGGACGGCGATTGGTATAATCCGCCCTCTCATTTACAGGCGGCCCCATGTCCACACTGATCTGCGGTTCGATGGCGTACGACACCATCATGGTGTTCAACGACCGGTTCAAGAACCATATCCTGCCTGACCAGCTGCACATCCTGAATGTCGCCTTTTTGGTGCCCGACATGCGCCGTGAGTTCGGCGGCTGCGCCGGCAACATCGCCTACACCCTGCAGATGCTCGGTGGCGATGCGCGCATCATGGCCACCGTTGGCGATGATTTCGGACCTTATGACGAGCGCCTGCAGCGCCTCGGCATCACCCAGGATCATATCCGCGGCGTGTCCGGCAGCTTTACCGCGCAGGCTTTCATCACCACCGATCTCGACGACAACCAGATCACTGCGTTTCATCCCGGCGCGATGAATTTTTCCCACGAAAACCATATTGGCGACGCCCGCGGCATCAAACTCGGCATCGTCGCACCGGACGGGCGCGAAGGCATGCTGCAGCACGCCCGCGAATTCCATGAGGCCGGCATTCCGTTCATTTTTGATCCGGGGCAGGGTCTGCCGATGTTCGGCGGCCGGGAACTGGAGGAATTCGTGCGACTTGCGGAATATGTCACGGTTAATGACTACGAGGCGCAGATGCTGCAGGAGCGCACCGGCAAAAAACTTGAGGAACTGGCGAAACTAGTCAAGGCGCTGGTGGTCACACTGGGTGCACAGGGAGCTGTGGTGCACACCGGCGGTAAACAGATCGCGATTCCAAGCGTTAAACCGGAAGCGGTGCTCGATCCGACCGGCTGTGGCGATGCCTTCCGGGCGGGGCTGCTGTATGGTCTGGCCAATGGTGCCGACTGGGCGCTGACCGGGCGGCTGGCCTCGCTGATGGGGTCACTGAAGATTGCACAGCGCGGCGGGCAGAATCACCGGTTTACCCGCGATGAAGCGGCGGACCGGTTCCAGCAGGCTTTTGGCATGAAAATGTGGTGATGGAATTTTGACGGGAGAACGAATCATGGACAAACGGATACAGGCAGTGGCTCTGGTCATTGCGGTGGCGGCACTTGCGGGCTGTGCGCAGGGTCTTGGCGGCGGAGCCTACACCCGCGATGAGGCGCGGCGCGAACAGAATGTGCGCCTGGGCGTGGTTGAAAGCGTGCGCCCGGTACAGATTGAAGGCACGCGTTCCGGGATTGGACCGGCGGCAGGCGCGGTGGTCGGCGGCGTTGCCGGCAGCACCATCGGCGGCGGCCGTGGTTCGACGGTAGCCGCAGTGGTCGGTGCGGTGGCCGGTGGTATTGCCGGTCAGGCGGTCGAGGAGGGCACGACGCGTAAAAACGGTGTTGAAGTCACCGTCAAGCTCAACACCGGGGCGCTGGTGGCCATTGTCCAGGAAGCCGATGAAACGTTCCGCGCCGGCGACCGGGTCCGCATTCTGTCCGACGGCCGTACTTCGCGCGTCACGCATTAGGGCCTGTTAAACCCGCGCGCGCCTTTATCGCGCGCGGTTCGTGCCGGCAGCAGCGCAGTCACCGATTTTTAACCGGTTGTTCATCGCGCTGTAATCCGCACCGCCTAGCCTAGGGCCCGTCATCAATGACGGAGACCGCCCGATGCTGGACCAAACCCGGAATCAAGCTGTATTGCGTGAGCGTCAGGCCCCTGCGCTTGCCGTGTCCTTTGCCCGCAGCGCGGCCGAAGTGCTGGAAGCGCAGCGCCTGCGCTACAAAGTATTTGCCGGAGAGATGGGTGCACGCCTGCCCGATGCGGCATCCGGCATCGACTGCGACATCTATGATGCACATTGCGATCATCTGCTGGTGCGTGACACCGGCAGCGGTGAAGTGGTCGGCACCTATCGCTTGTTGCCGGGGCTGAAAGCCCGCGAAATCGGCAGCTTTTATGCGGATGGCGAGTTTGATCTGACCCGTCTTGAACACCTGCGCGATGAGACTGTTGAAATCGGCCGCTCCTGCGTGCATGCCGATTACCGCAACGGCGCGACGATTGCGCGCTTGTGGGCAGGGCTGGTGGCGTATGCGACGCAGCGCGGCTATCGCTACTTCATGGGTTGCGCTTCGCTCGGCATGGCCGACGGCGGCCACATCGCGGCGGGCGTTTACCGCGGACTCGCCCGTGACCATCTGTCGCCCGTGGAATACCGCGCGTTCCCGCGCTGCGAATTACCGCTTGAAGCGCTGGACCGTGACGTCGTGGCGCTGCCGCCGCCGCTGGTCAAAGGATATATCCGCGTCGGCGCTTATGTCTGCGGCGCACCAGCCTGGGACCCTGACTTCAACACGGCGGACCTGCTGATGCTGTTGCCGCTGGCGCGCATGGATGCGCGTTATGCGCGGCATTTCATGAACGCCTGATTGTGGCTACATGAGGGCCGACACGCTGCACCCCCCTATAATGGCCGCCATGAGCGGCGGGGAAACTTCGAAGATGACGCGCGGCCTGCGCCTGACGCGGCTCGCACTGCATATGCTGCAGGGCATGCTGACCATTGCCACGCTGTTTCCGTTTTATTCGGCGGCGCGGCGCAGTGTCGCGGTCAGACGCTGGTCGCAGTCGCTGCTGGGCATGCTCGGCGTGAAGCTCCATGTGCACGGTAAAGCGCCGAAAGCCCATGCGCAGCCGGCGATGCTGGTCGCCAATCACGTGTCATGGCTGGATATCTACGCCATCAACGCGGTACTGCCGGTACGGTTTGTCGCCAAATCGGAAATCCGCGCATGGCCGGTGATCGGCTGGCTGAGTGCGAAGACCGGCACCCTGTTCATCGAACGCGCGCGGCGCCGCGACGCCGTGCGCGTCAGCGGTGAAATTGTCACGGCCATGCAGCGTGGCGATGTGGTCACGGTGTTCCCAGAAGGCACGACCACCGATGGTTCGCTGGTGCTGCGTTTCCACGGATCGTTATTGCAACCGGCATTGCAGGCGGGCGCCCTGGTGCATCCGGTCGCACTGCGTTATGCGCGCGACGATGGTTCGTTGTGCGTGGAAGCTGCCTATGACGGCGACAAATCGCTGTGGGAAACGCTGCGGCTGATCGTGGGTCAGCCGGAGATCCATGCCCATGTCTGGTTTTTGCAGCCACTGCCGACAGAGAAAGCGGACCGGCGCACGCTGGCGCAGGCGGCGCAGGCCGCTATTGCGGATCGCCTGAATTACTGACACCCGCAGTTAGTACATCTTCGCAGCCGCACTGAAATACGCGGCGATCTTCAAGGCGCACTGCCGTCAGGCGCCGGCCCCACACGCAGCCTGAATCGAGTCCGAGTACGTCAGTACGCAGCAGCAGACCCAGAGCGGCCCAGTGACCGAACAGCACGGGCGTGTCGTTGCTGGCACGCCCCGTCACATCGAACCACGGCAGATAACCCGCGGGTGCGCCGGCGAGCCCGGTCTTGTGGGTGAATTCCATGACACCGTCTGGTGTGCACAGACGCAAGCGGGTCATTGCGTTGACGATGACCCGCAGCCGGTCGTACCCGGTCAGGTCGTCCCGCCATTGCACCGGTGCGTTGCCGTACATGCAGCTGAGGAATTCGCCATAGTCCGGGCCCTGCAGCGCGGTTTCGACTTCACGCGCCAGAACCATCGCCTGCGCAATGCTCCATTGCGGCAGCAGACCGGCATGCACCATCGCATAACCGGCATCGGCATGCATCAGCCGCTGACAGCGCAGCCAGGCTAGCAGTTCATCACGGTCCGGCGCCGCGAGCAGCGCATCCAGCGTGTCGCCGCGATGCGGCTTGCGCACGCCCGCCGCGACCACCAGCAAGTGCAGATCGTGATTGCCGAGTATGCTGATGGCGCGCTCACCCAGCCCGCGCAGATAACGCAAGACTTCTGGCGATTGCGGGCCGCGGTTGACCAGGTCGCCGACCAGCCACAGCCGATCCTGCGCCGGATCGAAGCCGATGGTGTCGAGCAGGCGGCGCATTTCATCGTAGCAGCCCTGGATATCGCCGATTGCGTAGGTGGCCATGGGTGTGGAAGGGAAAAAAGCGGATTCAAACAAAAAGGGCGCAGCAACGCTGCGCCCCTGAATTATGCATGAACGATGTCGATTACTTGGCGAGTCCGATCAGGTAATCCACGGCCGCTTTGACATCGCCATCCGACAGCGAGACATTGCCGCCTTTGGCCGGCATCGCGCCCTTGCCCTTGAGAGCAGCGGTGTACAGCGCATCCTTGCCGGTTTTCAGGCGCGGTGCCCAGGCCGCCTTGTCGCCGGTCTTCGGCGCACCGGCAACGCCCGCGGCGTGGCAGGCCATGCAGGCGGCGTCGTAAACACTCTTGCCTTTGGCGGCATCGCCGCCGGTTGCTGCGGGTGCTGCGGCGCCGGGAGCGGCGACGGCCACGACGGCAGCGGCGACCGGTGCCGGTGCGTTCGGATCCACCACCACGGAGCCCGCCGGTTTGAGGCGTTTGGCGACAGCTTCTTCGCTGGTCGCAGTGGCCTCCGGTTTGCGTTTACCGTCCATCGCCAGCTGCGCCAGCATGATGATGACGGTGACCGGCACGATGAACGACAGCAGGACAACGATGACCAGCTGCTTCGGTGTTTTGATCAGGGAAGTGTGTTCGGGAGTGTGGTGGTCGCTCATGGCGAGATCCTGGAGCCGCAAGAAAGCGCGGATTATATCGGCATTGCCGCGGCTGGTAAAACTCGCACGGGGAGGGGCATGTTAGAATCAGCGCACAACGCGCCCGTAGCTCAGCTGGATAGAGTACTGCCCTCCGAAGGCAGGGGTCGGACGTTCGAATCGTCTCGGGCGCGCCATTTCCACCATTCGCATGCCTGCCCAGCCGCCATGTCCCCACCCGTAGCCTGCGATGTACTGATCGTCGGTGGCGGCCATAACGGCCTGACCTGCGCCTGTTATCTGGCGGCCGCCGGACTTAAAGTCCGCGTGCTCGAACGCCGTGGCGTGGTCGGCGGGGCAGCCGTCACCGAAGAATTCCATCCCGGTTTTCGCAATTCCACCGCGAGTTATACCGTGAGCCTGCTCAATCCGCAGGTGATCCGCGACCTGCGCCTGGCCGAACACGGACTGCGCATCATCGAGCGGCCGATTTCCAATTTCCTGCCGTTGCCCGATGGTGATTACCTCAAGGTCGGCGGTACGCTGGCGGCCACTCAGTCCGAAGTGGCGCGGTTTTCAGCGAACGATGCCGCGCGCCTTCCGGCTTATTTCGCAATGCTGGAACGCGTCGCCGACGTGCTGCGCGATCTGACACTGGAAACACCACCCAATGTCGGCGGCGGTGTCGGCGACTTTTTTGCCGCGCTCAAAACCGCGCGACGCTTCAAAAAACTCGACATGGCGGCGCGCCGCGACGTGCTGGATTTGTTCACCAAAAGCGCCGGCGACCTGCTCGATGCCTGGTTCGAATCAGCGCCGATCAAGGCGGCCTTCGGTTTTGATGCCATCGTCGGCAATTTCGCCAGCCCGTATTCACCTGGGACTGCTTATGTTTTGTTGCACCACGTGTTCGGTGAAGTGAACGGCAAACGCGGCGTCTGGGGCCATGCCGTCGGCGGCATGGGATCGATTACCGAGGCGATGGCGACGGAAGCGCGCGCCCGCGGCGTGTATATCGACACCCATGCAGAAGTCGTCAATGTCTGTGTTGACTCCCGCGGCGCGCAGGGCGTGCAGTTGAAGGATGGCCGCGTCATCGAAGCCAAGTGCGTGGTCGCCAACGTCAATCCGAAACTGCTGTTTCTGAAATTGATTGATGCGCCGGTGCTGGATGCCGATTTCCTGCAGCGTATCCGTGCCTGGAAATGCGCTTCGGCCACTTTCCGCATGAATGTGGCTTTGCGTGAATTGCCTGATTTCACGGTGCTGCCGGGCACCGCCGTCGCCGAACACCACCAGTCCGGCATCATCATGGCGCCGTCGCTGGCGTACATGGAGCAGGCCTATTTCGATGCGCGCACTTACGGCTGTTCGCGCGCACCGGTGGTCGAGATGCTGATCCCCTCGACGGTCGATGACTCACTGGCTCCGCCGGGGCAGCATGTGGCCAGCCTGTTTTGCCAGCATTTCAGTCCCGAATTGCCGGACGGGTTGAACTGGGACGAGATCCGCGAAGATGCTGCGGATCACGTGATCGATACCGTGACCCGCCATGCGCCGAATTTCAGGGATGCCGTCATTGCCCGCAAAATCCTCTCCCCGCTGGACCTGGAACGTGACTTCGGCTTGATCGGCGGCGACATATTCCACGGCGCGCTGACTCTGGACCAGTTGTGGACGGCGCGGCCGGTGCTCGGCCATGCCGATTACCGCGCTCCCGTGAACCGCTTGTATATGTGCGGTGCCGGCACCCATCCGGGCGGCGGGGTGACCGGCTTGCCGGGGCGCAATGCTGCACGTGAAATTGTCCGCGATTTCAAGAGCGGCAGGCTTGATGATAAAAATCGGGATAAAAACAGGGAGAAGCAAAAATGATGCGACGTTTATTGCTGATCGCGATGATGACGCTATGGCTGGCCGGCTGCGGCAACAAGGTGCCGACAGTCGCCAAACTGGCGAGCACCGATGTCGTGCTCGCGTTCGGCGACAGCCTGACCTACGGCACCGGTGCCAAGGCCGAAGACAGTTATCCGGTGGTGCTCGGTCAGTTGATAGGCCGCACAGTGGTGCGCTCGGGTGTGCCCGGTGAACAGACTGCGGGCGGACTGGAACGCCTGCCTGACGTACTGGATGAACACAAACCCAGGCTGGTCATCGTCTGCCTCGGCGGCAACGACATGCTGCGCAAGGGCGCCCCGGCGGACATTGAAGCCAACCTGCGCAAGATACTGGCGGAGATCAAGTCACGCGGCCTCGATGTGATGCTGATCGGCGTGCCGACACCGACATTGATTACCCGTCCGCCGGATTTTTATTTCAATCTTGCCAAAGAGTTTTCGATTCCGTACCAAGGCGACATTATTACCAGCGTGTTGTACAAGTCCGAGCTCAAATCCGACCCCATTCATCCCAATGCCGCGGGTTACCGCAAGGTCGCCGAAGCCGTAGCCGAATTGATGCGCGACGCCGGCGCG
>JAKFUS010000054.1 GCA_021732605.1 Betaproteobacteria bacterium | reverse complement strand
ACACCACGCTGTGCCTGCGTCCCGGCGTCAGTGAGGCCATCGATGAATTCTGGGCCGACACCCGCGGCCGGCATGCGATGGTGCGCGGCGACCTCGCCAATCCGGTGCTGCCGCCGCAGGAATTATTCCTCACTGAAGACGCATTCTTCGGCGCGATCAAACCCTTTGCGCGCATTGATCTCACTGCAGCGATACCGGCGATGGCTGGCTCGCCCGCAGAGGCCGCTGAAAATATTAGTAAAAACAATAACTTACAAGATATCTCCGCCACTGCATCACTGCCGCTGCTGAACGTCGAGCGCCGCGCCGACGATCCGCTGCACCGGCTGCGCGCCTTCATCGCCGGCTTCGACGGCCGCGTACTGGTGCTCGCCGAAAGTCTGGGCCGCCGCGAAACCATGCTCGAGTATTTCGCGGAATACGACCTGAAGCCGGCGCAGGCCGCGGACTATGCGCAGTTCAAAGCCGGTGATGCGCGCTTTGTGCTGAGCGTCGCACCGCTGCAGACCGGCTACATCGATACTGCGGCGCGTATTGCGGTCATCACTGAAAACGAACTCTATGCGGCGCAGGTGCGTCAGCGCGCGGCGCGCGAGGCCAAGCGCACCGCCCCGGAAAACATGCTGCGCGACCTGTCCGAGGTCAAGATCGGCGATCCGGTGGTGCACGAAACCCATGGTATCGGCCGCTACGTCGGCCTGCAGACGCTGGATCTCGGCGAAGGCCGCATTTCGCAAATGAGCGAGTTCCTAGTCTTGGAATACGCCAACGCCGACAAACTCTATGTCCCCGTATCCAGCCTGCATCTGATCAGCCGTTACAGCGGCGCGTCAGCGGAACAGGCGCCGTTGCATCAACTCGGCAGCGGGCAATGGGACAAGGCGAAGAAAAAAGCCGCGGCCCAGGTGCGCGATACCGCTGCCGAACTGCTGGCTCTGTACGCGCAGCGCGCGGCGCGCGAGGGTTATGCCTTCAATCTGAAGCAGCATGACTACGATGCCTTTGCCGAAGGTTTCCCGTTCGAAGAAACCCCGGATCAGGCCGCGGCGATCACCGCCACCCTCGACGATCTCAAAAGCAGTAAGCCGATGGACCGCCTGGTCTGCGGCGATGTCGGTTTCGGCAAGACCGAAGTTGCCTTGCGCGCCGCTTTCGTTGCAGTCGCTGACGGCAAACAGGTCGCCGTGCTGGTGCCGACCACGCTGCTGGCCGAACAGCATTTCAATACCTTCTCCGACCGTTTCGCTCATGTACAGGATGCGTGGCCGGTGAAAATCGCCGAGCTGTCGCGCTTCCGCACCACCGCCGAAACCAATGATGCGCTGGCCGGCATCGCCGCTGGCCGTGTCGATATCGCCATCGGCACGCACAAGCTGATCGGCCGCGACATCAAGTTCAAGAACCTCGGCCTGGTGATCATCGACGAGGAACACCGCTTCGGCGTGCACCAGAAGGAACGGCTGAAAGCGCTGCGCGCAGAAGTCGATGTGCTGACGCTGACCGCGACACCGATCCCGCGCACGCTGGCGATGTCGCTGGAAGGCCTGCGCGATTTTTCGGTGATCGCCACTGCGCCGCAGCGGCGGCTTGCGATAAAGACTTTCGTCGCCCGCTACGCCAAGTCACTGATCCGCGAGGCTGTCCTGCGCGAACTGAAACGCGGCGGCCAGGTGTATTTCCTGCACAACGACATCGACACCATCCGTAATATCGAGGAAGAGCTGACCCGGCTGCTGCCGGAAGCGCGGATACGCATCGCGCACGGCCAGATGCGCGAACGCGATCTGGAGCTTGCGATGCGCGACTTTTATCAGGGTCGTTTCAACGTATTGCTGTGCACCACCATCATCGAAACCGGCATCGACATCCCCACCGCCAACACCATCATCATCAACCGCGCCGACCGTTTCGGCCTGGCACAATTGCACCAGCTGCGTGGACGCGTCGGCCGCTCGCACCACCAGGCTTATGCCTATCTGCTGCTGCCCGATGAAGGCAACATCACCACTGGCGCCAAAAAACGGCTGGAGGCGATCCAGGCGATGGAAGAACTCGGTTCCGGATTTTTCCTCGCCATGCACGACCTCGAAATCCGCGGCGCCGGCGAAGTGCTGGGCGATTCGCAGTCAGGCGAGATGCAGGAAATCGGTTTCAATCTGTATTGCGCGATGCTCGACACCGCAGTGAAGGCCTTGAAAGCCGGCAAGGAACCGGACTTAAACGCGCCGCTCGGCGTCACCACCGAAATCAACCTGCACGCGCCCGCCCTGCTGCCCGATGCCTATTGCAGCGACGTGCATGAGCGGCTGGTGCTCTACAAACGGCTGGCGAACTGCGGTACCGATGACCAGCTCCAACTGCTGCAGGAAGAACTGATCGACCGTTTCGGCGACCTGCCGGATCCGACGCGCATCCTGATCGACAGCCACCGCCTGCGCATCCACGGCAAACCGCTGGGCATCGCGCGCATCGACGCCAGCGATAACGCGATCCAATTGCAGTTCGTGCCCAACCCGCCGATCGACCCGATGAAAATCATCAAGCTGATTCAGACCAGGCGCAATTACAAACTTGCCGGCCGGGATCGCTTGCGCATCGACATCAAAATCCCGGAACTCAAAGCGCGCGTCGCCGAGATCCGCAAGGTTTTCGCAGAACTCGGCTGACAGTTCATCTCGTCATTCCGGGGCGCGCAGGAGTGACGGTAGTGGGGTTTTACTATGCCGCGATGCTGCCGCGCTGCGAAGGCAACAACTCACCGGTCAGCGCATTGATGCCAAACCCGGGCTCGGCAATCAGCACTTTGGCTGCAGGCAAGGCTTTGCTGACAGCCGCCGCAAATTCAGGCCAGGGGTGCGACGTTACCCCCATCATTTCGTGAAACTTGTCGTGCGGCGGATAGAGAATCACCATTTTGGGATTCAGTGCCGCGGCGCCACGCGCGACGTCGGCCATGAAGTCCAGCTGCATGCCGGCGAGCAGCACATCGGTGCGGAAACGTTTGCCCAGCGCCGTGATCTCGGCGTCGGTCATCTTGGTATTGAAACCTTCGTTGTAGTTCAGGATGGTCAGGCCGCCGGGCAGTTCAACGTGGTAACCGGTGTACGGTGAATAAAACGGCGCATTGGTCGCGCTGCTCCACGCCCAGGCGAGCTGGGTCGCATTGCCGTGGAACACCGCTTTCGACAGCGCCTTCACCAGGTTGATGTCGCGGTGTTTCCAGTGGAATGAACTGATCTTGAAGCCCGGCACCTGCTGCGCCTCACGGATGTCCACCGTCACCAACTTCTCCCGCGAAATGCGGCTGCGCCAGGCGAGGAAGTCGGTCACCGAACGCGGCCCGATCACTGTCGCCCCGGTACGTTTGGCAATCACCGGCACGTCGAGAAAGTGCTCCTCGTGGCCGTGGGTCACGCAGATGTATTTGGCATGTCGGAAATCTTCCAGTCCGAACCACTGCGCGCCGCAGTAGTGGCGAAAGAACGGGTCGAAAAACAACGCGCCATCCGGCGTCTCGATCGACAAACCGGACCAGCCGAAGTAGCGGATGATCGGATCGTTCATGCTGTAGTCCTCGATAAAAAGCCGGCTCGCATCCCGATGCCGGTCAGGCCTTGATCTCGAAAGTGGCGTCGACTTCGACCGCTGCATTCGCCGGCAAAGTCGCCACGCCCACTGCAAAGCGCGCATGGCGCCCGGCATCACCGAAAATCTCGACCATCAAATCAGAAGCACCATTCACACACTTTGGTGCGTCGTAAAAATCCGGTGCAACGCAGACAAAGCCGCCAAGGCGCAGCACGCGGCTGACCTTATTCAGACTGCCGCCGCAGGCGGCCTTCAGCTGAGCGATGATGTTCAGCGCGCACAGCCGTCCGGCGCGGTAGCCGTCGTCTATGGTCAGCTGGTCGCCGACACGACCCTGCACGCCGACTTTGCCGCCTTCGAACGGCAGTTGCCCGGACACAAACACCATGTTGCCGGACACCGTGTACCCGACGTAATTGCCCACTGGCGCAGCCGCCACCGGCAGGATGATGCCCAGTTCCTGAACCCGCTTGTCATAATCAGCCATGCTTGTTTTCCCTCCCAGGTTGTTGCCTCAATCTATTTTTCGATTGTACTTTTCGACAATACTGGCGGCCACCGCTTACGCGACGGCCGCCTTCAATCCCAAGCCCAGGCTCAGGCACCGCGCCCGAAATAATGCGCGTAGGCCGCAGCCTGACCGACCTGCACTTCGTTATGCCAGAACATCACCCGTTTCGCCCAGTTCATCTGCGATTCCACCACCTTGGCGAACAGCGCATTCTCCGCCGAGCGGCGCTTGATCACAGCACTCCACGCCTTGAGCTGCGCGTCGAGAATCGGGCGCGGCGTCTTGTAGATGCGCAGCTTCGCGTTCTTTTTCAGTTCCAGGTAGTCCTGCGACATGCGATTCATCGCCTTCCAGGTCATGTCGGCGCTGGCCGCCTGCGAGGCGAGCTTCAACACGATCTTCAGTTCTTCGGGCAGCGCTTCATACTTCCTGCGGTTGACCATCACCTCGCAGAAATTGTTGGACATGTGGTAACTCTGCTGCAAGTAGAACCGGGCCACGTCGGGAAAACCCATGATCCTGTCGTCCGAGGCGCTGGCGAACTCCGCGCCGTCGAGCAGGCCGCGGTCGAGCGCCGGCACGATATCAGGCGGCGCCATCTGCACCGCGGATACACCCAGCTCCTTGAACATGTCCACCGCGAGCCCGGCGGTGCGGAACTTGAGGCCCTTCAGGTCGGCGGTGGATTTGATTTCCTTTTTGAACCAACCCATCGGCTCGCAGGGCACCGGCGCAAAAAGAAAGCTGACGATGTCGAGCTGCGCCGCGGCCTGCACCTCGGCATAGAGCTCCTTACCGCCGCCATACTCGATCCAACCCAGCAACTGATTACCGTCCATGCCGAAATCGGGACCGGCGCCGAACAGGCCGAAGGCGGTGTTCTTGCCGAACCAGAATCCCGGCAGACCGTGGCCGCCGTCGATGACACCTTTGCTGGTGGCGTCAACGATCTGCAGCGCCGGCACCACCGCACCCGCCGGCAGCATGTCGATTTTGAGTTTACCGCCCGACAACTCGGCGACCTTCTTGATCCAGTCAACGGCGAATTCCTGGTAGAGGAACTTGGCCGGCCAGGTACTCTGGAAACGCCAGTTGGTGACAGTCTGTGCGCGGGCAATCGCCGGGAAACCCAGTGCTGCGGTGCCGGCGGCCGCGGCGGCGCCCAGGAAACGGCGGCGCGCCGGACGTGCGGCGACCGCTGCGCTGTCTTGCTTCGAGTCGTGCTGTTTCATTGGTCTGCGCTCCTTAAATGGGCCACGACTCCTCCGTTATCGCTTCGGGTTGTATTGTTGGCTTGAGAACAACCTGTCCCGTCTGCCCTTAAAGTATCCTGACAGGAAACAATTCAGTCAATGGAATCCTGTATTATTGTTTTAAGCCGCTAATTTTCATAGGGAAATGGCCTTGCAGTAGTGCATTGCGTCATTTTTAATACACCCAAAAGTTTCTTTTCAGGAAACAACCGCACTGAAAAGGTGCGACGACAGGGAGCTGTCATATGCACTTCGGAATTTTCATCTACGAAGGCGTCGAACCCATAGACCTCGCCACCTTCGGCGTACTGTCGATGGCGCGTCGCGTCGCGCCGCAGTTGCGCATGTCAACCGTCGCACCGGTGCAGGGACTGGTGCGACTGTCCAATGATCTCGAGGTCAACGCGAATTTCAGCGTGAACAACGCACCGGCATTCGACGCGCTGATCGTCACCGGCGGCCCCGGCTGGGAAGCGCAGTGCAAACATGCGCCGACACTCGACTACCTGCGGCGTACGGCAACAGGAAACACCATCCTTGCCTCAGTCTGCACCGGCGCCATGATCCTCGCCGCCAGCGGCGTGCTGGACGGACTCAGCGCCACCACCAAAAAAGAAGTGATTGAGGGCAAAGAAATTCCGCCGCTGCTGCGCATGCGCAAGGAACATCCGAAGATCGAAGCGCAGATCGCCCTGCTGGTCGATAGCGGTCACATCGTCACCGGCGGCGGCGTTACCCTGTGCATCGACCTGACGCTGCACCTGCTCGAACGCATGCTGGGGGCGGATGTCGCCGCAGAAACAGCACGTATCATGGAATACACGACGGCCCGCGCCGCCAACCGCTCTCAACTGCAAAGCATCGTCCGCTGATCCACATGACCGCCAATCCCACGCCCGCCGCTTTCGCCCCCACCGCTACAGCCACCGATATTGAACGTTATATCGGCAGCCGCGTCGCCGCATTGCGCGGAGAACGCAGCCTGACCCAGGAACAGCTCGCCGAGGCCATCGGCGTGACCAAGGGTTATGTCTCGAAAATCGAGAACGGGCACATCGTGCCGCCGATCGGCACGCTGGTGAAAATCGCTCATGCCCTGCAGGTCGAGGTCACCGATTTCCTCAAGGCCAGCGGTGACAGTAACGAAGATGCAGCGAGCATCGTGCGCGTCGATAAACGCCAGCCGGCGGTACGCGGTGCCAGCGCCTTCGGTTACGACTACATCAGCCTTGCCCACAAAAAACGCCACAAACACATGGAGCCGTTCCTGTTTACGTTCCCGACCGACATCAGCAAGGAAGTACATTTCGAACACGAGGGCGAGGAATTCCTGTTCATCCTCAGCGGGCGGGTCGAATGGGAAATGGTGATGGATGGCGAGTCGAAAAAATGGGTACTGGAAACCGGCGACAGCCTGTACTTTGAATCACGTATTCCCCATCGCGGCCGGGGCCTCGGGGCAGACGCCAAGGCGCTGATCGTGATCTACACACCGGCCTAGGTATTTTTTCTGCACCGTTTACCCGGCGGGGCCTTGCGCTAGACTTCAGGAATGACTCGGGTTAAATCCATGCACTTGTTGATTCTGGCACTCATGCTGCCGTTTGCCTCCTGGGCCCAGCCTTCTGCGCCTGCCATCGGCATCGTCGTCATGCACGGCAAAGGCGGCTCACCGGACCGACTGGTCAGCGATCTCGCCTCCGGCCTGGCCGACAAAGCTTATCTGGTCGCCAACCTGGAAATGCCCTGGTCAGGTAAGCGCCATTACGACAAGGATGTGGCTGCCGCAGAACAGGAAGTGACGGCTGCACTGAGCGAACTGCGCAGCAAGGGCGCGAAAAAAGTGTTTGTCGCCGGCCATAGCCAGGGCGCCGTGTTTGCGCTGCACTACGCCAGCAAAAAACCGCTGGACGGCCTGATCATCATCGCACCCGGCGGTAATGTCGCCACGAGCTTCTACCAACAACAAGTCGGCGCCTCGGTCGCGCGTGCGCGCAGCCTGGTCGCATCGGGCAAAGGCGACGAGCGTGGCGAATTTGATGAATACGAAGGCGCCAAAGGCAAATGGGCCATCAGCACAACAGCTGCGATTTATCTGGCGTGGTTCGATCCTGAAGGCGCGATGAATCAGGAAAAATCCTCGCGATCTCTGGCGAAAACACTGCCGGTGCTGCACGTGGCACCGACTTCCGATTACCCCGCCCTGCTGCGGACCAAACAGGCGACCTTCGCCGCTCTCCCCGCTGATCCGCTGACCCGGCTCTACGAACCGAATGCCGATCATCGCGGCGCCCCGCGTGCATCCATTGACGAAATCCTGCGTTGGACTGCAGAAGTCGCGGTACGTTAACGCTTGCGGTCTAACTGACAGCCTCAGTTGACCGCATTCGAGTGAAAAATCAGCCCGGCGTGCTCACGCAGCGCGTGAAATTTGATTTTCGGCCACTGCTCGGCAGCAACATCGATCTCAATCAAATTTGAAGCAAGAAAAGCGGGTGCGCCCACCGCATCGTGCGCCACGCGGTGCGAATTGGCATCGATGAAACGCTGCAACTCCCGTTCGTCATCGCAGGTCACCCAGCGCGCCGCGACATAACGCGCCGGCGCCAGCCGCGCTTCGCAGCCGTATTCATGTTTCAAGCGGTGCGCGACCACCTCGAACTGCAGCTGGCCGACGGCACCGAGCAGCAGCAGCGTGCCCGCCACCGGCTTGAACACCTGGATCGCGCCCTCTTCACCCAATTGCGCCAGTCCGGTACGCAACTGCTTGCTGCGCAGCGGATCGGCCACCTCGACCGTCTGAAACAGTTCCGGTGCAAAAAACGGCAGCCCGGTGAATTGCAGGTCTTCGCCTTCGGTCAGCGTATCGCCCAATTGCAGCACACCATGATTGGGAATGCCGATGATGTCACCGGCGTAGGCATCCTCGACCTGGTCACGGCGTTGCGACAGGAAAGACACCACGCTGCTGGGGCGAAAAAACTTGTCGGTGCGGCAGTTTTTCAGCCGCATGCTGCGTTCAAAACGGCCGGAGCAGACCCGAATGAAGGCGACGCGGTCGCGGTGCCCCGGATCCATATTGGCCTGGATCTTGAACACCACGCCGGAGAATTTGGGCTCCACCGGATCCACGGCACGCTGCAAAGCCTTGTGCGGCCGCGGCGGCGACGCAAAGTCGATCACCGCATCGAGCACTTCCTGCACGCCGAAGTTGTTGATCGCCGAACCAAAAAACAGCGGCGTCTGCTTGCCGGCAAGGAAGGTCTCTCGGTCGTAGGTCGGCGACACGCCCTGCACCAGCTCGATTTCCTGGCGGGCGTGAACAAAGGTGTCGCCGTAACGAGCGACACATTCCGGGTTGTTTATGCCGGAGATGATTTCATCGTCATTGGCACCGACACGGTCTTCGCCGGCGGTAAACACGCGCATGCGGTCGTTGCGGAGATCGAACACGCCCTTGAACTGTTTGCCCATGCCGACCGGCCAGGTGCAGGGCACCACCGGCATGCCCAGCGTGCGCTCAATCTCGTCGACGAGATCGGTCGGCTCGCGCACTTCGCGATCCATCTTGTTGATGAAGGTGATCACCGGCGTGTTCTGCGCGCGGCAGACCTGCAGCAGACGCAAAGTCTGCGGCTCGATACCGTTAGCGGCGTCGATCACCATCAGCGCAGCATCCACCGCAGTCAGCACACGATAGGTATCTTCAGAGAAATCGCGGTGGCCGGGGGTGTCGAGCAGGTTGATCACGCAATCGCGGTACTCCATCTGCATCACCGAACTCGCCACTGAAATGCCGCGCTGCTTTTCGATTTCCATCCAGTCCGAGGTCGCGTAACGCGAGGCCTTGCGCGACTTGACGCTGCCGGCGATATGGATCGCGCCGGCGAACAGCAGCAGTTTTTCGGTCAGCGTGGTTTTACCCGCGTCCGGATGCGAAATGATGGCGAAGGTACGTCGCCGCGAAACTTCTTTGGCTATGCTCATCGGAAACCTTGTGCGCGGCCCGGGCGGAATGCACCGAGCGCATTGCGGCGCGCATTATAAGCGATTTATTTTATCAATAAAATCAAATAGATATGCTGTGGCTTCAGAGGGTGTCGCCCGCGGCTACAATATTGCCATGATCTCACCCGCACCCCGCTCCGTCGCCGACATCGAAGGCTTTGTCGGCCTGCTCAAAGCCGCCTGCGAAAACCCGCAGATCAATGCCACGCTGGAACGCCTGCTGGCGATGCCCGATGCGCAGCGCCAGGGCGTCGTGCGCAGCTGGGTGAGCGATCTGATCATTGCCGGGGCGCCCCGCGAATTGATTGAAGCGGTCGCTTGCCTGATTGATGACGCAGTCGCCGAGCAGGCCTACGCCGTCATCTATCAATATCGACGCGAAAGCATCGACAACGACAGGGCCGGCCATGTTTGAGCTCAAAACTGCGGCGCTGTTCATCGCCACGGCCCTTGCCGAAATCGTCGGCTGTTACCTGCCTTATTTATGGCTCAACAAGGGCGCACCGGTATGGGTGCTGGCGCCGGCCGCCATGTCGCTGGCCATGTTCGTCTGGCTGCTGTCGCTGCATCCGGCTGCAGCGGGCCGGGTCTATGCCGCGTACGGCGGCGTGTATGTCGCCGTCGCCATCCTGTGGTTGTGGGCTATCGACGGTATCCGGCCGACGGTGTGGGACCTGACTGGTGCCAGTGTCGCCGTCGCCGGCATGGCGATTATCCTGTTTGCACCGCGAACGGCAGGCTGATTTTTCTGAAATTGACCAATGGTTCGCTCACGCACGACCCTTACGCCGGAATGCGCTTAAGCGGCCAGACTCCGCTCCAGTATCTTCGTCAAATCTTCTGCGGGCATCGGTCGTGCAAACAAAAAACCCTGCGCCTCGTCGCATTGACGACGACGCAGAAACTCCAGCTGTGCTTCTGTTTCCACGCCTTCCGCAATGATTTTTTTACCAAGGCTGTGACCCAGTCGAATAATGGCATCGCAAACCGATGCCGCATTGCGATCTTCGGTGACATCATCAATAAATGATTTATCGATCTTGATGGAATCAACCTCGAATTGCCGCAAATAGCTCAGCGAGGAATAACCCGTCCCGAAATCATCGATCGACAGCCGCACACCGATTTTCCGCAATGAACTGATCACGTTGATACTCAGCGTCACGTTACTCATCGCAGCGGTCTCCGTGATTTCCAGCTCCAGGGCGTCGGGTTCGATTCCGGCGCGCGTGACCGTCTGGTAGACGAGGTCCGGCAGCGCAACGTCCTGGAACTGCCGGGCCGCAATATTCACTGCCACCCGTGGCGGCACCAATCCCGCATCCCGCCAGCGTCCGACCTGGGCACAAGCTTCCTGCAGCACCCACTCACCGATCTCGAATATCAGTTCCGAAGACTCGGCAACTGGAATGAACTCTCCCGGAGACACCCATCCGCGACTTGGATGCTTCCAGCGTATGAGCGCTTCACAGGAGGACACGCCCACACCCATACCACTTTCAGCCACGACAATCTTGGGCTGATAAAACAGATGCAACTGGCCCGACCGCAACGCTTCAACAAGCTCCCTCTCCGTGTCCTGCCGATGCACGACCGCCTGCATCATTTCTGCCGAATAAAACCGGTAGCGGACCTTCGCATCGTTATCGGCACGGATCAGATTCAGTGCAACCTGGGCATCGTGCAACAGTTGCTCCGGCACGGTGTCATTTTCCGCTTGCGCGCAGGCGATGCCCAACCGGCTGCGCAACCGGATAATTTTGCCTTCCAGTACCAGCGGCTTTTCGACAACCCCCAGAATACGCTCCGCCAGCAGCGCAGCCGGTGTCGGCCCATCCGACGACTGGTCAATAATGGCAAATTCATCGCCTCCGATGCGTGCGACAAATCGCTGCTGGCGCACGAGCTCGCTGAGTGTTTTGCCCACATGAATCAATGTCTGGTCGCCAACGTGCTGGCCAAGCGCATCATTGATCGCGCTGAACCCGGAAAAATTCAGCACAAAAGCATGGACCATTGCATGACCGCTATTGCGGTGTTCGAGCGCGTGACGCAGGGTTTCCAGAAAGTAATCGCGGTTGGGCAGCCCGGTCAGCGGGTCATGGCGCACCAGAAAACGCGCACGCTCTTCAGCGTTGGCCCGGTCGAGGCGCTTGCTGTCTGCCATATCCTGCAGCAATGCGTTATGCGCAAACAGGACATCGGCCAGTTCATCGCGGGCGGCAAGCTCCACACGATAGCGTGTCGCATTGTCTGGATCAGCTCCAGCCCCCAGCATGCTGTCTCTGAGCCGGATAATCGGCGCCAGCACAAATCGGTCCATCAAAAACATCGTGCCCACCGTGACAAACACCACAAGAATCGCCACAAGACCGGCGATGCGCAATATGAATGCCGCCAGTTCGGCATTGACACCGGAGCTGTCGATTCGCACCATGAAAGTCACCAATCCTCCCGCAGGCGCATCGGTCCATGCAATGTCGCGCCGCGCCCCGTCCGCAGCACTGCTGCGCGTGATCGTTCCGGGTTTGCGGATGATCGTGGCCGGACTCACCGCTTCGTCGAATGGCGTTTCCCCGAACAACATCCGCACTGTGCCGTCATTGATCGCGATGCCTGCCCCCACGATGCCACTTAAACCGTGCAGGCCGACAAGACGCTCCGCCAATATCCGTTGATCAAAATGAGCAGTGTCGATACGCCCTGCAGCCCGCACCGCCGACATCGCGGTACGTTCCAGCACGATCAGCGTATTTGCGCGAAAATTGTAAGCTGATGGCAGCAGGATCACGCTTTCGATCACCAGGATCAGCAGGAAAACATAGCGTGTCAGCGTCCAGCACAGGCGGCAGTTGCGCAATCGATTCAGGAACTCGGGCAAAAAACTTGCCTCCTCTCTAGTACCTGGAGCTTTAGTGACGGGACTCATATTGCAATGTCGGAGTCAGGCTGGAATCCTTACTTGATAAACCGGGTTCAGCCGTCGGCACGTTCCGCTCACCGGTACCTCCCGGGCTGCCTCATCAAATACCGGGGTATGATTGGATCTCCAGCCAAAAAAACCTGAATGCCGATGAGAGCTGCCTTAGCCCACGTTTTATTGCTGGTCGCATGCTGCGCCGCCAACGCTCAAACATCGCGGACGGTTGATGTGCCTTCGCGATCCGGCGTCATGCAACGTATTCTCGTCATCACTCCGGACAAACCCAAGGCCGCGGTGATCCTGTTCGCCGGCGGCGACGGCGGGCTGACGCTGGAGGCCGATGGCCGTATTCCAAAACTGGCGGGCAATTTCCTGGTGCGATCGCGACAACTTTTCTCTGATCAGGGCCTGACCACGGTGGTCATCGACGCGCCGTCCGACAAGCAGTCGTATCCGTACTTGTCCGGCTATCGCCAGACCGACGACCACGTTGCCGACGTCAAGGCGGTCCTCGTCTGGCTGCGACAGCAATCAAATATCCCCGTGTGGCTGATCGGCACCAGCCGCGGCACCCAGTCGGCCGCCCACATCGCCACACGCCTGCCGCTGAATGACGGCGGCCCCGACGGCATCGTGCTCACCGCCACCATCCTCAGTGATCCACGCAGCCGGGCAGTGCCGGAGATGGCGCTGGACCGCATCCGCATTCCCGTGCTGGTCGCGCATCATCGCCAGGACAGTTGCCGTGCCTGCCTCTACAGCGACGTGCCGCGTCTGATGGAGCGGCTGACCACGCCGCCACGCAAGGAGTTGATCACCTTCGACGGCGGCATCAGCACCGGGGACCCCTGCGAGGCACGCGCCTATCACGGCTTCAACGGCATCGAAGGCGAAGTCGTTCAGCGCATTGCAGCGTGGATCACAGCGCCCTGATGTGGCGACGACATGCTGTTTGCATTGTTGCCTCCGCTACAATCGCGCCTCTTTCGAAATATTAGCCGGCGCCTTATTGCCGAACCAGCATGCATCTCATCATCCAGGGTACCGAGGTCGAAACTGCCGATCTCAAACAGCTCGCCAAAATCTCCGCTGCCAGCGCCATCGACCGCCTGTCGGACACGGCGTTCCGCCTGTGCAATGCACAGCCTGCAGCAGGCATCACCGAGCTGTGCAACAGCTCCAACCTGGATCATGGCTTCGTACCCGAAGACCGCAAGCTAGGCGATTTCAAACTGCTGGTGATGGACATGGATTCGACGCTGATCACCATGGAAACCATCGATGAACTCGCCGATATGGTCGGCATCAAGGCCGAAGTCGCAAAAATAACCGAAAGCGCGATGCGCGGTGAAATCGAATACGACGAAAGCCTGCGGCGGCGTCTGGCATTGCTGAAGGGCCTCAATGAAAGCGCATTGCAAAGCGTCTACGACGAACGGCTGCGCTTCTCACCAGGCGCGGAAACGCTGCTCGAAAAAATCCGCGCGGCAGGCATCAGAACCCTGCTGGTTTCCGGCGGCTTCAGCTACATGACAGACAGACTGAAGCCACGTATCGAACTCGACTACACACATTCCAACGTACTTGAAATCAGCAATGGACAATTAACCGGGAAAGTCATCGGCGACATCGTTAATGCCGACATGAAGCGCACGACCTTGCTGCGCGTGGCAACGGAACTCGGCATCACACGGGAGCAGATTGCCGGTGTCGGCGACGGCGCCAACGACCTGAAATTCATGGCGGAGTGTGGCGTCAGCGTCGCCTGGCGCGCGAAACCGGTGGTGCGCGACAAGACGACCTATGCGCTGAACCACTCAGGACTCGACGCGATGCTCTGGTTGCTCTCAGCAGAGTTTAATTAATTAAATAAAAACAAATACTTACATCAGATATCGAATTTTTACCGCTTAGCAGTCGTCAGCGGCAATTCCATATCTGCACCGTTCTCTTCGCTGGTTTCCGACACCTTGCTGGTCTGCTCGTGGTACATGCTGATCAGGCAGGCTGCGATCAGCAGCGGAATGAACAGCAACAAGGCGGGGCCGATATAACCGGTGAACAGAAGGATCTGGGGCAGGATGGCTGCCCCGGTGAAGAGAAAGTCGACAAATCCGGCATTGATCATGGTCTGCATCTCCATAAAGATGGATGAGACCCTCATGCCCCTCCCCATGAAGGCGCTACTGGGGACTACGCAGTGATCACCAGCAATTTGAATGCCAATCCGGAAACGCCGCTTCCGCCGGGCTAGGCGGTAATCAGCTGCTTGTGATGACGCATCGCGCGGGTGCACAGATTCCCGGGGTGCACTGCAAGCGGGCAATTACTTGGTGCTTAGTAAACGGGAAACCGCCTCTCGCCATCGAGCCCGTAAGGCCGCATGGCCCCCGAGCCCTCGCTGCACATGCCGTAGATGAACGGGAAACTGTCACGGCCGGGAGTCAGGAAACGCAGATCCTCGAACCAGACGCACAGCGATAAGGCCTCGCTGTCGATGCGGTGCAGGGCCGGGTATGCCGCGAACCAGCGGAAAAAGGCAAACTCCGGATGATCGTAGACCGCGCGCACCACGGCGCCCTGCGAACCGCGACCGTAACGCACATCTGTCTCCCAGACAGCCTGATCGAGCGGACGATAAACCGCGTCGAGTTTCGCAATGAACCCCGCATTGTCACCGGTATGCAGCACCTGCCTGCGGATCAGGTTGATGTGGCTGTAGTGATAACCTTTGTCATCCTCGATCACAACCATCCAGTTGAATGGTGACACCGGCCGCGGCATGGCGCTAACCCTTGCCGGCGTGATGCCTGCGGCCTGCGCATGGCCCCGGCCGAATTCCACGGCCTGTTGCAGCAGCACCGATTGCAGCACGACGTAAGCGACCAGCACGGCCAGCCCCGCCACCGCCGGCAGGCGCGACCGGCGCCACAGCAGCGACAGCAGCAGACCGGCGATGATAATGCCGGAGAACCAGAGGTCGATGATGAACGTGGTGCCGATACCGTGGCGGTAATCCGACAGCGGCGCAAAAATCATGGTGCCGAAGGTAGTAATCCAGTCGCCGGCGATATGCGCAGCCAGCGACATCGCCACCACCGGCGCATAAGTTTTCCAGCCGGGCCCGCCGCGCCAGATCAGCGCAAAAATCCACGCCAGCAGCACAGTCCACAGCGGCAGCATCAGCAGCGAATGGGTAACGCCTCGGTGGTGGTAAAGATAAGCCAGTGGCGACAGCCACGACGCGACAAAGTCGATATCGGGAAACGCCGCGACCAGCGCACCGATGGCCATGCGGCGGCCGATCGGCAGGGGAGGTTTTTCGAGTCCAGTGGTGGCGCGTGCCAGCAGCGCGCCGGACAGCGCGTGGGTCAGGGTGTCCATTACTGCAGGGTGGTAATTGGTGACTGGTAATTGGTGATTGGTAAAAACAATCGTATGAGGCATACAGCCAGTGGCATGACGCACCTTTTTGACATTAAAACCTTCAAATAAACCCCCTCATCCATTACCCATTACCTAATCACCAATTACCAGTTACCAGTTACCAGTTACCAGTTACCAGTTACCAGTTACCAGTTACCAGTTACCAGTCACCAATCACCAGAATCACTGCAGCACAATATTAAGCGACTTGCCCAGCTTGTAGTACGTCTCATACTGCTCTTTGACATACGTCGCCGTGTCTTGCGGCGACTTGATGTGCGGCACAGAGCCGATTTTTTCAGTCGCGTTGACCCACTGCGCATCCTTGCTGACCTTCTGCAGCGTGTCGCCCCAGATGGCGATGAGCTTTGGGTCCATTTTCGGCGGGCCGTAGAGCGCACTCCAGCCGATGATGCGCTCCAGCGTCGGATAACCCGCCTCTTTCGCTGTCGGCACGTCGGGGATGTCCCTGAAACGCTCCGGTGTCGTCGTTACCAGCGCGCGCATCTGTTTGTTCTTGATGAAGCCGAGCACGGTGCCGATGTTGGAACAGCTGAAATCGACATGACGGCCGAGCAGCGCTGTGGCCGCTTCACCGCCGCTCTTGTACGGAATCTGGTTGCCCGCGTCCTTGCCCAGCTTCTGCGCGTCGAACAGCAGTTGCGGCCCCATTTCATGGATGGTACCGACGCCGGCCGTGCTGTATTTCAGCTTGCCCGGATTCCTGCGGATCCCCTCGACCAGGTCACCGAATGTCTTGAACGGGGAATCTGCAACCACCGCGCAGACATAAGGATTGAGTTCGAGGATGCCGAGGAAGGAAAAGTCGTTCCACTTGTAGCTGAGGTCCGGCTTCAGCGCCGGCAACGTCGCCTGCGAACCGACGCGAGCCAGCAAAAAAGTGTACCCGTCAGGGGAGGCGTTCTTGACGTACTCGGAGCCGATTGCGCCGCTGGCGCCGACCTTGTTGAGCACCACCGCGTTCTGCTTGAGGTATTTCGGTATGACCGCGGCCAGATTGCGGGCAGCGATGTCCGAATCGCCCCCTGCGCCAAACGGCGCGACAATCAGCAGCGGTCGCGTCGGATACTGCTGGGCGCCTGCCGCCAGTGGCAGCACGACAGCCACCGCACAGCAAACACGCGCGACAGCGTGACTAACGGAACTGGATTTCATACTGGTCTCCCCCGGTTGAAATTTCCGACTTACCTGCGGGGGAATTGTGACCGCCAACCGCATGTTTGGCAACGCTGCGGCACTGGCGGGAAGTGACAGATGCAGCATTCTCCCGCTCCTCACTCCTCAATCCTGCCCTGCTATTCCCAGCGGTCGTCGCAAACCTCAATGACACCGTTCTCGATGCGCAGCGGAAACTTTGCCGTCGGCTCGTACGCCGGGGCCGACAGCGCCTCGCCGGTACGTATGCAGAACCGTGCGCCGTGACGCGGGCAGACGACCTGGTCCCCTTCAATGACCCCGCTTGCCAGTTCGCCGCCGTCGTGAGTACAGACATCCTCGATCGCGAAATAGTCGCCACCGACATTGAACACCGCGACCGCGGTGCCATCGACATCGGCCACCTTGCAGGAACCGGGAGCGATCTCGCCGACCGCAGCCACCTTGAACCAGTCCGCCATGACTTTAAACCGCGACCACTTCCATGTCAGGTTCGATCTGGCGCACCAGGCTTTCGATGCCGGCCAGCGTACCCGACAGCGAGCTGGGGCAGCTACCGCAGGCACCCTGGTAATGCACCGACAGTTTGTTGCCTTCGAGCCCGATCACGTAGAGATCACCGCCGTCGTTCTGCAGATAGGGGCGGATCTGTTCGTCGAGGATGGCGTTGATCTTGTCCAGCCGCTCGCGGTCTGCGGGGTTCAGTTTGGATGAATCCATGGCCTCGCTGGATTGCTCCGCGAGTTTGTCGGAATTGGCGTCAGCCGAAGGGGCTTCACGGATCGGCACTGCCAGATCGCGCATCAGATCCTGCCAGTCGGCGCCACCGTCCTGAGTCACAGTCACCCAGTGATCGACGTAAAACACGTTGGTGACATGTTCGATGTCGAACAGCTTCATCGCCAGAGCATCACCCACCGCCTGCTCCGGCTTGTCATACGAACGCGTGATGCCCCAGGTCAGCGGCTCGCGCAGGATGAACTTCATCGCGTTTGGATTGGGGGTCGGTTCGATTTCGGCGATTTTCGGCATAAATTAATTTAGGAAATGCGATTACAGATTATTCAGTGGAAGCGGTGTCGGTACCGGAAAAAGCCGCGTGCAGCGTATGCCAGGGCAGGATTGCGCATTTGACGCGGGTCGGCAGGTCGCGCACCCCCGCAAACACCGTCAGCCGCCCGAGGTGATGTGGCGCTGCCAGATCCAGCTTGCCGGTGGTCATGTCGCGGAACTCCTGCACCATCTGCTCGGCATCAGCCTTGCTCTTGCCTTTAACGATCGCAGTCATCATCGATGCCGAGGCCTTGCAGATCGCACAGGCCTCACCTTCAAAGCCCACGGCTTCGACGGTGTCACCGGCGACACGCAGCGACAGATGCAGATGATCGCCGCACAGCGGATTCAGTCCTTCCGCCTTGTGCGTGGCATCGGCAAGCAAACCCCAGTTGCGGGGCTTCTTGTTGTGCTCAAGAATCATCTCCTGATAAAGCTCGCGGCTGTCCATAAGATCAAAGACTAAAAGCAGCCACAGAGGTCACAGAGAGCACAGAGAAAACCCGGGGTTGCCGTTCTCTGCGTCCTCTGTGACCTCTGTGGCTAAAGGTTTTAAAGATTTTCATGCGAACAGTTTCTGCACCCGGGCGATCGAAGCAGCCAGTGCATCGACTTCGGCCATGGTGTTGTAAAAAGCAAAGGACGCGCGGCAGGTCGCCGGCACCTTGAAGCGCTGCATCACCGGCTGTGCGCAGTGGTGCCCCGTGCGGATCGCCACACCGTCGTCATTGAGCAGCGAACCAACGTCATGCGGATGCACACCCTCCACCGCGAACGACAGCACCGCGGCTTTTTTCTCAGCAGTGCCGATCAGGCGTATGCCCGGCATGCGGTTCAGCTGGTCCGTGGCGTAATCAAGCAAATCGGTTTCATGCGCCGCGATGCGCTCGATACCGATGGCCGACAGATAATCGATGGCGGCGCCCAGCGTGATCGCTTCGCCGATGGGCGGCGTGCCGGCCTCGAACTTGGCGGGGATCGGCGCGTAGGTGGTTTTTTCGAAGGTGACCGACAGAATCATGTCGCCGCCGCCTTTGAAGGGCTGCATTTTTTCCAGCAGCGCTGCCTTGCCGTACAGCACGCCGACGCCGGTCGGTCCGCACAGCTTGTGGCTGGAGAACACATAAAAATCGCAGTCGAGATCCTGCACATCGACTTTCAGATGCGGCGCCGCCTGCGCACCATCGACCAGCACCGGCACGCCGTGCTCATGGGCGATGGCGATCATTTCCTTGACGGGAGTGATCGTGCCCAGCGCATTCGAGACATGGGTCATCGCGACAAATTTGGTTTTCGCATTGAACAACTTGCGGTATTCGTCGACCAGCATTTCACCACGGTCGTTGATGGGTGCCACACGAATGACTGCACCCTTCTCTTCGGCAACCATCTGCCAGGGAACGATGTTGGAGTGATGCTCCAGCGTGGTCAGGATGATTTCATCGCCGGCGGCAAAAAACTTGCGGCCGTAACCATGCGCCACCAGGTTGATGCCGTCGGTGGTGCCGCTGGTGAAGATGCACTCGCGCAATTCGCCGGCATTGATGAAGGCCTGCACCTTGTGCCGCGCCTTCTCGTATTCGGCAGTCGCGGTCTCCGACAGGTAATGCACCGCTCGATGGATGTTGGCGTGCTGCTCCGAGCGGTACTTCACCCAACGCTCCATGACCTGACGCGGCATCTGGCTCGATGCCGCATTGTCCAAGAAAATCAATGGCTTACCATTGACCTTCAGATCGAGGATAGGGAAATCACGGCGCAGACGTTCAATGTCCAGCGCTGCGGCCGGCGTGGTCGCCAGTTTGCCGTGGCTGCTCATGAGGCAATCTCGGTGCGGGCCATGACGCTCTTCTCCAACTGCGCCACCAGCGACGGCACCGGAATGCGGTCGATGATCTCGGCGCCAAACGCATAAGTCAGCAGATTGCGCGCCTGCGCTTCCGGCAGGCCGCGGCTTTTCAGGTAGAACAGATGATCGGCATCGAGCTGGCCGACGGTCGCGCCGTGCGCGCATTTGACGTCATCGGCAAAAATTTCCAGCTGCGGCTTGGTGTCGACATGCGCCTTGTCCGACAGCAGCAGGTTGCGGCTTTGCTGCGAAGAATCGGTCTGTTGTGCGCCCTGGCGAACGAACACCTTGCCGTTGAACACCGCATGTCCCGCGCCGCCGACAATGGTCTTGTGCGACTGCTCGCAGGTGCCGTGGGGTTGGGTATGGTCCATCAGCGTATGCGTATCGGCCAGTTGGCGACCACCGATCAGCGCAATGCCGTCGATCTGCGCATGCGCGCCCTCGCCCTGCTGGGTCACCGTCAGATTGTTGCGCGATAAACGTGCGCCGAAAGTCACGGCATGCGCCAGATAACGGGCATCTTTTGCCAGCGTCACCGCGCAGCTGCCGATATGAAAAGCCTGGTCACTTTCGCGCTGCAGCTTGATATGGCGCACCGAGGCATTCGGCGCGACCGCAACTTCGGTCACGGCATTGGTCAGATAGGCTTCGCCGCCCAGCGCCACGTAATCCTCGATCACACAGCACTCACCGCCCATGTCAGCGACGATCAGGCAGCGCGGGTAGGCCGCAGCGCCCTTGCGGGTCGCGACAAACAGCAAATGGATCGGTGCTTTCAGTGCTGCATTCTTCGCGGCATGGATGAATACGCCGTGCTGCAGGAATGCAGTGTTCAGCGACGCGAACAGATCATTCTCGTTCTTCACCAGCTGTGTCAGATGCGGCTCGATCAAGGCGCCATGGCTTTTCAACGCATCAGCCAGAAGCTCTACCGTAATGCCCGCAGGCAGCGCACTGCGCTGAGACAGCGCCGGCGCATAAATCCCGTCGACGAATACCAGCCGCACCGCGGCCTCGGCCACCGCATAAGCCGCGATGTCAGTGGCGGATACGGCTGTCGCTGTCGTCACCGGTTGGAACGTCAGTTTGGTCAGCGGCGTCAGATCGGTGAAGCGCCACTCCTCGTCACGCGTGGTCGGCACGGCCAGTGCATTGGCGCGCTCCAGCGCAGCAGCGCGGCGCGCGTCCAGCCATGCTGCCGGACTTTTCGGCACGGCAGTACTGCCGGCCAAGAGCGAGGCCACGTAGGCATTAGAAGCGGGATGAGATGCGGCTGTAACGGTCACGCTGCCGCCTTTTTGGCCGCTTCTTTCCCGTCGAGCAGCCAGTCGTAACCGCGCTCTTCGAGCTCCAGCGCCAGTGACTTATCGCCGGATTTGATGATGCGGCCGGCTGACATCACGTGCACATAATCCGGGGTAATGTAATTGAGCAGGCGCTGGTAATGCGTCACCAGCACGCAGGCATTGTCGGGCGTCAGCAGTTGATTGACGCCACCGGCGACCACACGCAGTGCGTCAATATCCAGACCCGAGTCAGTCTCGTCGAGCAAGGCCAGTACCGGCTCAAGCAAAGCCATTTGCAGAATTTCATTGCGCTTTTTCTCGCCACCGGAAAATCCGTCGTTGATGCTACGGCTCAAAAACTCCGGGCTCATTTCCAGCAGTTTCATTTTTTCGCGCACCAGATCGTCGAACTCCAGCGGATCAAGCTCGTCCTTGCCACGACCACTCTGCACGGTGTTGTAGGCGAGGCGCAGGAAGGCGCTGTTGGTGACGCCGGGAATTTCCACCGGGTATTGGAAGCCCAAGAAAATGCCTGCGCGGGCGCGCTCGTCCGAGGCCAGTGCAAACAGATCCTTGCCCTGGAACAGCACTTCGCCACCCTTGACGGTGTAGGCCGGATGGCCGGCGAGCACCTTGGCGAAGGTGCTTTTACCGGAGCCGTTGGGCCCCATGATGGCGTGCACTTCACCGGCGCGCACCGTCAGGTTGATGCCTTTCAATATCTCCACGCCCGCCACGGCGGCGGTGAGGTTGCGTACTTCAAGCAGGGTTTTGGCTTTGGGCTGAATCATCCGACACTACCTTCAAGTTTCAGGCCGAGGAGTTTGGTCGCCTCGACGGCGAACTCCATCGGCAGTTGCTGGAAAACATCTTTGCAGAAACCGTTGATGATCATCGACACCGCTTCTTCGGTGGGGATGCCGCGGCTCTGGAAATAAAACAGCTGGTCTTCGCCGATTTTTGACGTAGTCGCTTCGTGCTCGACCTTAGCCGTCGGATTGTTGACCTGGATATAGGGGAAGGTGTTGGCGCCGCATTGCGTGCCGATCAGCATCGAATCGCACTGCGAGAAATTGCGCGCACCCTCGGCCCGCGGTCCGATTTTTACCAGCCCGCGGTAACTGTTATTGGAATGCCCGGCGGAAATACCCTTGCTGATGATCGTGCTTTTGGTGTTTTTGCCGATGTGGATCATCTTGGTGCCGGTATCGGCCTGCTGCTTGTGGTTGGTGAGCGCCACCGAGTAGAACTCGCCGATCGAGTTGTCGCCGAGCAACACGCAGGACGGGTATTTCCAGGTAATCGCCGAACCGGTTTCGACCTGGGTCCAGGAAATCTTCGAATTGCGGCCCTTGCACAGGCCGCGCTTGGTGACGAAGTTGTAGATGCCGCCGACGCCGTTCTCGTCACCCGCGTACCAGTTCTGCACCGTCGAGTATTTAATATCGGCATCGTCCAGCGCCACCAGTTCGACCACGGCCGCGTGCAACTGGTTGGTGTCGAACTTCGGCGCAGTGCAACCTTCGAGGTACGACACCTGCGCGCCCTCTTCGGCGATGATCAGCGTGCGCTCGAACTGCCCCGAGTCCTGGGTATTAATGCGGAAATAGGTCGACAGCTCCATCGGGCATTTGACGCCCTTGGGGATAAAGCAGAACGAACCATCGGTGAACACCGCAGAATTCAGCGCCGCGTAGTAGTTGTCGCCGACCGGCACCACCGAACCCATGTATTTGCGCACCAGTTCCGGATGTTCGCGCACCGCATCGGAAATCGAACCGAAAATGATGCCGACTTCGGCGAGTTTTTCCTTGTAGGTGGTGGTCACCGACACCGAGTCGAAAATGACGTCCACCGCCACACCCGCCAGTGCAGCGCGTTCGTGCATCGGCACACCAAGTTTCTCGAACGTCCGCAGCAGTTCCGGATCAACCTCGTCCATGCTTTTCTTCAGCTTGGGCTTGGGCGCGGCGTAATAGCTGATCGCCTGAAAGTCGATCTTCGGGTAATGCACGTTAGGCCACTGCGGCTCGGTCATCGTCAGCCAGTGACGATAGGCCTGCAGGCGGAATTCCAGCAGCCATTCCGGCTCGTTCTTTTTCTCCGAAATCATGCGGATGGTGTCTTCGCTCAAACCCTTGGGCGCCGACTCGGACTCGATGTCCGTGACGAAACCGTGCTTGTAGGGCTGGCTGACTAGATTGTCGAGAACTGTGCTCATTTCATATTCCGTTAAAGCGGTAATTGGTGATTGGTAACTGGTAATTGGTTAAAAGCTGCCTGCTAACACCGGTCTACCAATTACCAGTTACCAGTTACCAATCACCGAATCTCTTTCACGCTGAAGCTCTCACCGCAGCCGCAAGTGGCATCGACATTGGGATTGCTGAACTTGAACACCTGTTTCAGCCCGTCCTTGACGAAATCCAGCGTCGAGCCGTCGAGAACCTCGAGACTTTCGCCGTCCACCACCAGCCTGGTGTCGTGCGCTTCGAAGACCTGGTCTTCCGATTTCACCGCGTCGGCATAGTCATAGGTATAGGCCCAGCCCGAGCAGCCATTTTTCTTCACGCCCACGCGCAGGCCGAGGCCTTTGCCGCGTTTCGCCAGCTGGCTCTTGATCTGCAGTGCCGCGTTTTCCGTCAGTAGTATCGCCATGTCATTGCTCCTTCGATCAATCTTTCCCTGATTCACTACAGTGAATCAGGGCCATTCTCACCCTCTCCCCTCGGGAGAGGGTCGGGGAGAGGGATTGGGCGTTGTCATTTATGAAACGCTCAATATTTACACTGCAACGGCAGTCATCTGCCGCAGACGCTGCGCAACCACTGCCAGCGCCGTCAAAAATCCGTCCACTTGTTCCGTCGTATTGCCGGCACCCAGTGAAAACCGCACTGCGCCACGTGCCACTGCCGGCGGCACGCCCATCGCCAGCAAAGTGGCCGATGGTTCGGAACTGGTGCTGGAGCAGGCCGCACCCGCCGCCACTGCATAACCGACCTTGTCGAGCTCGATCACCAGCGCTTCGCCGTCGATACCCTGCAGCGCGAAATAACTGGTGTTCGGCACACGGACTGCAGCTGCTCCGAAGATCGTCGCGCCCATGCCAGTCAGGCCGTGCTCCAGTTGCCCGCGCAGAATCTGTACTTGTTTGCCCAAATCACTCATGCGCGCAGCAGCCAGCTCACAGGCCGCGCCAAAACCGACGATGGCCGGCACGTTCTCAGTGCCGGAACGCATTCCGCGTTCGTGCCCGCCGCCGGACAGCAGCGGCCGCAACTCCAGCCGCTTATCGACAACCAATGCCCCGACGCCCTTGGGTCCGTAAATCTTGTGCGCCGACAGCGTCATCGCGCTGACATTCAGCGCATTGAAGTCCACCGCGATCTTGCCCAGCGCCTGCACTGCATCGGTGTGCATGACCGCCTTCGCGCGCCGCGCACGTTCGCCCACCGCGGCGACGTCCTGGATCACGCCGGTTTCGTTATTCGCCAGCATCACCGAAACAATGCCGGTATTCGTCGCCAGCGCGGCATCGACATCCGCGAGATCAATCGTGCCCTGACGCGTGACTGCCAGCTTGCGCAGCGTCCAGCCCTGACGAACCAGTTCCTGTGCCGGCTTCGCTACACAGGGATGTTCAATCGCACTGACCGCAACCTGCGCCGGTTTCAGATAGCCGGCGGCGCCCTTGATCAACAAATTGTTCGCTTCAGTACCGCCCCCGGTAAATACCACCTGCACCGGCTGCACGCCCACCAGCGCCGCGACCTGTTCGCGCGCGTCATCCACGGCCTTACGCGCGACCGTGCCGAATTCATGGCGGCTCGACGCATTGCCATGCTGATCCTTCAGAAAAGGCAGCATGGCGGCCAGCACAAGCTCATTGAGCGGCGTGGTGGCGTTATGGTCGAAGTAAATAGGGTCCAAAGCGGAGTCTCGCAGTATCCGTATCCGGTCAGACCGTGGCCGGATCGCGCTTGCGCGTCACCACGCGCATGTCATGCATCGGCGCAACGCCGGCTTCCTTGGCGCGCTGGTTTTCCACCAGGTGCCGCAGCGTGACCGAACCGAGGTAATCAAAAATGCGCTCGTTCAACGTGGCCCACAGATCGTGAGTCAGGCATTTTTCTTCGTCCTTGCAGTTTTCCTTGCCAGCGCATTGCGTGGCATCAATCGGCTCATCCACCGCGAGGATGATTTCGGCGACGGTCAGTTGCGCCATGTCACGGGCGAGGCAATAACCGCCGCCGGGACCGCGCACCGAATCGACAATGCCGCGCCGGCGCAGCTTGCCAAAGAGCTGCTCCAGGTACGACAGCGAAATTTTCTGCCGGCCGCTGATTTCTGCCAGCGTGACCGGGCCACTGCCATGGCGCAAGCCCAGATCCACTATTGCGGTTACTGCAAAACGGCCTTTGGTCGTCAGTCTCATGTCGCACCTCTAAGCTAAAAAATCATTTATAAACAATGATTTATATGAAAACGCTTATAATCAGCAAATAACCCGCAAAACCCACAACCCAATACCCTCTAAAGTTACTCAAGTATACCTTACCCGAGTAATTCAATCAACAATCCGGTTCAGCTTCCCGGCATCGAAGCTTTCAGTCTCCGCACACTCGACCTGCAAGCCGAGGCGCTTCAACTCGGCGAGGATCTGCGCGATGCGTTTGTCGGTATCAACACTGTGGTCGATCAAGGCATGCATGGCCTTGGCCACCGGATCATTGGCATCACGCGCCACGGCATACGCGGCAAAACGGCCATCGGTTTCCTGGCTGCTTTCCACCAGGCGCGCTGGTATGCCGATGGCCGTCGCACCGTCCGGCACGTCCTTCACCACTACCGCATTCGAACCGATTTTGGCGTTTTCGCCGATGGTGATCGGACCGAGGACTTTGGCACCGGCACCGATCACCACGCCGTTTTTCAGCGTCGGATGGCGCTTGCCCTTGCTCCAGGTGGTGCCGCCCAGCGTAACACCGTGGTACAGCGTGCAGTCGTCCCCGATCTCGGCGGTTTCGCCAATCACCACGCCCATGCCGTGATCGATGAAAAAACGCCGGCCGATGGTGGCACCGGGATGGATTTCGATACCGGTGAGCCAGCGAGCGCCATGCGCAATCCAGCGTCCCAGCCATTTGAAGCCGTGCGTCCACAGGCCGTGCGACAAACGATGCGCCAGCAAGGCATGAAAACCCGGGTAACAGGTCACCACTTCCCAGGTGCTGCGCGCCGCGGGGTCGCGCTCAAAAACAACGGCAATTTCTTCCTGGATGCGTTCAAACATTAGCGTTGCCTGATGGGTTAGCGGCCATGATGACCGACTATTTTAATCAAGAATAAAGCGAAGTGGAATAACCCAATATAAACAATTGTTTATATCGACAATCTGGTGTTCATTCACCTTTGCGCGGCCCCTTGCGCGTTATCAGGCTGCTGAGAATGCCGCGCAGGATATTGACCTCCTCCACCTGCAGGCGGGTGCGGGCGAACATCCGGCGCAAGCGATACATCAACTTGCGCGGATGCGCAGGATTCAAAAAGCCGGTTTCAGTGATGGTGCGTTCAAGGTGGTCGTAAAAAGCCTCCACCTCGTCATGGGTCGCCAGTTCCTGCGCCTTGTCCGGCTGCAGCCCCGCACCGCAAGCCATGCGCAACTCATAACAAAACACTTGCACGGCAGCTGCCACGTTCAGCGATGAAAAATCCGGATTGACCGGAATACTCGCCAGCAGTCCGCAGCAGCCGACTTCATCATTGCTGAGACCCGAGGTTTCGTTGCCGAACACCAGCGCCACCGGACGCTCCTGCGCAATCGCCACCACCTGCCCTGCCGCAGTGCGCGCATCAACCATCGGCACCGCGACATCGCGCCGACGCGCCGAACACGCCACCGCGAACGCCACACCGGACAGCGCTTCGCCGAGACTCGTGCACACCCGCGCGGCCTCCAGCACATCGGTGGCGCCCGCCGCCAGCCACACCGCCTGCGGATCGGGATAACGCTGCGGATTGACCAGCGCGAGGTCGGTGATACCCATGGTGCGCATGGCGCGCGCCGCGCCGCCGATGTTGCCCGGATGCGCGGTGCCGCAGAGCACGATACGAATATTTTTGAGCGGGTCTGTGGTGTTCACGTAAAATACCGTCCGGTCATGCCGGCCTCGGAAAATATTCCTGGATCTGCATCAGACTGCAGATTGCTCAGCGGTTTGCTCTGCTGGTTTGCACTGCTGTTTGCACATTACCCGCTCTTTACTGATCACTGCCCACTTTAAATCGCTGACCATCATGCATCCCATGCTCACTATTGCGGTCAAGGCCGCGCGCCGCGCCGGCGGCATCATCGTCCGTGCAGGGCGCAATCTGGATGTCATCGTTGCCAGGGAAAAGGCCGCAAATGATTTTGTCACCGAAGTGGACCGCGAAGCCGAACAGGCGATCATCCGCACGCTGCGCGAAGCCTATCCGACGCATGCGATTTTAGCAGAGGAGTCCGGCGCCTCCGGCACTTCCGAATTCCAGTGGATCATCGATCCGCTCGACGGCACCACCAACTTCCTGCACGGTTTTCCGCAGTACGCGGTGTCGATCGCGCTTTCCCACAAAGGCATCATCACCCAGGCCGTGGTCTACGACCCGATCCGCAATGACCTGTACACGGCAACCCGGGGTCGCGGCGCCTTTCTCAACGAATCCCGGCTCCGTGTGAGCAAGCGCGATCATTTGAAACCTTGCCTGATCGGCACCGGTTTCCCGTACCGCCAACTCGATCATCTCGAGGCCTACCTCGGCATGATGCGCGACGTCATCAAACACACTGCCGGGATTCGTCGCCCGGGTGCAGCCTCCCTTGATCTTGCCTACGTCGCCGCCGGGCGCCTCGACGCTTTCTGGGAGATCGGTCTGAGCAAGTGGGACATTGCCGCCGGCGCGCTGCTGATCACCGAAGCCGGCGGCCTGGTCGGCGACCTGCAGGGCAACGACCATTACCTCGACAGCGGCAACATCGTCGCCGGTGCGCCAAAAGTGTTTGCGCAACTGCTGCCGCTGCTGGCGCCGCATCTGACACCGGCGCTGAAGAAAGCCTGATCCACCGATATCATTCCCGGGAGTTCGCGCATGTCAGAGGACTTAAAAACCGAATCACGCGACGACATGCGCATCGCCTGGGATGTTCCGGTCACCATGAACGACGGTCTGGTGCTGCGCGCCGATGTATTCCTGCCAGCGACCCCGGGTCGTTATCCCGCGCTGCTCTCCTACGGCCCCTACGGCAAGGGTCTCGCCTTCCAGGAAGGTTATAAAACCGCGTGGGAGATCATGTGCCGCGACAATCCCGACGCCGTCGCCAACACCAGCAACCGTTACGCCAACTGGGAAGTCGTTGATCCGGAAAAGTGGGTGCCTGACGGTTACGCGGTGATTCGCGTCGATTCGCGCGGCGCCGGCCGTTCGCCCGGTTTTCTGCGTCATAACAACACGCGTGAAACGCAGGATATTTATCACTGCGTCGAATGGGCAGCCGCGCAGCCTTGGTGCAGCGGCAAGGTCGGGCTGAACGGCATTTCCTATTACGCTTCCAACCAATGGCGCGCCGCGGCCGCACAACCGCCGCATCTCGCTGCGATCTGCGTGTGGGAAGGCTGGTCGGACTCTTACCGCGACGGCAACCGCCACGGCGGCATTGTCTGCGTGTTTCGCAAAAACTGGCAGGACATGCAGGTCAAGACCGTGCAGCACGGTGTCGGCGAACGCGGCGCACGCAACCTCATCACCGGTGAACTGGTGTGTGGCCCGGAAACCCTGAGTGAAGCCGAACTCGCCGCCAATCGCGAAAACATGTGGCAGGAAATTTCGGCGCGCGAAATGGAAGACGGGTACTACCGCGAACGCACGCCGGATCTGGCCAAGGTCACGGTGCCGCTGCTGTCGGCCGCGAACTGGGGCGGGCTCGGCCTGCATTCCCGCGGCAACTTCGAAGGTTTCCTGCGTGCTGCATCGCGCGACAAATGGCTGGAAGTCCACGGCGGTTCGCACTGGGCGCCGTTCTACACCGACTACGGCGTCAATCTGCAGAAAAAATTCTTCGGACATTTCCTCAAGGGCGAGAACACCGGCTGGGTGCAGCAAGCACGCGTGCTGCTGCAGGTGCGGCATGTGCCGCAAAACGGCAAAGAGCGTTTTGTCGAGCGCCATGAACAGGAATGGCCGCTGGCGCGCACGCGCTGGACGACCCTGCATCTGGATCCACGCAACATGGCCTTGTCGCCAACGCCGGTGACTACGGCACAGACCTTAAGCTACGACGCCATGGGCGACGGCGTCACCTTCAGCACGCCGCCGATGTCCGAGGACACGGAGATCACCGGCCCGTCAGCGCTGCGCCTGTTTATGTCCTCATCGACCGTCGATGCCGATCTGTTCGTGGTGCTGCGGGTATTTGATCCGGAAAACAAAGAAGTGGTATTCCAGGGTGCGCTTGATCCGCACACTCCTGTCAGTCAGGGCTGGCTGCGCGCGTCGCACCGTAAACTCGATGCTGCGCGCTCACTGCCGTACCGGCCGTGGCATACCCACGACGAGAAACAACTGCTGACACCGGACACCGTGTATACGCTGGACATTGAAATCTGGCCGACCTGCATCGTTGTGCCCAAAGGCTACCGCGTCGCACTGACCATCCGCGGCAAGGACTATGTCTGGGATGGCGCGGCAACCACGCTGTCGAACATGAAACATCCAATGCGCGGCTGCGGTCCCTTTGAACACGACGATGAAACCGACAGGCCACCGGCAATATTCGGCGGCAAGGTCACACTGCACATCGGACCCGAGCAGCCATCCACGCTGCTACTGCCGGTAATCCCCGCACGCTGAATCTTTACTGCTGTTTCGCAATCAGCGTGCGCAAATCCGTCGCACGCGGCGAGCGCAAGCGCTCCAATTCCGTCAGCGCATCCCGCGCATCCGCAGCGCGCCCCAATTGCAGGGACGCGCGCCCCATGCCGAACCAGGCATCAGCCATCATCGGATCCAGCGCCAGCGCGCGCTTGTAAGATTCGGCAGCCGGACGGAAACGCCCCAGGTCGCCGTACGCCTCGCCCAGCAATTGATGGGTCAGCGGCGATTCGCGCACCACCAGCAGCGCGCGTTCCAGCGTGGTCACCGCACGCTCTGGCTGACCCGCGGCACGCTGGGTTTCGGCGAGAAAGTGATACCCCGTGGCATCGTCCGGTGAGATACGGATCATTTCGCCGAAATAAGCCATGGCCTTGGGATAATCACGCAACTGCAACTGCGCATAACCGCCGATCATCCGCCATTCGGGGCTGAAGGGGTCGGTGGCGATATTGCTGTCGGCGAACCGGCTGAGCCCGACCCAGTCGCCCTTCTGTTCCATGTCGATGACGCGCCGGCGGTTGCCGTCTTCGACGGTCTGCAAATGCGACAACAGCATCGAGGTCGTGCCATCGGGAATCAGCGCATTCAGCAGCATCTGCTGCGGCGTGCAGCCAAAACAGAACACGGCAAAGCCACACGCCAGCAGGCGGCGCGCGGCCTGCAGACGGCTACAACACACCTGAATGACCACCGTCGACATTGACACAGGTGCCGGTGACATAACCCGCCGCGTCTGACGCCAGAAACACAATGACCGCAGCGACTTCATCGGGCTCACCCAGACGGCCCAGGGGAACATTGGGACTCAGTTTTTTGTAATGCCCTTCAAGGGTCAGTCCGGCGATTTCAGCACGTCGCTCCTGCTGCCGGGATTTGATCCAGCCGAGGCCGATCGCGTTGACGCGTATGCCGTCGCCCGCCACTTCCTGGGACAGCCCCTTGGTGAATGCCAGACCGGCGGCGCGACTGACACTGGTCGGAAACGAGGCCGCATGCGGCTGCTTGGCACCGGCCATGCTGATATTGATGATGCGTCCGTCGCCCTGTTTTTTCATATGCGGAATCGCGGCGCGGGCGGCACGCACCTGCGCCATCAGTTTGACACTGAGGTCGTATTTCCAGACTGGGTCCCCGGCTTTCAGGAACGGGCCCTGCGCCGTACTGCCGGCATTGTTGACCAGGATGTCGATGCGGCCATAGTGGCGCACGGTTTCAGCGATGAAACGCTCCATCTCGCCGGGTAGTGAAGCATCCACCGTCAGCGCCAACACTTCACCACCCAGGGCGCGCAATTCTTCAGCAAACGCGTTGAGTACTTCGCTGCGGCGCGCGCACAGTGCGAGCTTGACGCCCTCATGGACAAACCGGATTGCAGTGGCCCGGCCTATGCCCTCACTGCCACCGGTGATCGCCGCGACCTTGCCGCGTAGCCCCAGCTCCATGGTTAGGGCAGGCTCTAACGCTCGCGCCACATTTCCGGTGTAGCCGATCCGGGGAATCCGAAATCGCGTGGTGCCAGGCCGGAGTGAAACCAGGTGACAAAGGTGTAAACGGTGTAAATCGGAATCCGCAGCCGCGCATTGAGTGCCGCGGCGTAAGGCGCCATGTTGTGGTTCTCGCAGACGATGGCACCGACTTCGGGATGACGCCGCAGCAGCTCATCCCCCGCCTCCATGATGTCCTGCTCCGCCATTTCGTAATCCATGTCGATGGTGTCTCCGAGCATCACCCGCGTGAACTCGCGCCCGCCTTCGGTGCCCATCACCGGCGTGTCATGCGGCGCGCCGACGGCATCCCAATGCTCTGCCGTCAGACGATCACCGTGCACCGACAACACCCCCACGCGTTTGCCGGGCGGCAGCAGGCGTTGCACCATTGGAATCTGGAACAGCGATGAACTGGCCACCGGCACGTTGACATGCGCTGCGAGTTGTTTCTGGAAAATCGCGAGAAAGCCGCCGGTGGTCGTAATGCCATCGGCGCCCTCCTTGACGAGCTCCTCGGCAGCCTTCAGAAATGCCGGGCCGAGGCCTTTGCCTTGCTCGTGAATGACGACTCGCGCACTCGCGCCGGGAACCACCTTGTAGAGCACCGGGAACGGCCATGTATAGGCATTGCCGGTGTCGCCGGGCGGGCGCGGCCACTTGGTGTCCAGCATCAGAATGCCGACGCGCGCGCCATAAATCGTTTTACCGCCGTAGCCCTTTCTTGCCATTGCCAACTGCTCCTGAATCACTATTGATGAAGTGAAATGATTATACACACCAACTTTCAGTGCTCTTTCCGGCGAACAAAACGCACTCAATCTGTCCGCATGCAATTTTCTGGTGCCCATCCGCTTTCTGGTGAATATCAGTTTTGTGACTGAAGAACTGACTATAATCATTGCGAATGCTTCGTGATGCAGTCCGCAAAATTGGGAGACTCTGATGTTACGTACCGCCTTGCTGCTTGCAATGTCCAGTGTGTTCGCAATGCCCGCGCTGGCTCAAACCTATCCGTCAAAACCCCTGCGCATCATGGCGCCTTTTTCTCCCGGCGGCCCGGTCGACATCACGGCAAGGATCATCGCGCAAAAACTTGGCGAAGCACTCGGTCAGACGGTACTCGTGGAAAACCGCGCTGGCGCCAGCGGCATGATCGGCGCGGAGCTGGTGGCGAAAAGTCCCCCCGACGGCCACATGCTGCTCGCCAACGCATCGATACACGTGATCGTGCCGAGTCTGTTTTCCAAAATGGCCTACGATCCGATCCGTGATTTCATTCCGGTCACGGTGGCGTCTTCCTCGCCATTGATGCTGGTGGTCACGCCGGCGCTGCCCGCCAAAACCGTCAAGGGATTCATTGCCCTTGCAAAGGCACGCCCTGGCGAAATGAGTTTTGGCTCCTCGGGCCCGGGCTCCTCCACCCACCTCACCGCGGAACTGCTGAAGTCCGTCACCGGCACCAACATGGTCCACATCCCCTACAAGGGACAGGGACAAGCCATCACCGACGTCATCACCGGCCAGATCCAGTTCATGTTCAACAGTCCGTCGGCCGTCGGCGAATTCATCAAGGCCGGTCGTCTGCGCACGCTCGCGATCACCTCTCAAAAACGTCTGCCGCAATGGCCGGACGTGCCGACCTTCGTCGAGACCGGCTACAAGGACATGGTCACCGGCTCCTGGTATGGCATCTGGGTACCGGCAAAAACGCCGCAGGCCATCGTCTCAAGGTTAAATACAGAAATTGTGCGCATCATCAATCTTCCGGACGTGCGTCAGCGCATCATCGACATGGGCGGTGAACCCGTCGCCAACAGCAGTGCCGAGTTTGATGTGTTCCAGAAAGCAGAAATGGCGCGCTGGGCAAAAATCGTCAAGCAGGCCGGGATCCAGACCCAATAAACCGGAACCGTTCCGGCCGGAACGGCGAGATATCAATGCGCGGCACGCGGTCGGCCACAAGGTCAGCCACCAGTTGACCGGTGACCGGCGCTGCCATCAGCCCCCAGTGGCCGTGGCCGAAGGCAAACACCACTTGCTGGTGCCGTGTTGAACGGCCGATGATCGGCGTGGAATCCGGCGTTGACGGACGCACGCCCATCCACCGGCTGTAGTTCACTGCCTTGATGCCGGGGAACATGCCTTCGGCCAGCGTCGCCAGTGCCGCGGCACGGGCCCAGTTCGGCGCCGCATCGGCGGCCTGGAATTCGGAGGTGCCGGCAATCCTCAAACCACCCGCCATCGTTGTCGCGACAAAACGCGATTCGCCGTCAGTGACCGGACAGTGCTGTGCCAGTGCGGCACCTGGAATTTCGATGTGGTAACCACGCTCCGGTGCCAGCGGCACCCGGGTGCCGAGTTTTGCTGCAAGGTTGGCGGAGGCATAACCGGCCGCGATGACCACGCACTCGGTGGATAAGGTCATGCCGTCGGTGTGCAACCTGACAGTACCGCCAGCATCACAGCGAATATCGGTCACGGTCGCTCGAATGAGTGTGCCGCCGTTGTTTTTGAAATGCGCAGCCAGCGCCTGCACCACACCCAGCGGGCTGTGCACATGCGCATTGTCCGGCAGGTTAAAGCCCCAGCGATAGCCGGCAGAGAGTCCCGGCGCGAGTTCGCGGATTTTGTCGACATCGACCAGTTCCACCACGCAGCCGTTATCCGTGCGCAACTGGCGGCCAAAAGCACTGGCCTTGAACCCGGCTTCGGTTTTGTAGACGTGCAGCATGCCCTCACGCCGCAGCAGCTCCGGCGCACCGGCAGCAGTCAGCAGGTCGGCATAAGCCTCGACGGCCGGCGCATTCAGCGACCGCAGAATGGCTGCGCCAAGCCGTACCCGGTCGGCATTGCAGGCACGCTGAAAATGCAGGAACCAGGGCAGCATGAACGGCAATTGGCGCCAGGACAGCGACAGCGGCCCCAACGGATCGCTGAGCCACTTCGGCACCTGCTTCAGCGTGCCAGGCATGGCGACGGGAATGATCGAACCGGGCGCCACCGAACCGGCATTGCCGAAGGAAGTGCCTTCGCCGGGGGCCTGACGGTCGACCACCGTGACCCGATGTCCTTCACGCTGCAGGTAAATTGCGGTCACGATGCCGACAATGCCTGCGCCAACTATGGTGATCTCTTTCACTACGGAATTATCCTGTGCCATTCAAGCTGTATGGCTGCCGATGCTACAACACAACTGCGGCGGGGACCGTCGATGCCCCGCCACAATGCTGCAGTCGAGATGTACTGCTCAAAAATGTGGCAAACTCGGGTTCGACATCGACTCCAAGGCAACAGGCGCGCACTTTAGTCTATGGCCGATCACCTGACACGGGAGAGACGCAGCGCGTTGTTGTCGCGGGTGCGTACCAAACATACGGCTGGCGAAATATTGGTAAGGCGGATGAACCACGGTTTGGGTTTTCGGTTCCTACTGCATCGCGCCGACCTACCCGGCAGGCCTGATATCGTGCTGCCGCGCTTGAAGACCGTTGTGTTCTTGAATAAGTGTTTATGGCATGGCCACAGTTGTGACGAAGAAAGCTACCGAAGTCGAACATCGCGTAGTGGGGAACCGAAGGTCGCCGCGAATAAAAAGCGGGACAGGCAGGCTGTGCGAAAATTGTCCGCGCTCGACTGGCAGGGGATCGTAGTTTGGGAGTGCGCGACACGGAAGGTCGATACGCTAACCATAAGGCTGGCGAAACGGCTCGACGATATAAAGAAAACAATGCGTCTGAATCAAGGGAGCAACCCTGATGGCAAAAAAATCGGTAGTCAATGATGACGACGACGATATCGTCGATGCCAGCCCCAGCAAGCGCTTAGTTGCTTATGTTCTTACGAAGGACATAAGCCTCGAAGACGCCATACTGGATTTGGTGGACAACGCGGTCGACGGCGCGCGCAGGGTGGGCGGCAAAGGCAGCATGGCAAAATATTGGGTAGAAATCACTTTCGACAAAACCCGGTTTTCGATCGTGGACAACTGCGGCGGCATCCCATTAGATCTCGCACGGGATTACGCCTTCCGCTTTGGCCGAGCGGGCGATTACGCGCCGCTCGACGGACCCAAAAACACCATCGGAAACTTCGGTGTAGGTATGAAGAGAGCGCTTCTAAAAATGGGGAAACAAATCAAGGTCGAGTCGCGCACCAAAGCGGATTTTTTTACTCTTGAGATCCCAGTGGATAGGTGGCTTGCCGACGACGACAAAACAAAGCCATGGACATTCCAATTTCAGACGCATGGCAAGGCCGTATCTGGCGTTGAGAAGGTAGGCACTAAAATCGAAGTAACAGCCTTACGATCCGGCGTGGCGGATAGATTCGGATTAGCACAATTCGCAGTAGATTTGAAAGGCCTGATCGAAGATAAGCAATCCGTTGCGTTGACGGCGGGGTTGTCGATATCGCTAAATAAGGTGCCGGCTGCTAGCGAAGCTGTGCAGGTATACCAATCTAAAGCGATCAAGCCGATACATACGACGGAAAAAATCACCCTAGACGGTGGCATAGTTACAGTCAGCCTTTTCGCAGGTGTATCCGACAAGGACAACGATCTCGCAGGGTGGAATATCGTTTGCAATGGCCGAACAATATTACGGTGCGACACCTCCGCGATCACAGGATGGGGTAACAAGGAACAGGGCGACAAGATTCCGAATTACCATCATCAGTATTCTAGGTTCAGGGGCTTCGTGTATTTCGAATCCGACGATCCTAATTTACTTCCTTGGAACACCACCAAGACGGGCGTAGACGTCGAGCATCCGCTGTATCGGCGATTCCGTTTAAGAATGATCGCTGCGATGAAAGACGTGTTCGGCTTTTTAGACGACTTGGACAAAGAAATCAAACAAGACACCCAACCGTTAACGGAAACTTTAGAAAAAGCGAAAACCGTAGCGTTAACATCAGTGGCGGCAAGCGTGAAATTCGTGCGCCCTAAGGCGGGCGCCCCCGCTAAGGAAGCTCAGTGGACGTATATCAAGTACCGCCGCGACACCCGCAGCGTCAAGGCGGTCATGAAGCATTTGGACGCCGATACACCCGCGGAGGCCGGCGGGATGACATTCGATCTTTACCTAAATACCGGCATCAAGGGTAGATGATGCCTGTCATTCACGATTGGCTGAATTTCAATCTGCGGCCAGCCAAACGCATCGAACGCCAAATGATCGTCGAGGCGCTACTACGGCTAGTGCGATTCGAAGATCCGGCGCGCTACGCCTATATCGGCATGGGTGCCTACTACTTTTCGGACTTCATATTAATGCATAAGGTGCTTGGCATAAACAACATGTTCAGCATCGAACAAGATCCTGAAAACCCGACGCGTTACACTTGGAACCGGCCATTCAATTGTATTCAAATGAAATTCGGCACGACTTATAAAGTTTTGCCGGAGTTGGCTGTGTTCGATGAGCGACCTGTGATCGTATGGCTCGATTACTACGGCTATCTAGACGACCTCAAACTCGGAGATATAGGGCTCATCGCATCGAAATGTCAGGCCGGCAGCGCACTTATTGTGACGGTCAATGGAGGCACTCCTGGTACGAACAAAGGAAAATTAAAAGAATTCGAGGCAGCGCTGTCCAAAAATTACCGACCAGCCACATACGGGACATCGCTGGCAAGCGACGACAAATTCGGAGAGTTGTGCCGAAACGCTATTACCATGCGGTTGCAATCCGCTCTGTCCGATCGATTTGCGGGGGAGGTCCACGCGGTTCGAATGCGACAGATATTTAATTTTCGTTATCGCGACGGCATGCAGATGGCAACTTACGGTTGGTTGTTCCCCTCCGAAGAACAGGATGAACATCTGAATAGAGAGCCGAAGTTACTGCAAACAGCAAATATTTCAAACGACGAGCGAGCCGTGAAAATCGACGCTCCGACATTGACTTTCAAAGAGATTGCTTACTTGAAGGGACGCTTACCGGATCCCGTCGACCCCGCTGAATTCCCGCTCGATCCGGCTCACATTACGAGCGACCTAATAAATAGTTTCGCAAGTGTTTACCGCTACTTCCCGTCCTTCGCCAATATCGAGGAATGACCATCAGATTTTAACTGCCTTCGCCACTACCTGCATTATCGCCTCTGCGAGCAACGGACTGACGCTGTTGCCAATCTGGCGGAAGCTGTGCCATTTGGTACGGTCAAACCGAAACCAGTCGGGAAACCCTTGCAATCGGGCAGCTTCTCGCGGCGTTATCACGCGAGGCCGCAAATAATGTATCGGACGCACCGCCTGAAACGAACCGGCATCCGGGCCGGTGCCGGCGCGCAGGGTGGGGCACAGCCCAGACGGATTAAGGCGAATCGATTTTGTAATCGGATCGGCTTCGCCGTATTCCAGAGCGCCGTATCGCCGGATGATAGTCTCGGAATGCCGGGTGCCGAAATTTCCGTGAACCCGGTCCTCGTCGAAGAATCTTTTCATGGCTGTGGGTTCACCCAACCCTTCGGGAACAGCTCCGACGATCCGGTCGAAAAAATACCCCGACTTCGTGACGTGAACAGGTCTCCAACTATCCGCCTCGTCGATCCACTCGGGCATAATATCCAACGGTAGCCCGTGTAACGCCTCCCTCACCGTCACCGCCTCGCCCACCTGCGCCGCTTTGAAGTCGTCGGCGTCTACATCCTTCAGGCGAGAAGGGTCGTAACCGAAGAAAATCACCCGCTCCCTATTCGTCGGCGCTCCGTAATCGCTCGCTCGCAACGTGAACGGTTCAAGGATTCTGTACTTTCGCGGCACCAGATCGAGCGCGGAGGCAACGCGGCGCGAATGCCGCTTGTCCAATATACCCGGTACATTTTCAGCGAGAAAAAAAACTGGCTTAGTTTCACGCACCAAGCGCATGAAGTGACGAAACACCAAGCTTCGCGGATCGTACGCTTTTCGCGCGCCGATGCGACTGAACCCCTGGCAGGGCGTACCGCCGACCAAACCGATCAGCTCGCCTTTTTTGAGTCCTGCGCCGGCTAAGATGTCGCTTCCGGAAAGACGCGTCGCGCTGGTCTCGAAATGTGCAGTGCCTGCAAAGTTCATACGGTGCGTGGCCATCGCACGGTGATCGATCTCGATCGCACCCGCCACTGAAAAACCCGCTCTAGCGGCGCCTAAGGAAAGCCCGCCGGCCCCTGAACAAACGTCGATGGTCGCCGGTAACTTTTTGGAAACAAGAGACTTTTTCGCGGCCATAATAGTCGCATAGTAAACTAAAAACCCGAAAGATGTTTCAGTGAGGCTCTAATTGAGCACCCGTTAGTCGGCAACCAAAACACCGAGCACGGTTTCTGCATCAACGATTTAGTAATAATTTCATGAAGAACATTGATTTAACGAACACCACGCTCGCTAAACATAGTCCCATGATGCAGCAATATCTCCGCATCAAATCGGAGCATCCCGATCAGCTGGTGCTCTACCGCATGGGCGATTTCTACGAGCTGTTTTTCGACGATGCCGAACGCGCGGCACGGCTGCTCGACATCACACTGACCTCACGCGGCGAATCGGCCGGCACGCCGATCAAGATGGCCGGTGTGCCCTTCCATGCGCTGGATCCGTATCTGGCCAAGCTGGTAAAACTCGGTGAGTCCGTTGCGATCTGCGAGCAGATCGGCGACCCCGCCACGTCCAAAGGCCCCGTCGAGCGCAAGGTGATGCGCATTGTCACGCCGGGCACGCTGACCGAATCGGCGCTGCTCGACGAAAAAAGCGAAAACCTGCTGCTCGCCGCGCACCGTGCCGGAAATCTGCTGGGGCTGGCCTGGCTGTCGCTGGCTTCAGGGCGTTTTTGCGTGATGGAAACCGCACCGGCGAATTTTGCTGCCGAGATTGAACGCCTGCGTCCGGCGGAAATCCTGATCGCTGACGGCGCGACACTGGACATGATCGACGACGGCACTGCCGTCCGTCGCCTGCCGCCGTGGCGCTTTGATACCGACACCGCGCGGCGCAGCTTGTGTATGCAGTTTGAAACCCATGACTTGAGCGGTTTTGGCGCCCAAGCACTGGATGTTGCTGTCGCTGCTGCCGGCGCCCTGCTCGACTACGCCAAATCCACGCAGGGATCGGCCATTGCCCATGTCCGCGCGCTGACCGTGGAATCCGAGCGCGCTTATCTGCGCATGGATCCGGCGACGCGGCGCAATCTGGAACTCACCGAAACCATCCGCGGCGAGCCGGCACCGACGCTGCTGTCGCTGCTCGATACCTGTGCCACCGGCATGGGCAGCCGCCGGTTGCGCCACGCCCTGCACCACCCGCTGACCGACCGTGCGCTGGTGCAGTCCATGCATCAGGCCGTTGCCGAGCTGATCGATAACGAACGCCATGCCGCCGCCCGCAACGCGCTGAAACATTTTGCCGACGTCGAGCGCATCGCCGCACGTATCGCCCTCGCCACCGCGCGGCCGCGCGACCTGTCCGGGCTGCGCAGCTCACTGCAACGCCTGCCGGAACTGGTGCAGGCATTGGAAAATATCGAAACTGCGGCCAGCACCGCCCGCCTGCGCGCACTGGCCACTGACCTCGCCCCGCAGCACGAGCTGGCGGCACTGTTGATCGCAGCGGTCAGACCGGAACCATCGTCGGTAATCCGCGAAGGCGGTGTGATCGCCGACGGCTACGACGCCGATCTCGATGAACTGCGCGGCATCCAGGACAACTGCGGTGCCTTTCTCGCCGAACTCGAATTACGCGAGCGAGCGCGCACCGGCATCACCACGCTGAAGGTCGAATTCAACCGCGTACACGGCTTTTACATTGAAGTCACACGCGCACAGTCGGAAAAAGTGCCCGACGATTACCGCCGCCGGCAGACGCTGAAAAATGCCGAGCGTTACATCACGCCGGAGCTGAAGACCTTCGAAGACAAGGCGCTGTCGGCGCAGGATCGCGCACTGGCGCGCGAAAAGCTGCTCTACGATCAGCTGCTGGTCAAACTCGCACCGGAGGTGCCGGCACTGCAACGCGTCGCGGCGGCACTGGCCGAACTCGACATGCTGGCGACCTTCGCCGAACGCGCGGTCGCACTCAACTGGTCGGCGCCGGAATTCACCGATGAAGCGGTGATCGACATCAGCGGCGGACGGCACCCGGTGGTTGAAGCACAGCCCAGCCCGTTCATCGCCAACGACGCGCGCCTATCGGCGGCGCGCCGCATGCTGCTGATCACCGGCCCGAATATGGGCGGTAAATCAACCTACATGCGGCAGACCGCACTGATTGCGCTGCTCGCGCATTGCGGATCGTTCGTGCCGGCAACAAGCGCAAAGCTCGGACCATTGGACCGCATATTCACGCGTATCGGCGCTGCCGATGATCTGGCCGGCGGCCGCTCGACGTTCATGGTCGAGATGACTGAGGCCGCTTACATCCTGCATCACGCCACGGAACAGAGTTTGGTGCTGATGGATGAAATCGGCCGTGGCACCTCAACCTACGATGGCCTCGCGCTGGCCTGGGCCATTGCGCGCCACCTGATCGAACGCAATGCCTGTTACACGCTGTTTGCGACACACTATTTCGAACTGACGCAACTTGCGGTGGAATTCAAGCATGTGGCGAACGTGCATCTTGATGCCGTCGAACACAAGGATCGCATCGTGTTCCTGCACAGCGTCGAGGAAGGACCTGCAAGCCGCAGTTACGGCCTGCAGGTCGCGCAACTCGCGGGCGTACCGGGTGCCGTGATCCGCAGCGCGAAAAAACGCCTGGCCGATCTTGAAGCCGCGGCTGCGGCGCAAGTGCCACAAGGGGATTTGTTCTCGGGTTCCATGCCTGCGAATGAACCCACTGTGCCGGAACCGCATCCGGCCGTAGATGCCCTGCGCGATTGCGACCCCGATGCGCTGACGCCGCGGGACGCGCTGGATCTGCTCTACCGGCTGCGCGAACTGGCGCAAGGCGATCCCGGCAAAAAACACTAAGTATTTGTTTTTATTGGTATTTTAACTAATCGTCAGGGGGCGACTTATGCTCCGCACTCATCATTCCGCACTGCGCTCAATGGTGGTGGCCGTGCGCCCCATGCACATGCCCGTGCTCCATTTCCTCGCCCGTCGCGACGCGCACATCGGTCACGGTGCAATTGAAATTCAGCGTCTGCCCGGCCAGCGGATGATTGCCGTCAACCACCACCTTGTCCGCTGCGACATCGGTCACCGTGTACACGATGGTATGGCCGGACTCTTCACCACGGCCTTCGAACTGCATGCCGACAGCCAATTCCGGCGGAAACTTGTCGCGCGTCTCGACCTGCACCAGCTTGGCATCGTATTCGCCGAACGCGTCATTCGGCGCGAGACGAACTTCGCAACTGTCACCGGTTTTTTTGCCGTCGAGCGCCTGCTCGACCAGCGGAAAAATACCGTGGAAGCCGCCATGCAGATAGACAATCGGATCCTCCGCTTTCTCGATCATGTTGCCCTGCGCGTCCAGTAGTTCAAAAGTCAGGGTCACCACCGTGTTTTTTGCAATTTGCATCAACGTTCCTTGGTCAATTGTGGCGGCGGATTCCAGCGGGCCCGCGCCGCACGGCGCCCGATGCCGGATTTTCTAAACAAAGCGTCTTCCGGTCAAGCACGGGCAATTTATAATCGGGTGGCATGCGTAACCCCTTGCTCAACGACCTGACCCCGGCGCAATTCCTGCGCCGGCACTGGCAGAAAAAGCCGCTGCTGGCCCGCGCCAGCCTGCCGCAGTTCGCGCCGTTGGTGACGCGCCGCGACCTGCAGGACATGGCCGGATCCGCGGATACCGAATCGCGGCTGATCGTACGCAAGGGAGGACGCTGGCAGGTCAGCCACGGCCCGTTCAGCAAGCGTGATTTCGCAAAGCTGCCCGCCCGCAACTGGACGCTGCTGGTGCAGGGCGTGAATCACGTGCTGCCCGAGGCCTCCTCCCTGCTGGCGCAATTTGCTTTCATCCCCTACGCGCGCCTCGACGATCTGATGGTCAGTTACGCACCGCCCGGCGGCGGCGTCGGCGCGCATTTCGACAGCTACGATGTGTTCCTGCTGCAGGGGGAAGGCCGGCGCCGCTGGCAGATCAGCGGCCAGCGCGACCTGGCGCTGGTCCCCGATGCACCGCTGAAAATACTCAGCCGCTTCCGCGCCAGCAAGGGATGGACGCTGGCTGCAGGTGACCTGCTCTACCTGCCGCCACGCTGCGCGCACGACGGTGTCGCGCTCGATGAATGTATTACTTACTCGATCGGTTTTCGCGCACCATCGGCACAGGATCTGTGCAGCCGTTTTCTCGACTTTCTGCAGGACCGGCTCGATGCACCTGAGCTCTATACCGATCCGCAACTCAAACCCACCCGCCACCCTGCAGAGATCAACAGCCAACTGACGCAGAGCCTGCTCCGCCTGCTTGACGGCGCGCGCTGGAACCGTGACGACCTGCTGCGTTTCATCGGCGAAGATCTCAGTGCGCCCAAAGACCATGTGGTCTACGCCGCGCCGCAGCGCGCACTGTCGTTGACAGGGTTTGCCAAGGGCGTAGGCAAGCAGGGGCTGCGCCTCGCGCCGCAATCGATACTGCTCTATGACAACACCGCGTTTTACATCAACGGCGAACACTGGACCGTGCCGGCGCGCGCGCGACCACGCATGCGGCAATTCGCCGACCGCCGCCTGTTGCCGCCGGCAGCCGCACCGGCAGCAGGCATGGATGTGCTGTACGCCTGGTACCGCGCAGGTTATGCGGTGTTCTGACGGCAGGCCACGATGGAACTGACCGGCAACCCGCCCAACGCCGAATACCGGCGTTTCGAAAGCTTCCGCGAATACGAGGAGATTATCGACCGGATGATTCCGCTGACCCAGAACATCATCCGCGTGTTCGACAAAACTTTTGATAAAACGGCGGGCCGTGCCTGGAACAGCAGGACACGTATTGAACTGTTGCGGCAGTTCCTGCTGGCCAATCGCGTCAACCGGCTGTTGATCCTGCTCCACGATACCCAGCCACTCGCTACAGAATGCCCGCGCCTGGTCAATCTGGCGCAGCAGTTCAGTCATGCCTTTGTCATCCGCGAAACCCTGCGCGGCGCCAAACAAGCTGCTGATCCATTTGTCATTTTTGACGGCAGCCACTATGTGCACCGTTTTCATTACAACCACATGCGGGCGGCCCAGGGCATGCACGATGCCGTCAACGCCCAGCAACTGATCGAGCGTTTCAGCGAAATCCAGGACTGCTCCGGCCCGCCGCTCGCGGCAAACGTCACCGGACTGTGACCCACTCACCACTGTGGACTCTCATAAAACCGCG
>JAKFUS010000048.1 GCA_021732605.1 Betaproteobacteria bacterium | reverse complement strand
TCCTGCTGGAGAAACTGCTGGGGCCCGTGTTCGGTTACATCGCCGGCACCATGATGGATGCCTTCCTGAAGCGGGCAGAGCAGCTATACCGCTCCTGAGCCCGATGAAAGTTTCCGTCGTTTATGCCCGACCCGACTGCCAGATCGTGCGCGAAGTCGAATTGGCGGAAGGCGCGACAATCGCTGTCGCACTGCGCAGATCGGGATTGTTGGAGGAGTTTCCAGCCATTGATCCCGCCGTTACACCGGTGGGGATATACGGCAGAGTGGTGACTGCCAATACCGTGCTGCAGCCGGGAGACCGGCTGGAAATCTACCGGCCGCTGAACACCGAGCCCAAAACCGCGCGACACCTGCGCAGCAGAAAGCGCTAGCAGTCCGTTGAAAAAGTGATGGGCGAGCGCGTTGGGAGCGTAGCGACTGAGCGCACACGCCGCCAGGTCGTTGATTAAGCGAGTGTTGCACAAGCAACAAGGCAGGGCCGTTTTGCAGCAACCACGATTTTCAATAAACTGCCAGCGGATCACTTGCAGTTGGTGTCTGCTGCGCGCTGCGCCCGCGCCATTTCCGCAGCGCGATCGCTGTCTTCCATGAATACGCGCTCTCCGGTTGCTGGATCGGTTTTCCCGATCCGGGCACCGGATTGCAGGCTGCGCAGGTAAGTCTGCGCAGTTTCGCAATTCTGTTTGCGGTCCGCGGTTTCCTGGTTTTTTTCCTCGCCTTTTTTCGAGGCATCTTTTTGCTCAAGCTGACGTTTCTTGAAATCAGCGTCACGTTCAGCCAGGGTTTTTTGCGGACTTGCCGACGCGGCCGCCGGATTGTTGCGGATGCCGGTGGACTCTGCCTTGGTTCCGGGAGGGCAGGCGGCGGCGAATTCAATCTTGCCGCCGGCGCCGACGCATTTCATGATCTGGGCATGCGCCGTAAACGGCAGGGCGGCGACGGCGAGGATTGCGAGGAGCGTTTTCATGGTTTACACCTGCTCTATTTTGGGACAGGGCTTGGGGGCGCGGCCGTGCTGCTGATCGACGCAAGACTGCACAGAAAATAGCCAGTTTGCGCTCTGCCGTCAATGCAATAACGCCGCAGTCAGTTTACCGTTTACGCCTCAACGCCTATAATCCGCGCTTTGCGAAGGACGCATCCCATGCGCGTGGTGCAGAAAGCCCTGACTTTCGACGATGTGCTGCTGATTCCGGCACATTCTTCAATCCTGCCGCGTGAAGTCAGCCTCAAAACCAAGCTTACCCGCGGCATCTCCCTGAACATACCGCTGCTGTCGGCGGCCATGGACACCGTGACGGAATTCCGCCTGGCCATCGCCATTGCCCAGGAAGGCGGCATCGGCATCGTGCACAAGAACATGACGCCGAAGGCGCAGGCGATCGAGGTCACCAAGGTCAAGCGTTTCGAGAGCGGCATCGTCAAGGATCCGATCACCATCACCCAGGATATGACGGTGAAGGACGTGCTGGCCCTGACCCGGCAGCACCGCATCTCCGGCCTGCCGGTGGTCGGTGCCGACGGCAAGGTGGTGGGCATCGTCACCAACCGCGACCTGCGTTTTGAAAGCAAGCTGAACCAGCCGGTCAAAAACATCATGACGCCGCGCGCCAGGCTGATCACAGTGCGCGAAGGTTCGAGCCGGGAAGAAGCGCGGATGCTGATGCACAAACACCGGCTGGAGCGGGTGCTGGTGGTCAACAAGAATTTCGAACTGCGCGGCCTGATCACGGTCAAGGACATCCTCAAATCCTCCGAACATCCCAACGCCTGCAAGGACAAACTGGGCCGCCTGCGCGTCGGTGCCGCAGTCGGCGTCGGCGAAGGCACGGAAGAGCGTGCCGAAGCGCTGGTTGAGGCCGGTGTCGATGTCATCATCGTTGACACCGCCCACGGCCATTCCGAGGGTGTGCTGAAGCGCGTGCGCTGGCTGAAACGCACGTATCCGAAACTGCAGATCATCGGCGGCAACATCGCCACGGCCTCTGCGGCCAAAGCTCTGGTCGACCACGGTGTCGACGGCGTCAAAGTCGGTATCGGCCCCGGTTCAATCTGCACCACGCGCATCGTTGCCGGCATCGGTGTACCGCAAATCACTGCCGTCGACAATGTCGCCAAAGCACTGGCGAAAACCGATGTGCCGCTGATCGCCGACGGCGGCATCCGCTATTCCGGCGACATCGCCAAGGCGATTGCCGCCGGGGCGCACTCGGTCATGGTCGGCAGCCTGTTTGCCGGCACCGAAGAATCCCCCGGCGAAATCGAACTGTTTCAGGGGCGTTCCTACAAATCGTATCGCGGCATGGGTTCGCTGGGCGCAATGCAGCAGGGCTCCGCTGATCGCTATTTCCAGGAACTTGACGAACTCGATACCGAGAAACTGGTACCTGAAGGCGTCGAAGGCCGCGTGCCGTACAAAGGTGGTGTGGCGCCGCTGATCCACCAGTTGATGGGTGGCCTGCGCGCGAGCATGGGCTACATGGGTTGCGGCAGCATTGATGCCATCCGGCGTGAAGCCGAGTTTGTTGAAATCACCTCGGCCGGCATCCGCGAATCGCATGTGCACGACGTGCAGATCGTCAAGGAAGCCCCGAACTATCGTGTCGAATAATTCGCGTTGAATGATCGCTCCGCCGGCGCCCTGTGCGCCGGTGCCTGAAAACCAGACGTAACGGTCCTGTCCGTGCACCACGAAAAAATCCTGATCCTTGATTTCGGTTCGCAATACACCCAGTTGATTGCGCGCCGTGTGCGCGAACTCCACGTGTACTGCGAACTCCATCCGCACGACGTCACGGAAGACTTCATCCGGACGTTCAAACCCGACGGAGTGATCCTGTCCGGTGGCCCGGCTTCCGTATGGGAAGACAGCACACCGCGGGCGCCGGCGCTGGTGTACGAACTGGGCGTGCCGGTGCTGGGCATCTGCTATGGCATGCAAACCATGGCGGAGCAGCTCGGCGGCAAGGTTGAGATGGGCAAGGTGCGTGAATTTGGTTATGCCGAAGTGCGCGCGCACGGCCACACCACATTGTTGAAAGACATCCAGGACCGGACTACGCCCGACGGCCACGGCATGCTCGATGTGTGGATGAGCCACGGCGACAAAGTTATCGACCTGCCGCCGGGTTTCAAATTGATGGCCAGCAACGCAACCTGTCCGATTGCCGGCATGGCCGACGAGGCGCGCAAGTTCTACGCTGTGCAGTTCCATCCCGAGGTTACGCACACGCCGCAGGGCAAGGCATTGATCGAACGCTTCGTGCTGGGCATCTGCGGACTGGCGGGAGACTGGAGCATGCCCAGCTATGTCGATGAAGCCATTGCGCGAATCCGCCGTGATGTCGGCGACGAGGAAGTCATCCTTGGCCTGTCGGGTGGCGTCGATTCCTCAGTGGCTGCGGCATTGATCCATAAAGCGATCGGCAAACAGCTGACCTGCGTGTTCGTCGACAACGGCCTGCTGCGCCTGAACGAAGCCGGGCAAGTGATGGCCACCTTTGCGCAGAATCTGGGTGTCAAAGTCATCCACGTCAATGCCCGTGACCAGTTCATGGGCCACCTCGCTGGCGTCACCGACCCTGAACAAAAGCGCAAAATCATCGGCCGCGAATTCATCGAAGTCTTCCAGGCCGAATCGGCAAAACTGCCCAAGGCCAAATGGCTGGCGCAGGGCACGATCTATCCGGACGTCATCGAATCGGCAGGGGCCAAGACCAAAAAAGCGCACACCATCAAGTCACACCACAACGTCGGTGGCCTTCCGGACACGCTGCACCTGAAACTGCTGGAGCCGCTGCGCGAACTGTTCAAGGATGAAGTGCGCGACCTCGGCCTGGCGCTCGGCCTGCCGCGCGACATGGTGTTCCGCCATCCGTTTCCGGGACCGGGGCTGGGCGTGCGCATCCTCGGCGAAGTCAAGGCGCAATACGCCGACCTGCTGCGCGCAGCCGACGCCATTTTCATTGAAGAACTGCGCGCGGCTGACTGGTATGACAAAACCGCACAGGCTTTTGCGGTATTCCTTCCGGTCAAGTCAGTGGGCGTGATGGGCGATGGCCGCACCTATGAATACGTGGTCGCACTGCGCGCCGTCCAAACCACCGACTTCATGACCGCGCATTGGGCAGAACTGCCGTACAGCCTGCTCGCCAAAGTCTCGAACCGCATCATTAATGAAGTGCGGGGCATCAACCGCGTTGTGTACGATATCTCGGGTAAGCCACCGGCTACTATTGAGTGGGAGTAACGTTTCGTAGCGCGGAGCAGGGGCCCCGCGCAGCGGGGATGCGACTCCGAAGAAACGTTGCCCGCGACACCCAACACTCTGTTGCTTGCCACCAACCGTACGGAGCGGGCGTGAGCAGGGCGGAGCAGGGGCCCCGCGCAGCGGGGATGCGGCCCCGAAGAAACGTTGCCCGCGACACCCAACACTCTGTTGCTTGCCACCAACCGTACGGAGCGGGCGTGAGCAGGGCGGAGCAGGGGCCCCGCGCAGCGGGGATGCGACCCCGAAGAAACGTTGCCCGCGACACCCAACACTCTGTTGCTTGCCACCAACCGTACGGAGCGGGCGTGAGCAGGGCGGAGCAGGGGCCCCGCGCAGCGGGGATGCGACCCCGAAGAAACGTTGCCCGCGACACCCAACACTCTGTTGCTTGCCACCAACCGTGCGGAGCGGGCGTGAGCAGGGCGGAGCAGGGGCCCCGCGCAGCGGGGATGCGACCCCGAAGAAACGTTGCCCGCGACACGCAACACTCAGTTGCTTGCCACCAACCGTACGGAGCGGGCGTGCGTAGGGCGGAGCAGGTGCCCAGCGCATAATATGAAAATAAGTATTTGATTTTAAACAATATTTAAACAGACCTGCCCCTCTGCCCATTCACGGCAAATGCAGTCTGCCGCGAAAATTTTGCAGTCAATCTGACCATCAACCGCTGCAACGGTTTTGGTTTCGCGCTTGTGGCTGCTCGTGGCCCTTATGGCCTCATACACGCTGAGTCATCCACGCAGCGCGGCGTGTTGGGCTGGCGTGGCTCCCGCCAGCAAGGCAGTGCCGCGATCCAGGCGCTGCACCGGGCTGGCTTGCAAATCAGACAGGGCAAACCGGTATGCCGCCGGGCCATTGCTGCGTTTGTGCGTTACCGAGCATACAAGTCCTTGTTTGCTTTCCATAATCCCCGCTTCGTGGAAATCTAAACTCCAAGCCCATCCATACGGCCCGCCATGACTGTTTCACCGCGTCCAAGAAAGCCCCCTGTCAACGCTACGTTACCCGCATCACACCGCACACCCGTAGTGGCCAGTGCGCACGAAATAAAATTGAATCTGTTGCTCGCGGCGTTGCCGGACCCGGCACTGAAGCTCTGGCTGCCAAAGCTTGAATTGGTCGAGATGCCGCTGGGCCGCGTGCTTTATGCCTCAGGCAGCATCGGTAGCCATGTGTATTTCCCGACCTCGGCCATCGTTTCTCTGCTCTACGTGATGAAAAATGGCGACTCGGCCGAAATAGCCGTCGTCGGCAATGAAGGCATCGTCGGCATCTCGCTGTTCATGGGCGGCAATTCGACGCCCAGTCGTGCCGTGGTGCAAAGCGCCGGCAAGGGATATCGGTTGAAGGCGCAGATCATGAAGGAAGAATTCGAGCGGGGCGGACCGGTGACGCACCTGCTGCTGCGCTACACCCAGGCGCTGATCACGCAAATGTCGCAAACCGCCGTTTGCAACCGGCATCATTCACTGGACCAGCAATTGTGCCGTTGCCTGCTGCTGAGCCTGGACCGTCTGCCGGGTAACGAACTGCTGATGACGCAGGAGCTGATCGCCAACATGCTCGGGGTACGGCGCGAAGGCGTGACAGAGGGCGCGACCAAGCTGCAGAAGGCGGGACTCATCCGCTATTCGCGCGGCCGTATCACCGTGCTCAACCGCAAGGGGCTGGAGCAACGCGTCTGCGAATGTTATGCCGTGGTGCAGGAGAAATATGACCGGCTGCTGCCGATGGAGTTGGCGGCATAGCGCCGTTATTCACGCCTTGGCCGTCCTGGCTCAGGCGTGCGGAATGCCGCTTGGCATTGTTGCGGCAGTTTCAACACACGCCGCGAAGATAAATCGGTGGGGGGGTACGATACCGCACAGATAGTCGATTGGCCCGCAGTTACTTTGGATTCTCCTGCTGGCCGAAATTCAGAGACTGCGCCAGCGCCGTGCAATGCAATGCAATGCAATGCAATCATCAGCGACTAAAAATGGACCGAGTTACTCCACAAATCATGAGTTTTTCCCTTCGTCTGATGACGCATGAAACGAAAATCAATAAATCTGCCGAGATCATCACGGAGGAGTCTTTCCGGGTTATCGAGAAGCTGCAACCGCAGCTTGCTTTGCTGATGGGGAATGGCGGTTTTCGGGCCTTGCTGACACGCGCACTCGCGCTGGCCAAAGCCGATGTTCAGTGGCTGAGCATGGTGCGGGTGAATGCGGACGGCACTTTGGAGGCAACGGGTGGATTTGGCACGCAGGTCACACCGGAACAACTGATCGAAGGCTACAGCGTTCTGTTCGCGCATTTACTTGGGTTAATGGTGACTCTGGTTGGCGAGAAAATAACGCTGGGACTGCTGCGTGAGGTGTGGCCGAAAATCAAGATCAATGATTCGGAATTAGCAAATCAAAGTGCCCATGAAAACCAAAAGTAAGCCCGCTTCGCACGCTGCGCTGAATAAAGGAGTGAAAAAGCCCGACAAAGTCAGGATTCACAAGTTGCTGACTGGCGTGCCCGGTCTCGACGAAATCCTCCACGGCGGCATCCCGGAATTCTCCTTCAACATCATCGGCGGCTCACCCGGTTGCGGCAAAACAACGATGGCGCATCAATTCGCTTTCGCCAATGCGACACCGAAGAAACCGGCGCTTTATTTCACCATCCTTGGCGAACCCGTCATCAAGATGCTGCGCTATCAGCAACAGTTTGAATTCTTTGACGAGTCCAAGCTGGGCAAGTCGGTGCGCTTTATCAATCTGTCCGATTTGGTGCTGGAGAACAATCTGGAGGCGGTGCTGGAGGAAATCATCAAACAAGTCACTCTGGCCAATGCCGGCGTGGTGGTGGTTGATTCCTTTCGCACCCTGGCGCGCAAAGCGGTCAGCGTTGAGGGCGAACTGGAGGTGAATTCGTTTATCCATCGCCTCACCCAGTTTATGACCAGCTGGGAAGCCACCACCTTTTTGGTGGGTGAATATGTTGAGGAAGAGATCCGCGACAACCCGCTGTTTACCATGGTGGACGGTATTTTCTGGCTGTCGCAGGTGACCGAGCGGAATTCCGTGGTGCGTAAACTGCAGATTATCAAAATGCGCGGCCTGTTGACGATACCGGGATTGCACACCGTTCGCATCAGCGACATTGGCGTGCAGGTCTTTTCGCGCACTCTGGGATTAGTCGGCAGCAAATCCAAACTGGTGCGACGCAAGCATCTTTCCATCGGCATACCCGAACTGGACAAGATGCTGGGCGGCGGCATACGCGAAGGCGACAGCCTGCTGGTGGCCGGGCCATCGGGGACGGGAAAATCGGCTTTGGCCACCCAATTTATCGCTGAAGGCATCCGTCGCGGGGAACCGGGAATCATGGCGATCTTCGAAGAGCGCCCGGATGGCTACACGCAGCGGGCAGGCACTTTCGGCCTGAAATTAAACGACGCGATAAAAAAAGGAAAACTGGTGGCCCTTTACCTGCGTCCGCTCGACCTTTCGGTGGATGAAACCATGCAGGAGATCCTGGATGCCATCAAACGGATCGGCGCAAAGCGGCTGGTGATCGATTCGCTGGTCGGATTCGAGATGGCGCTGGCGCCCGGTTTCCGTGCCGAATTTCGCGAATCACTCTATCGGATGATCGGCGCATTGACGGCCGTCGGGATCACCATTCTCAGCACGGTCGAAGTGGAAGACAGCTTCACTTCACTGCAGTTCAGTCATTACGCAATCTCGTTTCTCACCGATGACATCATCCGCCTGCGTTATGTCGAGATCGATGGCCAGCTGCGCAAGGTAATCATGATCATCAAGATGCGCGGCGGCAATCACAGCAAAGATATCCGCGAATATGTCATTAACGACAAGGGTGTGGTGGTCATTCACCCGCGCCGCACAGACTACGAAAAGCTGGTCACGGGAATCCCGAACCGAAGCGGTCCACGCGTTGCGCAGGAGAACGAAGACCCGCCGGAACCCAAAGCGAAGAAGTAGGAGCTATTCATGGGGGTGAAATCAACCCTGACGGGCAGCGGGAACGAACCACCCGGGAAGAGCTTCGTCGAGCGCGAGGCCGCGATCCTTGCCGGTGAACTGCTCGTGCGCAATCGCGAGGAGGCAGCACGACAGCGCGAAGAAGCGGCCGCGATTCGCGAGACCGCATTGCGTGCCCGGGAGGCGGCCGCGCTGACCAGAGCGGGGCGCAACGCGGCCATCGAGGCGCAATTGCGGGAAGCCAATGAGCGGCTCGTCGTCGCCACGGTCAACTCCCAGACCATGACCGAGGCCGCCGAGCAGGCCGCAGCGCGCATGTCCTATATGGCAGAGCACGATTTCCTCACCGGATTGCCGAACCGTTCCCTGCTGACCGACCGTCTGACGCAATCAATCGCGCTGGCACAGCGTCACAGCAAAAAAGTCGCCCTGATGTTCATGGACCTCGATCACTTCAAGCACATCAACGATACGCTCGGGCATGCGGTCGGCGACCAGTTGCTGCAGTCGGTCGCCAAGCGCCTGCAGGCCTGCGTCCGCGGCTCTGACACCGTCTGTCGCCAGGGCGGCGACGAATTCGTGGTGCTGTTGACCGAAGTTGAGCAGGCGCAGGATGCCGCCCTGACCGCTGAGAAGCTGATCGAATCGATGGCTGAACCGCACCTCATCGATGGTCATCGGCTGCTCGCCACGCTGAGCGTCGGCATCTGCCTCTATCCCGACGACGGCAAAGATGCCGAAGCCGTGGTCAAGAACGCTGATACGGCGATGTATCACGCCAAGAAAAACGGGCGCAATAACTACCAGCGGTTTACCCCGGACATGAACGCCCGTGCCGTCAAGCGCCAATCGGTCGAAGACGCTCTGCGCCACGCACTCGATAAACAGGAATTTGTATTGCATTACCAGCCCAAGGTGAATATCCAGACTGGCGCCATTACCGGAGCGGAAGCATTGCTGCGCTGGCAGCGCGCCGATCACCCGCTGGCTTTTCCGACAGAGTTCGTGAGAATAGCGGAAGACAGCGGGCTGATACTGCCGATCGGCAAGTGGGTGCTTCGGGAATCCTGTCGGCAGATGGCGGCCTGGCTGAAAGACGGTCTGGACATCGGACAAATATCGGTCAATGTTTCAGCGGTCGAGTTTCATGATCAGGATTTTCTCGGCGATGTCCATGCCATTCTCAACGATACCGGCCTGAATCCGCGACACCTTGAACTGGAGTTGACCGAAAGCGTACTGATCAGGAATGCGGAACCGGCGACAGCGGCCTTGCACGCACTGCGGAGCCTCGGCGTACAGATTGCCATTGATGACTTTGGCACCGGCTATTCGAGTCTGAGTTATCTGCGGCGGTTTCCAATCAACACACTGAAGATCGACCAGTCGTTCGTGCGGGACAGCGACTGCGAAGAAGGCGAAGCGATCATCAGCGCGATCATCGCGATGGGCGCAAGCCTCAAGCTCCGGGTCGTGGCCGAGGGTATAGAAACCCTGCAGCAACTGGCCTTCCTGGACTCCCGTTGCTGCCCCGAGGGACAGGGTTTTCTCTTTAGCCGGCCCGTTGCCGCCGAGGAGTTCGTCACCCTGGCCGCAACCGGGGTGCTGACAGCGCATTGAGTTTGTAACGATGGCCGCTGAGACAGGCAAAATAAATGAATAAAATCAATAACTTAAATACCTCAACTGCCACCTCAACTGCCACCTCAATTGTCACCTTATCTGCGGAATCACTCAGCAGAATAGACGCCTACTGGCGGGCGACGAATTACCTCTCGGTCGGGCAGATTTATCTGTTTGATAATCCGCTGCTGAAGCGGCCTCTGGCGCTCACCGATGTGAAGCGCATGCTGCTGGGGCACTGGGGCACGACACCGGGGCAGAACTTTATCTACGTGCATTTGAACCGGGTCATCAAAAAATACGACCTCGACATGATTTATGTCTCCGGGCCCGGGCATGGCGGTCCTGCAGTCGTCAGCAACACCTATCTGGAAGGCAGCTACAGCGAAATTTATCCCGATATCAGCCGGGATGAAGCCGGGCTGCGTAAACTCTTTGTTCAGTTTTCATTTCCCGGCGGGATTCCCAGCCACGCATCGCCGGAATGTCCCGGATCAATTCATGAGGGCGGCGAGCTGGGTTATTCGCTCAGCCATGCATTCGGGGCGGTATTCGACAACCCGGATCTCGTCGTGGCCTGCGTCGTTGGCGATGGTGAAGCAGAAACCGGTCCGCTGGCCACGGCCTGGCATGCCAACAAGTTTCTCAATCCGGTCAGCGACGGCGCGGTACTGCCGATCCTGCATCTGAATGGCTACAAGATCGCCAACCCGACACTGCTCGCTCGTATCAGCCGCGAGGAGCTGGAGCAGTTGTTCCGCGGTTATGGCTGGACACCGTATTTTGTCGAAGGTCACGAGCCCGGGTTGATGCATGAGGCCATGGCCGCGACACTCGATATTGCCGTTGAGCAGATCCGGAAAATCCAGCAGGACGCCCGCACCCACGGCAACCTTGAGCGCCCGCGCTGGCCGATGATTATCCTGATTTCTCCCAAAGGCTGGACCGGGCCGAAAATCGTTGACGACCGGAAGGTGGAAGACACTTTCCGTTCGCACCAGGTTCCGCTGCATCCGGCCACCCATCCCGGACACCTCGGGCTTCTGGAGGAATGGCTGCAGAGTTATCGGCCGGCAGAACTCTTTGATGCGCATGGCCGCCTTAAACCGGAGCTGGCCGAACTTGCACCTGCGGGCGAGAGGCGCATGGGCGCGAATCCCCACGCCAATGGCGGCATGCTGCTGCGCGACCTGAATATGCCGGATTTCCGCGATTACGCGCAGCAGGTGCCAACGCCGGGCGGCATCGGCATCGGTGACACGCGTGTGCTCGGGCCGTTTCTTCGCGATGTGGCGAAATTGAACAGTGCGCAGCGGAATTTCCGGGTGTTTGGCCCTGACGAGACGATTTCCAACGGCCTGGGGGCGCTGTTTGAAGCGACCAAGCGCCAGTGGAATGCCGTGACTGTGCCGGACGATGAATTTCTCGCACCTGCCGGGCGCGTGCTGGATTCCATGCTCAGTGAACACCAATGCGAAGGCTGGCTGGAGGGCTACCTGCTCACCGGGCGGCATGGTCTGTTCAACTGCTATGAGGCGTTCATCCACATTGTCGATTCGATGTTCAACCAGCACGCCAAGTGGCTGCAGGTCACATCGCACCTGCCGTGGCGCAGGAAGATCGCCTCGCTGAACTATCTGCTGGCCTCACATGTCTGGCGCCAGGATCACAACGGTTTTACACATCAGGATCCCGGCTTTATCGACGTCGTGGTGAACAAGAAAGCGGAGGTGGTAAGGGTCTACCTGCCGCCGGATGCGAATTGCCTGCTGTCAGTGATGGACCATTGCCTGCGCAGCCGCCATTACGTGAATGTCGTGATCGCGGGCAAACACCCGGCCCCGCAGTGGCTGACGATGGACGCTGCCGTCAAGCACTGCGCCGCGGGCATCGGCATCTGGTCGTGGGCCGGCAACGAGCCAGGCGCAAGCGGTGATGACGCCGGCCCCGACGTGGTGATGGCCTGCTGCGGCGATGTGCCCACCCTGGAAACGCTCGCCGCCGTATCCATCCTGCGCGAACATCTGCCCGATCTGAAAATCCGCGTCGTCAACGTTGTCGATCTGATGAAACTGCAGCCGCAAACCGAGCACCCCCACGGTTTGAGCGATCCGGATTTCGACGCGCTGTTCACCGTGAGCAAGCCGGTCATCTTCGCCTTCCATGGCTACCCCTGGCTGATCCACCGGCTGACCTACCGCCGCACCAACCACGACCACATCCATGTCCGCGGCTACAAGGAGGAGGGCACCATCACCACGCCCTTCGACATGACGGTGCTGAACGATCTGGACCGTTATCACCTGGTGATGGATGCCATCGACCGTCTGCCGCAGACCGGCGAGAGCGGTATCGGCCTGAAGCATAAGCTCAGGGACAAGCTGATTGAGCACAAGCAATACATCAATACCCATGGCCAGGACATGCCGGAAATCCGCAATTGGCATTGGGGCGGAACAAAGTTAACAGCATAAAGCGCATGTCTCTGCGGCTTTACCTCATCCGTCACGGCGAAACCGAGTGGTCACTGTCCGGTCAATATACCGGTCGCACCGACATTGCATTGACGGCAGAGGGCGGGGCAGCGGCGCGGGAACTCGGACTGCGTCTCCGCGGCATTCCATTCACCCATGTGCTGACCAGTCCGCTGCAACGCGCTCAACAAACCTGTGCGCTGGCAGGGCTGGCTCCTGTTGCCGAAATCGAACCCGGGCTTGCGGAATGGGATTATGGCGACTACGAAGGACGTACCCCGGCGGATATCCACGCATCACGACCGGGCTGGAATCTGTTTCGCGATGGCTCACCGAACGGCGAAACACCCGGCCAGGTTTCCGCCCGTGCCGATCGCCTTATTGCCCGGCTTCGGGTCATGGATGGGAATGTTGCACTGTTCAGTCATGGTCACATCGGCCGCGTCCTCGCTGCCCGATGGATCGGGCTTTCGGTAAGGCAGGCGCAGCATTTTTTGCTCAACACCGCATCACTGGGCATTCTCTGTTATGAGCATGATCGAACTGAACACCCAGCTATCGCCCTGTGGAACGCCGCATCGCTTCAGCTCTGGCCGCCATTCCCGTGAATTCTGACCACGACCTCATGCTCCAGGCGATCATCAACCAAGGCAATGATTCCATCCTGCTGCCTGACACCATCCACCGTAACCCCGATTTCAGGATCCATCGCCGGTAATTGAAGAACGCTGATGTGGTACTGCGTTTCACGGAAACGATAATGCACTTTGAATGTTTCCCAATCTGCCGGAAGGCATGGGGCGAAGTGTAATTTGTCAACATCGAGCTGCAGGCCCAGCAATGATTCGATGATCAGCCGGTACATCCAGCCCGCCGAACCGGTGTACCAGGTCCAGCCGCCGCGACCGGTGTGCGGGGCAACCGCGTAAACATCGGCGGCGACCACATAAGGTTCAACTTTGTAGGTGGCGACTGCCGCTGCAGAATTTGCGTGATTGACCGGATTGATCATGTCGAACAATTCCCATGCGCGCCGACTGTCGCCCAGCTCGGCAAATGCCATGACCGTCCAGATCGCCGCGTGAGTGTACTGCCCGCCATTCTCACGCACGCCAGGCACATAGCCCTTGATATAACCGGGATTCAGTTCCGATTGATCGAACGGAGGATCCAGGAGCTGGATCAGCGCATGTTTGCGCTGCACCAGGCGGCGATCCACTGACGCCATGGCCATGCGCGCGCGAGCGGGATCCGCAGCTCCGGAAAGCACGGCCCAGCTTTGTGGAATCGCATCGATCTGGCATTCGTCGTTTTGCGCTGAACCCAGTGGCGTGCCGTCGTCGAAATAGGCGCGCCGGTACCATTCGCCGTCCCAGCCGTTGCTCTCGATGTTGTGGCGCAAATTTTCCGCCTCCTTCTGGCATTGACCGGAAAAAGCCGCATCACCGCGCAGCAGCGCGAGTTTGCTGTACTGCATCAGAACGGTGTGCAGGAAAAACGCCAGCCATACGCTTTCGCCTTTGCCGTGGTTACCCACTGAATTCATGCCGTCATTCCAGTCGCCGGAGCCGATGAGTGGCAGGCCATGCTCTCCGAGGCGAAGTCCCCTCAGTACGGCACGCACGCCATGCTGATAAAGACTGGCCGACTCTTCCGAACGGCCGGGCAGGTCGAAATACGAGTCCTCTCCGGGATTCAGGGCGCGGCCGCTGAGGAAGCTGACAGGTTCATCCAGAACCCCGCTGTCACCGGTGCTCGAAACATAGCGGCAGATGACCAGCGGCAACCACAGGAAGTCATCCGAACAAAGCGTGCGTACGCCGCGACCGGATGCGGGAAGCCACCAATGCTGGACATCGCCTTCGGTAAACTGGCGGGCCGCACAACGCAGCAGATGCTCGCGCACCAGCGCGGGCTCGGCATAAACGAGCGCCATGACATCCTGCAGTTGATCGCGAAAGCCGAACGCACCCCCGGATTGATAGTAGCCGCTGCGCGCCCACAGTCGGCAGGCCAGGGTCTGGTATAAAAGCCAGCCGTTGGTGAGCAGGTTGAGGGATTGATCCGGTGTTTCCACCTGCACGGCACCCAGCGTGCGGGTCCAGTATTCGCGCACTGACTCCAGTGCATGGCGTGCGGCAGTTGGTCCGCGGAAGCGATGAACGAGTTTGCCGGCGCCATCGGCATCCCTTCGTCCCGCTACGCCGAGCCTGAAATTGATTTCACGTTCCTCCCCGTCGGCCAGCTCAAAAGCAACCTGGATCGCCGCGCATGGATCAAAAGCGGCACCCACAGTGTTGGAGAGTTGCGACTGCGCCATGGCGGCAGGATTTTTGAGCGTGCCATTTCGCCCGAGGAACTCGGTACGATCCCCACTGAATGTTTTGCCTGCCTCGTCAACATCGAAGAACGCAATCCTGTCGGCGAATTCGGTGTTGTATGCGTTGCGTGCATATAACGCGCCGCTTGCCGGATCGATTTCAGTAATCACGTGCATGCTTGATTTTGAGCGCAAATCGCCCAGCACCCATTCGACGTATCCGGTTGCGGAGAGCCGGCGTGCGCGACCAGACTGGTTGCGCACCTTCAATACGGAGAACTTGACCGCAGCATCCAGTGCAACATAGACGGTGAGTTCCGAACGGATGCCATCTTCCGTGTGCTGGAAGCTGCTGTAGCCGAAACCGTGACGGCTGACGTAGGGCGTGGCGCTGCGGCAGGGCAGGGGCGTAGGCGACCAGAAATGGCCGTTATCTTCGTCACGCAGGTAGAACGCCTCGCCGCCCGGGTCGCTCACAGGATCATCGCCCCAGGGGGTCAGGCGGAACTCATGGGCGTTATCACTCCAGGTGTAAGCCGTGCCGCTCTCCGAGATGACGGTGCCGAAATGGGCATTCGCCAGTACATTCACCCAGGGCGCCGGTGTTATCTGATCCTGCACGGTCGTAATGACGTACTCGCGCCCGTCCGGACTGAAGCCGCCAAGCCCGTTGTTGAACAGCAGATGACTGTCCTGTGGCAGCTCCTTTGTTACCTGTACAGTGTGACGGGGCAGGCTTGGTTTGAAACGAGGCATGTTACGGTGGTGTGCGCGACCATCCATCAAGGCATGCCTGTTGAGCTGCTCGCTCAGCGTTCCACTCCGGTCGCTGATGATGACGCGCGCGACCGATTGAACGAGGATGCGATCTTCGTCCGATATCTGCTCAGCCGGCCGCACGAAGATTCCACCGGGTCGATCTATCACGTGGGCCTCAACACCGGCAGCAATCAGTCCCATGATTTGCTCCTGCAACGATTGCCGGTATCCGGCGCGGTCTTCGTTCCAGATCATCAGATCCACACTGAGCCCCTTCAAACGCCAATAGGCATGGGCCTGGACCAGTTGACGCACCAGTTCGATATTCGCCTGCTCACCGATCTGCAGCAGCACAATGGGCAAATCGCCGGAAATGGCATATCCCCATAAGCCGGACTGTCCGCGTCGGTTCTTGCCGAGTACGCCGGCATCCGCGCGCAGACTGGAATTGGCGTAGATGACGGAGCCTGCCAGATGCGCATAAAGTTGCGCATCCGCCTCACTGCCATTGATCTGCCGCAACACCACCTGGCCGTAAGTCCAGGCCAGATCGAAAACCCGATCCGCCAGTTGGCGATCCTGGTATTTACCCGCCAGGCTCAAGGCGGTTTCCCGGGTGGCGCTGACACCGGAGACCATGTCGATGGTCACCACTTGCTCCGGTTCAAGCGTAATCCGATAACGAATCGCGACGATGGGGTCCAATACCGAGCCGGCACTGCCCGAGAGTGCGGTGCAATCACCCAGCGCCTGGGGTGCTGCGACCGTGCGGCCGCGGCCGATAAAGCGCATGCGGTCTGTTTCATAGGAGATTTCTCCGACGCTGGCACCACGCACTGCCATCAGGTGGAACATCCACGGCGACTGCTCCTCCGGTGAGCGCGGCCGGCGTGTGCAGAGGATGGTCTGGCGCTCGCTGACAATTTCGGTTTGGACAAAAAGGTTGCTGAAAGCCGGATGCAATGCGTCGGCGGCGGGCAGGGCGAGCACGACTTCAGCGTAACTCGTGACCTCGATCGTACGCCGGGTCCGGGCGCGGTTGCTGATGCGCACCCGGCGCAGTTCAATGTCGTCTTCCGGCGAAACCACGATCTCGGTATACGTATCGTAATCAAGGTCGTGGCGGCGGAATTCCGCGCGGCCTTCCGAAAAGATCGTTTCGTGGCTTTCTGCGCGCTTCAACGTCGGCTGATGGGTGTTTGACCAGAACACCCCGCTTGATACGTCGCGGATGTAGCAGAACGTGCCCCAGTTGTCGCAGGTCGTGTCTTCGCGCCAGCGGGTCACGGCAAGGTCTTTCCACCGGCTGTAGCCGCCGCCGGCATTGGTGACCATCACATGGTATCTGCCGTTCGATAACAGCTGCACTTCCGGTATTGGCGTGTCCGGACTGCTGAGGATGCGCACCGGCATTGCCTCACCGTTTGCTGCCGCACTGATGGCAGAGAATTCTGCGGCATGCAGCTGAACCCCTCCAACCTTGGGTACACGTTCCTGCAGCAACAAGGTGGTTGCCTGAAACATCGGCTCCGACTCGAAACGCTTCTGCATCGGACGGTCCAGCATTACATAGGCAAGGGACAGAAAAATCATGCCCTGGTGATGCGCCATGAACGAGCGGATAAGCGCGCTGGTTTGTCCGCGCGGTACGCGAGACGCGGTGTAATCGACGGCTTCATAAAAACCAAATTGTCCCGCCAGTCCTTCAGCGGCGAGGCGCTGCATGTTCAGGCACGCGGCTTCAGGCACCACCATCAGCGCCAGTGCCGAGGCATACGGTGAAATCACCAGATCATCGGAAAGCCCGCGCTTGAGTCCCAGGCCGGGTACGCCGAAGGCACGATATTGATAGTTGAGCGCGGCATCGACTGCGTTGTAGCCGCATTCCGAGACGCCCCAGGCGACGCCGCGCTGCTTGCCATAGGCGATCTGTCGCTCAACTGCCGCCTTGCAGGTCTGGTCGAGCAGGGTATTTTCGTAGGTCGGCATGACCAGCAGAGGCATCAGGTATTCGAACATCGATCCGCTCCACGACAGCAGCGTCGGCTTGCCTGCGGCTGTGGTGAGCAGGCGACCCAGTGCGAACCAGTTCTCCTGCGGCAATTGTCCCTGTGCAATCGCGACGAAACTGGACAACCTCGCCTCAGAGGCCAGCAGATCGTAGTAACTTGTGTCGCGACGGCGTTCTTCCACGTTGTAGCCGATTGCGAGCAAATGACGCGCTTTGTCGTAGAGAAAGTCATACTCCATGACGGCCAGTGCACCGGCCTGTTGCGCCAGATGCTCGATATCCGCAATCCGTTTCCGGGCGTGATCGCTTGCGGTGGTGACATGCCCGTGCAAATCATCCAACCACGCACGTTCCTCAAGCGTAACTTCAGCGCTTTGTAGTTTTTCGATTGCTTTCAGCCATGGCAGGTTGAGGGTGGCCAACTCGCGCAGTGTTGGAAATTCAACAGCAAGCAGGACGTTGTGGAATCTGCCCGGCGCAATCGTTGGTGAAACCCAAGGCGCAAGCAATGTCAGCTCATCAAGGGCACTCCGGAATTGCCGGGTCAGTGCTTGTGCCCACCACCGCATATCGCTATTCCGGGCGTTGGGTGAGGGTAGATCCAGGCTTGCGACCAATGCCTCGGCAGATGGCGCCAGCCGCGCCAGCAAAATTTGCGTGGCCGGGAGCGTGGCAGGCCGGGAATCGCAGGCAATCTCCAGGTCTTTCCGCAGTTGATCCAGCAGGGCCAGTGCGGCTGGCGGCGCCTCTGCCGCAACATCCTGGAGTACTTTCAGCGTATCTGATAAACCAACAAACAACCGCGCTCCCAGTATCTTGTCATCGGGCAGCATGAGCAGTCCCGGTCGCAAGGTGAGCAGATGGCCGGCAAGGTTTCCGCTATCCACCGAAGAAATATAATGCGGAGCAAGCGGTTGCAGTGATTGCGTGTCATACCAGTTGTAGAAGTGTCCCTGGTGGCGCGCAAGGACAGACATCGTCGCGAGAGCAAGTGTGGTGCGTTCGATCAACGGTCCGGTCGCAATGTATCCGAAGTCGTAGGCGGATAAATTGGCAAGCAGGGCCAGACCCATGTTGGTGGGTGACGTACGATGGGCAACCACGGCAACCGGGTGCTGCTGATAATTATCCGGAGGCAACCAGTGATCTTCCGGTCCGACGAAGGTCTCGAAGAACGCCCAGGTCTTGCGCGAAGTTTTCCGCAGGAAAATGATCTGGTCGGTGCTCAGGCGTGTTTCATGGCGGACTATTGGCTGGCTGATCCACCAGGCGATTGCGGGCGATATCATCCATAACAGCAAAATCGGTCCTGCCACCATCAGTGTTTCCGGCGTCGTCGCCACGAGCCAGGCTGCCGTCGCAATGGAAATAACCGGGGCAATCCACATCGACTGGTAACAGGCGATGAGAGTGATCTGATGGCCGCGCTCCAGGCTGCCCGAGGAAATCCATTCCAGCATTTTTTTGCGGGTGACCCAGATGCGCCAATTGGTGCGTATGACGGCATCCAGGCTGAAATACGCTTCGTGGGGCAGACAGGAGAGGGTAAGCGCTGCCTGCTGAAATTGCGTTCCAGATGCACGTAATACCGCAGCGAGATGCTGACCTGGGAGCAGGTCATCCGGTTTTCGCATCAAATCGAAAATCGAGGCAATAAAGGATGGCAGCAGAATGATGCCGATCACCACCAGAGTCCAGTACCAGACCGGTAACAACACAGTCCAGCCCAGCAGCAGTAAAAACATCAACGCCGCGGGTACCAGACTGCGCCGCAGGTTATCGATAATTTTCCACTGCGAAAGCAGCGAGAGCGGATTTTGCGCGCGGCCGACGGCCGACTCGGGGTTGTTGCATGGGATACGTCGCAGTATCCAGGATGCAATTTGCCAGTCGCCGCGTATCCAGCGGTGACGGCGGCTTACATCCGCACTGTAAGTGGAGGGATACTCTTCGTAGAGCAGCACATCGCTCAGCAAGCCGGCTCGGGCATAACAGCCTTCCAGCAGATCGTGGCTCAGTATCCGGTTTTCGGGAAAGCGACCCTTCAGCGATTGCTCGAAAGCATCAACATCATAAATGCCTTTACCGATGAACGAACCCTCTCCAAACACATCCTGGTAAACATCGGAGACGGCGCGGGTATAAGGATCAATGCCCGGCTCATTGCCAAACAGTCGCGCATACCTTGAGCGATTTGTGCCCGGAAGGCTCACCGCCATGCGTGGCTGGAGAATGCCATAGCCCCCGGTCACGAGCTGCCGCTCAACGTCAAATTGCGCACGGTTCAAAGGGTGCGCCATCGTGGCCGCAAACTGGCGTGCTGAATCACGCGGCAACTGGGTATCAGTATCCAGTGTAATCACGTACTTAATAGAGGACAGCGCCTGCGTCGCGCCCACGATCAGCAAGAATCCGTCTGATCCTGCTCCGCGCAGCAATGCATTTAATTCCGCCAGTTTTCCGCGCTTGCGCTCGTAGCCCATCCATAACTGCTCCCCGGGATTCCAGCGGCGCGGGCGATGAAACAGGAAAAAAGCATCACCCCCGACATCGGCTTCCGCCATCCTGTACTTTCGGTTCAAATCATCAATCCGGCTACCGGCAAGCATCAGCAGGGGATCGTCTTCGGGCAGAGTTTCCTGATGCGCATCGCTAAAATCAGTGAGCAGACCGAATAGCAGATTGGGGTCCCGATTCGCCAGAAAACGAATTTCAAGCGCCTCAATCAGATCCTCGACGTTTTGTGCACTGGTGAGCATGGTCGGAATGACAACCAACGTGCGGAAGGCGTGCGGAATTCCTCCGGAAAAATCCATCCGCGGCAGCATATGTGGTGTCGCCAGCAAGGTTGCCAGCCAGTTGACCAGCCCGATTGCAAGATGACTGACGCCTAAAAGCAGCGCGATCGTCACCAAAGTTAATATCCAGCTCTCCAGCCTTCCGGCTTGTGACATTGCGAGCAAGCCTGCGGCAAGGATCAGCGTCAGCACACCGATTGCACCAAGATAAAGCGGCAAAGAAAACCGGCCTTCCGGACGCTGCACCGCATCGGCGCCCGTCACGCGGATTTTTGCCGCTCGCTTGAGCTTCGGCAGGCCCTTATCGATCAGGTAATAACCCACATGGGAGCTGCGATCGTATTCAACGTTGCCATCGGCATCACGTGTTACCGTCGCTGATTGTTGCTGGGCCATCTGAATGGCCATCTCCGCGACCTCAAGCTCGGGCAAACGACTGGCTTTCGCCAATTTTTCGACAACGTGTCGGTAATGGTCACGGGTGGCGAAATCCATGTTGCCGTAATGATCGCCTGGGTCCTCCCGCAGTTTCTGTTCAACGCCGCTCATCGTTTCGACGAACTTGCGCCAGTTCATTTCACCCAGAAACCGCAGGCTGCCGATACTGTTGCTGATCGAGACCTGGCGGGAGGCCTGCATTTGGGTCTCTGACTGCACCAACTCCTCAATCGTCACCCCGGACTCGGAAAGCCGGTGCTCAATCCAGGTCAGCGGCAATGCCAGAGCGGCGCTCTGACCCTGCAGCCGTCGCGCCAGTTCCGCAACAAATGAGCCGGTCATCGGTGGATTCGACCGCGCCATGTCTGCAACCACCAGAATCAGGTTTTTGGGATCTGTCTTGGCAACCTCCAGCATCTGGTCCGCCAGGACATCGGCCTGGCCGCGGTCTGTGGTACTGGCCGCAACCCGCGCTCCGACGCGGCGCAGATTGTCGATCAGCGCCAGCCGCAGCATGATGGGAATAGCCCACAGCTCACCTAATGTAAGCGCTGTAACCTTCTGGTAAGCGGCGACGAAGCGGCTGAAACTTTCCGCGTCCACCCGACCGTCGCCGTGTGAAATCGTTTCCAGGGCAATGTCGTATACGCGAGGAAGGCCGGCTGAAGGACCCTGCGAAAGGGTCGGCAGCTCGCCACTGTAGCGTTTCGGCAGGTGACGTTTGGCCGTGTATATTTGCTCTTCAATCAGATAAAAATTGTCGAGCAGCCATTCAGCAGCCGGGGTAATCCCGCGGCTCTCCTTGATCGTTTCTCTGAGCAGGGTGCAGGCGTGCAGCAGAATGTCTTCATTCTCTGCCAATCGCGCAAGCAGTTGATCGGACTGGCGTACGGCACTCAGGCGGTGTGTGCTTGCCAGGCTGCTGCCATGCTGTTCCATCTCCTCGGCACTGAACAACTCCGCTCGCAGCAAAGGTTCTTCGGCTGGATTCTGGTGTTTCCTGCGCATGCCACGGAAGTGCACCGCTAGGTGGCGCAGTGTGTTGCGAATGCTGTCACTGCGGAAGTTCAAATTCAGAGCTTTCTTCTTTAAAGCGTACCGAGTTTCCCGGCGCTCTGGTTGGAGCCCTCGAATCAACGAAGAGACGGCACGAATCCTGGGCAAAAGGCGCGAAGGGCAGCTTGTAGACTGCCGATGCCCCCACAAAGTGACAAATCGCTCTATGTCTTGTTAAGCGCGCCTTTAAATCCAGTTTCTGCGGATAACCAACACCTATTTAAAGGACTGCAATGCGATAAAGGCATGCAGGCGCCTACGACTGCGATGCGTTTTATACAGAGTAACGCCAAGAAGCTATAAAGCTTTGTGGTTGATTTTTATATGAAAAATCCGATCCGTCTGTTTGATTCCGTACATAATTTTCAGATCGGATGACGCAGCGCGATCAAATGGCGAGGTACCCGGAAAGTATTTCAAGACTCTGCCTTGTGATCAGGCCGGAAATCCGGGTACCCCGAAAATTCTATCGGCTTATCATCAGATTGGTGAAAATAGTAATGCTTGAAAAGCTCTCAGCCCTGCCGCTCTTCATTCAGCGCAGCGCGCGGAGCCGGTTGACCTGAGGCAAGCAGAACAGGCGCATTGATGCCTTCTGCCGCATAACCGAAAACGTGTTCGATGCCTTATTCACCGATTTGCCACGCCCGCTTGATTGCGTCATCAGTACAAACTCCATTGAACGCCGGCGAAACCAGTAGACCGCGGGATCAATCGGGATCCACTTATGTGGGGTAACGTACGGAGAGACTGTATTAAATATTCTATAAAAAACGGTTTTTGTTCATGAACGTACTCGCTATTCGTCATGCTCATAATGCAAGTGTCAGCTGAAGAACGCCAGCGGCTGACTGAACGAATTAATTTCATTCCCAACCGGATAATTGACCATGCCTGAAAACAAAAATGCGTTGTCGGAAGTTCCCCAAACATTGCCTACGGAACCCAAACATAACCAGATACTCGGCGTGCTACCCGCAACAGATTACGAACGGCTCCTGCCTGATCTGGAGTTGGTGGAGTTGCCTCTGGGTTGGAAGCTGCACGAATCCGGAGATCATGTGAACTATCTGCATTTTCCGATTACCGGCATTATTTCGCTGATTTATGACCTTGAGGATGGCTCTTCAAGTGAAATTGCCCTGGTTGGCAATGAAGGCATGGTGGGAATTTCCATTTTCATGGGCGGCGAAAGCATGCCAGGCAGCACGGTAGTGCAAAGCGCGGGGCAGGCCTATCGGCTCAGCCGGAAAGTCATGAAAAAGGAGTTCTCGACCGGCGGCAAACTGCAGGAACTGTCGCTGCTTTACACAAAGGCGCTGCTCGCCCAGACATCGCAAACCGCTGTCTGCAATCAGCACCACTCACTGGAACAGAAACTTTGCCGCTGGTTATTGATGAGTCTGGATCGCCTGCATAAAAACAATCTGATCATCACCCAGGAATTGATAGCCCACTTGCTGGGCGTACGCCGGGAGAGCATCACCCAGGCGGCCGGCAGGCTCCAAAAAGAAGCTCTGATTGATTATGTTCGTGGGCGCATTACCGTATTGGACCGACACAACCTCGAAAAACGGGCTTGTGAATGTTATTTAAATGTCAAACAGGAATATCTGCGGCTGTTGCCGCAACCTTAAATCACCAAGTCGATCTGACATCGCCAGCGTTGGTATTGGAGCAGCAAGCCGGATGCAGTAAAGTGTCGTTATGTGTCCGGCTACACAAAAGGGGGAGGCGCAGGGAGCTCTGCCATGACCATCACCCTGTACGGCATTCGCAATTGCGACACGGTCAAAAAAGCCCGCGGATGGCTGGATGCCAAGAAAATCGAATACGTCTTTCACGATTACAAAACCGCAGGCATCGACACCGCGCGCCTGCAGCACTGGTGCAAGGAACTGGGCTGGGAAATTCTGCTCAACCGTGCCGGCACTACCTTCCGCAAACTGCCGGCAGCCGACCAGCAGAACATCGATGCACGTAAAGCCGTGGCGCTGATGCTGGCACAGCCGTCGATGATCAAGCGGCCGGTGCTGGACCTCGGCAAGCAGCGGCTGGTTGGTTTCAAAGTGGAACTCTACGAGCGCTTGTTAAGCGCCAACTGACCGCGCATGAGCGATGCCGCTTACATGCAGGAGGCACTCAAGCTGGCAGCACAGGCGGCAGCCGCAGGTGAAGTGCCGGTGGGTGCGGTGGTGGTCAAAGACGGCGTCATCGTCGGTCGCGGTTATAACCAGCCCATTGCCGGCACCGATCCGACCGCACATGCCGAAATCATGGCCCTGCGTGATGCCGGAAAAACGCTGGGCAATTACCGTCTTGCTGATTGCGATCTGTATGTAACGCTGGAGCCCTGCGTAATGTGTTCCGGCGCGATCATGCATGCGCGCATCCGGAAAGTGGTCTTTGGCGCGCGCGATCCCAAAACAGGGGCCTGCGGCAGTGCAATTGATTTGTTCGCACAGTCACAGCTGAATCATCACGCTGAGGTCAATGGCGGTATGCTGGCCGATCAGTCGGTGGCTTTGTTGCAGGCTTTTTTTTCGCGGCGGCGCAGCAAATGAAAATCACCATCAGCATCAAATCGCAAATCCTTGATCTCTACGATGATCAGGGCGGCTTGCTGCAAAGTTACGCGATTTCCAGCGCGATCAAAGGCACAGGTCAGGTTAAAGGCAGTTTCTGCACACCGCTGGGCCGCCATATTGTCCGCGCCAAAATCGGTGCCGGGCAGCCGGAAAACACCGTGTTTGTCGGCCGCCGCCCGACGGGGGAGATCTATACGCCGGCACTGGGCGAAGCGTTTCCAGGGCGCGACTGGATGCTGACGCGGATCCTCTGGCTGTCCGGCTGCGAAGTCGGCCATAACCGGCTGGGTAACATCGACACCATGCGCCGCTATATCTATATCCACGGCAGTCCGGACGCCGCACCCATGGGCGTGCCGGGGTCAATCGGTTGTATCCGCATGCGCAACCACGACGTCCTGGATCTGTTTGATCGCGTGCCCGCCGGAACACCGGTAGAAATATCAGCATAAACAATTGCTTAGGCAATTCTGTCGTATTGCATGCGGCGCATCACGAGCTTGTTCGATGCCTCTCCCGCCCTATTTAAATGAAAAATATTTTATTTAAATCAATTACTTAACACTTTTGTGCGCTATCGTTGTGCATTGCGCCAGAATGGGCTAAATTGTGCGCCGCAACCGCCGATGCGGCGGTAAATACAAAAGGTAATCAAAGGTACTACATGCGACTCAAAGACAAGGTAGCCATCATCACCGGCGCCGGCAGGGGAATCGGGCAAGCCACGGCAGTCAAATTTGCGCGCGAAGGCGCCAAAGTCATGGTCTGCGACATCAAGCAGGACTGGATCGACGAAACCATACAGTTATGCAAAGCAGCGGGCAGTGACGCCATCGGCCAGATCGCCGATGTCCGCGACATGAAATCACTCGAAGCCATGGTCAAGACCACCGTGGACAAGTGGGACCGGGTGGACTGCCTGGTCAACAACGCCGGCATCGTTGCCGACGCACAATTGAAGAACATGACTGAAGACCAGTTCGACAATGTCATCGACATCAATTTGAAGGGCGTCTACAACTGTACCAAGGCGGTGGTGAACAAGATGCTCGAGCAACAATCCGGCGTGATCCTCAATGCGTCTTCGATCGTCGGTCTCCACGGCAACTTCGGCCAGACCAACTACGCCGCCAGCAAGTTCGGAGTTATCGGCATGGCCAAGACCTGGGCGCGTGAACTGGGCCGCAAAGGAATTCGTGTCAATGCAGTGTGTCCGGGCTTCATTGCCACCAGCATCCTCGGCTCAATTCCCGAAAAAGTCATCCATGCGCTGGAAGACCGTGTGCCGATGGGCCGTCTCGGCAAACCGGAAGAAATTGCCAACACGTTTGCCTTTCTCGCCTCCGACGAAGCCAGCTACATCAATGGCGCCGTCATCGAAGTCAGCGGCGGCCTGACGATCTGATTAACCTGGCGCCGTCCGGCGTCCGGTTTTTCTGTGGTTTTTGCCGGGAAGACCTCACTGACTATAATCAGTGTATGCATCCTCCCCGAAAATTCACCGTCCGCGCAGCTTCCTGGCACGAGGACCTTATCCCGCTGCAGGACTTGCGCCGCTGGGTGTTCATCATCGAGCAGCAGGTTCCCGAGGAACTGGAATGGGATGAGGCCGATCCCACATCCGTGCACGCGCTGGCGCTGGATGAGGACGGATGCCCGATCGGCACCGGGCGCCTGCTGCCCGACGGTCATATCGGCCGCATTGCCGTGGTCCGAGAATGGCGCCACCGGGGGGTTGGCAGTGCGATCCTCGAATGGCTGATTGCCCGCGCCCGGGAGCAGGGCTGCAACTCGGTACGCCTGCATGCCCAGACCCACGCTCTGGGGTTCTACGCCAGGCACGGATTCACAGCGCACGGCGAAGTATTCACTGAAGCCGGCATCCTGCACCGGGCGATGTCCTTCAGCTGGTGATGGTACGCGCGCGTTCCAGCCGGAACGCGCGGGCGGTGGCCCCCAGCGGCGCGCCGTGGGGACCAAAGCGTTTTTCGTGAATAAACACGTCGCCGGAGGCATGCACCAGCAGCACGGTTGCAGTGCGTGTGCCGTAATGTTCACCGTTGATGAACGGCGGTGACAATTCGCGCTCACGCTGCCGGCTGATGCCGCTATCGGGCAACTCCGAATCCGGCGCGCTGGTACGTTCGACCAATTGCGTAAACAGCATGGCACTGATCACATCCGGATCATCAAGATCACGCGTTGCCGCCACCACCGCGGTGCCGGCCAACACTTTCGGCCACGGCGTATCGAGCAGATGATTGCTCAGGCCATGCATGCCCGGCGTGACCGGCGCGACGCCGTTGCCGCGGTTGGAATAAAAAAACAGGGCGTCGAGGTCGCCGGCAATCATGCTGAACGGGTTGTAGTCATTCGCGGATTGCGCCGCAGTGCTGAAAAAATCCGCTGCCGCATTCTCACCGGTCAAAAAACCGCTGACCAGTTCACCACGCGAGCGCAGTGCCACGGGGCCAGGGAGGCCTTCGCGGTAATTGGTGATCGCGGCAAACCGGCCATTGGTGTTGATGCCCATCCAGGTGCCGCCCTTTTCCAGGTCGCGACCGGCATAAATGTCCGGGTAATCGGCCCAGAATCCTGCGGGTGCGGCCGGGCGGCTGTAATGCTCGTCGCGGTTGGCGGCAACCACCAGCGGGAAATGGCGATGCGCGCGAAAGCCGAACAGGATCAGGCACATCGCTAGGGCCTGTTAACAATCATTTCATGAGTGCGACGGCGACGATTTGGCCTCAGGGCTAGGAGCGTCGAGCGCGGTTTGCCCGTCGGCAAACAAGCGAAGGCGCGACAACGCACTGGGGCCAAATCGTCCCGTCCCTTCGGGTTGAGTCCAAAATCGCCACTGGCGGCGTTGCCGCATTTGGCAAATGAGTCGCCCATATTCTCGATATGGGCCGCGGCACGCGCCTTGCCACTGACGATTTTGGACTCAACGCATCTCATGAAATGATTGTTAACAGGCCCTACTCCGCGAAGCATTCGCTGTGCCTTGTGCTGCCGTCCTGCAGCAGGGCAGTGATGTCGGACGCCGCCACGGCTTCGGCAAGTTCCCATTCGAACTTTGCCTCGTCGGCCACCGGCTCGTAAATCTCCATCCACAGCAGCGGTTCATTGCGCTTTTTCAGCACACGCCCCGCGATACCCGTGCGTTCATGCATGGACATCAGCAATTTTTGCACCGCGTCGGCACAGGCGCCGGCCTGTGCGGCATCGACGCGGTAATAGATGTAATACGACCAGGTCATTGTTCAGCTCGTTTGATAGGGCAGGGAATTCAATTCCAGCACGGGTCCCTGCACAGAACCCAGATACCAGGGCGCGGATTGCGCATGCGCCGTCTGCAACACAGCCAGCACCGTAAACCAGCCATCAGCGATCTGCGCGCTGCTGACGATCATGCCGCCGGACTGATCACCGAGTTCGGCACAGTACAGTTTGTCGCCGGGTGCTGCCGGAGCGGCCACGCTGGCGCGGTACATGCGTTGTTTGAGCTTGCCGAGATAATGGGTGCGGGCAACGATTTCCTGGCCGGGATAACAACCCTTGCTGTAACTCAGGCCGCCGATCCGATCGAGGTTGACCATCTGCGGCACAAATTCTTCCTGCGTCGCCGGCAGAATAAATGGGATTCCCGCCGCGATATCGAGTCCGGTCCAGGCGTCGCTGCCATCGGCCATGCTGGCCTGCGCCCGCGGCAGGACTGCGAGATAGCGCTGTTTCGACAAATGAATCACGGTGACAACATCGCGTAGCGCCACGTCATGCTGGTGCTCCGGCATTTCGCCACCCAAGGTTGCAATCTGCTGCGCGGAATCTGCACCGAAAACGCCGACGCCGGCCAGGTCCGGTGTAAGGTCTTCAATCTTCACTTTGGAGCGCAGCACGTACATCATCAGACGTTTACGGGTGGCTTCCGTCAGCGCGGACGGCAGCAGCATGGTGTAACCGTCTGCGGACAGCCACAGCAGGAATGTCGCCAGCAGCCGGCCCTTGGGCGTGCAATAACCGCCATAGGTGCTGCTGCCCGGTTGCAGCGCGGTGACATCGCAAGTCAACTGGCCTTGCAGAAATGCCTGCGCGTCGGCGCCGGAAAAACGCAACAGCGAGTAATGGGGGAGCAGGAGGGGGGGCAGGGAAGCAGTCACAGTAATCAGCAAACAATCCAGAAAAAATCAACGGATGCTGGATCATAACGCCACTGCTGTAGCGCGTAAAATTATTAATTAAAAACAATAGCTTATAAATATTTTTCAGAGAGTTTGCTTTCGCCCGGTGATTCGGCTGCAATGAGTGGCAATGAATTCCGCCCATTTGCAAATCATAGCGCTTCGGCCGGCACGTCAGCTTGCATGGATCCTCGGCTGCGCACACTTCGCTGTCCTGCTGGTGCTGGCAACACTGCCGGTAGCGCTGTGGCTGCAGGCCGGCGCGGCAGTATTGCTGCTGCTCAGTGCGGCATACACCATCCGTCTTCATGCCTGGCGTCGCGGTCGCGGCGCAGTGACCGCGCTGCATTTTACTGACCGTGAACAATTGCGGGTACTGATGCAGGACGGTACATGGCGCGCCGGGCGCGTGCTCGGCAGCAGCATCGTTGGCGTCGCCTGCACGGTGCTCAATATCCGCCTGGCTGACCACCGTCTGCCGCTACATGTGGTCATCACCAACGACAGTATCGACGCCGAAGATTTTCGCCGTCTGCGCGTATGGCTGCGCTGGGGCCCGCTTGAAACAGCCGACGCCGCGGATAGTACTGCAACATGACGAAACGGTTTGCCGCGCTCCGCGCAAGCGCATCAACTCTGTGAAACACTGCAGAACTATACGCCGCTTGCATCCGGCATGGCTGCTGCTGTGCATGGTCGGCAGCGCAGGTGCCGCACCACCGCCCGCACAGTGGCTGCTGATCAATCCCTATCCCGCGACTGGCGCACAGGACATCGCAGGCATCAACCCGGCCAGCCGTGCATCGCGCGCCATGCAAACTTACGCCACACCATCAGCGGTTGACATTGTGGCACGGCAGTTGCAGCAGACGCTGGCGCACGGCCTTGATGAAACCATGGACCTGGAGCGCAATCCGCGCGGTGGCGGCGATGATGCCGCGGATGACCTTACTAAGGCGCCGGTGACGGCGCGTATCCTGCTGCTGGCCGGTTCCGGACTTGGCGGCGAACGCGTGTTGCAGTTGCTGCGTACCTTGCAACCCGTGGCATTGCTGGCGCGGGCGCCGGTGGTGCTTGTAGTCAATGGTGGAGGCAGTGAGGGGGAAGGCGGCACGGCGAGTATTGCCGATTTGCTGCACAAGGCACGAAGCGGCCGCGTACCGACGGCTGTCGGCACCCCCGGCGAGCGCAGCGTCGGCCATGCCATCGCCGGCCTGCTGCATGCGCAGTGGCCAAAGGGCATTGCACCAGTCGCGTTCAACGGCGGCAATGGCGCATTGCGTGGAATCATTTCGGCACAGGTGGTCGCATCCCTGGTGCCGTTGCCGACCGTGATGCCTTTTGTCACGGACCCGCGCATCCGCATTCTGGCCTCTGCAACGGCAACGCGGCTCCCAATGCTGCCTGCGGTACCGACCCTGCGAGAATCCGGTATCGCGGTGGCGGAACCCGGTGGCTGGTACGGATTGTTTGCCCCTGCGCGCCTGTCTGCAGCACCACTGCAGCGGCTGAGTACTGCACTGACGGGCTGGCGCGACGCTTCGACACGACAAAACCTGCAGGTACGCGGGTTCATGCCGGATTGCCAGGATGCGGCCGCGCTGCGCCGGCTCGTCGGCAATCCGCCGGAATCCGCAATCAGCGCTCCGACTCCTCCGGTGGCTTCACCGCGCTGAACATTTTCAGCAGTGTCAGGTCGTAAACGATTTTCAGCACACCACAGATCACCAGCGGCCAGCCGAAGGCACTCATCGTCAGCAACGCGCCGGCCAGTGACGGGCTCAAAGCACTGGCCAGACTGCGCGGTACCGCCGTCACGCTGGCGGCTGCCGGACGTTCGCCGGGCGAAACCACGGCCATGACGTAGGAGGTGCGCGCCGGCACGTCCATCGATGACAACGCGCTGCGCAAAAACAAGAACAGCAAGGCCAGTTCCAGCGTCGGCATGAACGGCACCAGGATCAGGAACACATTCGCCGGCAGGTGGGTGAAGACCATGGTATTGATCAAGCCAAAGCGGGCTGCAACCCGCGCTGCTGCCAGATGCGAAAACGCAGTCAGCACACCGGTCCAGAAAAATATGTGGCCGGCTGCCGTCACCGACAGGTCGAAACGCTGGAACAGCCACAGGGCCAGCAGCGACTGCACGGCGAATCCGCCGGCAAAAGAATCGACGCTGAACAAAGCCGCCAGCGTGTAGACGATGCGTTTGGATTTGCCGAGGGGGACCGGCTGCTCATGGTGTTCGGATTCCAGTGCCGGCGACAATCGCAGGTAGAGCGCAAAAGTGATGGCGCCCAGCAGCGCGTACAACACAAACATCGCCTGGATTGCCGTCAGCAGGCCACCGCCATGACCAGCATACAAATCCGGCAAGCCCGCAGCCTGCGCCCCCAGCGCCGCGATCAAGGCGCCGATCAGGCTGTAGCGCGCGAACAATGCCGTGCGCGATTGCGCCTGAGCCGCACGCGTCAGCAAAGTTTGCTCCAGCGGCGAAAACAGCGTCGCATCGCTGGCCGCAGGATTCAGCGTACCCACCATGGCCACCACCAGCAGCGGCCAGAAATCCGTCACCACTGAGGCGCCAAGACCGGTGGCCACCATAAGCAGACTGGCGCCCAGCAACAGGTGACGTGTGGAATGGCGGTGCGCAATAAAACCAGTGGCCAGCGTCAACACACCCGAACCGAGCAGAGTCGCGGTCACCAGAAAACCGATCTGCAGCGCGCTGTAACCGAGCAGCGTCAGGTAATAAGGCAGCAGCAGGCTGACAAACCCATCGCCGAAGGCGCGCAGCGCACGGGCAGTGAGCAGGGCGCCGGCATCGGGGAGGGTGCCTGGCGGAAGGAATAAATTACGCAATGAAATCATGATGAACCGATGTTCAGACTAACAGGAAAACAGGAGCAAACCCTGCCGGGAATGCAATGCATGGCCTGCGCTATACTCCGCGCTTCCCTGATTCACCCTCAAGCGGAGGCATCATGATTGAGTTGTATAGCTGGGCAACCCCCAACGGCCACAAGATCCACATCATGCTCGAGGAAACCGGATTGCCATACCGGGTGCACGGCGTGAATATCCGCAGCGGCGACCAGTTCAAACCCGAGTTTCTCAAGATCAGCCCTAACAACCGCATTCCTGCGATCGTCGACCCTGACGGCCCCGACGGCAAACCGTTATCGCTGATGGAATCTGGCGCGATCCTGCTCTACTTGGCATCCAAGACGGGAAAGTTCCTGCCTGCCGACCTTGCCCAGCGCTGGACCTGCGTGCAATGGCTGATGTGGCAGATGGGCGGCGTTGGCCCGATGTTCGGCCAGGCCAACCATTTCCGCCGTTACGCCAAGGACAAAATCGAATATGCAGTCGAGCGTTACACCAACGAAGCCAACCGCCTGACCCATGTGCTCGACAAACAACTGGCACAGACCAGATTTGTCGCCGGCAGCGGATACACCATTGCCGACATGGCGATTTTCCCTTGGATGCGCAATGCGGAAAGCCGCGGCATAGACTTCAAGCAATATCCCCATGTGCAAAGCTGGTTCGACACCATCAATGCGCGTCCAGCGGTCGTGCGTGCGCTGCAGGTGTTGTCGAACGAATCGAGCAGCAACCCGGTCGATGACAAGGCGCGTGAAGTCATGTTCGGCAAAACCCAGTTCCAGAAGCGCTGACGTACCGGCAAATCGCGGGTTTTCTAAATTGACAGCCGAAAAGAAAAATGTCGCGCTGCTCTGCGCGGCACAGGCGTTGCTGTTCACCAACAACACCATCCTGATCGCGATCAACGGGCTCGCCGGATATGCGCTCGCCACGGACAAATCGCTGGCGACACTCCCCGTCACTTTTTACGTGATCGGTGCGGCGCTGACCACACTGCCGGTGTCGCAGTTGATGCGCAGGGTGGGGCGCATCAACGGTTTTACCATCGGCACGCTGATCGGCATCCTCGGCGCGCTGATCTGCGGTTTTGCAGTTTACAGCCACAGCTTCTGGACGCTGTGCGCAGGCACGCTGGTGATGGGCATCTACAACGCGTCGGGCCAGTATTACCGCTTTGCTGCCGCTGACGTTGCCAGTCCTGACTTCAAGAGCAAGGCTATTTCTCTGGTGATGGCCGGCGGCCTGGTCGGCGGCGTGCTGGGGCCGCAAACCAGCAAATGGACCAAGGATCTGCTGCCCGCGGAATTCCTCGGCAGTTACCTCGCACTGATCGGCTTTTGCGTAGTGGCACTGGTACTGCAACGCCTGATGAGTATTCCGCGACTGACTGCGGCCGAGCAGAAGGATCAGGGCCGACCGTTGCGGGAAATCGCCCGCCAGCCTGCTTTCCTGGTCGCAGTGATGTCAGGGATGGTCGGTTACGGCATCATGAATCTGCTGATGACGGCAACACCGCTGGCGATGAGATCCTGCGCGCATCCGTTCAGCGATGCCGTATTCGTCATCCAGTGGCATGTCATTGCCATGTTTGCGCCGTCATTCGTCACCGGCTCGCTGATCAAACGCTTCGGCGTACACAACGTCCTGTTCACCGGCGTGCTGCTGAGCCTGGCCTGTGTGGCCATCGCACTGTCCGGCGTCGAGGTCATGCATTTCTGGGTGGCGCTGGTGCTGATCGGTGTCGGCTGGAATTTCATGTATCTGGGCGGCACCACGCTGCTCACAGAAACCCACACCCCGGCCGAAAAAGCCAAGGTGCAGGGCGCCAACGACATGGCGATTTTCATCACCATGGCCGTCAGCTCGGCCTCGTCCGGCTGGCTGTTTTCGGCGCGGGGCTGGGAGGTGATGAACTACGGCGCCATTCCTTTCCTGGTCGCCACCGGCATTGCCATCCTGTTCTTCGGACACCGCCGCCGCGCTCCCGTCTGAACCGGTTTTTGACGATTTGGGGTAAAATCATTTCCATCCGGCAGAGCGGAATCCATTCATTTCGCTTTGCCTTTGTTTTTTCATAAAAATCAATGTGTTCCGCAAGAGGAGTCTCAGATGAACCAGCCAGCGATCAAGGCGCAAGTCACGCCTGCGATGGATAGTCCCTCCTATGTCACCCATGCAAAATTGCTGGCCTGGGTCGCCGAAACAGCGCAGCTGACCAAGCCCGAGCGCATCGTCTGGTGCGACGGCTCGCAGGAAGAATACGACCGGCTGTGCAATGAAATGGTCGCTGCCGGCACGCTGATCCGCCTGAACCAGGAAAAACGCCCGGGCTGTTTCCTCGCCCGCTCGGATCCCGATGATGTGGCGCGGATGGAAGACCGCACCTTCGTCTGCAGCAAAAACAAGGACGACGCCGGCCCCAACAACAACTGGTTGCCGCCTGAAGAAATGAAGGCGACCATGCGCAAGCTGTACGACGGCTGCATGCGTGGTCGCACCATGTACGTGATCCCGTTCAGCATGGGTCCGCTGGGCTCGCACATCGCGCACATCGGCGTCGAGCTGACCGATTCGCCGTACGTGGTGGTCAGCATGCGCATCATGACCCGCATCGGTCGCAAAGTGCTGGACATCCTCGGCGACAAGGGCGAGTTCGTACCCTGCCTGCATTCAGTGGGCATGCCGCTTGCGGCAGGGCAGAACGACATTCCCTGGCCGAGCAACAAGGAACACAAGTTCATCACCCATTTTCCGGAAGAAAAACTGATCTGGTCTTTCGGCAGCGGCTACGGCGGCAATGCGCTGCTCGGCAAAAAATGTTTCGCGCTGCGCATCGCCTCGATCATGGCGAAAGAGCAGGGCTGGCTGGCCGAACACATGCTGATCCTCGGCATTGAGCCCCCCGGCGGCAAAAAGCATTACATCGCGGCGGCATTCCCCAGCGCCTGCGGTAAAACCAATCTGGCGATGCTGATTCCGCCGAAAGTACTCGAAGGCTGGAAAGTCACGACCATCGGCGAGGACATCGCTTGGATCAAACCCGGCCCGGACGGCCGCCTGTATGCGATCAATCCGGAGTACGGTGCCTTTGGTGTTGCCCCCGGTACTTCTGAAGAAACCAATGCGAATTGCCTGGCCGCGCTGAAGAAAAACACCATTTTCACCAATGTCGCGATGACCGATGACGGCGACGTGTGGTGGGAAGGCCTGAGCAAGGAAGCGCCGAAACACCTGACCGACTGGACCGGCAAGTCCTGGACGCCGGACAGCGGCCGTCTGGCAGCCCATCCCAATTCGCGTTTCACGGTGCTGGCTTCGCAGATCCCGTCGATGGACCCGGACTGGGAAAACCCCGCCGGTGTGCCGATCAGCGCCTTCCTGTTCGGCGGCCGCCGCACCACCATCGTGCCGCTGGTCACCGAAGCCAAGGACTGGAATCACGGCGTGTACCTCGCTGCGACCATGGCTTCCGAAACCACTGCGGCCATCGTCGGCAAGGTCGGTGTGGTGCGCCGCGATCCGTTTGCAATGCTGCCGTTCTGCGGCTACCACTTCGGCGACTACTTCAAGCATTGGCTCAGCGTCGGCGCCAAAGTCAAAGTGCCGCCGAAGATTTTTGCCGTCAACTGGTTCCGTCGCGACGCCAAGGGCAAATTCATGTGGCCCGGCTTCGGTGACAACATGCGCGTGCTGAAATGGGTGGTCGAGCGCTGCGAAGGCAAATCAGGCGCCACTGAAACCCCGATCGGCAACATGCCGCGTTACGAAGACATGGAATGGCAGGGCATGACCGGCTTCAACCGCGAAAACTTCGACACGCTGACCCATGTCGACCACGACGCCTGGCGCGCTGAACTGAAGGGCCACGACGAGTTGTTTGAGCAACTCAAATCGCGTCTGCCCGCGGAAATGACCAAGCAGCGGCAAGGTCTGGAGAAGGCGTTATAAGCCGCCTGTCCGCACGTTCGGCTGCAACAACGGCGACAGCGCTGATGCGCTGCCGCCGTTTTATTTTCATTTAAGGAGAAACGTCCATGGCACAACCGAACTACGGGTTTGCAAAACGGCAACGCGAACTGGCAAAGAAACAGAAAAAAGAAGAAAAGAAGCGGCGCAAGGAAGCTGAGAATGGACCGCCGGGCGGTGATGATGCTCAAGCGCCGGCTACGGAGCAGCCACAGGGCGAGACGCCACAGCCGTAAACTGCGCGATTCCACACCCATGAGGACGCCACGGCGTCCTTATTTTTTGGTCACCCCTTGGCGTAATACAAAATATATAAATAAAATCATATAGTTATATTGAACCATTCAGGTCAGGCGGTCGCCACTGCGAGTTCATGCCATGACGTGGTATGGCGCTGTGACCTGCGCATGGATTGCATGCGCCAGGGCTGCTTGATCCCGGCGCCGGCAAACGTCGCGGTGTTCATGCCGTAGGTTTTGTTGATGGCATCCATGGTCGTCATCAGGCGCGCGGCGCGCGGTTTTTCGCTGCCGGCAAACAGGTCAGCTTGGGTTTCGGCCGCAGGCTGCAGTCCCATCAGCATGACGCCGGCTTTTTTGTAGCGGTAACCTGTCCGGTAAATCCGCTCCAGACCGTGCAGGGCAGCGGCGCCCAGTCGCCGGGTGTCGGCCGTGGGGTATGTGAGCGGGATCAGAATGGCGGGGCTGTAACGGGATATTCCCGTGCAATATTTTCCGGTATGGATGTATACGGAAACCTGGGCACAGGCGGAGCCTTGTTCGCGTAACCGTTCTGCGGCGCGGCTGACATAACTCAGTACGGCCTCGCGAAGTTCACTGAGCGCCGTCACCGGGCGGCCGAAACTTCGTGAGGCTTGGATTTGAGCTCTTGGCGCCGTGATGTCCTCCAGTTCCAGGCAGGACTCGCCGTTGAGTTCAGCGACGGTACGCTGCATGACTACGCTGAACCGTTTGCGGATCTGCGCAGTATTGGCGCGCTGCAGATCAAGCACCGTGCTGATCCTCATGCTCTGCAATTGCAGCTGCAGCTTGCGCCCCACACCCCACACTTTGCCTACCTGCAGACTGGCCATCAGCGCGGCTTGCCCGGAAGCGGGCAGGCCCGCCCAATCGAATACACCATCGCATTGTTTACGGGTCTTGGCGATATGGTTGGCGAGCTTGGCCAGTGTCTTGGAACTGCCGATGCCGGTGCAGGTGGTGATGCCCAGGTATTGGCGGATGCGTCGGCGGATGTCATGACCGCAGGCCACGGCATCGCCCTGCATGCCGGTTAAATCGAGAAAACATTCGTCGATGGAATAAATTTCCTGTTGGGGCGCAAATTCACCGAGCAGCCGCATCATCCGCGCACTCATGTCGCCATAAAGCGCGTAATTGGAACTGAGCGATACCAAACCATGACTTTTGGTCATCTGCCTGACTTCGAAAAAAGGCACACCCATGCGGATGCCCAGCGCTTTGGCTTCGTCACTGCGCGACACCACGCAGCCGTCGTTGTTGGAGAGCACGACAACGGGGCGCCGTTCCAGCCCCGGGTTGAATACCCGCTCGCAGGACACATAGAAATTGTTGCCATCGACCAGCGCGATGACCCGGCTCATGGCGTATGCACGACATGGGCCACCACGCCCCAGATCTGCAATTCGTGGGTGTCTTCGACGGCAATGTCCGGGTAGGCGGGATTTTCGGCCTGCAACGTGATCCGGCCCCGGCTGCGCTGCAGGCGCTTCACTGTCAGCTCTCCGTTCAGCGCAGCCACCACCACGCGGCCAGACGCGGGTTCGAGCGAACGGTCGACGATCAACAAGTCGCCATGATGAATGCCGGCGCCGGTCATGGAATCGCCTTTGACGCGCAGAAAAAAAGTCGCTTCCGGATGCAGCACCAGGTACTCGGTCAGATCCAGACACTGGTCGATATGGTCGGTGGCCGGCGAGGGAAATCCGGCCGCGGCTTTGCCGGCGCCCACGGGCAGCAACAACCTGCCGGTCTGCGTGACGACAGCCAAAGGAATGCCCATGGGCGGGTGCTGCGATCGGGCGGGAATCATCGGCGGGTCTCGGAAGGGTTTTGCGGCGGCATCATAATACTGTAATTATATACAGTAATCGTCACCACTGGTCCTGCCGCCGGATCGGTCCGCTCGAAACCCGCATCCAACTTCAGGGCCGCCGCGGCAACTGCGCCCGCAAATTGCCCAGTTGCGATTCCAGTCCGTGTATCCGCTCCAGCAGCGATACGATCAGCGCCACACCGTGCGGCTCCAGATCGAAGCTGATGCGCAACCTGCAGGCCGTACGCACGGTCAGCAGGCAGCGGCCGGTGAACATCCACGGTGACGCTTCCGGATCAATGGGCGTAACGGCGCCGTAGTCAACGAGTTCGAGCAGCTCAACCTCCGACAGGCCGGACATCTCCGCCAATTCCTTCACGGAGAGCGCATGGTCGTCAGTCAGCCATTCAGGTTCAGCGGATTCATGAGTCATTGTTGATCTCCTGTTGCAGGCGCTCACGCGGATTAAACGTCGATCCTGTCGCGAGCTGTTCAAACAAACCGCGCTCAATATCACTGGCCGCAACGGGCAGCACAATCTGCACAATGGCGAAAAGGTCGCCTGCCGCCTTACCTTGCGGTTTGGGCAAGCCGCGCCCGGACAGCCGCAGTTGCTGTCCGGCTTGGGTATTCGGCGGCACTTTCAGGCGAACCGCTCCAGCCAGTGTCGGCACTTCGAGGCTTGCGCCCAGTACGGCCTCCCACGGCGCCAGCGGCAGATCGAAATACAGATCGTGTCCGCTGATGCGAAACAGCGGATGGGAATGCAAGGTGATGTTGAGATACAGGTCGCCGTCGCGCCCGCCGTTAAGGCCTTTGCCACCACGGCCGGCCAAGCGCATGCGCTGGCCATCGGTCGCGCCTTTGGGAATACGTACTTTGAGGGTGCGGGGCACACGATGCAGGCGGCCCTGCGCATCAGGCTCTGGCACCGTCAGGCTCAGTTCGACTTCGGTGCCGTGAAATGCATCCGCGAGGGAAATCCGGGTGGAGACATCGTAATCCTGACCGGACATGCGGATATGTCCGCCACCGGGATGCCGGCCAGCGGCCATGCCGGCAAAAAGATCGGCCAGATCGGCATCATCAAATGAAAACTGCGGATCCCCATGCTGCTGGCCCCAGTCCGGCGGTGGCCGGAAATTCTCGCCCGGCGCATGTCGGCCAAGCTGGTCATAGGCGGCGCGTTTCTCCGGATTTTTCAGCGTCTCATAAGCCTCGGCGACGGTTTTGAATTTTTCCTCGCCCTCGGGATCTTTGGAAACATCCGGGTGATATTTGTGGGCGAGTTTGCGATAAGCCTTCTTGACGGCTTCGGTCGTGGCGCTCCGGTCAACACCGAGAATGCCGTAATAGTCCTTGTATTTCATCAATCCTATTTCATCAATCCTATTTCATCAATCCTGGTCGGGTAAATGAATCAGCGAGATCACTTCACCAGATTACCCAGATTGATCCTCAGCTTGTGTGTGACAACGTACATACCAGCCGAAGAACCTTCTCCATACTCCGCAATCGACATAACCATTTATTTTTTGGAGTATTACAAACATGAAAAAGATTTTCATGGCAGCAGCCGTAGCCGCCGCTTTCGCAGCATTCCCCGCGTCCGCGCAATTGTTCCCCGCATCCGGGCAACTGTATCTGGGTGCTGGCGTTGGCGAAGCAAAAACAGACAGCCGGGACACTTCCTACAAACTGTATGGCGGTTATCAATTCAATCCGACCTGGGCAATCGAACTGGGCTATAACGACCTCGGCAAGTTTCGTGGTGCGGATATTGAGACCTATACTCTGGCCGCAGTACACACAATCCAGCTGCAAGAACGCTGGGCACTGTTCGGTAAATTGGGCGCCTCAGAAAACCGCCCTGATGCTGCGGGCACAGGCGACAATACGGGATTGCTGCTCGGCATAGGCGTGGTCTACAGCCTGAACAAGAACCTCGGCGTGCGTCTCGAGTACGAAGATTTCGGCAAGCTGTCAGATGCCGGCGTCAGCCGGCCCAGAGGCAAGAATGTAGGACTGAGCCTGAAATACGGATTCTAAGCAGGTTCGCATCAACGAAAGCCGGGGTGATCCCCGGCTTTTTGTTTTGGTGTAGCCGGAAATGCGGGTATCTGAAGACCGCTTGACGCAAAAAATTCGCCGACGGATGGAAAAGACGGGGAGAGCTTGGGTTCTGCCCGGTTTGTTTATGCCAGCCGCCAGCGGAGAATATTTTAATATTATCAATAAAAACAGATCCTTATATACATCCTATGGGGCGCTGGAAATGCGTTGATGCAATTCAGACGTCAAGCGGGAGGTTTGATGGAGTACTCGATCGCATATCCCAAAAGGATAAACCGGACAGCCAATACCATTGATAATCGCATTTAAAAACGCATTTAAAAATGTAACTGATAGCCATCTGCACATAACGCTTGGGGGAGAAATCGATGATAAAGCTGACGCTGTGCGCCATTGCAATTGCCCTTACGGGCGCAACAGTCACAGCTTCAGCCCAGGCGTGGTCACCGCAGAAGAATGTGGAAGTTGTCGCCGGCTCAGCGCCAGGCGGCAGTAACGACAAGACGGCGCGGATCATGGAGCGCGTCTTTACCGCAAACAAACTCGCGCCGGTGCCGCTGGTGGTGATCAACAAGCCGGGCGGCGGCGGCAGTATTGCTTACACCTATGTCAGCCAGAAGCCGGGGGATGCCCACGCGCTGTACATCGCGAGCAGTGGGCTGCTGTCGAACAACATCCTGGGTTCCAGCCCGCTCGGTCATCGCGATTTCACACCCGTGGTTTCTCTGTACGAGGATTACGCGGTGTTCATGGTCAGGACCGAATCGCCCATCAAAACCGGACGCGATCTCGCCGAACGACTGAAAAAAGACCCACGCTCGGTCGTCGTGGGTTTTGCCAACGCGTTCGGCAGCAGCCGCCACGTTGCCTCGGGCTTGCTGATCAAGTCGCTTGGCGGCAATGCCCGCGACCTGAAACCTGTGGTGTTCAAGGGCTCTGCGGAAGCCATCACCGCGATGCTGGGCGGCCATATTGATGTGGCCGTCGCGGGCGCAGTCAATGCCGTCGCCCACGTCAACAACGGCACCGTGCGGGTCATCGGCGTGGCTGCACCCTCACGGCTCCCCGGTCCACTGGCGACTGCGCCGACCTGGAAGGAGCAGGGAGCAGATTTTGTCTATGGCAACTGGCGGGCGATTTTTGCGCCCAAGGGACTCACGCCGGCACAGATTGCCTTCTGGGAAGAAGCGCTGCGCAAAATGGCGCAGGCACCGGAATGGAAAGATGATCTGGAAAAAAACTACTGGAGCGATAACTTCGCTGGCAGTGCACAACTCGCCAAAGATCTGGAGAGCGACTACGCTTACTTGAAAAATGTCCTGTTGGATCTCGGGCTGGCACGCTGAACTGAGGATCAGGCAGCACGATAACTGTCCGGTTAATTCGACGCAGGCATTTCGACTGACTGCGTATAAGTAAGACTTCGCCGAGGGCACCAAGGTCTCCGGACTCGTCGACCGGCTGCTAATGAATAACGACTGTCCCGGACTGACCTTGGCGCAGCGCGCCAACCAACCATTTTCATCACCGGGTGAATGAGGAATGTCACCCCGATTTGACGCACCAACAGCCACAGGGGCGAGCAGCTTCATAGCGAGAGACGGCCTCCCTTTGATAAAGCACCTCCGCGATCCCGTGATGTTTGGTATCGTGACCCGGCAGTCTTCAATCAAAGGGGGAGTCCAATGAAGAAGATCTCGAAGTTTGCAGTGGCTGTGCTGTGCGTTGCGGGTTCGGTTGGAGCGATGGCGCAGGGTGTAGTCAACAAGCCGCAGTTGTCGGCCGCGCTCGCGAACGAGCTGGTCGGAGACACGGTCGCGATCTGCGCGAAGCAGGGCCACAAGGTGTGGGCGGTCGTCGTCAATCTCGACGGAGTGCGTCAGGCGCTCCTGCGCGGTGACGGCGCACCGATCCATTCCCAGGACAACGGCTATTACAAGGCGTATACCGCCGCGTCGTTTACGCTGGGCCGCAACGAGAACAGCACCAAGGAAGTCGCCGACCGGTTGGCCAAGGCAGCGCCGTCAACAGTTCCGCCGACGATTCTGCCGAACATCAGCACCGGGCAGGGCGGCCTGGTGATTCGCATGGCAAACGGCCAGGTAATCGGCGCAATCGGCGTGAGCGGCGCTCCGGGCGGGCAGCTTGACGAAGCCTGCGCGCGCGAAGCGCTTGCCAAGATCCAGGATCGGATCAAGTAGCGCGATTTGAAATTATGAAAAGCCGTTCCGCCTCACGAAGGCGGGGGCTGGCGAGAGACGGGTGGAACGCGAGTTCTGCCCGTATTCATATGCGCTTCTTTCAGAGAAGTTATAAAATGTCAATAAAAACATATACTTAATAGAAGCATTCACAAGTAATGAAGTTTGCTTGACCGTCAATTCCATCGATATAATAATCGTCATACGACTTTGACATCGATGAGGCTCCCATGGAGACCGTAACTATCTCGCCCAAATTTCAAGTGGTCATACCCAAAGGCATCCGGGACAACCTCAAGCTTAGTCCGGGCCAAAAAGTGCAGGCCATTGCCTACGAAAACCGGATTGAATTGATTCCGCAACGCCCACTACGGGAAATGCGTGGTTTTCTTCGAGGTATCAATACGGACGTCCCGCGCGAGGATGACCGGACGTGAATGTTGTTGATTCCTCCGGCTGGCTGGAATATTTCGCCGATGGAACCAACGCCGGTTTTTTCGCGTCGCCCATCACATCGCCACACCAACTGATCGTACCAACTCTCAGCCTTTTTGAAGTGTTCAAACGTGTCTTGCAACAAAGTGGAGAAGGACAGGCGTTGCAGGCGGTTGCGTTGATGCAGCAGGGGCGGATCGTTGACTTGGATGCTGCAATTGCACTCGCTGCAGCAAAAATCAGCATTGAGCATCGGCTGCCGATGGCCGACAGCATCATGTTAGCCACGGCTCGCAGCTGTGACGCGGTATTTTGGACCCAGGATGCCGATTTTGCGAACGTTGCCGGCGTACGATACGTAGTGAAACGTTAGATAGCATACGTCGTGTACCGCGCGGCCTGCTCTTCCTCAATCCGCAGCCTTGATTAGTTAGTACAAAATCTGACTCCATTGCGCTGCAAGATCAGCCCTATGTCCATGCCTTTGTTATTTTTTGTATCTAAGCTATATTTACTTGGCATGTGACGAGAGATTTTTACGATTTTTGCTGTAGCCATCAACACAAAAACAGCTCGCCGGACCATCACGTGGCAATCGGGGGCGCAGGGGAGAGTGCGTGGATCGACCGTGGCTGGCACAGGATTTAGTGTGGATACTGGGAAGTCTGTGCCAAATCAACCGGATTCCGTTTGATCCGGCGCTGGTCGCGCAGCAGCATCCCCCCCCTCATTCTGAAGCCACTTTTATCGAGGCTGCGACTGCGCTCGGGTTCAAGGTGGGGCGCTGTGATACTGCCGAACACAAGCTTTCCGGACTGACATTTCCTTTTGTTGCGCGGCTGCACCAGCCAGCCACTGTCACGGTGGCATCAGAGGTGGAAGCAGCTTCTGAAGCCGTTACAGCAGAATCTGGAGACGCTGCGGCTGCAGCGGTCTTGACCCAGGAAGGGACGCAGCCTGCCGCCAGACTCGCGCTGATAGTCAAGGCCGATGGCGAGCGTTTGCTGTATTTCCCTGCGCAAAGCAATGCTGCAGAAACCATTTCTGTTGCCGAATTTTCGGAACGCTTTGATTCAATGGTGCTGCTTGTTGCGCATCAAGCCAGATCGGAAGCACCCGATGATGAGTTGTGGTCACGTGACCCGGACAAGTTCGGCTTCCGCTGGTTTATACCGGAACTGCTGAAACACAAGACGATCTGGCGCGATGTGATGCTGGCGTCGTTCGTGCTGCAACTGGTCGGACTGACCACGCCGCTGTTTACGCAGGTGATCATCGATAAAGTGGTTGTGCATCAGACCCAAAGCACTTTGATTGCGATTGCGCTGGGTTTGGCCATGTTTCTGGTCTTCAATGCATTTCTGACCTGGCTGCGGCAGTATTTCATTCTTCATACCGGTAATCGCATCGATGCTGTGCTCGGCAGCCAGGTATTCCGCCATCTGGTAAGACTGCACCTGCGCTATTTTGAACAGCGACCGACGGGCACATTGATCGCCCGCTTGCATGGCGTGGAAACCATCCGCCAGTTCATCAGCGGCGCGGCGGTTACGCTGTTCCTCGATCTGCCGTTCCTGTTCGTATTCCTGGCGGTGATGTTCTGGTACAGCTGGCAACTGTCGCTGATTGCTGTGGCTACGGTGGCCCTGCTGGCCATTCTCAGCATCGTAATCACGCCACTGCTGCGCGAGCGCGTCAACGAGCAATTCCTGAAGGGCGCACGCAACCAGGCCTTTCTGACCGAGTACGTCGTCGGCATGGAAACCGTCAAGTCGCTGCAGATGGAACCGTATCTGGAAAAGCGTTATGACGGTCTGCTGGCCGATTATTTGCACGCCGGATTCCGCACCCGCCAATTATCCAATACCACCAACACCGTCGCCAATGCCATCGAACAGACCCAGACGCTGGCCATTTTGTGCGTGGGCGCGCTGATCGTAATGCAGAACGAAGGTTTCACGATCGGCATGCTGGTGGCGTTCCAGATGTTTGCCAGCC
>JAKFUS010000036.1 GCA_021732605.1 Betaproteobacteria bacterium | reverse complement strand
ATCATTCATCACTTTCTCCAAATAAGTGCTGCCATGCGCCCGGTGACCGGGTTGCGGCGATGGGAATAAAAGCGTTCAGTATCCATATAAGTGCAGAAATCGCCGCCATAAATCCGCGTTACGCCGGCACGGCGCAATGCATCGCGCGCGAGTGCCGGCAGGTCGCACAGCCATTTGCCAGCACGCAGCGGTTTGAATGCCGATTTCCGTTCCGGCGCTTCAGCACAAAACGCCTTCAGCACGTCGTCGCCGACTTCGAAGGCCGTTGGTCCAATGCCGGGGCCGATCCAGGCCAGCAGATCGGCGGGTTGTGCCGGCATGCCTGCGATGGTGTTGGCGAGCACGCCGCCGGCAAGGCCGCGCCAGCCGGCGTGGGCAGCGGCAATGCAACTGCCGGCGCGGTCGGTGAACAGCACGGGCAGGCAGTCGGCGACGAGGATGGCGCAGACTGTCCCTGAGAGGCGCGCGACGCTGGCGTCGGCCTGGGGAATCTCATTTGGCCGACCAGTCAATGTATCAGCATCGACAACCGTACTGCCGTGGATCTGCGCCAGCCAGCGCGGCGTTGCTGGCAGCAGCAGGTTCAGTTGCGCATGATTGGCCTCGACTGCGGCGGGATCGTCTGCAGTGCGTCGGCCGAGGTTCATGCCGGCATACGGGCCGGTGCTAGTACCCCCGGCGCGCGTGGTGACCAGTGCTTGCACCTGCGCCGGGGCCGGCCAGTCGGGAATGATCCATTGCGGGTGGGGCGCGTTCATTCGTCGCGCAAGGCTGCGATCAGTTGCTGCATGTCTGTCGGCAAGGGTGCGTACCACTGCATGGTTTCACCGCTTAGCGGATGGGTCAGTGCCAGTTTTTCGGCGTGCAGTGCCTGCCGCGACAGTTGCGGCTTCGCCGGCGGATTACGCGGCCCGTAAACCGGATCGCCCCAGATCGGGTGGCCGATTTTCTGCAGGTGGACGCGGATCTGGTGGGTGCGTCCGGTTTCAAGGCGGCAGGCGAGCACGCTGGCACACGCCAGCTTTTCCAGCACTTTGTAATGGGTGACCGCCGGTTTGCCGTTATGCACCACAGCCATGCGGATGCGGCTGCGCGGGTCACGGCCGATCGCGCCCTCGATTTTGCCGTCGCGGACGACCTTGCCGTGGGCGACAGCGCGGTATTCGCGAGTGACCGTGCGTGCCTGCAACTGTCGCACCAGGTCGGTTTGCGCGGTCAGCGTTTTGGCGATGACCAATAACCCACTGGTGTCCTTGTCGAGGCGGTGCACGATGCCGGCGCGGGGCACTGTTGCCAGTTGCGGGGCGTGGGCGAGCAGCGCGTTTAACAGCGTGCCCTGCCAGTTGCCGCTGCCCGGGTGCACCACCAGGCCCGGGGGTTTGTTGATGACGATCAGCGTGTCGTCCTCGTACAGGACGGCCAACGGTATGATTTCGGGCCGGAATGACGTTTCTTGGGGGGACAATACCGGCTGCACCGCAATCTGTTCGCCGCCGTGGAGTTTGTCGCGCGGCGCCAGCGTCCGGCCATCGACGGTGACCCGGCCTTCCCGGACCCAGGTGGTCAGCCTGGCGCGGGAATACTGCGGCAGTAGCTGCGCCAGCGCCTGATCCAGCCGCAATCCGGCACAGTCCGCCGGCACCGCCAGATGATGCGGAGCCGGAGAGTCCCCGTTTTGGGTATAATTTTCGGATGACAAATCAGCATTCATTGCAGCATTCATCAATGTTCAGTTTCAAGCGGAACATTTTAACGTTAATCACCGCCATTGCCGCAGCCTGGCTGCTGGGCGGTTGCGGCATCTTCAGCGGCAAGGAAGTCGACGAGACCCGGGGCTGGTCGGTGCAGAGACTGTATGCCGAGGCCCGCCAGGAACTCGCAGACCGCAGCTGGGAAAGTGCGATCAAGTATTACGAGAAGATTGAATCGCGTTATCCGTTCGGGCGGTTCGCGCAGCAGGCGCAGATCGAAGCCGCTTACGCGCAGTGGAAAAACGAGGATCAGGCTTCGGCCCTGGCCACCATCGACCGCTTCGTCAAACAGAATCCGAACCATCCCAGCGCCGATTACATGTATTTCCTGCGCGGGCTGATCAATTTCAACGACGATCTGGGCATCGTGGGATTTTTCAGCGGACAGGACATGTCCGAACGCGACTCCAAGGCCGCGGCGGAAGCGTTTGTGGCGTTCAAGGATCTGGTCTCGCGGTTTCCCGAAAGCAAATACGCGCCTGACGCGATCCAGCGCATGAATTATCTGGTCAACGCGCTGGCTTCAAGCGAAATCCATGTGGCGCGTTATTACATGAAGCGCAAGGCGTATGTCGCTGCAGCGAACCGGGCGCAATACGCGCTGAAAACCTATCCTGGCGCACCGGCCAATGAAGAGGGGCTGCTGATCATGGTCCAGGCGTATGACGCGCTGGGCATGACGACCCTGCGCAACGATGCCGAGCGCGTCATGGTCAAAAATTTCCCGAACAGCCCTTATCTGAAGGGCGGCTCTAAAAAAGACGTGCCTTGGTGGCAGCTCTGGAACTGGTAGTCCGTCCGCGGTCAGCTATCGTGCAAAGCGTTTGACCACGGTCATCAGATCTGCAATCGCATGGTCACCGCGGTCGGCCTTGACCGCATCGGCGACACAACCCCGGGTGTGGTCCTCCAGCAGTTGCAGTGCCACCGCATCCAGCGCCGACTGAATCGCCGCAATCTGGGTCAGAACATCGACGCAATAACGGTCGTCCTGGATCATTTGTGCGATGCCGCGTACCTGGCCTTCAACGCGGTTCAGGCGTTTCAGCAGTGATCGCTTGCGTGGCTGCACAACCTGCGGATCATGGCAGTCGGCGTGCGCCACGGCGTGCTTGCGGTCAGGCAACGTCATAACCAGCATCCGTGATTGCGGCCTTGATTGCCTGCAGGCTGGTTTTGCCGGAGTCGTAAGTCACTGTGGCCTGGGCTTTTTCCAGCGACACCTCGGCTTGTGATACGCCGCCTATATTGCCCAGAACGCGCTTTACGCTGGACACGCAGCCCATGCAGGTCATGCCTTTGACGGGGATGGTGGTGGTTTCCATGATGTTCTCCTTGGTGGATGGTGATTGGTAACTGGTGACTGGTGATTGGTGATGGGTAATGGGTGAGTAGAGCTGGACTGGGGTGTTCCAATTACCAGTCACCAATCACCAGTTACCCCCCATTACCCATCACTCATCACCCTTCACCGTTTTCAAAGGCCGCCAGCGTTTCAGCAGCAGCGAATTGCTGACCACCGACACCGAACTCATCGCCATCGCTGCGCCGGCGATCACCGGGTTGAGCAGGCCGGCTGCGGCCAGAGGTATGCCCAGCGCGTTGTAGATAAAAGCAAAAAACAGGTTCTGCTTTATTTTGCGAAAAGTCGCGCGGGACAGACTTACGGCATCCACCGCGCTCAGCAGGTCGCTGCGCATCAGCGTCACATCGGCGGCGTGAATGGCGACATCGGAACCGGCGCCGATGGCGAAACTGACTTGTGCAGCGGCCAGCGCCGGGGCGTCGTTGACGCCGTCGCCGATCATGCCGACAACATGACCTTCAGCTTGCAGCGCGGCGATGCGTTGTGCCTTGTCCTGCGGCAGCATCTCGGCTTCGAAGCGGGTGACACCGGCTTCCTTTGCAATGCGTTCTGCCGTGCGCCGGTTGTCGCCGGTCAGCATGATGACTTCGATGCCCAGTGCCTGCAGCGCGGCGACTGCTGTGGCTGAAGTCGGGCGCAGCGGATCGGCGATGGCAATCAGGCCGAGGACGCGGTTGTTGTGGGCGACGCCGATAACGGTTTTGCCCTGGTCCTGCAGTTGCGCGACCCGCTGTGTATCGAATGCCAGACCGGCTTCGGTAAGCAAACGCGGTGAGCCGAGCAGCGCGACCGTGCCGTCGAGCAGGGCGCGCACGCCTTTACCGGTGACGGCGGCAAAATCCTGTACTGATGGCGCGGTGATGCTGCGATCATGCGCGCATCCGAGGATCGCCCGCGCCAGTGGATGCTCGGAGCCGGCTTCCAGTGCGGCGGCAACACGCAGCACTTCTTCTTCGCTACTGCTCTCGCCGGCAACGATGTCGGTCACAGCGGGTTTGCCCTGGGTCAGCGTGCCGGTCTTGTCGATGACCAGCGTGTCGATATGGCCGGCGTGTTCCAGTGCTTCGGCATTCTTGATAAGCACGCCGGCGCGTGCGCCGGCCCCGCTGCCGACCATGATCGCGGTCGGTGTGGCTAGGCCCAGCGCGCAGGGGCAGGCGATCACAAGCACGGCGACTGCATTGACCATCGCGGTGGTGAAATCGCCGCTGAACCACCACCAGCCGATGAAGGTCAGCGCGGCAATCGCCACCACTACCGGCACGAACACGCCGGCGATGACATCGGCCAGGCGCTGGATCGGTGCTTTGGAGCCCTGTGCTTCTTCGACGAGGCGGATGATGCCGGCCAGCGCGGTATCGGCGCCGACGCCCGTGGCGCTGCAGCGGAGCAGGCCCTCGGCGTTGATGGTCGCGGCATACACTGGACTGTCGGCGCTTTTGCCAACCGGCAGGCTTTCGCCGGTGAGCATCGCTTCATCAACGCTGGAAGTACCGTCGATGACTTTGCCGTCGACGGGCACTGCCTCACCCGGGCGCACCAGGAACACATCACCTACGCGCATGTCGGCAACGGCGATCTCGACAATGCCGCCAGCACGTTCGATGCGCGCAGTTTTGGGTTGCAGACGAATCAGTTCCTCAATCGCCGCCGAGGCACGGGCGCGGGCTCGCGATTCCAGCAGCTTGCCGAGGAATACCAGCGTGATAATGCTGACCGCGGCTTCAAAATAGAGATGTCCGTCCAGTTCCAGTAGCACTACAGCTACGCTGTGGAAGTAGGCCATGCTGGTACCCAGTGCAATCAGCACGTCCATGTTGGCGCCCCCGCCGCGCAGAGCGTGGTATGCGCCGACATAAAACCGGCTGCCGATCCAGAACTGCACCGGGGTAGCGATCAGCAGTTGCGCCAGCGGCGGGAACCAGGCTGCGTGGTGAGCGCCGCGAAGCAAGTCCTCTTGGGGGGCGCCGCTGAGCATGTACAGCATCAGCGCAAAAAAAGGCAGTGTCAGTAAGGCGGAAATGATGAACAGCCGCAGGTCGCGTTGATAGGCGGCAATGCGTTCGGGCTTGCGTGCGGCCTCGCTGCCGGCCACAGGTAGTTGTGCGTCGTAACCGGCTTTGCGGATGGCGGCGATCAGGTCGATGGGCGTGAAGCTTTCGGTGGGATATTCGACATGCGCTTTTTCAGTGGCGAAGTTCACCGCAGCCTTCACATCGGGCAGGCGGTTCAGTGTTTTTTCGATGCGTGCTGCGCAGGCGGCGCAGGTCATGCCGGTGATCGGCAGGTCAATGACCGCGAGTGCATTTTTAAAGTGGGTGATGGTATCCATGCTGTATAGCATATACCCCAGTAGGGTATACATCTAAAACTTTTATATTATTTAATAAAATCAATAATTTATAAATCAGGATAAACGGGATGACGTATGTGACTGATGCAAACAAGCTACACATGCCTGGCGCAATGGGTATGTTTGCTGGAAAACATTGCGGGATCTGAAATAAAAAAAGCGCCCCGACTGGGGCGCTTTATTTTCGTGCGCAGCTGGCTTAGCCGGCAGTGAGCGCACCATTCACTACGCGAACTTTCACCCCGGCTTGAAACGCGGGTTGCGTGTCGTAGGAGAAGGTGCGGGTGGTGCCGTCGTCCATGCTCACGACAACATCGTAGCGGGTGGTCGATTTCATGCCTTTTTCGACCTGGTGGCCGGCGTAAGCGCCGCCCGCTGCACCGGCAACGGTTGCGATCTTCTTGCCGGTGCCGCCGCCGACCTGGTGACCCAGTACGCCGCCCAACACACCGCCAGCCACCGCACCGATTCCGCTGCCTTCACCTTTTTGCGTGATGGCGTTTACGCTCGCAACCACGCCACAGGTGGTGCACACCGGCGCGGATTTGGTTTGTGCAGGTGCTGATTGCTCTTGAGTCGCGACCTGTACTGGCCGTTTGGTTTCCGCTTGTTTGATCTGCGCTTTGGGTTGGGATGGCGCAGATGCCGGCTGTGCGGCTGTTTTTGCAGGCTTGGTATTGACGGCTTCGGTTTGCAGCGCCGATTCACTGTTCTTGGAAAATGAATTTGGCACGAGACCGGTCATGATGCCGATGCCCACCAGGCTGAATGCAGTGACTGCAACTGCGGCAATGGCGATTATCGGATTCATTTTGCTGGTTTCTGACATGGTGGTGCTCCTTTGATGATTCAGTTATACCCTTGCATACTAACGCGCAGCCCAAATTTACGTACGTGTGAAAAGTCACATTGTTACAAAGCGTTACACCGGACATCTGCCATCGGGCGACGATGGATGCCCGGTCAAGCGCGCAGTCTCAGTTACGTAATTCCGTGCGATTGCGGAATTGATCCAGTGCATCGGGATTGGCCAGGGCCTCAACGTTTTTTACCGGCAGGCCGTGCACAATATTACGCACTGCGAGTTCGACGATTTTGCCGCTCTTGGTGCGCGGAATGTCGGAGGCCTGTATCACCTGCGCCGGCACATGGTGCGGCGTGGTGTTGTCGCGGATCTGTTTTTTGATGCCGTACCAGGGTCGGAGTCAGCATTACTTTCACAGGCGTACAAAATGCTCACCCAGTTATTTTAGGCTACGGATTAACACCTTGTTAAGTAGCTCCTGCGTCGAAATAATAATCATCGAGCAGATATAGTGTATCTGCGACTTGACCGAGATTTCTTGACAATCCGTCGGAGAATGCGGCCACGATCGCGATTTTTCCACGGCGAATGCATTCTTCAAGAACCGGTACGTAGTCACCGTCGCCTGCCATTAGTAGGACTGCCTCGCAATTATCTTGATAGACGTTAGATAGAACGTCGACTGTAAGCTGCACATCGAGGCCTTTAGCTAAGTCTCTGTTTTTTTGTCGCGTAAATGTCTTCGGATAGAGCGGGTTTTCATGCATATAATGAGGCATGTGATCCATGTAAACGCGGGTTGCCCGGAGTCTGTCTTCGATGGAAGAGCGACGGACATCATCACCGACGACAGACGCGTAATAGATTGCGCGCTGGACGATGTACTCGCCGCGGGCGGTGAACACGGGGCTCCATACGAAGGTCTGTGGCTCGTATATGACTTCACGCCTCGACTTGCGCCCCTTTTCGAGAAGCGATTCATACCGCGAGACGAGATTCTCGCCGTCCACGAAGATCATAAGGCGCTTGCCAGAGATAGGTCGCGGCTGTGCCATTGGAGCTACTTAACATCCGCGTTGACAGCGCGAACTGATCTTGCGCGTCGCCGTCGAGCGCATTGTAAGATTGTCAACGGTACAATTGTCAAAATCACCAGAGTAGATTTCTTTCTTTGCGTTCGCATTTCCTCAGTCATAACTCAGAAAGAAATCCTTGGTTCCCGCGCTGTTGTCAGGGCTTGGCCCAGTTCGAGCAGGAGCTAATTTCGCAGCACGCACTGCCGGTCCAAGTGGCCGTTGTGATCTTGCCGTCTTTATCCGTATAAAGCGTGCGCGTGCAGCCGCGGTATGCGGTTTGAGCCGGGGTAAAGGTGGTGGTACCCACGGTCAGGCCAGAAGGCGAAGTCTGGGAGAAATGTTGGGCGACTCCGGCGCGCGTGAATTCGGCACCCTCGACCCACGAGTAAGCGGTCAGACCGCCTTGCATTCTGCGCTCGTCCGGGCTCCCCCATCGTTTGATCGCTTGGACAATGTTTTCGCCTTTCCATGATGCAATGGCAGCATCATTGCCGGCGGTGGCGGCGCAGCCCGCAAGCAGGAGCACGGTCACGGTGGCGGCGAGCCAGGCCGCAAAAGACACCGAAGTGAATTTTTTTCTTCCCATCCGCATTTCCTCGGTCATAACTCAAAAAGACATACATCCCGGAGCCTTGGGGGCGTTTTCAACGGCGTGTTTTGGAGCGTCCTGAAGTACGGCTTGTTATGCGCGTCGTTTGTTCTGTCAGCGAAAGCAAACCAAGAAGTGCTTCGTTTACGGCCGCAGAAGTAGGAAAAGCCTTGGCAACTTTGCTATCAAGTAAAACCAAATTTGTGCCGCGCGTGACGCGCCCAAAATACTTGCCTCGGACACCTTTGCCGAAGTCTTCGCGCCGATATTCGGCACGCATGTCATCTTTAGCCTTGTTCATATATTCCTCGCTCTCGGCGGGTTGCTTCTCGAGCGCTAATAATACGTAGTGTAGTACCGCGCTCAGTTGAGATGATAGCCAATAAACGCCCTGAACTGGAAATGCCAAAACTCAAGAGACGTTCTTCGACAACGGAATGATCTGGGTCGGGAAAGGTGATGGCAAGGGGGTCATTGAATATGGATGCCGCTTCCTCAAACGAGACGCCATGTTTTCTGAGATTCGCAGCGGCCTTTCGCGGATCCCATTCGTAGCGAAGTGTCATTAGATCACCGAGTCAAAGCACATGCTTGAAATAGAAATCCTCAAAAGCCGATGCAACCCCGCCCTCGGTATTGGCGAAACGACAAATTTTTCCATTAATTCAAAAACCTGCACGATGTTTTTCAATTCTTTGATTTCCTAGATGATGCACCAAGAAATAGAAATTATAAATTAAAACAATTACTTATTGTTTCATGACCGTGGCTGAACCGCGGCTTCCGTGGTGATGGGTGCATTGTGCCATCGCGTCCTGACGCGATGGCGGATCGCCCGTTCACGCGCGCAGCTCATCGCGATTGCGGAATTGATCCAGCGCATCGGGATTGGCCAGTGCCTCAACATTTTTTACCGGCAGGCCGTGCACAATATTACGCACTGCGAGTTCGACGATTTTGCCGCTCTTGGTGCGCGGAATGTCGGAGACCTGTATCACCTGCGCCGGCACATGGCGCGGCGTGGTGTTGTCGCGGATCTGTTTTTTGATACGGTCAATCAGTGTGGCATTCAGCGTGACGCCGTCGCGCAATCTTACGAAAAGCACCACACGCACGTCATTGGGCTGCTGTAGTGGCCAGTCCTGGCCAATGGCCAGACTTTCGACGACTTCATCCAGTTGTTCGACCTGACGGTAGATTTCCGCAGTACCGATGCGCACGCCGCCGGGATTCAGCACCGCATCGGAGCGACCGAAGATCATCAAGCCGTCATGCGCCGTCAGTTCGACGTAATCGCCGTGATGCCAGATGCCGGGATAACGCTCGAAATAGGCGGCGCGGTACTTGGCGCCGTCGGCATCGTTCCAGAATCCGACCGGCATCGACGGGAACGGGGCGGTGCACACCAGCTCGCCTTTTTCGCCGCGCACCGGTTTCCCTTCGTCATTCCACACTTCGACTTTCATGCCCAGGCCGCGGCATTGCAGTTCGCCGCGCCATACCGGCAGTGTGGGGCAGCCCAGCGCAAAACAGGAAATGATGTCGGTGCCGCCGGAAATCGACGCCAGCTGGAGGTTGGATTTGATGTTGCGATAAACGTAATCAAAACTCTCCGGCGCCAGCGGTGAGCCGGTCGACAACATGGCACGCAGTGCCGACAGGTCATGGGTCTCGCGCGGTGCGAGACCAAGTTTGGCCAGGGCATCAATGTATTTGGCCGAGGTGCCGAACACCGTCATTTTTTCCTGTGCGGCGTAATCCCACAGCACGGAGCCTTTGGCTAGGAACGGGGAGCCGTCGTAGAGCAGCAATGTGGCGCCTGCGGCCAGTCCGGACACCAGCCAGTTCCACATCATCCAGCCGCAGGTGGTGAAATAAAACAGCCGGTCGCCGCGCTTGATGTCGGTGTGCAGCACATGTTCCTTCAGGTGCTGCAGCAGGGTGCCGCCAGCACCGTGGACGATGCACTTGGGTACGCCGGTGGTGCCCGAGGAAAATAGGATGAATAGCGGATGGTCGAAGGGCAATTGCTCAAAACGGATGGCGCCGGCTTTGAACGGCGCCATGAAATCATGGACATTGATGGCGTGAGGCAGGCCGGCGATATCGGGGGTGCCCGAGACATAAGGCACGATCAGCAGTTTTTCGACGGAGGGCAGCCGCGCCATGATTTCGCGCAGCCGCGGCAGGTTGTCGATGGTGTGCCGGTTGTAGAAATATCCGTCGGCGGCAAACAGGATGCGCGGCCCGATCTGGCTGAAGCGGTCGACTACACCCTGCACACCAAAGTCTGGCGAGCACGAAGACCACACCGCGCCGATGCTGGTCGTCGCGAGCATGGCAATGACGGTGCCGGGCAGGTTGGGCATGTAACCGGCGATGCGGTCCCCCGGTTTGATACCGGCCGCGCGCATCGCCTGGGCGAGGCGCGAGACTTCGTCGTGCAATTCACGGAAGCTGATCCTGCTATTGATCTGGTTTTCGCCCCAGAACACTATGGCCGTATCGTCGTCATTTCGGCGCAGCAGGTTTTCGACGTAATTCAGTTTCGCGTCCGGAAACCAGCGAGCGCCCGGCATGCGTTTCGCATGTTCCAGCGCCCGCGCCCCGCGGTGTTCGGCTTTGACTTCGCAGTAATCCCATACCGCTGTCCAGAAGTCGGCAGAGTGTGCAAGCGTCCATTGATACAGCGCGGCATAGTCCGCCAGCCGCGGACCGCCGGATGTTTCGACGTGGCGTACGAACGCCGTGATGTTGGCGGCCGCGATCTGTTGCGGATCGGGTTGCCAGAGCGGTAAGTCCACTGCAACTCCTCCTGCTGTGTTGCCGGGTGTTATTCCGGTCTCATTTGTGGGAACAGGATCACGTCGCGGATCGAGGGGCTGTCGGTCAGCATCATCACCACGCGGTCGATGCCGATGCCGGCGCCGCCGCAGGGCGGCAGGCCGTATTCCAGCGCGCGGATGTAGTCGGCGTCGTAATGCATGGCTTCATGGTCACCGGCTTCCTTTTGCCGCACCTGTTCCATGAACCGCTCGGCCTGGTCTTCCGGATCGTTCAACTCCGAGAAGCCGTTGGCGATTTCGCGGCCGCAGATGTAGAGCTCGAAACGTTCGGTCAGCTCCGGATTTTTGTCGCTGCGCCGCGCCAGTGGTGAGACTTCCGCCGGGTAATCGACGATGTAGGTCGGATCCCACAGTTCTGATTCGACGGTGCTTTCGAACAGTGTCAGTTGCAGGCCGCCCAGACCGTCTTTTTCGCGGAACGGGATTTTCAGCTCATTCATCCTGGCGATGATGCGTTCTCGGTCATTCAGAATATCGTCGTCGATATCCGGCCGGTATTTTTTGATGGCGCCAGTGATGCTCAGCCGGGCGAAGGGTTGAGACAGGTCGATGCCGCGTCCCTGGTAAGTGATCTGTTCGGTGCCGCAGGCGGCCTGGGCGGCTGCGCGCAGGATCTGCTCGACGAACCCCATCAGGTATTCGTGGTTGGTGTACGCGGCATAAAACTCGAGCATGGTGAATTCCGGATTGTGCCGGGTCGACATGCCTTCGTTGCGGAAGTTGCGGTTGATCTCGAACACTTTCTCGAAGCCGCCGACTACCAGCCGCTTCAGGTACAGCTCCGGTGCGATGCGCAGGTAGAGCTGCATGTCGAGTGCGTTGTGGTGGGTGACGAAGGGACGTGCCGAGGCGCCGCCGGGGATGGGCTGCATCATCGGGGTTTCGGCTTCGTAATAACGTCGGGCGATCAGCAGGTTGCGGATGGCCTGGATGATGCGCGCGCGCTGCACGAACACCAGCCGCGTGTCCTCGTTCATGATCAGGTCGACGTAGCGCTGGCGGTATTTCTGTTCCTGATCGGTCAGGCCGTGGAATTTTTCGGGCAGCGGGCGCAGCGACTTGGTCAGCAGGCGGATGGTGGTGACGCGCACCGTCAGTTCGCCTTTCTGTGTTTTGAACAGTCCGCCCTGGGCACCGACGATGTCGCCGATATCGTAGTGTTTGAATGACTCCAGCGCATCGGCACCGACGTCGTCAACGGAAACGTAGAGCTGGATGCGCCCGCTCATGTCCTGAATTGTGGCGAAACAGGCCTTGCCCATGATCCGTTTGAGCATGATGCGACCGGCAACGCTGACCGCAATCGGGGTCTCAACCAGCGTCTTGGCGTCTTTTTCTTCATGTTCCGCGGCCAGCACTTCGGCGAGATGGGCGCGCACGAAGTCGTTGGGGAAAGCCAGTCCCAGTTCGCGCAGGTCTTTGAGCTTGGCGCGGCGCTCCTCGACAATGCGGTTGGTATCGACGGGCGGCGTGGTGTTCGGGTTTTCCATGATGGAGTCCTAGAGGCCGGATTTGAGGCTGGCAGTAATAAAAGGGTCAAGGTCGCCATCGAGCACGCCCTGGGTGTTGCCGATTTCGACGTTGGTGCGCAGATCCTTGATGCGCGACTGGTCGAGCACATAGGAGCGGATCTGGTGGCCCCAGCCGATGTCGGTCTTGGAGTCTTCCATGGCCTGTTTCTGTTCGTTCCTTTTGCGCAGCTCGAGTTCGTAGAGTTTCGATTTCAGCATCGCGTTGGCTTCGGCGCGGTTGCGGTGCTGAGAGCGGTCGCTCTGACACTGCACGACGATGCCGGTGGGGATATGCGTGATGCGCACCGCGGAGTCGGTTTTGTTGATGTGCTGGCCGCCGGCGCCGGAGGCACGGTAGGTGTCGATGCGCAGGTCCGCCGGGTTGATGTCGATCTCGATCGAGTCGTCGACTTCCGGGTAAACGAACACGCTGGCGAACGAGGTGTGGCGACGGTTGTTCGAATCAAACGGTGATTTGCGCACCAGGCGGTGCACGCCGGATTCGGTGCGCAGGTGACCGAAGGCGTAGTCGCCGGTGATTTTCAGCGACGCGCTTTTGATGCCGGCGACGTCACCCGCAGATTCTTCAAGCACTTCGACGCGGAATTTTTTGGTTTCGCAGTAGCGCAGATACATGCGTTCGAGGATCGAGGCCCAGTCCTGCGCTTCTGTGCCGCCGGATCCCGACTGGATGTCGAGGAAGCAGTTGTTAGGATCCATCGGATTGGCGAACATGCGGCGGAATTCCATGTCCTTGACGATGCCGCCCAGTTTTGCGGTGTCCTGCTCGACGGCGACCAGCGTGCTGTCGTCCTTCTCCCCGCGGGCCATTTCGAACAGCTCCAGCGCGTCGCGCATGTCGCGGTCGAGATCCTTCAGGGTGACGACGATGCCTTCCAGTATCTTGCGTTCGCGGCCGACTTCCTGGGCGCGCGGGGCATCATTCCACAGCGCCGGATCCTCGCTCAGCTTGATCAGTTCTTCGAGACGGCGGGTTTTCGCATCGTAGTCAAAGATACCTCCGCAGCGCTCCCGCTCGTTCCTCAAGGTCGTGCAGGCGATTGGCGATGGCGTTGATGCGTTCGGCTTCCATGGAGTTTCCGCGAAAAAGGCGGATTTTACAGCAGCGGGGAGGGTGCGTCGCTGGTAGCCACAGTACTAATTCCCGGCCACCGGCCACTCGGTATTGCCCAAATTCCGCTGCTGAGGTCAATTCACCGGCGTTTTCACCGGCTGGCCGGAAAGATGCAGCAGGATGTTCTCGATCTGCAGCTTGCCCATCGCCATGCGGGTTTCAATGGTGGCGCTGGCCATGTGTGGCAACAGAACTGCGTTGTCGAGTTCAAAAAACTCCGGCGGCACATCAGGCTCATGTTCGTAGACATCGAGACCGGCGCCGGCGATTTTTTTCTGCTGAAGGTATTGCAGTAACACCGGCTGGTCGACCACCGAGCCGCGCGCCACATTGACCAGATAACCCTGCGGGCCCAGTGCATCCAGCACCCGGGCATTAATCAGCTTGTTGGTTTCCGCGCCGCCGGGGGTGATGACCAACAGCACATCCGAGTTTTTGGCCAGTGTCACCGCATCGGGATCGTAGTCGTAGGGCACATCCTTCTGGTTGCGGTTGTGGTAACGGATGATCATGCGGAAGGCCTGCGCGCGCCGGGCAATCTCTTCGCCGATGCGGCCGAGACCGAGGATGCCCAGGGTTTTGCCGCTGAGTGAGGTGGTCAGTTGATATGTGCCCTGGGTTTTCCATTGCCCTGCACGCAGGTATTTGTCTGCCTGCGGAAACTTGCGCAGCGTATTCAACACCAGCGCCATCGCGCAGTCGGCAACGCAGTCGTTCAGCACATTGGCGGTGTTGGTGACAATGATCCCGCGCTGTTTGGCAGCGTCGAGGTCGATCTGATCCACACCGACACCGAAGTTGGCGATGATTTCCAGCTTGGGCAGCGCATCCATCAGTGCGGCATCAACCTTGGAGTGGCCGGTGTGGGCCAGCGCCCGTATTTTTGCGGCCGACGCTTTGAGCGTTGCGGCGCGGTCCGGCGCCTCCCACAATTTGATCAGCGCGAACTCCTGTTCCATGCGCTTCTGGGTGCCTTGGTGGCCTTTGGCGGTGAGGAGTAGATCGTGTTTCATGTAGACCTTCAAGCTATTGATTTTAATGATTATTTTACGGAGTTCTCTGTAATATTTGAATCCGTCAGCAGTCTGCCGCCGAAAGAGGCAATGTCGGGCGAAATCCATCCGCGTTCGACCAGGACAGCGGGATTGAAGCGGAAATTTTTGCCAGCTGCGAGTTTTTGCGCCATGGCAACGAGTTCGGCGCGGCCCAACGGCTGGCTGCGCGGCAGCGCGAACAGGATCCGGTTACTGGACCCCGTGACGCGCAGCACGTGGAGTTCGCCGAAGGTTTCCTGGTAGGTGTGCACCATCGAATCATAGGGCGGGCTGGTGGCGGTGAACCAGATGTTGCCGATGACGACGCCGTCGGCACGCACGGCGCGGCGCACTGCGGTCAGGAATTCTTTCGTCGTCAGGTGTGCCGGCACCGCTTCGGCGCCGAAGGCGTCGAGAAAGATCACATCGTACTGCTGATGTACCGCTTCGACGAACTTGCGCCCGTCGGCGATGTGGATGCGCATGCGTTCGTCTTCACGGAATCCGAGATAATTTTTGGCGGCGAAAGCGACTTCAGGATTGATATCGACGGCGTCGATTTCGGCGTCAGGGTAGTGCTTGCGCAGGAAAGCGGGCAGGGTGCCGCCACCCAGTCCGATGATCAGGAAGCGACGAGGCTCGGCGCTCAGGGCGAGTCCGGTCAGTGCCACCGGCGCATAGGAGAGTCCGAGATATTCCGGATCGTCGAGTTTGACCAGGCTCTGGCGCACGCCGTTGCGACCGAAACGCAGCGCACGCAGGTTGTTGCCTTCGTCCGTAATCACGACGGTGCCGTAGGCCGAGGCTTTTTCGTAAAGCACTTCGCCGGCAACAGCCGATGCAGCCTGCAGCGCCAACGCCAGCAGAATGCCCATACACAGCGTGCTGCTGCCTCGATAGGTACTCAATGTTGCTCCTCTCCCGGTGCGACTTTTTATAAGTTATGCGGCCTGCCAGTGTTCCAGCAGCAACTGCAGTGTCACCGCGCCATTGTAATGGTTTGCCGAAAGCCGGTAAGTCGCGGCGATGGTTTCGGGCAACGGGTCAGCGTGACCAAACAACATGGCATCCAGTGGCAGGCCGTTGCGGCGCCCCCCAAGGGGACTTGCTTTGCGGCGCAGACGCAATTTCAGGTGACGCTCGCCGACGATGCGCTGTGCTGCGACTTCGAACTGGTCGTAAAAGCGTGGTTCCGGAAAACCCTGGCCCCATACCGAGTCCGCCAGTGTCGTCGCGTTGGCCAGCGTCATGTCCTCCGGTTGCAATGAACCATCGGTGACCCATTCGCGTTCGAGGTCGGCGGGTGTCAGCAGTTCGGCGGCGACAGCTTCGAAAGCATCGCGGAACGCGTTGAAGCCGTTTTCATGCAGTGTCAATCCCGCGGCCGCAGCATGGCCTCCGAAGCGGACGATGAGTTCAGGGTGCCGTTTCGATATCAGATCCAGCGCGTCACGCAAATGGAGCGCCGTGATCGAGCGTCCTGAACCCTTGAGTTCACCGTTCCCTGCGGCGGCAAAGGCAAAGGTCGGACGGTGAAATTTTTCGCGCAGGCGTGATGCGAGGATGCCGATCACACCCTGGTGCCAACTTGGTTCATAAAGGCTCAGCGTGTAACCGGGCTCGATATCCTCCACGGTCGCCAGTGCGGATTCCTGCATGCCGGCTTCAATGTCGCGGCGCTGACGGTTCAACTGATCCAGCTGGCGCGCGATGTCGGCAGCACGACCGGGATCATCAGTAGTCAGGCATTCGATGCCCAGCGACATGTCGGTGAGGCGTCCGGCGGCATTGAGTCTGGGCCCTGCGACAAAACCCAGATCGTAAGTACCGGCACGACGGACTTCGCGGCCCGCAGCATTAAACAGTGCGTTGATGCCTTGTTGTGCGCGGCCGGCGCGGATGCGTTGCAGGCCCTGCTGCACCAGCAGCCGGTTGTTGTCGTCGAGTTTGACTACGTCGGCGACAGTACCCAGCGCAACCAGGTCGAGCAAAGTACCCAAATTCGGCTCGGTCTTGTTGGTGTAAGCGCCGCGTTTTCGAAACTCTGCGCGCAGTGCCAGCATCAGATAGAACATCACGCCGACGCCGGCGAGGTTTTTACTGGGGAATGTGCAGCCCGGCTGGTTGGGATTGATGATGCACCAGGCATCGGGCAGGCTGTCGCCGGGCAGATGATGATCGGTGACCAACACTTTCATGCCAAGGCGGTTGGCTTCGGCAACGCCGTCGATGCTGGCGATGCCGTTGTCGACGGTGACCAGCACATCGGGCTTTTTTTCTGTGGCGGCGAGCTGCACGATTTCCGGCGTCAGGCCATAACCGTATTCAAAACGGTTGGGCACCAGAAAATCAACATGAGCGCCAAACATACGCAGTGCGCGCAGGCCAACCGCGCAGGCGGTAGCGCCGTCGGCATCGTAGTCGGCGACGATCAGCAATTTTTTGTGCTCGGTAATGGCGTCGGCGAGCAGTTCAGCCATGGCGGTGACGTTGCGCAACAGATTCAACGGAATCAGCCGCGACAGGTCAGGCGCGAGTTGCTCCAAGCGACTGATGCCGCGCGCCGCGTAAATGCGCGCCATGAACGGCGACAATCCCCCTGCAACCAGTTGCGCGGCCGCAGTGTCATCGACACTGCGGGTGACGATGCTGCTCATGCGCCGCTGCCGGTAATCGCGGTCCAGGTCAGCGGGCGCCGCCAGAATTTCAGATTGTCAGCCGGGCGCAGCGTACAGCGCAGGCAGCCGTCGGGACCGTTGGCGACAATCACCAGCTCTTTAAGTGAGCCGCTCATTGAACCACTGAGCGCGCCCAATAATGCGCCGAACCACATTTCTTCCAGCGCATTGATGGTTTTGAGCCAGGCGTCGGGTCCGCCATAACGCATGGCCTGGTGGACGCGATCGAGCGTAATCAGGTGGCGGCCTTCGGCTTTCGGGTGGGCACCGAACCACAGGGCCGCACTCGATGGAGCAGCATGGAAATTTGCGCTGCTTTGCACCGCCAGTGCGGTGGCCAGCGGATCGTCGCTCCAGACTTCGGTGAAATGGCGGCCCGGCACGGTCGGTTTGCGCCCACCGCCCCATAACAACAGACTGTTGACTACGGGCAGGTCGCGGGCTTCGCGGGCCTGATTGACCGGATGTTCATGCAGCACCATCTGCGCTTCAGTCAGTATGCGATGCCAGTGGCTGGCGCGGGAACCAGTCAAGGGAGTGGGTGGCAGCGATTTGCCTGCGGTTGCGGCCAGCGTCGGTGCTGCGATGCCGGTGGATTCGGTTTGCCGGATGTACCAGCGAGTCGGATGCGGGGCGGTCAGGCTGATGCCGTCGGCACTGAAATGGGTGTTGAGTGCGGTGGTCAGTGCCGCGGTCTCGTCGTCACTTAAAGTCAGCGCCGGCGCGGCCAGCACCCGCGTGCCGTGGCGCTGCAACTGCAGATAGACCGGATCAGCGCGCAGCCAGTAATCGGAGCCGATGTCGATGCCGTCAACGCCAGCGGTCAGTGGTGCAACCGGCCAGTCTTCGCGTTGTTCAACCTCAAAGGCCTGGCATAACCAGACCTCGGCATCGATCGGCGGGAAGCGCTGCAGATCGCCGCGCCCGAACATGCGGCGCAGGACAGGCGCGGTATTGCCGTCGGCGATGGCGGATTCCATGCCGCCGGGCGGCAAGAGATCGGGTATGAACAGGGTCAGGTGCACGGTTGTCCGACAAGTTCACGGCGAATGTGGGCGGAATATATGAGTGCGGCGGTGTGCGGCGAGTCTAGCATGCGTTCGCAGCAGACAGACGGACCTGTGCAGGCCATTTATGGCAAACTGCGTTTTTGCTTTTTGCGGTTACCCGTGAATTCCTTTCCCCTGTTTGTCGGTCTGCGTTACACCCGATCGCGTCAGCGCACCAAATTCATTTCGGTGATTTCGCTGATCTCGGTGGTCGGCATTGCGCTGGGCATGACGGTGCTGATCACCGTGCTGTCTGTGTTCAACGGTTTTCAGCGCGAAGTGCGCACGCGCATGCTGAGTGCGGTGGCCCATGTGCAGGTCACCGGGCTCGGCGAAGCGCTGCGCGACTGGCAGGGCATCGCCGCTACAGCGGCAAAAAATCCGCATGTGGCCGCTGTTGCACCCTATGTATCGGCGCAGGGCCTGCTGACCAACGGCAGCAGTGTGCGTGGCGCGATGCTGCGCGGCATCGACCCGGCTGCTGAAGAAAAAGTCAGCGAGATCGGCAAACACATGCGTTCCGGTACGCTCGAATCCCTGCGTTCCGGTGAATACAATGCCGTGCTTGGTGCACCGCTGGCCCGCGCGCTGGGCGTGGGCCTGGGTGACAAGGTGGTGCTGGTGGCGCCGCAAGGACAGGTGACTCCGGCGGGCATCCTGCCGCGCATGCGTCAGTTCACGGTGACTGGTACCTTTGAAGTCGGACACTACGAAATCGATGCCGGTCTCGCGGTGGTGCACATTGGTGATGCGCAGCGGCTGTACCGCATGGAAGAACAGGTGTCCGGCGTCAGGCTAAAGCTCGACGACCTGTTCCTTGCGCGCCAAGTGGCGCGTGATCTGTTGAAGACCCTGCCGCCGGAAGTGTCGATCAGCGACTGGTCGCAATTCAACGCGACTTATTTCCGCGCCGTTGAACTGGAAAAACGCATGATGTCGCTGCTGCTGTTTTTCATTATCGCCATTGCCGCCTTCAATATGGTGGCCAGCCTGTACATGATGGTCAGGGAAAAACAGGCCGACATCGCAATCCTGCGCACCATGGGTGCTTCACCGGGCGAAGTGATGCGCATATTCATGGTGCAGGGGACGCTGATCGGTGTCATCGGTGTCGGCTGCGGCATCGTGTTCGGCATTCTTGGTGCACTGAACGTCGATAGCATCATCGGTTTGATCGAACAGGTATTCCACGTCAAGTTCATGCCGCAGGACGTGTACCAGATCGCCGACCTGCCGTCTGAACTGCAGGCGGGTGATGTGGTTCTCACCGCCGTTGTTGCCTTCGTGTTGTCGATACTGGCGACGATCTATCCGAGCTGGCGTGCTTCGAGGGTCAACCCGGCGGAGGCGTTGCGTTATGAGTGAAGCCGAAAAGAAGGTGAAAAGCGGCGCCATAGGCAGCGTCGCAAACAACGCGCCAGTGATTTCCTGCCGCGGTCTGCGCAAGGCCTACCGTGGTGGTGCGGATGAAGTGCCCGTATTGCTGGGCATCGACCTTGACGTGATGCCGGGCGAGCGCATTGCCATTGTCGGCGCTTCCGGTTCCGGCAAAAGCACGCTGCTGCACCTGCTCGGCGGGCTGGATGCGCCGAGCGCGGGTGAAGTGCGCATCCTCGGCGAACTGCTGTCGGGGCAAAGCGAGAAACAGCGTGGCGAGGCCCGCAACCGCGCGCTGGGCTTTGTTTACCAGTTCCACCACCTGCTGCCGGAATTCACGGCTGAGGAAAACGTCGCGATGCCGCTGATCATCCGCCGCGAATCTCGCGCAGAGGCACTGGCTGCGGCACGCGCTATGCTGGAGGCGGTGGGCATGGGTCATCGCCTGACGCATACCCCCGGCGAACTGTCGGGCGGCGAACGTCAGCGCGCCGCACTGGCGCGGGCATTGGTGGCCAAGCCTGCCTGTGTGCTGGCCGATGAGCCCACGGGTAATCTCGACCGGCGCACTGCGGAAACGGTGTTTGATCTGATGCTGCAGTTGAACCGCGACATGAAAACCAGTTTTGTCATCGTGACTCATGATCCGCGTATCGCGGAACGCGCTGACCGCATCCTTGAACTCGAGGACGGCGCTCTGCGACCGTTTACGCGGGTTCGCGCGTAGCGACCTGCATGATGCCGGCGTGCAGCACTTCGCGGTAAAGCTCTTCGTCTTCCATCATCTGCTGCATCAGAAACCGCGGCGCGCCGCGTTTGATCAGTCGCGGCACGATGATGCCAAGGGCGATCACGCTCAATCCCGTCCAGATCCATCCCGTCAGTGCGAGCGCGACGCCGATGCCCAGCACCGGCATCATGAACAGCGGCAGCAGTAAACGCGCGCTGATGAAGCGCGCCGCGCCCTTGGGGTCGAAGGTGACGTTGATTGCACCGTCGTGAAACGCTGAGACGAATTCGCGATGCGAGAGTGATAACATCGACGTGGCTGGGGCAGTGTCCAAGGGAATACTGTAACCTGTTGATTTTATTTGTATTTTAAGATCAATATTCGACTGGCACCGGGTCCAGGCTGCGCCACAGATACCAGGTGGCGACCGAACGCCAGGGTGTCCACTGCTTGCTCAGAACCGCAATGCGCCGGTCCGACAGGGGCTTGCCCTTATTGTAGTGGAGGCGCAGCGCGCGCTGCACGCCGAGGTCGCCCAGTGGAAACACATCGGGCCGCGTCAGATAAAAAATCAGGAACATCTCCGCGGTCCAGCGGCCGATACCTTTGACCTGCGTCAGATCGCTAATCAGCGTTTCATCATCCATGTCGTGCCAGCGTGCGACATCAATCGTGCCGTTGGCAAAACGCTCCGACAGGTCGCTGAGGTATTTCACTTTCTGTCCGGACAGGCCGCAGCCGCGCAGTTGGTCTTCAGTCAGTTTGAGTACACCCTTGGGTTGCATGTCGCCGACGGTAGTGGCGAAACGCGCCCACACGCTTTGCGCGGCTTTCACCGAAATCTGCTGGCCGACGATGGAGCGCGCCAGCGTCTGGAAGGCGTCACCGCGGCTGGCCAGTGTCAACCCTTTGTAACGCGCAATCAATGCGCCGAGCACGGGATCGGCCGCGCTCAGCTGGCGTTTGGCGCGAGACCAGTAGGCAGGCGCTTTAAGGGAAACAACGGCATTCATTATTTTCCCTTTGCGCGTTGCTGTTTGCGGCGGCGCCACGCAAATCGCACCTGCAGTCGCCATGCGCCGTCAACCACGACATAACCGATGGCGGCGAGGAGCAGCGCCAGCAAGGGCAGGCCCACCGCCAGCGGTTTGCCCAGCGACAGCATCCAGTCGAACATGGCCGGTATCCAGCTGGTGAGGGTGTGGCCGGTCATGCTGAAGGTCGCCGGCAGGTGATCGGCGGCATCCTGGAAAGTAACCAGCGAGCCGAGACGATAAGCCACGTAATACAGCGGTACGATGGTCAGCGGGTTGGTGTACAGCGTTATCAGAGCCGCCATCGGCAGGTTGACCCGGAACAGAATCGACAGCAGCACGGCGGTGAGGATCTGCAACGGTCCGGGGATCAACCCTGCAAACAATCCGACAGCCACACCGCCGGCAACTGAGCGCCGGTGCAGGTGCCACAGATTGTGGTGCTTGAGCCACGGCCCGCACCACGCGATCCAGCGATTGCCGGTGATCGATTGGTGGGTGGGCAGGTATTTACGGAAATATTTGCGGGGCATGTGCCGGTGTTCTTGATGCGGATTGTGGCGGTTGCAATCAGCGACGCGAGCGGTGCTGTGTCATGGAACGTTGATGGTCACCCATGGAATTCTGACATCACTTAGGGTGTTGGCAAATGTTTGCGATGGCGCCAAAAGCGACCCATCATCGGCTTGACGCTGATTCCGTGGGCGAGAATGGACAGGGTTACCACAATCAGCGTCAGTTGGATAAGCTCCAGGGCCAGATTTCCGGGGAGACCGTGTTGTATGGCATACATCAGGTAATACAGTGATCCTATGCCTCGTACCCCGAACCACCCGACCATACCGCGCATCGGCCACGAAGTACGGGTGCCGAGCAGGCTGGCGAGGACACTGACGGGACGCGCCACCATAAACAAAAACAGCGCCAGACCTGCTGCCCGCCAGCTCCAGGAATCGAGAAACATCATGCCGCCGATCAGCAGGATGAGAATCATCTCTGAAAGTCTCTCCAGATGTTCTTTAAATACCAGCGCCCCTTTGCTGACGGACGGGGCTGGTTCGTCGTCAGGACTTGAGTCTAATGCCGCCTGTTCAATGCTGCCGGTCGGTTTGAGGGTGGGCCGTTCCGGGTAATCCAGGCCGGCGCCGGCAAGTTTAATTTCGGTCTGGCGCAGTGCGACAGCCGCGAAGAATACCGCCAGAAATCCCCACGCATGGACCAGCAAACTCAAGCCATACACCACGCCAATCAACCCGAGTCCGAGGAAGTCGTCCATGAGCTTGTACTCGGATGTGTCGCCGCGGAGCTTCCAGCCAAAACGGGCCAGCGCGGCGCCTGCAATCACTCCGATGGCGATTCCCGCCGCAGTGGCCCAAAGCACATCGACCAGTGCCCAACGCCAGCCGAATTCACCCAGTTCATGCAGTCCGAGCAATCCCAAACCCAGCATCACAAACGGAAAAGCGCTGCCGTCATTCATGCCCGCCTCGCAGGTGAGGGTGAAGCGGAGCTGGTCACGGTCACCGGGATGGCGAATCTGGACATCGGTTGCCAGCACCGGATCGGTGGGGGCGAGGATCGCGCCAAGCAGAACACCTGCACCCAGCGGCAGGCCGAGCAGGTAATGCGCGAAGGCGGCGACCATGCCGACGCTGATCGTCATCGATACGCTTGCCAGCAGGATCGGTGTGCGCCAGCGGGCAAAACTGAAGGGCACGGGCATTTTGACGCCGGCGGAAAACAGCGAAATCAGCACGGCGACTTCGGTCAGTATTTCCAGCAGCGCGGATTGTTTCAGCGGATTGAAGTGAAATGCATTGAGCACCGTGGGTCCGACCAGCAGTCCCACCGCCAGATAAATAATGGCCGGCGTGACCGGCAGATGCTTGAGTACCGGGGAGGTCAGGCCCCTGGCCAGTAACAGGCCACCCACCAGCAGGAACCATGATGCATTAGCCATTGTTGTTTCTGTTCGCTTTAATCGGGGTTCACTTGATTTGTGGCTATCGCCGGGACTGTGATTCGGAGCTGTGATTCGGAGCTGTGATACGGGGTTGTGATTCAGAGCTGTAATTCGGCGACGGATTATCGCAATAATTGCCGGGGGCGTCTGTTCGTTACGCTACCGCCCGGGCGCTATCAGGAGCAGGCTTGTCGCTATCCGGCGTCAGCGGTACAGGCGGTGCCGCGTTGTATGTGCATCGTGGTCATCCCCATTATTGCCTTCGCCACCGGTATCTGGTGGCTGCAACAGCAGGCGGCGTTGCCGGCCCTGACTTGGGCGGCTGCGCTGATTCCCGGGGTATTGCTGATTCTGTTGCTGCGTGGCGAACAACCGCTGCGGCGTGTGTTGCGATGGCTGCTGATCCTGTTGTGTTGTGCGGCCGCGGGTTTTATCTGGGCTGCGGCCTGTGCACAGTGGCGACTGGCCGATGCGCTGCCAGCCGAATGGGAAGGCCGCGACATCACAATCACCGGCGTAGTGTCGATTCTGCCCCAATCGTATGAACGCAGCCTTCGTTTCGAGTTCAATGTCGAACAGGTGCTGACGCCGGAGGCGCGGGTGCCACAACGCATCGTGCTGTCGTGGTGGGGCAGCGTTGCGCGCGATGAGGAGGCTGTGATGCGGGGGGCTGTGATACGGCCCGCGACCCTGCCGGATATTCATCCCGGCGAACGTTGGCAACTGACGGTGCGCCTGAAACGGCCGCATGGCCTGGCCAATCCTCACGGTTTTGATTATGAGGCTTGGTTGCTCGAGCGCGGCATCCGTGCCACCGGTTATGTGCGGCCGAAAAGTGGTGCAAGGCGATTGCAGGCGATGGTGCATGAGCCCGCTTACTGGGTGGAAGTGGTGCGCGAACGCATGCGCGCCCGCATCCAGACCGTACTTGGTGACGCGCCGGCGGCTGGGGTGATCGCCGCGCTGGCGATGGGTGACCAGCGGGCGATCCCGCCGGAGCAATGGCAGGTGTTTACGCGCACCGGTGTGAATCACCTGATGTCGATCTCCGGTCTTCATGTGACGATGCTGTCCGGCTTGGTGTTTGCACTGATGAACTTTGCGTGGCGGCGCAGTGCGCGGCTGACACTGGCATTGCCCGCGGTCAAGGCCGCTGCTGTTGCAGGTCTGCTGGCAGCGCTGGCCTATGCGCTGCTTGCGGGGTTCGCGGTGCCGGCGCAACGCACGGTGTTCATGCTCGCGGTGGTGGCGATTGCGCTATGGACCGGACGCGCCGCTGCTGCCGGGCCGGTGCTGGCCACGGCATTGCTGGTGGTATTGATCATTGATCCCTGGGCGGTGCTCGCCCCCGGGTTCTGGCTGTCGTTCGGCGCGGTGGCGATCATCATGCTGGTGTCGGTCAATCGCTTGCGCCAGCCGCATTGGCTGGTGACCTGGGGTCGGGTGCAATGGGCCGTGACACTGGCACTGGTGCCGGCTTTGCTGGCGATGTTTCAGCAAGTGTCGCTGGTATCACCGCTTGCCAATGCGCTGGCGATTCCGCTGATCAGCCTGGTGGTGGTGCCGCTGGCGCTGGCCGGGCTGGTGATTCCGGTGGATGCGGTATTGCATCTGTCGCACTGGATCATGGCGTGGTGTGCGGAAGCGCTGCAGTGGCTCAGCGCATTGCCGGATGCCGCCTGGGAACAACATGCGCCGCCGGCATGGACGGTCATTGTCGCAATGGCCGGTGCGGTCTGGCTGCTGTTGCCGCGTGGATTTCCTGCACGCTGGATCGGTGCCTTCGCATTTCTGCCGATGCTGCTGATCACACCCGCGCCGCCGAAGGAAGGTATGTTGCGGCTGACGGTGCTGGATGTCGGGCAGGGGCTGGCGGTCGTCGCGCAAACACAGCATCACGCACTGCTGTTCGACACCGGCCCGGCCTTCGGACCATCAGCCGACAGCGGCAACCGCATCATCGTGCCCTACCTGCGCGCCGCGGGCATCAAACGCCTCGACCGCATGATCATCAGCCATGACGACCTCGACCATTCCGGCGGTGCTTTGTCCGTATTACAGGCGCTGCCCGTGGCGGAAGTGTTGTCTTCGTTGCCGGATCTCGATCCGCTGGTGTTGCTGGCGCCTTATGAACAGCGCTGCCGTGGAGGCCACCAATGGATCTGGGATGGTGTGCGCTTTGACATGTTGGCGCCGGATGCCGCGGAGGATGCTGCCAAACCCAATGACCGCAGCTGCGTGCTGAAAATCACCACGGCTGGCGGCAGTGTGCTGATCCCGGCGGACATCGAACGCCGCGGTGAACGTGCACTACTGACGGCTATCCCCGAATTGTTGCGCAGCGATGTGCTGATCGCGCCGCATCACGGCAGCAAGACTTCATCGTCAGCGGAGTTCGTGCAGGCGGTTGCGCCGCGTGCGGTGATTTTCCCCGTGGGTTACCGCAATCGTTTCGGCCACCCACATGTGGATGTGGTGGCGCGTTACCGGCAACTGGGCAGTGCCTTGTATCGCACGGATGATGGTGGCGCGATCGGGTTTGAAATGCAGGCAGGGAAACCGCTGGTGCTATCGCGGTATCGTGACCGTTATGTGCGTTACTGGCATGCGCCGCGGGAGAGTGGCGTGGTGGAAGAACTGTTGCAGGGTATCTGGTAAAAATGTCAATAAAATCAAATACTTAAGACGGAGCGGCCTTATAGGAAAGGCAATTTAGTCAAAGACTTGCACAATGTGCTGCGGGGTTTGGTGTTTTTATTGATACCCCGATACGATAGGGCGGTCGTTAATAACGGATTGAATCGTATGCATAAAAATACGAAATGCACGTCACTGTTATACCGCAGGGCATGGTTATATCCGGTGGTTTTGCGGTTTAAATCACATTGGGCGTTACCAAACATTGCCTGGGGGTAGCTATGGAGTACATCGTTCTTTTGATTGCCGTTGTTGTGGTCTCAGCGTTCTTCATGAACCGCGAAAGGGGTTTCGATGACCCGAAACCTATGTCTAATCAGCACTTACTAGCGGCAATTGCGGGCCAAGCCGACTGGTTGGAAAAAATGAGCCGGGCACCTCCTGTGAGTCAGAGTTCTCCTTCGATCGTTGAAATTGCCAATAAACGAAGGGGCTATATTGGACGACTCTGTTTGGAATTGTTGTCGAGAGATACTGTCGAGAATGAGATATACCCTGGAGCAACCAAAGGGCCGAGGTTCCCTGAGGCCGCTGAATATGCAAGAGAACTCGAGACTGCTGGCGTTAGTAAGGAAAATGCAGCTATACGCGCAGTTAAAGAGAAGCTCTTCGTGCCAGGCGGAGCTATATATCCGACTCGGTGGGAAATCTAGCCATACCTCCTATGACCGCTAAATTCGACCTCAATACGTTTCTCGACCAGACCTTCTTTGGCATCGATACCTTGACGATGCTTGGAGATGTGGAGGCTTTCATCGAATTTTCCGAGAGTAACATTGGATGGCAAAAGCATCGAGAACTGAGGCGTGCCGAGCAGGAATGCAGTAACGCACACTTAGATGATCCGCACTTGGAGGCGCAATATCGCGATCAAATGTTGGAGGGCGTGGAGTACCGGTTTGAGATAAGCCTTAGGCAACGCGTTCGGTACGCGGGTCTTATCGCACTGATTACAACTACAGAGTGGGCGCTACTTACCCTAAAGCAGCGGACAACCTTCAAATTCCCGAAGAAGCCTGATAAGACGAACGAGGCTGTTCATGCTCTATCGGTATTAAACGAAAAAGCCGGTATCAGCCTTGAACAGCAGGTTCAGCTTCTCGAATCTCTGAGCCAAATTCGCAACTGCATCGTCCATGCTGCTGGCTTGCTTGCTTCGGATAAATACGAACTTGACTTGCGCCAAGGGCTTGAAAAGCTATCCGGGGTCAAGGTATCGAATCTCAACTTTCTCGGGGACAGCATCGAAATTGAAGCTGGGTTTCTCGAAGGGGTTATCAAGGATGTTCGAGTTTGGCTACCAAATATTGAGAAGACACTCCTGGAGCGAGGGCTCCTGAGCCAATGATGTCCGACACCAGTGATATGGGGACGGAGCCCCATGTTGCCTGAGTCGATATAGAATCATCGCAAAGACGTGAGGTGGTACATGAAATTTACCATTGAGCATGAACGCGAAGAGGGCGGGCGGTGGCTGGCGGAAGTGCCAGAATTGCCCGGCGTTCTTGCGTATGGCGCAAGCTCCGATGAGGCAATGGCAAAAGCCGAAGCACTGGCCTTGCGTGTGCTGGTAGACCGAATGCGTCCATAACGTCCAAATGTAGCGGAGTTGTTTGGTTGGGCGGCAGGAAACCGGCCCCGGTAATTTTCTTTTGGTGCTATCCTTTCAGCCATGATTGACTGGTCTACATGCCAAGTTGTTGAACAGGATTCCGAGCGCTACAGTGGCGCCTGGGTGTTCCGCGGCACGCGCGTGCCGGTCGCGGCGCTTTTTGAGAACCTCGAAGACGAAGTGTCCGTCAATCAGTTCGTCGAGTTGTTCCCCGGCGTGACGCTCCAGCAAGTACGCTCAGTCTTGGAGCACGCCGCGCGGAGCGCGCTTACGCCAGCGTAAGTGCAAGTCCTGTTCGATCAAGGAACGCCCGCGCCGCTTCGTCAGTTCCTGTCGCAGCATGATGTGGCCACAGCGTACGAGCGCGGCTGGTCTGCACTTAAAAATGGCGAGTTGCTGCAAGCGGCCGAAATGGCCGGGTTTGCCGTGCTGGTGACGACGGATATGAACCTGAAGTATCAGCAGAATCTGGTCGCGCGCCGCATAGCCATTGTCGTACTGAGCACGACGAGCTGGCCGCGTATACGCGCTGCTGCCGCTGAAGTTGTTCGCGCTGTGGCGCAATCAACTTCTGGGAGCTATGCCGAATTACAGATTCCTTGACGCCTGCTGCGTTGCTGGATCGTGGCAGCCCCAGCGCAATTGGCAATCGCTTCAAGGGTTTACCGGAACCCCGCCGAAAAGCCCTTTTGGCGTTGGGTGCGCTGTCAAATATCGGTAAAATACGCCGATGCAACAGCCGCAAAATCAACAATATCCCCTTCAACAGCGGTCATTCACCGGCCCACGGTCATGACCGATCCCGTAATTCCCGCCGCTGAGGCCCCTGTCGTCGAGCCGGGACTGATTGCCAAGGTCTACGGCCAGCCGATGCTGGAGATGCCGCTGGATTTGTATATCCCGCCGGATGCGCTGGAAGTGTTCCTCGAGCAGTTCGAGGGGCCGCTGGATCTGCTGCTGTACCTGATCCGCAAGGAAAACATCAGCGTCCTCGAAATTCCGATGGCGAAGCTGACGCTGCAATACCTGGAATACGTCGAGCTGATGCGTTCGCAGCAACTGGAGCTGGCGGCGGAATACCTGTTGATGGCGGCGATGCTGATCGAGATCAAGTCGCGCATGCTGCTGCCGCGGCCGGGCAATACCGACATCGAAGAAGACCCGCGTGCAGAGTTGGTGCGCCGGTTGATGGAATACGAGCAGATGAAGCTCGCGGCACACAAGCTGAACGAAGTGCCGCAGGCGGGGCGCGATTTCACCGTGGTGCAGGTGCTGTTTGAGCGCGAAGCCTCGCTGCGCCTGCCCGACGTGAACATCGAAGACCTGAAAATGGCGTGGCTGACCATCCTGCAGCGCGCGTCGATGATCCAGCATCACAAGATCACTCGCGAAGAGCTGTCGGTACGTTCGCATATGACCCGCATCCTGCGCATCCTGCAGACCGAGGAATTTGTCGAGTTCACCAAGCTGTTCACACCGGAGCAGGGTGTACCGGTGCTGGTGGTGTCGTTCCTCGCGGTGCTGGAGCTGGCCAAGGAAACGTTGATTGAAGTCAGCCAGGAAGAAGCGTACTCGCCGATTTACGTCAAACTCAAAGGCGGCCAGTTGGCTGCCGTGAAATAAAAGAAACAAGAATCGCCATGGAAGAAAATAACAGTCAGGAAGAAAACAGCCGCGAAGAAGAAATCGGAGCGGGCGATGTTGATGGAGGTGGCAGTGATGCGGGCAGCCTTGATCTCGCGCAGATCAAGCATGTGCTGGAGACCGCGTTGCTGGTGACCCAGGAACCGATGTCGCTGCATGATCTGAAAAAACTGTTCGACGAAAAACTCGACAACCACACGCTGCGCAAAGTGCTCGATGACTTGCGTGCTGACTGGGATGGCCACGGCGTGGAGCTGGTCAGTGTCGCGACGGGCTGGCGTTTCCGCGCGCGGCCGGAGTCACAGAAATTCCTCGATCGCCTGGGACCGCAGAAGCCGCCGAAATATTCCCGCGCGGTATTGGAGACGCTGTCAATTATCGTTTATAAACAACCAGTTACGCGTGGAGATATCGAGCAAATTCGCGGCGTCACGGTGTCCCCCGGCATTCTCAAGGCACTGGAGGCGCGGGGCTGGATTGACGTCATCGGCCATCGCGAAGTGCCGGGTCGTCCGGAGATTTTTGCCACGACCAAGTCCTTCCTCGATGACCTGAACCTGCGGTCGCTGGAAGAACTGCCGCCCTTGTCGGAACTTGGCAGCCTGGTCGAGCAGACGCCGAATGCGCCGATGGACCTCGATGCGGCGTTTGCATCGACAGAGCCGGTCAGCATGGGTGAGGGGTTGATGGATGGCGACGAAGCTGATGACGCCGAAGGCGGGCCGGAGAAATCCGCTGCAGCAGCGGAAGATGAAACCATCGAAGTGCCAGCCTCGGCGCAACTGCACTAAGTTTTTTTAAGCGGTCAGCCGACGATAGATGTCGGCCACTTTCAACGGCAGCCGCTCCACGTTATCCACCAGCGTCCAGTTCACCGGGCCGTAGAGGTGCGGCAGGTAGTCGCGCGCCTCGTGGTCAATGGTGATGCAGAAGGGCTTGATGCCGGCGTGGTGGGCTTCAATCAAAGCTTGCCGTGTATCCTCGATGCCGTATTCGCCACGGTAATGGTCGCTGTAATCATCGGGTTTGCCGTCTGACAGCGTGACCAGCAAACGTGTCCTTGCATCAACCTCATTCAGCAGCTTCGTCAGGTGGCGGATAGCCACCCCCATGCGGGTGTAATCCTGCGGTGTGATGCCGGCGATACGCTGTTTGACGGTGTTGTCGTACGGTTCGTTGAAACGTTTGATGCGAAAAATCTCGCAGCGTTTTCGGGTGACACCGGAAAAACCGTAAATCGCATAACGATCGCCCAGCACTTCCAGCGCCTCGCACAACATCACCAGTGACTCGCGCTCGGCATCATTAATCCAGCCCTTGGTGGAGCCGCTCATGTCGACCATGAACAAGGCGGCTAAGTCGCGTTCGGCCTTATGACGCCGGGTCAGCAGCCGCTCCGGAAGTTCCATGCCGCTCTTGAGGTCGGCGTAACCCGCCACCAACGCGTCGAAATCAATGTCGTCACCCGTGGACTGGCGTTTCAGCAAGCGGTCCTCATCGCGCAGCATTTCAAAGCTGCGCTTGAGTTGCGCGACCTGCGGCCGGTAGCGGGTCAGCGTGTCCTCGACAAAACCGTTGTCGACGGGCGCCACATCGAGTTCGCGCAGCAAGCACCAGTCTTTGCGGTAATGCCGGCGCTTATGGTCCCACTCGTTGTAGAGGTGGGTGCCGGCTTCGTCATCGGCCATGTCTTTGCCGTCACCGGCCGATTCGTCGTCCGCTGACAGCGTTTGTTTGCCGGAGCCGGAGGCGTGCAGGTAATCGTCGGGGATTTCGCCGAGATCCTGCAGAATGGAATCAAGCAGTTGCGCAACATGCTCGGGCGGCGTCACTGGCAGGCTGTCAAGGCGGATTTCGACATCGAAATTGCCCGCGGTGCCCGGCGCAGGTTTGGTCTTGATTTCGATGCGGTCTTGGGCGGCGGCTTCCGGCGCTTTATCGCTGGATTGCTCGGGCAGCATTTGCGCCAGCGCTTCGGCCAATGCGCTGCGTTCACGCTGCAGGCGTTTGTTGCGCGTTGTCGTAGCTTCAGTTCGCAATGCAGTGTGGTGCGGCAGGGCCGGCGCTGCGAATACATCGTATAACTCGGCCAGCAGCTTGAGGCTGTCCCGCACGGTGGCAGCGGGGTTTTGCAATACGGCGCAGCGCGAATCGGTTGTGTTGCCGCGCAAGCGCGCGAGATCGCGGGCAACACCGGGCAACACCGTGGCGATGCAGCTTTCGAGGCGCAGGGTTTCGAAATGGCTCAGCAGTGTGGTGGCGCGTTCCAGATCGGCATAGACGGCGCAGGCGCTAACGATGTCGGTGTGGAAAGTGCCGTAACGGCCCTGCGCCCAAAGCAAGGTGATGATGACTTTGTACAGGTTGAAATTGGCAGCAGTATCGGCAAACGCGGCGATGCGTGGCGGCAGGTACAGAGTTTCGGTGTCGGTGTAAGGCTCGGCTGCGATATCCAGCCGCAGGCGGCGCCCGGCAAGACCGCAGGCGTAGAGTTCGAGTACCGGCGCATAGTGTTCAAATGTCGCGGCGTGTTCGTTCGCAGCGGAGGGCAGCCAGGCATCGATCTGCTTGAACACCTGACTGCCGAGATACAAGCCGTCGCGGTCGTAGGTATCGAGGGCATTGAGGATCCAGCTTTCGACGCTTTTGTCATCCAGCCTGGCCAGGGCGGCGGGCGCAGCTGCGGCAAACTGGTAAGCCATTTCGTAGTTGCTGCGGTCGATGACTTCAATCCAGTGCAGCACAAAATCCTGTTGCGCGCGGGTGAGCGCTGCCAGCAGTTCAGCGAGTGGAGTGGTGGTGCGGCGGGAAGACAGCACCGGACTCAGCAGGTAGTCGAGCTGCTGCGTGAGTTCGGCTTGGGAGAGCGGGGCGGCCATGATGCGCCGGGGGTTCTCGGCTCTCAGAACACCGAGGACACAAATTCGTCGATCGCGCAGAGCATTTCCGGATCGTCGGACAAGGCTTCAGCAATCGCGCCATGGCAGGCGGCGGCCGGCGCGATGCCGCGGGCGATCAGTTTGGCGGCGTGCACCAGCAGCCGGGTTGAGGCGCCTTCATCGAGACCGTTGCCCTTGAGGTTGCGCGTCATCTGCGCCAGCCGTACCAGTGCCGCTGCGATAGCGGCATCGGCGCCGGTTTCCGTGCGGATGATTTTTTCCTCGAGCGCGGCGTTCGGATACTGGAATTCGATCGCGACAAAGCGCTGGCGCGTGCTGTGTTTCAATTCCTTCAGCACGCTCTGGTAACCGGGGTTGTATGACATCGCAAGCAGGAATTCCGGCGGCGCCTGCAGCAGTTCGCCGCGCTTTTCCATCGGCAGCATGCGCCGGTCGTCGGCGAGCGGATGGATGACCACCGTGGTGTCGCGCCGTGCTTCGACGACTTCATCGAGATAACAGATCGCACCGCTGCGTACCGCGCGTGCCAGCGGGCCGTCGACCCACACGGTTTCGTTATTGGTGATCAGGTAGCGGCCGACCAGGTCGGCGGCAGTCAGGTCGTCGTGGCAGGACACGGTAACCAGCGGACGTTTGAGCCGCCACGCCATGTGCTCGATGAATCGGGTTTTGCCGCTGCCGGTGGGGCCTTTCAGTAGCACCGGCAACTGGCTGGCATGCGCGGCTTCGAACAGAGCGATTTCGCCGGCGACAGCTTCGTAGTAGGGCTCGGCCGCGATGATGCGGGCCTCGCCTTGCAGCGGCCGGGTGTTCAGCGGAGTCGCTCGCGTGCCCACGGCTCAGCGGTCCGAAGCATGGGGTGGGTGGGTGCGCATCAGTCTTTGTCGGGGATATTATATAAGTATTTGATTTTTATGATTATTTTATTTTTTCTCGTATCCAGGGACTGGCCGGATTTCGAATTCAAGGGTTTGCAGGTCGCCGAACACATAGGTGGTCGCTGCGCTGACGCCGGCGACGCTGCCGGGATCGATGCGCAGGGTCTCGCTGCCCCGGATGTTGCGGATGCGTTCGATGACGGCGCGGTGTTCATGGCCGTTGCAGACGAGGTCGAAGTCGCCGGTCAGTGCCATCGCCTTGGCGTAGTGGGGGTAGTGCACCATGAAAATTCGCCGATCCGCGAGCACCAGCGATCCGTCCTGCCCGTAGTAGTGCAGGCGATTTTTTGGATCCTGTGCCCACTTCGAGAGGTAGTACAGATCGCCGGTATTGTTGCCGTGGATCATGTGGATCGGCAGGCCGAATCCGACAATGGCATGCAATGTGGACGGAGCGATGAGATCGCCGCAGTGCAATATAACCTGAGCGCCCAGCGCCTTGGCTTCAGCGATCGCGGCGGCGAAGGGTTCGCGGTGGTCGTGGCTGTCAGAGACGATGCAGATTTTCAGGGGCTACCTCCATGGTTGGATGATTCTACTCCGCGCCATCCCAAGTATTTTCTATGGCGACATAACCTTTTTTTCACTTTTGCGGGGCACGGCCTGTTTAGAATCATCGCATCAAAGAGGAGGGAGGCAGATGTTCACCAACAATCCGTTCGCCGGGCTTGCCGCGTCCATTACGCCCGCCATGATGCAGACTTACGTCATTGTCATGGTCTTGCTGGTCGTCGCGGGCACCTTGTTCGACATTATCCACAAGGGCAGCGCCAAATACTTTTTCCAGAACATGCGCCAGTCGAAAGCCAAGGCGAAAAAGCAGGTCGGCGGCGGCGAGCTGGTTTCGATCGCGGTCCAGACCGCGGTCGTCGACGTGCTGGCGTCCGGCGAGTTCTGCAACATGCGCCGACGCATCGCGCACCTGCTGACGATGTACGGCTTCCTGCTCTATGTTGGCACCACCGTGCTGATGGTGTTCTGCTACCCGACTGCTGCTACGGCAACGCCGGCGATCGTTCCGCAACTGTGGTGGATCGGCGGCCTGATGGTTTGCGTGGGCGGCTACTGGTTCTGGTTTTTCATCCGTGTCGACGTGCTGGCCGAAGGTCGCTCGCCGTTCCGCGTGATGCGCGCCGACCTGTTCATCCTCTCGCTCCTCGCCAGCGTGACGCTCGGCCTGGTTTGGGCCTGGATGCAGGGCAAGGGTATGCCGGGATCGATCGTGGCGTTCGCCCTGTACATCATCGCCTCCACGGTGCTGTTCGGATCAGTGCCCTGGTCCAAGTTTGCTCACATGTTCTTCAAGCCCGCCGCGGCCTTCGAGAAAAGAATATCCAAGGCCAATGGTACGGCCGAGAATTTGCCGACGCTGTCGCGTGACGACCCTGAGCAACAGAAAAGACACTCCATGGAACTGCTGTGGGATGCGCCGATGGACATGGGGCTGGGCATCAAGCGCGAAGCGCCCCGGCACCATTAAAAAACACCCTGCAAGTTCCATCGCAACAGATCAAGGAGCCGATTTATGCCTACCTTCGTTTATATGACAAGGTGCGACGGATGCGGACATTGCGTCGACATCTGCCCGTCCGACATCATGCACATTGATGAGACCTATCGCCGTGCCTACAACATCGAGCCCAACATGTGCTGGGAGTGTTTCGCCTGCGTCAAGGCTTGTCCGCAGCATGCGATCGATGTGCGCGGATATGCCGACTTTGCCCCGCTCGGCCACAGCGTGCGTGTGGACCGCGACGAAAAGAAAGGCACGATTGCCTGGAAAATCAAATTCCGCAACGGCACTGAAAAGAATTTCCTGTCGCCGATCACCACCAAGCCCTGGGGTACGGCCATCCCCAAGCTCGCGGATGTTCCCGCACCCACCAGGGAAATGCGTGACAGCGAGCTGCTTTATAACGAGCCGAAGTGGATCCGCATGGATGACGGCGGGCTGCATACGCTCGAGTCCAATGGTCTGAAGATGAAGAAAGGCGTGTATTACTGATGACGCACTCAACAATCGTTGAAGAAGGCATCGATATTCTGGTCGTCGGTGCAGGCCTTGGCGGAACGGGCGCCGCTTGGGAGGCCAGATTCTGGGGCCAGGACAAGAAGATTGTCATTGCCGAGAAGGCCAATATCGACCGCTCCGGTGCGGTCGCTCAGGGGCTGTACGCCATCAACTGCTACATGGGCACCCGCTGGGGCGAAAACAAGCCGGAGGACCATGTACGTTACGCCCGTATCGACCTGATGGGAATGGTGCGGGAGGACTTGCTGTTCGATATGGCCCGTCACGTTGACTCCACGGTGCATCAGTTCGAAGAGTGGGGCCTGCCGATCATGAAGGACCCGAAAACCGGGCGTTATCTGCGTGAAGGGCGATGGCAGATCATGATTCACGGCGAGTCCTACAAGCCCATCGTGGCCGAGGCCGCCAAGAAATCGGCGGACAAGGTTTTCAACCGCATCTGCGTCACCCACCTGCTGATGGATGACAGCAAGGAAAACCGGGTGGCCGGCGCCGTTGGCTTCAACGTCCGCACAGGCAACTACCATGTATTCAAGTCCAAGGCCGTGATCTGCGGCGCGGGCGGCGCCTCCAACATCTTCAAGCCGCGTTCAGTGGGCGAGGGCTCCGGCCGCACCTGGTATGCGCCCTGGTCGTCGGCATCAGCCTATGGCCTGATGATCAACGCCGGCGCCAAAATGACGCAGATGGAAAATCGCATCGTGCTGGCGCGGTTCAAGGACGGTTATGGCCCGGTCGGCGCCTACTTCCTCCACCTGAAGACCTATACCCAAAACGGTATGGGCGAAGAGTACGAATCTAAATGGTTTCCCGAACTGCAGAAAATGGTCGGCAAGGAATATCTCGATCCGGAGGTTTCGCACCTGACCCATCGGCCGATCCCGACCTGCCTGCGCAACCATTGCATCATCAGCGAAGTGAATGCGGGCCGCGGTCCCATACACATGGTGACGATGAAAGCTTTCCAGGATCCGCATCTGGAAGAGGTCGGCTGGGAAAACTTTCTGGGCATGACTGTCGGGCAGGCGGTTCTGTGGGCCGCCACCGACGTGGATCCCAAGAACGAGAATCCTGAACTGACCACATCCGAGCCCTATGTCATGGGCTCCCACGCAACCGGCTCGGGCGCCTGGTGCTCGGGTCCCGAGGATGTTTCGCCTCCGGATTACTTCTGGGGCTACAACCGCATGACGACGATCGAAGGCCTGTTCGGCGCAGGTGACGCAGTCGGCGGCACGCCGCACGCCTTCTCGTCCGGTTCGTTCACCGAAGGCCGCCTCGCCGCAAAGGCTGCCTGCAAATACATCGACGACGGAAAGGGCGAAGGCATTGTCGTATCCGATGAGCAGATCGAGCGCCGCAGGAAAGAGATCTTCAAGCCTCTGGAGCATTACAGGATTTACCGCAATGCGATCGTGGCGGGCGATGTCAACCCGCACTACATCAATCCCAGGCAGGGCCTGGACCGCCTGCAGAAGCTGATGGATGAGTATTGCGGCGGCGTGACCGTCGGCTATATGACCAACGAGAAGCTCCTGAGCATCGGTCTGAAGAAGCTCAAGATCATGGAGGAAGACCTTCAGAGTCTGGCGGCAAAGGATATCCACGAGTTGCTGCGTGCCTGGGAGTTGATGCACCGTCATCGCGCTGCAGAGTGCGTCACGCAGCACACACTGTTCCGCAAAGAGACCCGCTGGCCGGGTTACTACTATCGGGGCGACGCCATGAAGTTGGACGACGAGAACTGGCACGTGCTGACTGTTTCGCGTCGTGACCCGAAAACCGGCGAATACATCATGGAGAAGGCGCCTTGTTATCACCTGGTTTCAGAAAACGAGTGAAACGAGTAAAACGAGTAGCGATATCTCCGGGCAGAAGTCCGCGTTGGAACTTCTGTCCGGTGGAGATGGGGCCGGCATGTCGAGTGTCGTGATCCCCATAAAGCCGGTTCCTTCCGGTCCGCAGGAGTCCCGCGTGAATATCGTTGAAAAAACCGATGAGGAGATTCTGGCCATGGCCAATCTTCTCTGGCGCGACCTCGTCAAAGCTTCGAATGAAGGCAAATACGGGGAGTTCGCAAAGAACTTTTCCAGTTCCCTGGCGCGTGCCATCGATCAAGTCGTTGCGGGCCACCAGTTCGCAAACAGCGAACTGGCGAGAAACCTGGCCGAAGATTTCGACGTGCTCGGCATCATCCGCCGCGGCGAACACGTGACGGTCCTGTACCGGCAGCGGAGCAGCAAAAAACCGGGCGAGTGGCTGGGCAGGCTTGTTCTCGGTTATGAGGATGGAAAGGTCAGGATCTTCGGTGCATCCATTTTCTGAACGTATCAGCGGGATTTGAAGTGACCGAAGTCATCCAGGACGGCAAGTTTGTCGAGCTCACCTACCAGGTGACCGACAGGAAATCGGGGCATGTCCTCACCCGTGTCGAATTCCCCCTGGGCTATGTTCACGGACACAATGAAATTCTGGCCCCTTCCGTCCACAAGGAGCTGGAGGGCAGGTCTGTCGGCGACATCATCGAAGTGCCAATCAACGGCAACCAGATCTTTGGCCCCAGGGACGAATCGCTGGTTTTTTCCGATCACATCGAGAACGTTCCCGAGGAGTATAGGCAGGTCGGCACCTCCATCCTGATGGAGAGCGACAGAGGTCAGACCCGCAGCTTTCTGGTGACGCATCTGGACGACGAGAGGCTGACTGTCGATGGCAACAACCCGCTTTGCGGCAGGGAGGTTGTCTTTACGCTCGAGATACTGACCGTGCGTGAGGCCACTGATGAAGAAACCAGAGCGGGCGGGGCGATCGTTGCAGGCGCGGATATCGATCCGGCACTGATGAGGCCTGTTTAAGCGGAAGGTAGAATGGCAGCGGATGAATTTTGGCTTTGGTTATTTTTGTAATTGCATGCTGATTTCAAGAAAAAGGTGACTTATGAGCGATCAAAAACCCAGCACTACTCCGGTTCCTGACGGCCATACGGATTTTTATACAACGCGCCAGAAGGCGCCCAGTGCCAAGGGGTTTGTCGGTTTCGAAACCGTCTGGAAACCTTTCCAGAAGGAAGCCGAATACAAGACGCCGAAAAAGCCTTAGCCTGGGTTACGGCGAGTCAGGATGCGCGGCTGAGGATGAACTTTATTCGAACTATCCGAGCGTTGCGTAATAGGCGCGCAGCACTTCCAGCACTTCGGGACGGCTGAACTCCGCAGGCACCTGTTGTCCTTCCGACAGCCACTTGCGCAGCTGTGTGCCCGAGACCTGCAACTGGTCTTTTTCGTCGTGGGGGCAGGTGCGGCTCGAGGCCATGCCCGAGCAGCGGTAACACCAGAACGTCAATCCCAGCTTGATCGGTTTTGTCTCCAGCGCTTCGCGTGGAATCTCGTCGAAAATCGCGTGCGCATCGAAGGGCCCGTAATATTTGCCGACCCCGGCGTGATCACGCCCCACGATGAGGTGTGAGCAGCCGTAGTTCTGGCGGAACACGGCATGCAGCAGGGCTTCGCGCGGCCCGGCGTAACGCATGTCCAGCGGGTAACCGGATTGCACCACGGTCTTCTGCACAAAATATTTATCGATCAGCACTGCGATGGCTTCGGTGCGTACCTCGGCGGGAATGTCACCCGGTTTCAGGTTGCCGAGCAGTGAGTGCACCAGCACACCATCGCAGACTTCGATGGCGACCTTGGCCAGATATTCGTGCGAGCGGTGCATCGGGTTGCGGGTCTGGAATGCGGCGACCGTGGTCCAGCCATTGGCGTCGAATACGGCACGGGTCTGCGCTGGTGTCATGTACATCGCACCATATTTTTCCGGAAAACCGCCATGGGACAGCACCTTTACGGGCCCTGAGAGATTCACCTCAGCCTGGTCCATCACCATTTGCACACCCGGATGCGCGATATCCGTGGTTTTGAATACGGATTGGCATTCATGGGCCTTGTCGATGACGCATTTTTCCGTAATGGTCATCGTGGCGAGTATTTCGCCCGTATCGCCGTCAGCGAGTGCGACATCGCTGTTCAGCTTGAGGGCGTCGGCAACCAGCCGCGTAGCGGAAAGCGTGATCGGAATCGGCCAGAATACGCCGGAGGAAAGGGTGTAATGGTCGCAGACGTTTTGCCAGTCGCCATGCGTCATGAAGCCGTCCAGAGGGGTAAATCCTCCGATGCCCAGCATCAGCAAGTCACCTTTTTCCCTGGAACTGACGGGGAGCTGCGGCAGGCTGCGGGCGCGTGTCCGCTCAGCCTCAAGTGCGGGGCCGGACAGGAGCAAAGGTTTGAGTGGGCCCCCTCCGTGGGGTTTTACCAGTTTTGACGCGGGGTTCTTTGACGCAGGGGGCTTTGACACAGGGGTTTTGCCGGGAATTTATAGGAATTGGGAGAACAAAAACGAGGCTAACATGCAGTCCCATAATGAATTATCTATTTAATTTATGTATGGATAAGAGTAACGATAAGAAGCACGGCCGCTCTGCAGCGCAACATTTTTTCATATTATGAAAGCGTGATTGGGCGGTGTTGGTAACGCATGTGTTCCCTGCATAAACGCCAATTATTCAGGGCATTAGTGCTACCATGCTCCGCGATATTCGTTTTTTAACTCCCGGAAAACGCAGCTGCATGCATCGATACTGCTCGACATTGATCTCAGCGCTCACAGGGGCTCTTTTTTTATTTCTTGCAGCAACACCGGCATTTGCGCAATCCACATGGAGTGATCCCTGGGGTGCTGAAGCCAGTGTTTCTCCGGCCCCGCACCAGCGTTGGGAATCAACGACGCCATTGCCTGCTGTCAGCGCACCTGCGGCAACCGGTGGACTGTCTCGCGGCCAGCCATTGTCCCTGCCGGAGTTGACCGAATTTGCATTGCGCAACAATCCGCGGACACGCCAGTCGTGGCTCGCAGCTCGTGCCGCTGCCGCAGGTGTCAGCATCGAAAAAGCCGATCAGCTGCCGCGGATCAGCGCCGCCTACTCTGTCAATCGTACCCAACCGGTTTCAGCAACCACGGGAACCATTTCACCCTGGCAGACGCGTTTTGGTCCTTCAATCAGTCTGAGTTACGTGTTGTTTGACTTCGGCGCACGCGGTTACCAGATTGAGTCGAGTGAATATCGCCTGCTGTCCGCAAACCTTTCGCACAACAGGGTGCTGCAGGACGTGATTTTTGTGGTGGAACAGGCTTATTACCGTCTGCTTGGCAATGATGCGCTGGTGCGGGTCAACAGCCAGTCATTGAACAATGCAAAAACCGCACTGGAGGCTGCGCAGAGGCGCCGGGAGTCGGGGCTGGCGACAGTCGCGGATGTGTACCGTGCGGAAACCCAGGTGGCGCAATCCCAGCTCAATCTGACCCGCAGCATGGGCGAACTGGAGAAGTCGCGCGGGCAACTGGCTTCGGTGGTGGGCCTGCCGGTGAATGTCGCAATCAGCGTCCGACCTCTGGAGCAGCCGCCGCAGATTGGCGAGATGGCCTCGGGAGTCGGCGAGTTGCTGGAAAAAGCCAAGGCGTCGCGGCCCGACCTTGTGGCTGCCGAGGCGCAGGTGCGCGCGGCGGAGGCCAATGCCAAGGCCGTGGCCCGTGCGGGATTGCCCTCCATTGAAGTCACCGGTGCCGGCGGTCATACCCTGTTCAACGATAATCGTGCTTCCGTCAGCAATTACAGTATCGGGCTGGCGTTGCGCATTCCGATATTCACCGGTTTTCGCGATACTTACAGTACGCGGCAGGCCCAGGTGCAGGCCGAAGCGGCTGCTGCAAACCGGGATGTGCTTTTCCGGCAGGCGGAAGTCGAGGTCTGGCAGGGTTTTTACGATCTGAATACGGCGACCAGCAGCATCTCCAGCACGCAGGCGCAGGTGCGTTCTTCGGAGCAGACGTCACAGGCGACACTGGCTCGATACCAAAGCGGATTCGGCAGCATTCTCGATCTGATCACCGCGCAGCAGGATGAATCGAACGCGCGGGTCCAACAGATACAGTCTTACCTGGACTGGTTCACGACGCTGGCTCGGCTGCAGGTTGCCGTTGGCGCCAGCGACTTACTCAAGGCAGCGGGCGGAGCAAAATGAAAAGATTGATCATGGTGCTGGTGTTTGCCGTAATTGGGGCCGCTGTTGCGGGCGGTTACTGGTATTGGCAGCAGTCGTCCGGGGTCGGCGCGAGCAGTGGTGAAAAAGGCAAGGGTAAGGGTGCCAAGGGTGGCCGCGGCGGCGTGCTGACGGTCAAAGCTGTGCGCGCGGTGATCAAGCCGATGCCGGTAATGATCGAGGCGGTGGGTACCGTTGAGGCCGAGCAGAGTGTGCAGATCCGTGCACAGGTCAGTGGCGTGCTGCAGAGCATCGCGTTCAAGGAGGGCGACAAGGTCAAGGCGGGGCAGCTCCTGTTCCAGATCGATCCACGTACTTTCCAGTCACAGTACAACCAGGCGATCGCCGCCCTGGCGCGAGACCGGGCGCAACTGGAAAACGCCCGGGCGCAGCAGCAGCGGCTGGAACCGCTGCTGAAGCGCGAGTTCATCACGCAGCAGGAATACGATGTTGCAGTGACGTCCGCCAAATCACTGGAGGCAACTGTGCAATCCGGGCAAGCGATAGTTGAGCAGGCGCGGATCCAGCTCGATTACTCACGCATTGTGGCGCCGATCAGCGGCAGGACCGGCCAACTGGCGGTCCGGGCCGGCAATCTGGTTGCCGCCTCGGGTGGCGGCGTGCCGCTGGTGACGATCAACAGCACGGATCCGATTCTCGTCGGCTTCAGCATTCCGGAGCGGCAGTTGGAGGACATCCGTCGCTACCAGAACGAAAAAGACATGCGTATCGAAATCCTGCCCGATCGCGCCGGTGGCGCAGTGGCGACCGGCAAACTGGTGTTTGTCGATAATACGGTGACGCCGCAGACCGGCACGGTGCTGCTGAAGACGCGCGTAGAAAATGCCAAGGAACTGATCTGGCCTGGACAATTCGTCAACGTGCGGGTGGTGCTGACGGTTGAGCCCGAGGCCGTGGTGGTACCCGAAGTCGCTGTGCAGCCGGGGCAAGACGGGCCGTTTGTCTATCTGATCGGCGCAGAGGACAAGGTGGAAATCCGCCCGGTCAAGGTGTCGCGCCAGTTAGGCAGTGAAATTGTGATTGCTTCCGGTATTGTCAGTGGTGACCAGGTGATTACAGAAATCCCGCAGGCTTTGCGCCCGGGTTCCACGGTCAGGATTGATGACGCAGCGGCCGATTCTGGCGAGAAACGCAAAGGCAAGGGTAAGGGCGGCAAGAAGGGCGAAGGCAAGAGCAGTGAGGGCGGCAAGGCAGACGCAGCGAAACCGTAGTCCCGGAAACAAAGTTACAGGCGAAAGGCAACTCATGAATATTTCGCGGATTTTTATTGTCAGGCCGATAGCCACAACAGTGCTGGTGGCAGCCGTGATTATTTTCGGCTTGATCGCATTTCGCGCTTTGCCGGTCAATGAACTGCCCAACGTCGACTTTCCGACGATTTCAGTGACCGCAGATCTGCCCGGCGCCAATCCCAATATCATGGCGACTACGGTGGCGACGCCGCTGGAGCGCCAGTTCAGCCAGATCGCGGGCATCGACTCGATGAGTTCGGTGAGCAGCAACGGGCGCGCCCGTGTCACGCTGCAATTCAACCTGAACCGCGATATTGATGCGGCGGCTCAGGATGTACAGACGGCGATCTCGCAGACCTTGCGTCGACTGCCCGAAGGCATGGATCCGCCGACACTGCGTAAGGTGAATCCGGCTGACTCACCGATCCTGTTCCTGGCTTTAACTGCGCGCACGCTACCGCTGCCGGCGCTGGATGAGTTCGCCGATACCCATATTGCGCAGCGTTTTTCGATGGTGACTGGAGTGGCGCAGGTGCAGGTGTTCGGATCGCAGCGTTATGCAGTGCGGCTGCTGCTTGATCCGGAAGCCATGTCGAAGCGGGGCCTTGGGCTGGAGAGAGTGGTCAGTGCGATTCAAAACGCCAACAGCAATCTGCCGTCCGGTGTGCTGCAGGGCGCGGCACGGGATTTTACGGTCAAGTCATCAGCCACGCTGCAACGAGCAGAGAATTTCAACAACCTGATCGTGGCGTACAAGGACGGCATGCCAGTCCGGCTTTCCGATGTCGGGAAAGCCATGGATGGCATCGAGAACGCGAAGGTCAAGAGCTGGCTTAACGGTGAGCGCTCAATCCTGCTGGCGATTTATCGGCAGCCCGGCGCTAATACGGTTCATGTGGCGAAAAGCCTGCGCGCGCTGTTTCCTGAAATCGAGGCGAGCGCGCCGCCCGGAGTGCGCATCCACATCGTCAATGACCGCTCGGAGTTCATTGAGGCGTCGATCCAAGAGGTTGAGTTTCATCTGGGGCTGTCCATCGTGCTGGTGGTACTGGTGATCCTAGTGTTCCTCCGGAACGCGCGCTCGACCTTGATTACGGCGCTGATATTGCCAACATCCATCATCGCCACGTTCGGTGCGATGTACGCGCTGGGTTACAGCCTGAACAACCTGTCGCTGATGGCGATCATCCTGGCAGTAGGTTTTGTGGTCGATGATGCCATCGTGGTGCTGGAAAACATCACACGCCATATGGAAATGGGCAAAGACAGGATGACGGCGGCGCTGGAAGGCGCGCAGGAAATCGGTTTTACGGTGTTGTCGATGACCGTGTCCCTGGCGGCGGTATTCATTCCGATCCTGTTCATGGAAGGCATGCTGGGCCGCCTGTTCCGCGAGTTTGCAGTCAGTGTCGGTGTAGCAGTGCTGGTGTCAGGCGTGGTGTCACTGTCGATGACGCCGATGATGTGCAGCCTGATGCTGAAAGCGCATGGCGATGAGCAGCATGGACGGGTCTATATGGCGCTGGAGCGCATGTTTGATGCTATGCGCGACTGGTACGGATACACCCTGCGCTGGACGATACAGCGCCCCACACTGATGCTCGTGGGCTCTGTCCTGTTTCTGGTTTTTACAGTTCTGCTTTATCAAGCTGTTCCACAGGGATTCATTCCTCGGCAGGATACCGGCGTGTTTTTCGGCAACACCCGTGCACCCGAAGGCATACCGTTTACTGAATTGGAAAAACGCCAGGCCCTGGTGTCGGAGATCATTCAGAAAAACCCCAACGTCGAAGCCGTGATGTCCACGGCCGGGCAGGGCACCGGCGGGGTGGTCGGCAGCAATATCGGCCGGATTATTGTCCGCCTCAAGCCACGTGAGGAACGCACGGTCGGCGCAGATGGGGTGATCCAGGAACTGCGGCGCTCGTTTGCCGGCGGCGCACAAGGCTTGCGCGTGTTCATGAACAACCCGCCTGCAATCCGCATCGGCGGCTTGATCAGCACCAGCGACTATCAGCTGGTACTGCAGGGGTCGAACCAGAAGCAACTGTATGAGGCCAGTCAGGCGCTGGAAGGGCGGCTGCGGGAATCCCGTCTGCTGCAGGACGTAAATTCCAGCCTGGAGCTGAGCAATCCCGAGATCCAGATCGATATCCTGCGGGACCGTGCCGCGGTACTTGGCGTGTCGCCCCAGCAAGTTGAGTCGGCGCTTTACAACGCGTATGGCGGTCGGCGTATCAGTACGCTTTATGGGGCCACGGATCAGTACAATGTATTGCTTGAGCTTGACCCGAAATTCCAGCGTGATATCAATGCGTTACGCTCACTATTCGTGCAATCATCTACTGGACAGATGATTCCTATCCAGGCTGTCGCTGACATCAAAATGGGGGTCGGCCCGGTGTCGGTCAGCCATTACGGCCAGTTATTGTCAGTAGTGCTCTCGTTCAATCTGGCGCCCGGGCTGTCAATTGGTGATGCGGTGACGCACGTCAAAGAACTGGCCGGGGAGACATTGCCGGGCGGGGTGTCGTTCTCGATAGCCGGCAATGCACAAGCGTTTGAAGAGGCGTTTCGCACGCTACCCATCCTGTTGTTGATCACCGTGCTCGTGATTTACATGGTGCTTGCCATACTTTATGAGCACTACGGGCATCCGATTACGATTCTGACAGCGTTGCCGTTTGCCGGGTTCGGTGCGTTACTGATGCTGTTGCTGGCGGGGCAGGAGCTGAATGTGTTCAGTTTCGTCGGCATCATTCTGCTCGTGGGGCTGGTCAAGAAAAACGGCATCATGATGGTCGATTTCGCGATACAGCTCGAGCGTGAAAAGGGCATGTCAGCAGCGGATGCAATCGTTGAAGCATCGATGGTCCGATTCCGTCCGATCATGATGACGACGATGGCGGCAATCTGCGCGACATTGCCACTGGCATTAGGCACGGGGACGGGATCCGAAATGCGTCAGCCGCTGGGCATCGCTGTTGTCGGCGGACTGGTGTTTTCGCAGATGCTGACCTTGTACGTGACACCGACTTTTTACGTCAGCATGGATCGTGTCACGACATTCTTCCGGCGGCGGCGTGGCGAACTGCCCGCCGCTGGTCGTTAACCCATAAAATAATGCAATCAGGGTATTGCGTTTCCCCAAAAATCCCTTCATAATCGTGGGCTTCGCTGATACATAATTTTATTGCCAGCCAGGGCAGTAAAAGTCGGTGAAGGGTCCGAAAAAGTTTTAACTTTTTGTTGACATGTAGCAAAACAAAAAGCTACAATTTTGGGCTTGATCGGGCGCGGGGTGGAGCAGTCTGGCAGCTCGTCGGGCTCATAACCCGAAGGTCATAGGTTCAAATCCTATCCCCGCTACCAACGTTCTTTAAAAATATACAGCCGATAAGTGTGGGCACTTTGTCTTGAGTGCGCTGTGTGAGGTAACTCGCACGGTTCATCAAGTTATACAGAAGTGCTCGCACGACGGAATTGAAATACATAACGTCAAGCGAGTTAATGCTTTGCAGAGATTAAACTGAAGAGTTTGATCCTGGCTCAGATTGAACGCTGGCGGC
>JAKFUS010000007.1 GCA_021732605.1 Betaproteobacteria bacterium | reverse complement strand
GCCAGTTCGCCGGCGATGGTCTTGATCAGGGTCGATTTTCCAGCGCCGTTGATGCCGAGCAGTCCGTAACGCTGGCCGCTCTGCAATGAAAACTTGATGCGGCTGAGCACCACCTTGTCCGCGGCCCCTTCCATTTCCGTCGAGCGATAACCGGCCGACACGTTCTCCATCACCAGCAGCGGATCGGGCGCACGCAGCGGTTCACGGAATTCAAACTGGAACGGTGCCGAGGCATGCAGCGGCGCCAGGTCTTCCATTTTCGCCAGCATTTTCATGCGACTCTGCGCCTGGCGCGCCTTGCTCGCCTGCGCCTTGAAGCGGTTGATGAAGGATTCGAGGTGCGCGCGTTCGCGCTGCTGTTTCTCGATCATGCCGGCAACCAGCACCACCGCAGCGGCGCGCTGGCGCTCGAAGTCAGAGTAATGCCCGGCGTAACGCTTGAGTTTCTTGTTGTCGATGTGCACGATGACATTGACCACGCCGTCGAGGAAATCCCGATCATGCGACACGATGACCAGCGTGCCCTTGTATTTCTTCAGCCATTCCTCCACCCAGAGGATGGCATCGAGGTCGAGGTGGTTGGTCGGTTCGTCCAGCAGCAGCAGGTCCGACGGGCACATCAGCGCCTGCGCAAGATTCAGCCGCATGCGCCAGCCGCCGGAAAAACTCGCGACCGGCTGCTCCATCTGTTCGTGACTGAAACCCAGTCCGTAAAGCAACTGCTCTGCGCGCGGCCGCACCGTCCATGCGTCGGCATCGCTGAGGTCGGCGTAGATCGAGCCGATGCCTTCGCCGTCGTCAGCCGCTTCGGCGGCAGCGAGATCAGCTTCCAATCGACGAAGCGTAGCGTCGCCATCGATGGCGTATTCAATCGCCGGACGATCCAGCGCCGGGGTTTCCTGGGCGACATGCGCGACGCGCCAGCGCTGCGGAAAATCAACTTCACCCTGGTCGGCATGCAATTCACCGCGCAGCATGGCAAACACGCTGGACTTGCCGGTGCCGTTGGCGCCGATCAGGCCGATCTTGTCGCCGGGATTGAGTGCGACATCCGCGTCTTCAAGCAGCACCTTGGCGCCGCGGCGGAGCGTAATCCGGCTGAAACGAATCATGGGGGTCTACGAATAACGAAAAAGCACGAAGGGGCGCATTCTACGCAGATTGCCCCACCCCGTCACAAATGACTGTTCCCGCCGCGGTAAAATCCCGCTCACAGCATCTGCACCGGAGCAATGACATGGCCCCCTTGTACAAACTGATCGCCCTTGCACTCACCGCCATCACGGTGGGCACCACCGCCAGTTGCGAATCCACCACCTCCGGCGGCGTGGTCGGCGCCGAGCGCAAACAACTGCTGCTGGTGTCTTCGACCGAACTCGACCAGATGGCGGTCAAGGCCTACAGCCAGCTGCAGGCCGAATCGAGGAAAAAGGGCACGCTCAATACCGAACCGGGGCTGACCAGCCGCGTGCGCGCCATTGCCAGCCGCATTACGCCGCAGACCCGCGCCTTCCGCGCTGACGCGCCCGGCTGGAAATGGGAAGTCAATACCATCAGCAGCGACGAACTCAATGCCTTCTGCATGCCCGGCGGCAAGATCATGTTTTATACCGGGCTGATCAAACGCCTGAACCTGAGCGACGACGAAATCGCAGTGGTGATGGGCCACGAGATCGCACATGCACTGCGCGAACATTCCCGCGAACAGGTGTCGCAGGCCATTGCCGCGCAGACCGCAATCGGCATCGGCGCCGCACTGCTGGGCCTGGGTGACGGCGCTGCCGGCCTGGCCAATGCGGGTTACGAAGCACTGATCGCCACCACCTTCAGCCGCAATGATGAATCCGAAGCCGACCGCATCGGTCTCGAACTCTCGGCGCGTGCCGGTTACGACCCGCGTGCCGGCGTCACGCTGTGGCAGAAAATGCTCAAGGCCGGTCAGAGCGGCAGCCGCCCGCCGGAATTTCTCAGTACCCACCCCGCGGAAACCAGCCGCATCCAGCAGATTGAAGCGCTGCTGCCGACGGTCATACCGCTTTATCAGGCAGCGAAGCGCTGACAAAATCTTGATAAAACCGATTGAGCGCGGGCACATGCACTTGGATCAATTATCAATGGTGAATCGATAACGAAGATGTCAGATATCCCGTTCGGCACGACTGACTGGTCAAAAATGAAACGCCAAGAGCACAAAGGCGAGTCAGGTATCGCGTATTGGTGCACGCAATCCTTTGGTGACATCCGCGTTCGAATGGTTGAGTACACGCCGGGATATTTGGCAGACCACTGGTGAGTGAAAGGCCATGTGCTTCTATGCATTGGGGGTGAACTTCACACCGAACTCAAGGATGGGCGAAAATTCACACTGAAGCCGGGCATGAGCTACCAGGTGGCTGATGACGCCGAGCCGCACCGCTCATACACGAGCGTGGGCGCCAAACTGTTCATAGTGGACTGAATGCGCATTTTGTCCTGCTCATACGCCCTGCGGGCTGCCGTATGTGGAATCATGCTGCTGGCGCCCATGGCATCGGCTCAGGTGGCCCCGGGCGCCGCTGAAGTGGCGCGCTACAGCGGTCTGCACGCCGCGGCACACCGCGGCGATGCCGCTGAAATCAACCGCCTGGTTGCAGCGAATGCCGACATCAACGCCCGCGATCCCTACGGCCGCACGCCGCTGCATATCGCCACCCACTCCGGCAAAGTCGAAGCCATCCGCGCACTGGCGAAAGCCGGCGCGAACCTCGGCCTGCTCGAAAAAGATCGTTACGACGCAGTCACCATTGCATCAGTCGCCAATAATGAAGATGCCCTGCGTGCGCTGCTCGCCGCAGGCGCCAGCGCAAAACTCACCACCAGCCGCTACGACGGCACCGCATTGATCGCCGCCGCCCACCTCGGCCACCACGGCGTGGTCAAACAATTGATCGCCGCCGGCGCGCCGCTCGATCACATCAACAACCTGCACTGGACCGCGCTGGTCGAATCCATCGTGCTGGGCAACGGCGGTCCACGCCATGTCGCCACGCTGCAGGCACTGGTCGCTGCCGGCGCCAACCTGCAACTGGCAGACCGCAACGGCAACACCCCGCTCAGGCTGGCCAAGGGGCGCGGCTACAAGGAGATGGCAGCCATACTGGAAAAGGCGGGAGCGAAATAATTGTCAGTCAAGGCCCAGAAATTTCCGTAAGCGATTGGTTGTCTGGACTTAGCGCCTCTCGCTCGTTATTAGCAGCAACCGCGTCACCGCACGCATAATGCATCATCGGCCTGTCGCCTGATTCAAAGCCCTTATGCACAACACCAATACCCATTTTTCCATGCGCAAGCAGTTACTCGGTTTTGCCGGCTGGCTGATTTTGACCTTTGCTGCCGCTGCCATCGGTGCGGTGGCCTCGGCGCAGGCCAAAACCTTCTACCTGGAACTGTTCCGGCCCGCGTGGGCACCGCCGGGCTGGCTGTTCGCCCCGGTTTGGACGGCCCTGTATTTGATGATGGGCGTCGCTGCATGGCTGGTGTGGCGCAATCACGGTTTTCGCCGCGCCGGTGGCGCACTCACGCTGTTTGTCGTGCAGCTCGCGGCAAACGCGGTCTGGACCTGGCTGTTTTTTGTCTGGCATCAGGGTGCGCTGGCGTTTGCCGAGATCCTGCTGCTGTGGGCGCTGATCGCCGGCACCATCGTTGCGTTCCGGCGGCTGCATACGCTGGCGGCTGCACTGCTATTGCCTTACCTGGCGTGGGTAACATTCGCCTGCGCCCTCACCTACTCCACCTGGCAACTGAATCCCGGGATTCTGGGCTGACAGAGATACATATAAGTAATTGTTTTTATTAATTTATTTTACAGAATGGCGGCCCTCATCATTGTTCAAGCCGCAGGCACCTTCTGCCTCACCAGAGCGCAGTGATGACAAAAGGCACACACCGGACTAGGATGCGGCCATGAAGCCGTTTCGGTGGAATCCGGAGAAAAATGAAACTCTCTCGGCTGCGCGAGGCGTGTCGTTTGAAACCATCGTCGTCGCCATTGAGTCTGATGGCTTGCTCGACATCCTGGCCCATCCGAATCCGGCCAAATACCCGCGGCAGCGGATTCTGGTCGTGGCCGTAGACAACTATGTGTACCTGGTACCGTTTATTGATGAGCAAGCACATTTTTTTCTAAAAACAATCATCCCGAGCCGCAAAGCCACCAAGGCTTATTTGAATCAAGGTGAACCCGATGCCGAAAAATGACGCTTACGAAAAAGAAATTCTCGGCGCCTATGAAAAAGGCCAACTGAAGTCGGTCGTCACCAAAGCGGAGCTTGCAAAATTCAAGGCTGCCGCTCGCGCCACTGCGGTCAAAGACCGACGGGTCAACATCAGGCTGTCATCCAGCGACTTGCAAGATGTTCAGGTGAAAGCAATGCAGGAAGGTGTACCTTACCAGACGCTGATTGCCAGTGTGCTGCACAAATACGTCACAGGACGGCTCACCGAACCGCAGCCGTCACCGGCCGAAAAAGCGCCTGAAATCAAAGACCAGAGCTGACACGCCAGGCATCATGAATTCCACGAAACGCGAGCAGCGGCTTAAAGCCTTGGCAGAGAGGTCGAGTTACGTCGAGAACGTACTGACTCATGCCCTTGTCGCGGAATTATCATCTGTGATGTGGCAGCGCGACCCAATGAAACCACTCCAAGTATTCAACTCCGAGGTAGACGACCTCGGCTTTGATCTTGTGCTAACAGTTGGCTCTCTGTCGCGCTATGTTCAATTGAAGCAAACTCACGATGAAAAGGTTCCGATGCATTGCTCAGTACGCCTCTCATTCTCTAACCTGCCGGGCGCCTGCGTGGTCTTGATGTCGCACTCCATCGCCTCTCTTCAGCTGCGGGAATTCCGGTTTTTTGGTGCGTTACCAAACGAACCTATGCCATTAATCGACGACTTCAAAGTATCAAGGGCACCGGGACGGCGCACTGCTGACGGAGAACAAAAATTGCGATCCAATTATCGCAATGTGCCGGTCAAAGAGTTTCGCGGACCCCTGTCTGCCGCTCAGTTATTCGACGTATTGTTTCCGTGATGCCCGAATCTGGCGTCAGCGCACCACCAACCGCCACAACGCCGTAATCTCCGCCGACCGCGCTGCATGCAACGGATCGCTCGCGTCCTTGGCCTTGGGATGCATCGGCCGCGCCTCGCTGCGGCTTTTGACTTTCAACCCTGCCGCATCGATCAGCGCCAGCAGTTCCTCGCGCGTGCGCAGACCCAGGTGTTCCGCGATGTCTGACAGAATCAGCCAGCCCTCGCCTTCCGGTTCCAGGTGTTCGGCCAGTCCGGCCAAAAAGGCACGCAGCATTTTGCCGCCGGCGTCGTAGACCGCGCGTTCGATCGGCGCGCTGGGTGTGGACGGGATCCACGGCGGATTGCACACGATCAGCGGCGCGCGACCTTCCGGGAACATGTCGGTTTCGACGACCTCCACCTGCGCATTCAATCCCAGCCGCGAAATGTTCTCGCGCGCACAGGCCAGTGCACGGGCATCGGTTTCAGTGGCGATGACTTTGGCAACGCCGCGCTTCGCCAGCACTGCCGCCAGCACTCCCGTGCCGGTACCGATGTCAAAGGCCAGCGACATCGCAGGCAAGGTCGCCTGCGCCACCAGTTTCACGTATTCGCTGCGAATCGGCGCAAACACACCGTAGTACGGATGGATATGCGCACCCAGCGCCGGCACATCGACGCCTTTTTTGCGCCATTCATGGGCTCCGATCAGCCCCAGCAGTTCGCGCAGAGAAACCACGCTGGCAGCACCGCCCGGCGCCCCCCAGGCCTCGCTGCAGGCCAGCCGCACATCAGGCGCGCGGCCCAGCGGAATGCCGTAATCCGCTTCCAGCGGAATCAACAGCATGGACAGGGTATGCGCGCGCTGTGCCTGGGCCTGGCGATGGCGATGGAAGGCCGCACCGGGCGTGGTGTCGGTCTCCGCCTGTTTGCGCCGCACTTTGCGCGGCCGGTCAACGCGACGCATCAGCGCCTGCAGCAACTGGCGCGCGTTCTGGAAATCACTGCGCCACAACAGGCCCGTGCCTTCGGCGGCAAGGCGATATGCGGAGTCAGCGGTCATTGTGTCGTCGGCGACCACCACGCGTTTGGGCGGCGTGGCACCGCTTTCCGAGCGCCAGCGCGCGGATCGATCTTCGGTGCCATCGTTAAAATGAATTTGTGGATGTTCGCTCAAGGGAAAACTTTCCGCCGGTTGGGCGCCGGCTCGATGCGGGCGCAACACGCGCCGCAGGCCGGAGCATAACAGGCCGCGGCGCTGATAAAAAAAGGGGCCGACGGCCCCTTTTGTTCAGCGCGGAAAAACCGCTGTTATTTGGCCAGCCCGAGATCCAACAGCACGGCTTTCATCGACGCGTAATCCTGTTCGAGTTCCTTGGCGAATTGCGCGCTTCCGGTGAACACGTCGGACCAGATGTTTTTTTCCAGTTCTTCTTTCCACTCCGGCGCTTCGGTGGATTTGCGCAGCACGCCTTCCCAGTACGCCAGTTGCTGCGGCGTCAGGCCCTTGGGCGCAAAGATCGAACGCCAAGCGCCGAAGGTGAAATCTGCCCCCTGCTCTTTCCAGGTCGGTATCGTGGAAAACGCGCCGGGGAAACGTTGCGCCGAAGTGATGCCAATCACCCGCAGCCGGCCCGCGGCGACATGCGGCGCGACATTGCCGGCGGCGGTGGTCACCAGATCGATGTGACCGCCGAGCAGCGTGGTCACCGCTTCGGCTGATCCCTTGAACGCCACCACTTTCAGGTCGCGTGCGTTGCCGCCTATGGTTTTCATCAGCACGCCGGCGGCGATGTGGTTGTGACTGCCGAGCAGCGGCGAGAATCCGATGGTCACCGACTTCGGATCCTTGCGCAGGCGGTCGATCAGATCCTTGCCGGTTTTGAGGGATGAATTGGCGTTGACCGCGAACACCGTGTAATCGTCAAACAGTGACGCCACAGGGGTCAGATCTGAATGACGCAGCGGCGCAGAACCGACGATATGGTTGGTCAGGATCGCCGGACCGGCAACCACCAGATAATGCGGATCACCCGGATGCTGCTGCACATAGGTGTAGGCAATCGAACCGCCGCCGCCCGATTTGTTCTGGATGCTCAGCGTCACCGGCAGCAGCTTGTTGGTGATGAGGATGCGTTCCAGGCTGCGCGCGGTTTTATCGTTGCTGCCGCCCGGCGGATTGGGCACGACGACTTCTACGTTTTTACTCGGTGACCAGGCCTGTGCGCCGGCGACTGCGGCAACTCCAGCCAATAGTGCTCCGAAGACGAATTGTGCAGCGTAATGCATGGTTTCCTCCTCCGGAAATCCTGCGTAACACCGGCGGAACGGCATCATGCCGCCCGCCATCCGCTCAAATGCTTACTGCTGTCCCTTCAACAACAACTCAACAACCTGTGGCGTAATCTCCGCCGCGCGCTGATCCATCTGTTCCGGCGTCAGGTTGGCAATCGGATGCGGCAGCACCAGGAATTTGAAATCCGGCACACCCCAGGTCCGCGCCATGGCCTTGCCCGTCACGATAAACACATGCGTCACGATCGACGCCGACGGTACTCCTTGCTGCTCAAATACGATGCTGTCGAGCACACTGCCCGAGCTGCATGACCCTCAGTCGCCGACGCCTGCGACGACCACATCGCAGTTGGCTTTATATTCAGCGATCATCTCCGGGCTGGGTGCCGCACCGGAGCTTTTCTTTTTGCGGATGACATGCGTTTTCGCGCCGTGTTCACGTTCGAGAATGCCGGCGACACGCAGCAGGATCTGGTCGGAATTGTGTTTGGTGTTGTCGACCAGGCCGATGCGCAGGCCTTTCAGCGACTTTGGGCGCGCCGCATAGGCAATCGTGCGGCCTTTCACTTCAGTGGTTGGATCGTAGATTTGCAATGACATCGTAGTCTCCTTCTGTAATGTTGCCGTTTATTATATAAGTATTTGATTATATTAATAATTTTTTATTTCCCGGGTCACACTCTGTGAACCGTTTTTGCCGCCCCAGCCGGGAATATAGGCGGACTGCACACCGGCACGGCCACCGGCAGCGATGACCAGCAAATCCTGCGGTGTATCAACCAGCGGGGAAAAAGTTTTTTCCGTTTCGTCGGTGATCGGACCGGGACGGATGTTCGCACGCTGCAGGTCGGCTGTTTTCGATTGGGTGTTTTCGAACACGTACTGCTGCACGTCCTCGCGCGACCAGCCACCCTTTTTCATGATCTCCTGATGCTCGCCGGCAAACACCATCGCGTACTGGGGCTGGCGGTTGGTGCCTGCCGACACGCGCATCTGCGCACAGGCCGTGGTCAGCACGCCTTCAGGGGTTGCGCTGAGGCCGTTCGAATACTGGTGCGGCGCGTAGGCGGCGAAGATCGTCACTGCGTTCTGCTCGGGCCGGAAACCGCGTGTGGTATGGAACGCCGGCCACGGACTGTCCTGCTCGTTCTCGGCAATACAGAAGGTGTATTTTCCGGCGTGGCCGAGGCTGCTGCGGTCCAGTACCCCGGGTGTGGTGCCGATCACGTTCTGCATCATCAGCCGGATTGCACGGCCGATGGTGGCATTGGCGCGCCAGCCCTGGCCGAACAGATTGTCGCCGTTGTTGATGTTGAGCTGTTTGGCGATCGGGCCGTTGATCAGCATGAACACCGCCGCACCGCCGGTGCTGGTCGCCGGGCCGTGATAACCGTATTTGGCATCGGCCAGCGCTTCGACCGTGGCCGCAATCACCGGCATGAATTCGGGTTTGCAGCCGGCCATCACCGCGTTGATCGCAACCTTCTCCGCAGTCACCGAGACCTGGCGGTTTTCGATGAAAGCGAGCTGGTGTTCAGGTTTGAGATTCGCCGCCTCGAGCATCGCAGTAATGCGCTCCGCGGTCGGCGGAATCACCGGCAGACCGTCGGTCCAGCCGTTGGCATAACAAAGGTCTATGGCGCTGCCGAGGTCTTCAACGGTGTGCGTCCGCGATTTCAGTGCAATCATGCTGCTCCTCCGGATGACCCCGGTCTTGCCCCCCCAAGGGGACTTCCTTCGGGGCGCGCCGGGAATGATGCGGATTAGTCTAACCCAATCCCGCGGCGTCACTTTCGTACGTTCCAGATGGTGATTCGCCTCCAAGCCCGTCGCGCCGGTTTGACCGTTCAGGGGTTAACTGCCCAAGTCTGGTAACGTGATGACCGCAGATCACCATCAAGCACAGCCATGACCGAAATTTTTTTCCTGATCCTGTTCGCCGCACTCGGCTGGTTGTGGTGGGACAGCATGCAGGCGCGTGAGGCCGCAGTCGCCGCGGCGCGCGCCGCCTGTGACGCCGAAAGCCTGCTGTTCCTCGATGACACGGTTAGCATCTCCAGCCTCAAACCGGCACGTAACGCTGAAGGTCGGCTGCTGCTGCAACGGGCCTATGATTTCGAGTTCAGCGATACCGGCGACAACCGGGTCAAAGGCAGTGTGGTGATGCTCGGGCATCGGGTCATGCTGCTCAACCTGCAGCCGCGCGCAATGGCTACGATCACCACGCTGCATTGAGCCAATGGCGCCCCACCGCGGTGCATCCGCACCGGCACCGTGCACTACAGGTCTGGAACAACTTATGCTAGGGTTAGCAACGTCATTTCGACAGGAGGCTGGCCATGCTCGACCGAACCGTCACCAAGTTTTCACACGTCAAACCCGGGGATACCGATTTCCGGTCTGACGGACTGCGGGATTTCTTCATTTACCGCGACCTCGGCATCGCCGACGCCACCGCCGGCAAGGTCATCGCCCAGATGGTACGGGCGAACAAAGCGCCCGAAAAAGGCACAGGCTGGCACCGTCATGAGGCGCAATTCCATATCGTCATCATGACCAAAGGCTGGGCCAAGTTCATGTATGAGGACAAGGAAACGCTGGTCAGCGCCGGCGACTGCGTACACCAGCGTCCGGGCATCGTGCACTACCTGTTCGATTATTCGCCGGACATGGAGTATCTGGAAATCGTCGGCCCGGCGGATTTCACCAGCATCGACATGCCTGCGCCCGCAGCAGTACCCGCACCCCAGCCCTGGAAGTAAGGAGCCGAAGCTGGGGGACTGCCCACCTCAGAACTCCATGTCGAGTTCTTCGATGTCGTCGTGTTCGAGTTTGGCGGCGACTATCCACTCCGCCATTTCCGGCATTTTCATGATCTGATCGGCGTAGGCCGCGCAGGCCTTGTCGAGAGCGACATGGTAGCTGCGGAAACGCGTCACCACCGGCGCATACATCGCGTCGGCCAGGCAGCGCTTCTTGCCGAACAGGAAAGGGCCGTCGTATTCATCCAGGCATTCGTGCCAGATCGCGGTAATGCGCTCGATGTCGCCCTTGGCCTTGGACCACACCTTGTAGTTCGGAAAATCACCCTTCAGGTTCATCGGCAGCGCCGAACGCAGGCTGCTGAAGCCGGAGTGCATCTCGCCGGAAACCGCGCGGCAATGCGCACGGGCCGCGCGGGTCGCCGGCAGCAATCCGCTTTTGGGTTTGATTTCATTGAGATATTCGGCAATCGCCAGGGTATCCCAGACCTTGATGCCGCCATGGGTCAGGCAGGGCACGAGGATCGAGGGCGAGATCAGCAGCAGTTCGCGACGGGCATCCGCATCGTCGGGGGACACCACGACTTCCTTGAACTCGATGCCGGCAAAACGTGCCAGCAGCCAGCCGCGCAGCGACCACGATGAATAATTTTTGCTGCTGATGCTCAAAGTGGCTTGCGCCATGATGCCCAACCTCCATGCATAGGTACGCCCGGATGCACCCATAGTGTGCCGTCCTGCGCGGATCAGCTTAATTCTTTAGCACGAGTCATGCCATGCAAAATTTCCCGCTGGCGCAAATATTGCGTAAGAATACGGGCAAGCCCGGAATACAGCCGAATAAAAGAATCGAATGACCCCATGATCTACAGTGCCTACCAGACGCAGGAATACGTACTGAATCCGATGCGGGAAGCCGCAATGATGGCTGCACCAATGTTCCTCGGTTATGGGGCCAGCGCCGGATGCTTTCATCCGCTGCGCCGTATGGCCGCCGCCTGCGAAGTCTTCACCCTTGCCCGCCTGACTCACAAACGTCCGGACTTCGGCATTGAATCCGTGGTCTCCGGCAAGCGTGAACTGGCGGTCACTGAAGAAATCGTCCACACCACGCCATTCGCCACACTGCTCCGTTTCCGCAAGGACAGTACAACAGCGCAGCCGCGGGTGCTGATCGTTGCCCCGATGTCCGGACACTTTGCAACGCTGCTGCGCGAAACCGCGCGCACCATGCTGCGCGACCACGACGTCTACATCACCGATTGGCACAACGCGCGCGACGTGCCGATGGAAGCCGGCCGTTTTGGCATCGACGAATACATCGACCACATCATCGATTTCCTGAATGTCATGGGTCCGGGCTCACACCTGGTCTCGATCTGCCAGCCCTGTGTCGAGGCACTGGCGGCAATAGCGGTAATGTCGGAGGACAAACATCCGGCGACGCCGGCCAGCCTGACACTGATGGCAGGACCGATCGACTGTCGCGTCAATCCGACTTCTGTCAACGAACTGGCCGGCAGCAAGTCCATCCACTGGTTCGAGCACAACCTGATTGAACATGTACCGGTGCAGTTTGCCGGCGGGCGGCGGCGGGTGTATCCCGGCTTCGTGCAGCTCTCCGCCTTCCTCAACATGAACCTGCAGCGGCACATCAAGTCGTTCAAGGATTATTACCAGCAGATCATCGACGGTGATCATGAAAAAGCCGCAGCAACCCGGCGTTTTTACGAAGAATATTTTGCGGTGTCGGACCTGCATGCCGAGTTCTACCTGGAAACCGTAAAACTGGTATTCCAGGAACACGCGCTGGCGCTGGGCAAATTGGCCTACCGCGGTCGCGTCATCAACCCGAAGGCGATCCGCCGCACCGCGCTGCTGACCGTCGAAGGTGAACGCGACGACATCTGCGCGCTGGGCCAGACGCTGGCGGCGCAGGATCTGTGTTCACGCCTGCCGCAATATTTACGCACGCACTACGTGCAGGCGGGTGTCGGCCACTATGGCGTGTTCAGCGGCAAGCGCTGGGAACGCCAGGTGTATCCGACGGTGCGGGATGTGATCTACTCTTCAGAATAGGTAGACCAAGCTGCATGAAGCGCGCAGCACCCTAAACCCTCGCATCTTTCAAGCCCTCGTGACCCCTCCCGCCCTTAAGGCCGCGCGACGACATATTCGCGCCAGTCCTACTGGGCCGTCCATCCACCATCGATCGCCTGCAGCGTCCCGGTAATCGACGCCGCATCATCACTCGCCAGAAAACACGCCAGCGCCGCCACCTGCTCCACTGTGACGAACTGCTTGGTCGGTTGTGCTGCGAGCAGCACGTCGCTCACCACCTGCGCCTCGGTGATGCCGCGCGCCCTGGCGGTATCGGGGATCTGTTTCTCCACCAGCGGCGTCAGCACATAACCCGGACAGATCGCGTTGCAGGTGATGCCGAAGGTCGCGGTTTCCAGTGCAATGGTCTTGGTCAGTCCGGCCACACCATGTTTGGCGGCGACATAGGCCGACTTGAAGGGAGAGGCCACCAGCGCATGGGCCGATGCGATGTTGATGATGCGCCCCCACTTTTTCTTTTTCATGCCGGGAACCGTATGGCGGATGGTGTGGAACAGCGCCACCAGATTGATGGCAATGATGGCATCCCATTTTTCCGGCGGGAAATCCTCGACCGGCGACACAAACTGGATACCGGCGTTGTTGACCAGGATGTCCACCGTACCGAATGCCGCCGCCGCGTTTTGCATCATCGCGGCAATGGCCGCGGGTTGGCTCATGTCGGCGCCGTCGTAGAGCACCGTGACACCGTGTTCGCGCGCGATGCGGCTGCGTAGAGCTTCAATATCGGCGCCGTTGCCGAAGCCGTTCAGCATGATGTTGACCCCGTGCGCAGCTAAAGCTTCGGCCACACCCAGCCCGATACCGCTGGTGGATCCGGTGACGACGGCGCATTTACCTTTCAGCATGACAAGCTCTCCGATTTACGCAAATGATGGGCACGAATGAAAGACGTGAATCAGCGCAAAGCTACGCAAAGCACGGGCCAGCCGCCACCCGGAAACAAAAAGGCCGGCAGGACCATTCCTTTGCGGGAAGCCCTGCCGGCCCGAACCTGCTGCCTATATTCAGAGCTTACGCAATTCGGCCAGCAATTCGTCACTGGTCGGTATTGTGCCCTGCGGATAGACCTTGGCGTAACGCACCACACCCTTGGCGTCGATCACATAGGCTGCGCGTTTGTCCATGCCGCGCTCCTCGTTGAAAATGCCGAAGGCTTTGCCGACCGCGCCATGGGGCCAGTAGTCGGACATCAGCGGAAACGGCACTCCACCCAAATGGTCGGACCAGGCTTTGAGGGACGGCAATGGATCAGCGCTGAGTTGCAGGATTTCGCAGTTCAGCTTCTTGAATTCTTCGTAGTTCGCACGGAACCCGTTGACCTGGTTCGTTCATCCCCCGGTAAAGGCAAACGGCAGGAACGCGACCACTACCGGTCGCCCTTTGAAACTGGCGAGAGAGACCTTCTGTTCGGAATTGTGCGCGGCCAGGGTAAATTCCGGCGCGGCAGTGCCTGATTGGATTTCCATATTGTTCTCCTGTTGGTATTTGACTGGCGGAACTACCAGTGCAGCATACCCACCCGCCGGTCCGGCGGCAATCGCCTCAACCGCGACGGCGCTCGACGCGGATCATGTACAGGCTGCTACCGACAATCACCGCGGCACCCGCCCACAGCCACATCCCCGGCACTTCACCCCAAACCACAAAACCCAGCAGCGCAGCCCAGATCAGTGCGGTGTAACGCACCGGCGCCAGCGCAGAGGCCTCGCCTGCGCGCAGCGCCTCGATAATCAAAAAATGCGCGGCGCCGTTGCAGATGCCGGCGACGATAAACCACAGCGCCGCCGTCCCGTTCACTGGCTCCCAGCCGAAGGGTGCGGTCAGCGCACCGCCCGCCATCAGCACAATATTCGACCAGAACAGGATGGCAATCGAAGTCTCGGTGCGTGACAGCAGTCGCGTCAGCACGTCGCGAAAGGCATTGATGAAGGCCGCCACCACCGGCAGCAGCAGCGCCCACTGGAACGCCGCCATGCCCGGCTGCACAACGATCAGCACGCCGGCAAAACCACCGACCACGGCGATCCAACGGTGTATTCCGACTCGTTCACCGAGCACCGGCGCGGAAAAAGTCGCCACAAAAATCGGCGTGGTGAACAGAATCGTGATCACCATCGCCAGCGGCAGCAGCTCCAGGCTCCACACGATGCACACCGAGCCGGTAATGAACAACAGGCCGCGCAGCAGTTGCCCCGGCCAGTTGACCACGCGCAACGCACCCCAGCCGGTGGCGAGCATCACATACGGAATAATCACCAGCAGCGTTGCCGCCTGGCGCAGACTGATCACCTGCCCCACCGGATGCGTCAGTACCAGATGTTTGGATATGGCATCGTTGATGGTCAGCAGCACCACGCCGATCGCCATCAGCATCACCCCCTTCAGCGCCTGCGAAGCATCCTTCATGTATGCCGCGCTCCGGCCTGCAAGGCAATCGCCGAGGCCGCCAGCAAGCCGCCGGCCAGCAGCAGTCCCCCGGCAAAACCGTAACCGGCACCGAGCAGCAGGCTGGTCACGATCGGTCCAAGAATCTGCCCCAGTGCGAACGCCGCGGTCATTGCCGCCACCAGTTGCGCGGCATGAGCGCCGGACATTTCCTGTGCCACTTGCATGCCGGACATGGTGATCACCACAAACGTGCCACCGACCAGCAGCGCCGAGACGATCACCGCAGCCAGTCCCGGCAGCAGCACCGGCAACACCACACCGCAGGCCATCAGCCAGTGACTGGCAATCCATACCCGGCGCTGGCCGATGGCCGCAGCGCGCGCCGCCGCAATCAATGTGGACGCCAGCGCGGCAAACCCGAACACCGGCCACGACCAGCCGAACAATGCGGCATCAGATACCACCGCCTTGGCCATCACCGGCAGAAAAGTGGCGGGAATGATGTAACCGAAACCGGCGATGCCGTAACACAGCACCAGCAGTGCCGCAGATCCGCCGAGGCCGCCGCGCATGTCGGCCGTTGTTGCGGCGACGCCGGGCATCGCAATCGTACGCAGCAGCGGCAATACCAGCAGCACGGCGCATAACGCGACCAGACCCGCCACCATCCACGCCCACGCCGAACCAACCTGCCAGTACATCAGCAACAGACACAACAGGCCTGCGCCGGCGACGCCGCTGCCCACACCGGCATACATCACGCCATTCAGCCTCTGCCGCCCCTGCGCAGCCAGCGCCGCCATGCAGCGCGTCGACACCGCAATGAATGCCAGCGCACTCGCCACACCCGCGGCAAAACGCAGCACGACCCAGGCGGAAAAATCGCCGGTCGTGCCCATTGCAAACGTCACTGCGGCGATGCCGAGCAGGCTGCCGGTCAGCGCGATACTGCCGCGCAGCGGCCATACGGTGGCGGCCAATGCGCCAAGCAGATAACCGAGATAGTTGGCCGAGGCCAGCCAGCCGCCGGCAACAATGCTCAAGCCGGCATCGTCCTGCATCATCGGCAGGATCGGCGTAAACGCAAAACGGCCGATGCCCATGGCCACGCCCAGCGCCAGCGCGCCGGCGAGTGCGATACGTAAAGCAGGAATCTGTCGCATGGAGCCCGGAATATAACCGATCTCGCTCAATGCCAATTAATTCAATAAAAACAATAAGTTATGATAAAATTGCAGAATGGCTTCGCAAATCAAGGCCAGTTGCTGTGATATCGCGCTGGTAACTTACCCGGCAGTCACGTAAAAAGCGCTCCCTGCCCCCACATGACATCCGCCACCGACATGATCAAGCCCGGCCGTTACCGCCATTACAAAGGCAATGAATACGAAGTGATCGGCATCGCCAAACATTCTGAAACACTGGAACCGATGGTGGTTTATCGTCCGTTGTACGGTGAAGGCGGGATGTGGGTACGGCCCGCTGCGATGTTTGCTGGAGACATCGTCATCGGCGGCAAAACTCTACCGCGCTTCGAGCGCCTCTAAAGAACAACAAAACATGAGCATCAACTGGTTTCCCGGTCACATGGCCGTCGCGGTCAAAAAGATTCAGGACGCGATGGCCGACCACGACGTGGTGATCGAGATTCTCGACGCACGCTGCCCGATGGCGAGTTCAAATCCTCTCATCGAGTCACTGCGCCTCCACCGCCAGCGGCCCTGCCTGAAGGTGCTGAACAAGATGGACATCGCCGACCCTGCGGTCACGCCGTCGTGGCTGGCGTTTTTCAATGCACAGAAAAACGTGCAGGCGATCACGCTGTCGGCAAAGAAACCGGGCGATGCCGCAAAAATCGTCGCCGCGGCGAAAAAAATCACGCCGCACCGCAACGACAATTTCAAACCGCTGCGCATGCTGGTCATGGGGGTGCCCAACGTCGGCAAATCAACGCTGATCAATGCGCTGCTCAAACAGCGCAAGGCCAAGGTCGGTGATGAACCGGCGGTGACCAAGGCGCTGGCGCGTTACGAGTTGTCCTCTACGGTGAGCCTCACCGACTCGCCGGGTCTGATGTGGCCCAAGATCGAACACCCGGACGACGGACTGATGCTTGCCGCCAGCCACATCATCGGCACCAAGGCCTATATCGAATCCGAAGTCGCGATCCGTCTGGCAGAAATACTGCTGGAACGCTACCCCAAAGCGCTGGCGGTGCGTTACGGTCTGGCGGGTGACGGCAAAACGCTGGATGGCGTAGCCGTGATCGAAGCCGTTGCCGCCAAGCGCGGCTTCAAGCTGAAGGGTGGGGATTTTGATTTCGACAAGGCCGCGCTGGCGCTGCTGGGCGATTACCGCAGCGGCGCGCTGGGAAAAGTAAGTCTGGAAACGCCGGCGACACGGGCGGCCAGGCCCGCCGCGAGCGGCAAGAACGTGGATGCACTGGAGAGTTCCGAGGGCGCGGAGTAAACCCTGCAGGGTGGGAGAAGCGCCCACCAGAGAACTTCCTCCGGTCGTGCCTGCGCGCTCTCGAACCCCCGCACCGCGCATGCGGATGCCTCATTCAGTCCTCTTCGACGTAAACCTTCAGATAGGACGAGCGCCCGCCGTCCGCGGCAATGGTGGTCCCGGTGATCATGCGTGATTCGTCGGAAGCCAGGAACACGGCAATCGCCGCGACATCCGCCGGATCCCCGACCGAGTAGGGGTAGAGCTTTTGCGTGGCCATGCGTTCACGCGCGGCGGGACTGGGATTTTCCGCATGCATCCAATCCTTGTTTTCCCAGCGCTTGATCTGGCGCTCGGTGCGTATCGAACCCGGCGCAATGGCATTGGCGCGGATGCCATGCTGCACGTATTGAGCGGCCAGCGTTTTGGTCAACGCAATGATCCCGCCCTTGGTAGCCGCGTAGGCGGGCTTGAACGATCCCATCAGTCCGACGTGGGAAGTCATGTTGATGATGACACCGCCGCCGGCCCTGATCAGGTGCGGTATGCCGTGACGGCAGACCAGGAAAGGATGGAGCAGATTGACGGCAATCGTGCGCCGCCAGACTTCCAGATCCATTTCATGCACCGGCACGTCTTCCTGCAGCGAGCCGCCCGCGCAGTTCATCAACACATCGATCCGCCCGAATTTCGCCACTGTAGCCTCGACCGCGCGTTTGACGCTGTCATCCTGCGTCACGTCGGTTTCGATGAATATCCCCTCGCCGCCGGACTCCCGCACCTGGCGCTCGGCGGCCCGGCCCGCCTCGGCATTGATTTCAACAATCGCCACCTTTGCGCCTTCTTTGCAGAATGCCAGTGCGCTGGCCCTGGCGATTCCGGCGCCGGCGCCGGTGATGAAGGCCACCTTGTGATCCAGTCTTCCCACGTCGTGTTACTCCCTGTTCGGTAAGCAGCGGGCAGTGATGCGGGCAACGGCTCGCGTCACTCCACCTTGACGCCGGCGGCCTTGACGACCTTCGCCCACATCGCGATATCGGCGGTGATGGTGCGGGCAAAGGCATCCGGCGGGCTGTAGAGCGGGTCCGCGCCGGCCCGGTTGAACTGTTCGCGCATCACCGGATCCTTGAGCATGCCCTCGATTTCACCGCTGAGCGCCGCGACGATTTTTTTTGGCAAACGCGCCGGGCCAAGCACGCCGTACCAGCCGCTGACTTCGTAGCCGGCGACACCCGCCTCCCCCAGCGTCGGCACCTCCGGCAGTGCCGTGGAACGCTGCTGCGGCGTGACGCCCAATGCGATCATTTTCCCGGACTTGATGTGCTGGATGGAAGCCGGAATCGACGGGAACCCCGTGTGCAGCCGCCCGCCGAGCAGATCGATCATCGCCGCGCCCTGCCCCTTGAACGGCACATGGGTCAGCTTAGTCTTGGTGTATAGCTGGAACATCTCACCGGCCAGATGACTGGCCGAGCCCAGCCCCGATGAACCCATGGTCAGTTCCCCGGGTTTGGACCGCGCCAGCGCAATGAAATCCCTGACTGATCTTGCAGCGACCGAAGGATGCACGACCAGCACGTTCGGCACCATCGCCACCATGGCAATCGCCGAAAAATCCCTGATGGAGTCGAACGGCAGTTTGTAAATCGACGGACTGATGGCATGTCCGGACGGGATGATCAGTATGGTATGGCCGTCGGGCGCCGCCTGCGCCGTCAGTTGCGCGGCTATGGCCTGGTTGGCGCCGGGACGGTTGTCGATGATGACCTGGGTTTTCAGGCGCTCGCCCAGGCGCTGCCCGACGATGCGCGCGAGGATATCCGCGGCGCCGCCCGGCACCACGCCGACGAGGAAGCGGATCGGCTTGGATGAATAATCGGTTTGCGCACTGACCAGGCTGGAACCGCTGAGGACCAGCGCAAAGGCAAGACAGCAATGCAAAAACCTTCCAGACGACATTCTCATTTCGAATCCTCCTGGATGACAGCTAACGTTTTTTGTTTACACGATTCGGTAAAAGCAGCTTGCCTCGACGCTTTCTGTGGGTGACATTGTCGATCACCACCTGCACTTCCATGGCATCGACGGCCTGCAGGCCGCGGGTGATTTCGAGGGACATGGCGCTGACTCCTCCGTTGAAGTCAGCACCAGTATATAACCACGATAATGGTTAATTCACCTCCGGCCACAGGGGGAAGCGCGTATAGTGGACTGACTCGCAAAGACGCGTGGTTTAGCACAGAACCAAGGACAGAATCATGACCGACCCGGACTATATTGCCGCCTATCAGAAAATCGCCGGCAAATACGAAAACAATCAGTCCACGATGGAAGATTATCTGGAAGCGATGAAAAAGCTGAAAGAAAAATACCTGAAGGACAACACCGCCGGCGTCTTGCCGGTAGTGCCGTAACACGCCCCGGCGTTTCCCCTCCGCCAAAAAAACAAGGCGTCGCCGCAGCGTCGCCCTGTGATCACCAGCGGTAAATTATATTGAGTTTTCCCAAAAACATGACAACCTCGTCAGAGGCATGTTTTTGGATGATTTACGCAACTCTTGATAATCAGGCTTGCGGTCGCACACCCTTGATCTGCGTGCGGTAGAGCAGCCGGCGCTCGCTGGCATCAAACGCGGTGCGCTTGTGCATCACGCAGCGGTTGTCCCAGATCAGCAGGTCGCCGACGTTCCACTTCTGGAACCAGGCGAGGTTCTCCTGCGAAGCATGGGCCCACAGTTTGTCGAGCAGCGCTTCACTGTCTTCCAGGCTCATGCACATCACATAACCGAAGGGCCGGCGACCAAGGAACAAGGCCTTGCGACCGGTCACCGGATGACGCACAACCGCGGGATGCACGGCACCCGGCGCTTCACGCGGATCGGTCACTGCCTTGAAGCCCGCGCGCAAATCACCGGCGCTGTTGCGGCTGGCGTCGTGTTTGATGGATTTGCCCTCGATCGCGGCTTTCAGGTCAGCCGGCAGGGTGTCGTAGGCATGGTACATGTTGAGGAAACCGGTCTCGCCGCCGGATTTGGTGACTTCGATGCCGTAGAGCAAGGCGCCCGAGGGCGTGATGTCGTTGTACGACATGTCGGTGTGCCACACCGCTTCGCCGTAACCGAGGCTGCCGATGGATTCGCCGTCAACCTTGATGTTGGACATCACGGCCATTTCGGGGAAACCCTCGACCCAGGGCTTGCCGCGGGTATTGATCGGCGCCTTGTCGAGTTCGCCGAAACGGCGGCTGAAATCCTGGAGTTGTTCCCGGGTCATGTTCTGGCCGCGGAAACGCAACACGTGATGCTGCATCCATGCGTCATGGATCTGCGCAAACTGCGCATCGGAAATCGGCTGCGTCAGATCAATGCCGATGATGTCGGCGCCGACATATTGGGTAATCGGGACTACGCTGATGCCACCGGATTGGGCGGCAGGCTTTGCGGAATGGGCGGCTGCGGTTGCTGACATGGATTACTCCTCCTCGGTGGTTCGGTCGTGTCGTAGTCGTGGGGGCTGGATCGGGTGTGTGCAGAATTATACTCGCAGATTATTAATAATCAATAATTATTCCATCCGCGCTGTCCGGACGGTATACTGCCTGCCGTCATCTCGCGCCGTTATGCCATTGAATACATAAAGAAAATATGTCATCACCCGCCATCGATCTGACCCAGACTCTGCCGGAAAAAGTCGCGGCGACGCTCGCCGAACGCATTGTCGAAGGCAGTTATCCACCGGGATCGCGGTTGATTGAAGCACTGTTGTCGAAGGAATTCGGCCTGAGCCACGGCCCGATCCGCGACGCGCTGCGTTCACTGCAGCACGCGGGGCTGGTGACCATCCTGCCCTACCGCGGCGCTGTGGTCACTGATGTCACAGTGCGTGAAATCAGGGAGCTCTACCAGGTGCGCGCCGCGCTGGTCGGACTGCGCGCGCGCTGGATCGCCGAAGACCCGCAGCGCGCTGAACTGGTCGCCAAAGTCAAAGCACCGATTGCGCGCATGCAACAGCTCGCCGGCAAAGACCGCGCTGAATACACGCGCGTTGCGCTGATGGTCAACCGTACGCTGACCGAAAGTCTGTCCAACAACTGGTTGCGCTCGACGCTGGCTTCACTGATGCTGCAGACCAGCCGTTACACGCGGCTCGCGCTGGCCTCGGTGGCGCACCAGAAATATTCCGCCAAACAGTGGCAGGCACTCCTCGATGCCATTGAAGCCGGTGACGGTGAAGCGGCGGAAAAAATCGCCGCCACCTTATCGCAGGCAACGCGGGATGAAGCAACCAAATTTCTGGAACAGACTGTGCTGAAACAGGCCGCGCCGTCATTCAAATCAGGCGACAAAAAGAAGCCGGCCGCCTGATTACGCTTACCAGCGCAGCAAGCGCGGCCCGATCAGCGCACCCAGCACCGCCGGAATCAGCATGCCCAGCAGATACCAGAGGCCGATAAATGGCGCCGCCAGTTCCGGACAGTGCAGCGCATAGGCCACTGCGCTCACTGCGCCGGCCAGCAGCCCCGCCGCCGCGCCGGCCAGCGCAGGTCGCACCGGGGCCAGGGATTTCATCACCCAGAACACGGCGACAAACGCCGGCACTGACAGCATCGGAATATTGACCAGGCAGGCCGCCCAGGTCTCGCCCCAGACCAGCATCGCGCGGTCCCCCGGCGCACCCAGCAGCGCCAGGGCCGCCAGCACCCAGATCGCCAACACCGGCGCCGCCAGCATGGCCCCGGCGCGACCGGTGGCCACACCGGGACGCGACAGGCGCACCGCGGCGAGCAGCGCCCCCGCGGCCAGCGCCGCCGGAAAAGCGAGTTTCACCCAGAACATCGGCAAACGAACGGCAGCGGTGATGTCCGGCCGCACGCCGAGCAGCAGTACCATCAGCAGCATCGCGCCGGCCAAGCCGGCGCCCAGCGCCAGCGCGTAACGCGGCTGCCACACCCGCGGCGCCACCGCATTCGCGTCGCCCGCCAGCATCGCAATCAAGTCATCTGTTTTCATCGTTACTCCTTATCAGTGCCGCCAGCGCCTTCAGCCCGCGATGCACGCCCACCTTGACCGCCGCTTCCGACATGCCGGTGGCGCGCGCGGCCTCGGCCACCGACAGCCCCTCCAGCTTCATGTGTACGATCGGCAGTCGTTGCCGGTCGGGCAATTGTTCCAGCAGTTTGCCGAGGTCGCGCCGGGCATCGGCTGCGTCATTGTCGGAAACCGCAAACACTTGCAGTTCTTCATCCAGCGGGTCATTCAGCACCTCGCGCCCCGCGCGCCGCCGCAAGAGATCCACTAACTTGTACCGCGCAATGGCATGGATCCACGCCGTCAGCGGCTGTCCGGGATCGTAGGTATGGCGCTGGTTGTGCACGGCGAGCAAAGTCTCCTGTACCAAATCTTCCACATCATCCGGCAACCGGGCGAGGCGCACCCGCAGAAATCCGCGCAAATGCGTACTCAGATTCTTCAGGAACGCATGATAGGACGCCTCATCACCGCCCAGCCCGCCTATCAGCAACGCCCGCAATTGTGTTTCACGCTCACTCACGCTGCCTTGTCTTTCTATTCGTAGTTGGGGCGGGATTGGTTACAGATTGACGGGAAAATATTTCCGGCGAATTTTGCCAGATTTCGTAACCGTTGGTCTGCCTGACGCGAATTACCCTGCACACCGGCCAAAATTGCTGGACCGGTCAACCAACCTCGCACAGGAGATTTACAAATGTTCAAGCGCAACTTTGCAGTCATCATCACCACCGCCCTGCTGTCCGTTAGCGGCGCCGTCCACGCCGCCTCGCCGTTCCCCTCTGCCGCAGAAGAAGACGGCGGATTCTCGATGAACGCCCGGCTGCCGGCCTCTGTCAGCGGCCTGAGCGGTGCGGACTCGGTGTTCCCGTCTGCAGCCCGTGAAGATGGCGCAGGCGACGCACAATACGCCAGCCGGACCACGCCGCGCAACTTGGATCGCAGCTATGCCGACGGCAGCAGCAGCGTGTTCCCCAACTCCGCGATCACGCCGCGCAACCTGGATCGCAGCTATGCCAACGACCGCAGCAGCGTGTTCCCCAGCGCCGCGATAGAATAAGCCGGAATATTTTTGCAAGCGGCTGCAACCAACGGCAGCTCCCGGCCGAATCACACTGCAGACCTCCCGTGTCCAGCCGATCCAGGCTGGCGCGGGCGGCTGATTACCCAAAATCTATCACGGAGCTCTGTACATGAACCCGAAATCCCTCGCCATCACTGCCCTAAAGCCGGCTGTTCTTGCCACCGCAATTGCAACAGCAATTTCCGGTTTTGCCCTGCCCGTGCAGGCGCAGACCGCTCCATCACCCGTACAACTTGTCGATGCACTGAACGGCGTCTTCGGCAGTCATGCCGGCGCGCGGGGGTCGCATGCCAAGGGATTCTGCGTGGCTGGTCAATTCGAGGCGTCTTCCGGCGCCACCGCGATCACACGAGCGAACATGTTCCAGGCTGACAAACGCACACCGCTCATCGGACGCTTCTCGGTCGGCGGCGGCAACCCCAAGGCGCCCGACAATGCCAAAAGCGTGCGTGGCATTGCGCTGCGCATTACCGATGGCAGTGAGCGCCTGGAATGGATTTTCGTATCCGCGCCGCACTTCTTCGCGCAGACCCCGGAGCAATTCGTCGATTTCCTTAAAGTGCGGGCCCCCGATCCCGCCACCGGAAAAATGAATCCAGAGGCGATTACGGCATTCTCAAAGGCCAATCCCGCCACGACAAAACAAGGCGCGTACCTCGCCAGCCAGCCGGTCCCGGCCAGTTACGCATCGGTACCTTACTGGAGCACCAATGCATTCGTCGCCACCAACGCCAGCGGCAAGGCCCAGGCGATCCGCTGGCGTTTCGAACCTGTGGCCGGACGCCTGGGATTGACCGACGACGAAGCCAAAACCAAGGGTGCGGATTTCCTGCGATCCGAACTTACAGAGCGCCTTGCGAAAGGGGCGGTCGCCTTCAACGTCATCGCCCAACTCGCCCAGCCGGGCGATCAGCTGACCGACCCGACAGAGCCGTGGCCGGCGGATCGCGCGGAAATCAACATGGGACGTCTGGTCATCAATCAGATCACCGACCAGGCTTGCGACCGCGAAACTTTCCTGCCCACCGTGCTGCCCGCAGGGCTTGCCCCGAGCGCGGATCCGGTATTGGCGGCACGGGGCGGTGCCTACGCTGTTTCGCTGGGCCGGCGCCTCCAATAAGCCACGCCGGGGGAGCGCAGCGCAACAACGTCACTGCTGCGCCCCCTACTCCGCCGTTCCGATTCCAAGGCCAATGCCTCGCAGTCTTACAACAACTGAAAAACATCAACTCTCTGTAACTTTGTGCCGCAATGCCGCGAATTAACTGCCAGGCGGCACCTTCCAAGCCAATCCCGGCCTGGACATGCTGTCGATCAAGATCACTCACAGGAGCATCAAAATGAAATCGCGTAATCTCGCCATCACCGCCGTCACCCTCGCCGCCCTGTTTTCCGGCGCCGCCATTGCCCAGGACAAGGGCGCATCGATCAAAGGCGAAAAAGAACGCTGCTACGGCATCTCGCTGGCTGGCAAGAACGACTGCGCTGCGGGCCCGGGCACCAGCTGCGCCGGCACCAACAAAGCCGATTACCAGGGCAATGCCTGGAAATATGTCGCCAAGGGCACCTGCACCGGCATCAAAACCCCGACCGGCACCGGTTCGCTGAAGGCCATCTAATCACGGGCCTTACGCATAAAGCGCACCTCCAGCCATGACCAACTTCCTCACCGCCGGACTGGGGCTCAAACCGCAGCATTACGATGCGGCGCTGGCCTGCAGTTCAGCGGGGTTGTGGTTTGAGGTGCACCCCGAGAATTACATGGTGGACGGCGGTCCGCGTCTGGCGTGGCTGGAAGCCATCCGCGGCAAACATCCCATTTCACTGCACGGCGTGGCCCTGTCACTGGCCGCCGATGCCGAACCCGATCCAGCACATCTCAAAAGACTGACCGAACTCGCGCGGCGTGTCGAGCCCGCACTCATTTCAGAACACCTCGCCTGGTCCACCTGGCGCGGTGCGTACCACCCCGACCTGCTGCCATTTCCGCGCACCACGGAAGCACTGGCACGTATCGCCGGCAATGTCTGCCGAACACAGGATGCGCTGCAGCGGCGCATTGCCATCGAAAACCCCTCGCATTACCTGAAACTTTACGGCCACGAATGGAGCGAGACCGAATTCCTGCGCGAACTAGCCCGCCGCACCGGCTGCGGGCTGTTGCTCGACGTCAATAATGTGTACGTCAGCGCCTGCAACATGAGCTATTCCGCCGAGGATTACATCGACGCCTTTCCGGGCGAAGCAGTGATGGAAATCCATCTCGCAGGTCATGCGCCGGATCCCAAGCTCGGCGATGCGCTAATGGTCGACTCGCACGATGCACCGGTGGCTCCGGCGGTGTGGGCGCTGTACGAACGCCTGATCCGCCGCATCGGCGCGCGGCCGACATTGATCGAGCGCGACGACAACCTGCCCGCATTCGATGTGCTGCTCGCCGAGCGTGACCGCGCCGCGGCCGTACTGCGCGGCCCGCTGGCGGAGGCTGCGTGATGATTGATGTTCTCGCCCGTACAACTCTCCTCGCCCGTTTTCAGGATGATTTCACGCAGGCGTTGCTAGCTACGAACGATGCCGTATCTCCCGCGCTGGCGACACTGACCGCACAACCGGCATTTGCGATCTATCGCAACACGGTGCTCAAAGGCTGCATTGATGCACTGCAAGCCAACTACCCGGCAATCAATCGTCTGGTCGGCGAAGAATGGCTGCGCGCAGCAGCTGAGGTTTACGTGCGCGACGCCCTGCCCGCGCTGCCGATGCTGTTGCATTACGGCACGGACTTCGCCGATTTCCTCGCCCGATTCGAACCCGCGGCAGAATTGTCGTACCTGCCCGGCGTCGCACGGCTGGATCGTTTCTGGACTGAAGTGCATGCCGCTACCTCTGAAGACACATTGATTCCCGCCGCATTGACGCAACTCGCCTCAGGCAATTTTTTCCGCACGCGACTGCAACCGCATGCCGCAACGCGCTGGGCCTGGTTTGGTTCCGCGCCGATCTACACCATCTGGTCACGCAACCGCAGCGACGCTGTGGTTGACGGCGACATCGATTGGCATGCCGAAGGCGCGTTGCTGACGCGGCCGCTTGATACCGTGCAATGGCGCGCGCTGGACCGCGCCGGATGTGCGTTCCTCGACACCTGCGCTGCCGGCGGCACCGTGACCGATGCGGCGCAGGCCGCACTCGAAGCGCAACCCGATGCCGATCTCGGCCAGTTGATGGCCAGCCTGCTCGATGCCGGCGCATTCAGCCGTCTTGATCTGAACGCCTGATGAATACAAAAAGGAAAATCCATGAATCCCGCAACCACAATGACCGACACGCCTGCCAGCGGAATCATCGGACGCTGGAACCACATCACCGAGCTGCTGAATGGCTGGATCAGCCACAACCTGATCGCACTGGCTTCGCGCATCGCCGTTGCCGCGATTTTCTTTTATTCGGCGCGCACCAAGGTTGATGGCCTGCTGAGCATCAAGGACACCACGTTCACGCTGTTCGCAGAGGACTACAAGCTGCCGCTGCTGCCGCCGGAGTTCGCGGCGCACATGGCAACGTATGCTGAACACCTGTTCCCGATATTGCTGGTGCTGGGTTTGTGCACAAGGCTGTCTGCTGCCGCGCTTCTCGGCATGACTGCAGTGATCCAGATTTTTGTCTATCCCGATGCTTGGCCCACGCACCTGACCTGGGCGGTGCCGATGCTGTATCTGATCGGTCGCGGCGGCGGCAAATGGACCGTCGATTACCGCCTCGGCATCAAATAAGCCGCAAATAAAAACAGTTACTGCTTGATGATGTCCAGCACCGGCTTGCCTATCATACGGCGCTGCTCAAAAGCGGCATGCGCCTCTTCCACATTGTCCAGCGTGTAACGCCCGGCGATGCTGATCTTCAAAGACCCGTCGAGCAGCGCGCCAAAAATATCGTCGGCACGACGTCGGATCTCCGCGGCATCGCGCAAATGATCGGCGAGCCGCGGCCGCGTCAGGAACAGGGAACCGGATTCACCGAGCTCCAGCGGATCAAGATCCTTCACCGATCCCGACACGTTGCCGTAATTGACGATCAGGCCGCGGGTGCGTGCCGCACGAAAACTGTCGCGCAAGGAAGTTTTTCCGATCGAGTCGTAGACCACATCGACACCCTGCCCGCCGGTGGCTTCGCGCACCGCTTCAACAAAACGCCCTTTGTCATACAACACCACCAGGTCCGCGCCACGTTCACGCGCCACCGCGGCCTTGTCCACCGAACTGGTGGTGGCGAACACACGTGCGCCGCTGCGTTTCGCCAGCTGGATCAATACCTGGCCGATGCCGCCGGACGCGGCATGCACCAGGCAACTTTTGCCGGGTCCGAGCTGGCCGACGTCATGCGCGAGGTAATGCGCGGTGTAACCCTGGAATACCGACACCGCCGCGAGGTCCAGCGGCAGCGCATCCGGCACCTTCACCGCCTGCCACGCCGGCACCACCGCGTATTCGGCATAACTGCCCCAGACGATGCACCAGGCGACACGGCCCCCCGCTTGATGCGTGGTGACACCTTCACCGACCGCCACCACCACGCCCGCACCTTCCATGCCCAGCGTGCACGGCAGGCGCACCGGGTAGGTCCGCGATTTTTCGTACTTGCCCTGCCGCGTATGGATGTCCATGAAGTTGATGCCGGCATGATGGACACGGACCAGCAGCGTGCCGGGGGCTGCCACCGGCACCGGGGCATCGATACGCTGCAACACTTCGGGACCACCATATTGATGAATCTGGATGGTTTTCATGAAGACGCGCTTTTTTCGGGGAAGGCGGGAATTATCGCGCATCCGGCCCGCCTCTTTCCGTGCCATCTTTCGGCACCGCGTAAGGACTGCTAGAGTGCAGCGACTCATGCATTGCAGCAGACAATCACACTTGCCCGGCTGGAATTTCCAGCGAAATGCGCGGTCAGAGCTTCAACAAGGAGAATCAACATGGAACGACGCGGATTTTTACAAAGCCTGGCGCTGGTAGCGCTGGGACCTTCACTCTTCAACGCGGCCCAGGCCGCCACGGCAAACACCATGAAAGACATCGAAGCTCTGCAGAAAAACTGGCGCGCACTGCTGCCTGCAAACTTCAAGGTGCCGGCGCCCACCGAGCCGCTGCAACTGTCAAAAGACGAATGGCGCAAGCGACTCGACAAGGCGCAATTCAACGTGCTGCGCGAGGAAGGCACCGAGCGCGCCGGCACCAGTCCGCTGAATGCTGAAAAACGTCCGGGGGTGTTCGCCTGCGCCGGCTGCGACCTGCCGGTATTCACCTCCGAGATGAAATATGAGTCGGGTACCGGCTGGCCGAGTTTTTTCACGACCATCCCCGGTGCGTTCGCCACCAAGAAGGACAACCTGCTGTTTACGACGCGCATCGAGTACCACTGCGTGCGTTGCGGCGGACATCATGGCCACGTGTTCGAGGATGGCCCGGCCCCCACCCGGCAGCGCTGGTGCAACAACGGCGTCGCGCTCAAATTCATCCCCAAAACCGCTTAACCGCATTACACTGCCGGCATTGTGACCGGCGCCGCGACCCACCAGATCACAGCCACCTGCGAGGCCATCGCCCGCGCCCTCGAAACGCGCAAGCTGCGGCTGTGTGCGGAAATCGACCACTATCCGGTGCCGGCGGCACCCCGCGACGCGCTTTTCAACCGCCTGCTTGAGGAACGCGCGGAATTACTCGCCGAACTCGGCCGTTTCAACGCGCTGCGCGCCGAATATCCGCAGGCAGTAACCCTGCGCAGCTTCGTACTTAATTCGCGCAGCCTTGACGCTGAATCCCGGCAGCAGCTGCTCGCTGCACTCCACGACGCGAACACCTGACCTGCGCTACACTGCCACACAGTGTCCCTGACCCCATATCGATTGCGACCGGCCGACGGCGGCGATATCCACGAAATCGCCGTGATGTCGCGCTGCCTGATCGAAGTGGGCCTGCGCGGCTGGACCTGGCATCCGACGCGCGTGGCGCGCGCGCTGCGCGCCCGCGAAACCTGCGTGCTGGCAGCAGAAACGCCCTTTGCGAACACACCCGACCGTCTTGCCGGATTCGCGATTGCCGAATTAGGCGATAGCAAAATGCATCTATCGCTGTTCGCCGTCAAACCGCCCTATCAGCGCAGCGGCATCGGCCTGGCAATGATCGAGTGGCTGATCGAATCGGCGCTGACTGCAGGCATCAACCACATCACCGTCGAAATGCGCGCCAACAATTTTGCCGCACGCAGCTTTTACGAAGCGCTGGGTTTCCGGCACCACCAGTACATCGCCGGTTATTACCAGAACGTTGAAGCGGCGATCCGCATGCGCCGCGACTTGCACCAAACCGCCACTTTGGGCGAACCCAGAAAAACCGTTTAAGAACCCGGCATGGGCGCTCAGGCTTTACCGGTATGGCGCGCCAGCGCCCACGCCACGTGCTCCCGTACCAATGCAGACGGATGATCCGCGCGCGCCTGTAACGCCGCAATGATTTCCGGCGAGCCGCGTGCCGCAGTGTGCACATTCCCCAGTCCCACCGCCAGATTGCGCAGCCAGCGTTCATGGCCGATGCGGTGGATCGCACTGCCGGCGAGCCGCGTCGCAAACGTCGTTTCATCCCACGCAAACAAATCGACCAGCGCCACATCGTCGAGCCCGTTGCGCACCACAAAATCATCCTCACCCGTAATCTGCGCAAAGCGGTTCCACGGGCACACCAGCTGGCAGTCGTCACAACCATAAACACGATTACCGATCAGCGGCCGCAGCGCTTCCGGAATGCTGCCCTTCAGTTCGATGGTCAAATAGGAAATGCAGCGCCGCGCATCAAGCTGGTATGGCGCGACGATGGCCTGGGTCGGGCAAATATCGATGCACTTGCTGCAGGTGCCGCAATGTTCTTCCTGCGCGCCATCCACCGGCAGCGGCAGGTCGGTGTAAATTTCGCCGAGAAAAAACGCCGAGCCGCCTTCCCGATTGAGCAGCAGCGTGTGCTTGCCGCGCCAGCCGAGGCCGGCTTTTTCAGCAAGTGCCACCTCCATCACTGGCGCGCTGTCGGTGAACACACGGTAACGGTGCGGACCAACAGCAGCTTCAATCCGCGTCGCCAGTTGCTGCAGTTTGCCGCGCAATACCTTGTGGTAATCGCGCCCGGTGGCGTAGCGTGAAACGAAAGCCCGCGTATCGTCGTTGATCACTGCCCAGCTGTCGCGGGCGGCGGGCGGTGTGTAATTAAGCCGCGCCAGGATCACGCGCAACGTCCCGGGCACCAGCTCGGCGGGACGGCTGCGTTTGACGCCATGGCGTGCCATATAATCCATGTCGCCGTGCCAGCCGCGCGCCAGCCATTCCGCGAGGCGCGGTTCGGCTTGAGTCAGGTCGCAGTCGGCGACCGCAATCTGCTGGAAACCGAGTTCCCCGCCCCAGCGCCCGATGTCGCGCCGGAGCACCGACCAATCGACGACCTTGTGAACTAAACCCTCTTGCATACCCCGCATCATAAACGCACGCTGCAACTGGCCACCGAAGACGAGACCCTGGCACTGGGTCGCGCGCTGGCGCCCGTGCTGCTGCCGGGCATGGTGCTCCATCTTTGCGGCGACCTGGGGGCCGGCAAAACCACACTGGCCCGTGGCATCCTGCGTGGCCTCGGTTACGAAGGCCGGGTCAAAAGTCCGACTTTCACCCTGCTTGAACCTTACAAGTTTTCTAAGTTATACTTGTATCACTTTGATTTTTATCGGTTCCTGGACCCGCGGGAACTGGAGGAAAGCGGCTTCCGGGAATACTTCAATCCGGAATCCGTATGCTTGGTCGAGTGGCCGGAAAAGGCGCCCGACCTGCCCGCCGCGGATCTGCAAATCGATATGCGTGCCGAAGCGCAGGGCCGCAGCACCGCAATCACTGCGCACACGGAGGTTGGCCGGCGTTGTCTCGACAAGCTGACATACTGAGACCCGTCTTCTGCCTAGCGGCTATCCGTCCTTCTATACCCTGCGTTTTGCCCCGCTTCTTCCGTAACTCACAACGTCTGCTGCAAGGCCTGACCGCGACTCTGGCGTTGCACCTGATTGCATTCTGCCTGCCCGCCTTCGCCACCGATGTACTAGTGACCTCGACGCGGGTCTGGCCGGCGCCCGACTACACGCGGGTTACCATCGAATCGCAGCGGCCGGTAAAGCACGCACTGTTCAGCCTCGACAATCCCGACCGGCTGGTGCTCGACCTCGAAGACGTGGCACTGAGCGCGACACTCAATGAACTCGCCGGCAAGATCAGCGCCAATGACCCCTATATCAAGGGCGTGCGCGTAGGCCGCTTCAAGCCGGGCACCGTGCGCCTGGTGTTCGACTTGAAGGCGCGCGTAAAACCCGAAGCCTTTGCACTGGCCCCCGTCGGCGAATACGGCCACCGGCTGGTGCTCGACGTTTATCCGCTGGAGCCGCCCGACCCTTTGCTGGCTTTCTTGAAGAATCGCGAAACACCAACGACACCCACGGCGCCCCCGGTGGCCGCAGCAGTGCCGCCCAGCGCTGAAACCGGACCGCCACAAGTCATCGCCAAAAGTGAACTGCCCGTGGCAAAACCCACCCCGCGCGCGGCGCGTCCGCACTCGGAACGGCTGATCACCATCGCCATTGACGCCGGTCACGGCGGCGAGGATCCCGGTGCACGCGGCCGCAAGGGTACGCTGGAAAAACACGTGACCCTGGAAATCGCGCAAAAACTGAAGGAACGTATCGACAACGAGCCCAACATGCGTGCCGTGCTGACCCGCGACGGCGACTTTTTTATTCCGTTGCATATGCGCGTGGCCAAGGCGCGGCGGGTGCGGGCCGATCTGTTCGTCTCCATTCACGCCGACGCCTTCATCAAACCCTCTGCCAACGGCTCCTCGGTATTCGCACTCTCGGAACGCGGTGCCACTTCGGCGGCGGCGCGCTGGCTGGCCAAGCAGGAGAACGACGCCGACCTGATCGGCGGCGTCAATCTCGGCGTCAAGGATCCATACCTCAAACAAACACTGCTCGACCTGTCGCAGACCGCGTCGATCAACGACAGTCTGAAACTGGGCAAGGCCGTGCTTAACGAAATGGGCGGCATTAACCGGTTGCACAAAAGCCATGTTGAGCAAGCCGGTTTTGCGGTGCTCAAGGCGCCGGACATTCCATCGATCCTGATCGAGACCGCGTTCATCAGCAATCCGGACGAGGAAAAGAAACTCAAAAATCCGGCCTACCAGAACAAGATGGCGGACGCGATTTTTACCGGCATCAAACGGTATTTCTCGAAAAATCCGCCCCTCTCGCCGCCGCAAATCGCGATAAACCCCTAGGGTCTTATTCCCCTCGCTCAAACCGGGAAATCTAATTTACTATACGTAACTCAAGAGATGCGCCACAGAGCGTACGGACCGGAGGAGATTGATGGCTGGGTATCGATATTGGTTGCTGCTGATGGCCGCGCTGCTGACTGCGGGTTGCGCAACCACGCCGACCGGTGAGGCACCGGACACCGTGGCACTGCCACAGGTCGGCAGTTTCTCCAAACAGGCACCTGGTGCGGAACTGTCTCAGGGCTGGCAGCCATGGATACTCTCCCCGTTCAAGCGCCCAACCGCATACCACCTGGTCAGTCGCGAGGGCAAAACTGTCGTGCGCGCAGAAGCCCGATCGTCGGCTTCCGGCCTGATGCATCCGCTGGCGCTGAATTCCGGCGCCTACCCGGTGCTGCAATGGCGCTGGAAAGTCGATGAACTGATCGCCAAAGCCGACAACTCGCAAAAACATCTGGAAGACGCGCCGGCGCGGCTGGTGGTCAGCTTCGACGGTGACATGGAAAAACTGACACCGCAGGACCGCATGCTGTTCGACAACGTGCGCATCCTCACCGGGCAGCAGATGCCCTATGCCACGCTGATGTACATCTGGGGCAACCGCGCGCCGCGGGAAACCGTGATTCCCAACAAACATACCTCGCGGGTACGCATGATCGTCGTTGAATCCGGGCGCGACAAACTCGGCCGCTGGCAGGACGTCACCCGCAACGTGGTCGAGGATTACCGGCGCGCCTTTGGCGAAGAACCGGGCCGGATCAGCGCGGTGGGCCTCATGACCGACACCGACAACACCGGCGGCAACGTCCACGCCTATTACGGCGACATCCTGTTCCGCAAGGCTGCGCAGGCAACCTCGGCGGCAGTAGCGGACTGACCTTTTCCGCATGAGTCCCAATATGGGTATATATGTGACCATATTTTGGACGATTTACCCCGCACGACTAAGCGCCGGGTAACAATCAAAAGAAAAGGGCTTCCGAAGAAGCCCTTTTGTATCGGTGTCGTAGGGCCGAAGCCCACGACTTGTTGCCGACAGTCCCCACCATCGGAACACTTGATACGGTTCATATCGTAGCCAAGTTCCTGCGAGGAGGCAAGACCATGAATTACCGCTTGGCTCTTGATATCGGCACTGCATCATGCGGGCTTATTGCACTCAAACTCAATGAGAACCACGAACCTGCCGGAATAATCCATCATGGGCTGCATATTTTCTCCGAGCCGGTATTGCCACACGCAGCTGGCGAAACAGGAGAACCCAAGAAAGCCAGTCGTCGTAAGGCTCGCCTCGCTCGGCGCAATATAGATCGCCGCGCACGACGCCTCCGGCGTATTGCGATGCTCGCCAGTCTGCTGAACCTCGATCACAAGAAAATCCCTGCCGACAACGGGCAACACATTCATGAAGTTCGCGCCAGTGCGCCAGCGAAACGAATTGAACTGGATGACCTAATACGGGTATTCCTGAAACTCGCAAAACGACGTGGCTACGCTGGCGGGTTCAGGACAAAGACAGACAAACAAAAAGATGACGACCGTGGCGTAGTCCAACCAGGAATTGAACAACTGCAGGAAGCCATGAAAACGGCTAGTTGCAAGACCGTTGGCCAATACTTGCAGCACCGATTCAAAAACAGCGAAACACTCAAACTTAAAGAAGTCGGCCTCTATACCCATCGCGACCTCCTCGTTGAAGAGTTTGACTACATCTGGACTGAGCAGGCCAAGCACCATTCCATCTTGAATGAAATACGCCCTGACTCTGTAATTGGAGACGACCGACCAATACGCGATCAATTCTTTGACGCGATTTTTTATCAGCGCCCACTGAAATCGGTTGCACCGATGGTCGGTAATTGCAGCCTTGAAAAAACCCTCCCTCGCGCACCGATGGCCCAGCCAGCAGTTCAGGCCTTTCGTATTGAAAAACAATTAGCAGACTTGCGCTGGGGCATGGGCCGATCCGCACTGCCTTTATCGCCAGAGCAAAAATCCGTTGTTCGCGAAATTCTGAACGATCCAGGCCAAATCACGAAAGACGGAAAACTGACTTTCAAGAAAATATATCTTGCACTAGAAAAAAATGGCTTGATGCCGGCAACACGCCGCTCGCTCAACATGGAGCGCTCCAGTCGTGAGGAGCTTTATGGCAATCGCACGCTTCGCGTGATGCAGGATCTCGACGTGCTCGAACAATGGCGTTCGTTTGACGCAACGACTCAGCTACGCATCATCAATTTTCTGGCCGATCTGGGTTCGCCGGAACAAGTCGATTTACCAGACTGGCAAGACCGCTTTACCAAGAGCAAGCGCACAAAAAATGTCAAAACAGGACGTTGGGAGGAAAAGCAAGAAAAACGCGATTTGGACAAAACTCTCGTCCAATTTATCACCGCATTGGTTGAAACGGAAAAATTCGACCGGTTAGGCAACATGGGATTTGAGTCCGGTCGCGCCAGCTATTCGATACGCGCATTGGAAAATCTGACAAAACAAATGCGGGATGCCCATTGTGATGAACATGCGGCTACGCAATTCTGTTATCCACCACCGCCATCCACGGGGGAACTGCTCATGCATTTACCCCCTCATCCGTCAACAGGAAACGTCGTTGTCGATGTGGCACTGGGCGTGGTCCGGCGCGCGGTAAACGATGCGCTCACTAAATTAGGCGAACCGCCAGCAGAGATCGTGGTTGAATTATCCCGCGACATGGCGCTTGGTCTGAAGGCTCGCGGTGAAATCGAAAAGAAAATCGACAAAAACCGGAAACTGCGCGACAAGACCAGGCAGGAACTCGAATCAAACGACCATCTCGGCACTGAGCGCAATATCCTGCGCTATATCCTCTGGCAGCAACAGGATACGCATTGCCCTTACTGTGGTGATCGAATCAGTCTGGGCGAAACCGTTGACGGCAACGCGACAAATTTCGAACACATTTTGCCCCGTTCCCTGACCCGTGTTGGAAAACAAAGGAATCACCTCGTGCTCGCGCACCGGCGCTGCAACGACGCCAAGCGCGATCGGACACCCTACGAAGCCTTTGGTCACGACAAAGATCGTTGGAGCGCAGTCGAATACTGCGCTGACGTATTAGAAAAGAAAAAGCAGTTCGCAAAGTCTAAGCTATTGATTTTAAAAGACTATGAACATGAAACCTTGGATGATGCCGTAATTGACGAGTTTTCGGAGCGGCAACTTCACGAAACATCCTGGATTGGCAAACTGGCAGCGCTGTGGCTGCAGGCGATCTGCCCCACTCCTGTTGCGCCGTCGCGGGGAACACTGACCGCGCACCTCCGCCGCATCTGGAAGCTGGAAACGGTAATTGCCCAAGCGCGGCTCGAAGCCGGCTTACCTGTTCTGGATCAAGATGGCGAAAAAATTACGCCGGAGGAATTTGATCGTTTCAAACCCTATTGGGAAGGGCACACCGGTAAAGGCATTGAGCGCACGGATCGAAAAATCGATAAGCGCATAGACCATCGCCATCATCTGATTGACGCACTGGTCATCGCACAAACATCACGCAGCCTGTACCAGCGCATGGCGAGAAATTACAAATCGCTTGCGGAGCGGCAACAGGCTGGCGAAGCTGTGCGTCTGCGGCTTTTTGTGGAGCCGCCACTCAAAAGTGTGCGTGAACAAGCCTTTGCACTCGTACAAAATGCGGATATCCGACATAAGCCGGATCGCCAGATTTCCGGCAATTTTTTTCAACAAACCGCTTATCGAAAGACACTTACAGATGACGGCAAATCAAGGGCTGTTATTCGTATTCCACTCATTCAACTGACGGATGCCAAAGGCTCTCTGGAAAAAGCGAGAAAAGGAATATCGGACATCGTAAGCGATCACACCAAAAAAGTCGTTTCTGACGCCTTTGAACGCACGATTACTTCCGGGAAAAGCGTCAAGGAAGCATTAATCACCCCTATTTACGATCCTCAGTTCAAAACACAAATTAAGCGAGTCGCCGTCTATCAACGCATTGGCCGAGGATTTCTGGATGGATCCAATACATTCCCGATTGAACATGGCCAAGGATTTGTAAAACACTATGTAAGTGATGGTTACGCTTTTATTTCAATTATCGAAAGTGATGGGCGCATTGAAACAGCCGATTCTGTTCCTGTGTTTCGTGCTCACCGCGCGAGCGGAGCACTGAAACATGGTGAGCGAAGATTTTTTAGAGGCGACACATTGCTTGCATCCCTCAATGGGAAGAAATATGTAATTCACCAGTTGCTTGCAAACGCAACGGTTCGAGTTGCTGAAGTAACTGAGTCACGGTCCTGGATCGCGCTTGGCGCCGAATCTGGTGCAACACAATTCGGGGCAACAGCACTTATAAAAATGAAACATTTATAGTGGCCTCAGATCGCATCTTGCTCATCGAGAACCCCGCCGACTTGAACATTGACATCGGCCGGCTGCGTATTCGTCGAGAGGGAATGAATGATGCGTTTATCGCGCCGCACGATATTGCAGTACTGGTTTTACACCATCACACTATCGCATTAAGCGTAAATACTCTGCGTGCGCTCAGTGGCGCTGGCGCTACTGTGATGGTAACGGATGATACCCACATGCCTGCCGCGCTCATGCTGCCTACCGCAGCCAACCGCGCCGCATCCTCGCGTCTGCGCAAACAAATCGGACATCTGGGGACGCCCATGCCCGAAACACTGTGGCAGGCTTTGGTGAAAGCAAGGATCGCAACCCAAGCCGCCACCCTCCGCGCGCTGGAACTCAAGGGTGCGCTGCGACTGGAACGGATGGCCGATGAAGTCGAACTCGGCGATCGCACGCACCGGGAAGGCCAGGCGGCGCGTCACTACTGGCAAAATCTGTTTGAGGACTTCAAACGGGAAAAAGAAGGCGCCAATGATGGAATTAATTCCCGCTTGAATTATGGCTATGCCGTTCTGCGCAGTCTGGTCGCTAGGGAACTGATCGCCGCGGGCTTAAGCTGCGAACTTGGACTGGGACATAAAAGCACAGAAAATCCGTTTAATCTCGCCGACGATTTTATGGAGCCTTACCGCTTCACCGTAGAACGTCATGTCTGGAAGCTGGATTGCAAGACCCCCTTGGACAGCAAAACGAAAAAGGAAGTAGTCGAATTCGTCGAAAGTGATATTTCCGTTGGCAAACATTCATACCGCCTGCTCCCTGCTGTGCGCGAAACGATTGCAAGCTATGTGCGGATTCTCGAAACCAATAAAGGGCAACTCACGTTGCCTGCTGGTTAGTGGGCATCAACGGCTGGCGCGTCATGTGGGTACTCGCGGTCTTCGATTGTCCGGTTACGACCCGCGAGGAAGTTCGCGCATACACCCAATTCCGCAAGCAACTTTTAAAGGAAAATTTCGTCCAACATCAGTATTCGGTGTACCTTAAACACTTTCCGACCATGTCAGCCGCCCAAGCAGAGATTGATCGCCTCAAACCCGCCGTTCCAGAGGGTGCGCATGTAGCTTTTTTCATGCTCACCGACAAACAATATGGACTGACCCGTGAATTCTTCGGGAAAAATGCCAAGAAAATGGCCCCGGATGCACCTGAACAAATCGAACTTTTCTAAGAAAAATGCCGCTAATTCAATGAATTAGCGGCATCCAGAGTGTATCAAGTGTTCCGATGGTGGGGTGTCGGAACCTGGTTATGTGCGGGCTATGCTTTGGCGGGGAGTGTATCAAGTGTTCCGATGGTGGGGTGTCGGAACTGCGGTTTATGCGTTAACTTCGGTGCCTGCGAGTGTATCAAGTGTTCCGATGGTGGGGTGTCGGAACTCTTAACTCCCTCAATATCACGCGGTATAGGAGTGTATCAAGTGTTCCGATGGTGGGGTGTCGGAACCCTGCGGATATCCGGGCGACGCCGGATTATGAGTGTATCAAGTGTTCCGATGGTGGGGTGTCGGAACACCTCGACTTAAAACGAACGGACAAGCCCGTTCATTTTAAGTCGGCGTGCTACGCACGCGTTTAGCAGAAGATTGTCTACCCTCTGCGCACCCTATCTTGTGTGACCGCACTCCTGCAATAGCGCCGCCAGCAGGCGGTCGATGTCCTGTTCGTTGTTGAAAAAACTCATCGAAACCCGGATCGCACCGTCCTTGACGTTGACAACGACACTGTGTTTTTCGCGCAGCACATCCATCAACCCGCCAGCCTCCGGTGCCGCAAAACTGACGATCTGCGCCCGCTCCGCCCACGGCTCCGGCGTCAGTACCGGCAGCCCCGCCGCCTTCAGCTGCGCCATGCAATAAGTCGAAAGCCCGCGCACACGGTCCTCGATGTTCTGCAAACCGATTGATTCAATGAATGCAGCGCTGTCGCGCAACACACGCAGGCCCAGAAAATTGGGATTGCCCCCCTCGAAACGGTGCGCGGTGCGCACATAGTCGAACTGGCTTTTCAGGTGGGCGCTGGCCTGCACCGAACCCCTGGCTGCAGGCGCCTTCAGGAACGGCGCGCGGATTTCATCAATCAGTTCCTCGCGACAATACAGCAGGCCCACCCCGGTCAGCCCGAACAGGTTCTTGTGCCCGCCGACGGCCACCATGTCCGCCCCCAGACTGTGCAGGGGTGCCGCGAGAATGCCGGCGGCCTGCACGCCGTCCACTACCAGGCGCGCACCGCGCGCGCGGCACGCCGCGCCGAGCTCGGGCAGGTTCACCCGATAACCGTTGCCATAGGTGATGTACGCCGTGGACACCACCCGGGTGCGTTCATCCATCTGTTCGGCAAACACTTCCAGCGGCAGACGGCCGCCGCGGTTTTTTGCATAACGGATTTCCACACCCCGGCTTTCCCAGTGCTTCCACACCCAGACATTGGCGACATGCTCCATGTCGGTGAGCACGATGTTGTCGCCGGGTTGGAGATCAAAAGCGTGTGCGGCGATATTGAGGCCTTCAGTGGTGTTTTTGGTGAAGGCAATCTCGGCGGGCTTTGCGCCGAGCAGGCGTGCGATGACTTCGCGCGTTTCAGCAACATTGACCGCCGACCAGGCATCGGCGCCGGCAGTTTCACGGATATCGCGGCAGTAGTCCTGCATCGCCAGCTCCTGACAGCGCGGTGGCACCGACTTGCGCGCGGTGTCGAGATAAGTCCAGTTCGCGAGGGTCGGGAATTCGTCCCGTAGTGATGACCAGTTCAAAGCAGACATATGCGTTCCTTGCGTTTTCCCAGTAAAAGGCATTCATCGGATTAAGCGCGATAGTAGTTGAATCCTGCTTTCATGCGCACACTACTGCTGCCAAACGCGCAAACTTCGATCCGGGGCTCTTCGTCTAACCGCGTTGAAAGCCATCAATGCCAGGATCACGCTCTCCCGATCCGGGTCGCGCACACGCACGCCAGATTAAAAAACTCAAGAAACTGCAAAACCAGGAAATCCAGAAACTCCACAGGTTGTGCGACAAAAAATGTGCCCCACGGGCAATTTGTACGAATGCCATCATTACGCCCAGACTCAGCGCGACGGCAAGCGCAATGTATGTGATGAATCGGTGTTTGCCGCGAAATGCAAAATATCCCGCAATCAGAGAGAATCCGCCGGCAGCGTGTCCACCGGGCCAGCAATGCCCCGGCCCAGTCAGGGACGCCGGTAAATCGAACAGAGGAAACCAGTCAGCCGCCCCTCCGAAGCCCTGGAGGTCCCATGGACAGGAATGCGCACTGGTCATTTTCAACAGCGCGACGATTAACGTTGTAAACGCCACGGTAACGCAGAAAAAAACCAGCGGCGACCGCCACTCACGGATGAATACCGCAGCAACCGCACTGGAAAACCAGATGCACAAGACCAGCCATTTGAGGCCGGTATGTCCACCCACCGCCCATAGCGGTGCATCTCTGAAGGGAAAGGTGCCGCTAACCGGATCAAAGAAAAAACGGGAAACCGCAAAATCAATTGCGCCGTCCCTGGACAGCCAAACGAAGAAAAACCCCGAAACCACCAGAAGGGACAGGTTTGTCACTGCAAATTGCGCATCTTTGCGATTGATCACTTCGGATAGCCTTATAGTCACAGCCCAGGATCCCCGAGCTTTTTTCAATGCCCGGAATGTCCGAATACAAAATAACAGATTCCTTTATGCCCAAATTCAGCCTGTCTGCAAACACCCTGATCCTGCTCGTCACCGGATTCCTGCTGGCCTCCGGCAACACCACGTTCATCGCGAACGTCCTCAAGACATACCCGCCCAGTGGCGACAACATTTTTTTCCTGCTTTCCCTGGTAATCGTATTCGGTGGAGCCACCACACTCCTGCTCGCAGCATTGTGCTTCAGGCGTTCAACAAAACCGGTTTTGATGATCGTCCTGCTGCTGTCATCTGCCTCTGCTTACTTCATGGACAGCTACGGGGTGATCATCAGCGACGACATGATGCGCAACATCGCGCATACCAGCACTTCAGAAACCCTCGAATTGCTCAACCTGAAATTGCTGGCCTACCTGGTCGTACTGGGCGTCATGCCGGCCATCGCTGTCGCCATGGCGCCGCTGCGACAACAGGGGTTCCGCGACGAGCTGCTTTCCCGCCTGAAACTGTCCGGCGTCACGATTACCCTCGTCATCAGCACGGTCCTGGCTTTCGGCGGGTTTTATGCCTCGTTTTTCCGGGAGCACAAAGAACTGCGCCAGCACGCCAACCCGACCTATTATCTCTACTCTGTCGCCAAGTACGCAGCCCAGTCGCTGAAAACCACCCGGCATGCCCCCATCGGGACCGTTGGCGCCGACGCAATGATCCCGGCCTCGGATGTGGACCGCGAGCTGGTGATCATGGTGGTCGGTGAAACAGCACGCGCCGACCGGTTTTCACTGAACGGTTATCCACGCGAAACCAATCCGCGGCTGCAGAAACTGAATGTGTTCAGCCTTCCGAATTTCTGGGCCTGCGGCACCTCCACCGCCGTCTCAGTGCCCTGCATGTTTTTGCTGGATGGGCAGGCAGGGTCCGCAGCATCAAAAATCGCAACGGATGAAAACCTGCTTGATGTCCTGCAGCGCAGCGGCGTCGCCGTGTTGTGGCGCGACAACAACTCGGATTCCAAAGGTGTTGCCGAACGGGTGGTTTTCCAGGATTACAAATCCCCGAAAATCAATCCGGTCTGTGACATTGAATGCCGGGATGAGGGCATGCTGGCCGGACTTCAGGAATTCATCGACTCCCATCCCAAAGGCGATATCCTGATCGTACTGCACCAGATGGGAAACCACGGGCCGGCCTACTACCGCCGTTATCCCCCGCAATTCGAGAGATTCAAACCCGCATGCAAGGACAGCGATCTCGGCCGTTGTACCAGGGAAGAGATCGGCAATGCCTATGACAATGCAATCCTTTACACCGATCATTTCCTCGCCAAAACCATCGACCTGCTGAAGAAAAACGACAACAAGTTCGAGACCGCGCTGTTTTATGCCAGTGATCACGGCGAGTCGCTGGGGGAAAACGGCCTGTATCTTCACGGCCTGCCCAAAGCCATTGCCCCCGATACCCAGTTGCGCATCCCTGCACTGATGTGGTTTGGCGAAAATTTCGAGGATGTCAAAAAATCAGCGTTACGCGCAAAACTCAATGATCGGTTCACGCATACCAACGTTTTTCACACGCTGCTCGGCATCTTCGAAGTCGAAACCTCGGCTTACCGCCCAAGAATGGACATATTGGATGGAGCAAGACCCGAGAAAAAGAAATGAAATAAAAAAGGCCGCAACCGCGGCCTTTTTTCTACACACTGAACACTCAGGACTTCAGCGCAACCAATACCTCATCCAGCATTTTCTTCGCATCACCGAAGAGCATTCTATTATTTTCTTTATAAAACAATGGGTTATCAACACCCGCATAACCGGAGGCCATGCTGCGTTTCATTACGATCGAAGTCTTCGCTTTCCACACTTCGAGTACCGGCATGCCGGCAATCGGGCTGGTCGGATCTTCCTGTGCCGCCGGGTTGACGATGTCGTTGGCACCAATGACCATGGTCACATCGGTATCCGGGAAATCCTCGTTCAGTTCATCCATCTCCATCACGATGTCGTAAGGCACTTTCGCTTCGGCCAGCAGCACGTTCATGTGTCCGGGCATGCGGCCCGCCACCGGATGGATGCCGAAACGCACGTTGACACCCTTCCCGCGCAGCAACTTGGTGATTTCAAACACCGTGTGCTGCGCCTGCGCCACCGCCATGCCGTAACCGGGCACGATGATCACATTCTTCGCATCGCGCAGCAGTTCGGCGGTTTCGACGGCGCTGATCGAAACAACCTCACCCACAGGTTCCGCGTCGCCCTTGGCCTTGGCCGGCGCACCGCCGCCGGTACCGAAGCCGCCGGCAATCACGCTGATGAAATTGCGGTTCATCGCCTTGCACATGATGTAGGACAGGATCGCGCCACTCGAACCGACCAGCGCGCCGGTGACGATCAGCAGGTCGTTCGACAGCATGAAACCCGTCGCCGCAGCGGCCCAGCCGGAATAACTGTTCAGCATCGACACCACCACCGGCATGTCGGCGCCACCAATGGCCATGACCATGTGGATGCCGAACAGCAGCGAGACCACGGTCATGATGATCAGCGGCTTCATGCCCGCCTCTATGGATTCGGCGTGGACGAACTCACGGCCAAAATAAAGAATGATCAGCAGGCCCAGCAGGTTCAGCCAGTGTCGTCCCGGTAACAGCAGCGGTTTGCCGCCGATGCGGCCGGAGAGTTTGCAGAACGCGATGATCGAACCCGAGAACGTCACCGCGCCGATCAGGATGCCGACATAGATCTCGATTTCGTGAATCACCTTCTCCACGCCCTGCAGGTGGCCGGAGGCCGCCGGATCGATGTAATTGGCGTAACCGACCAGTGCCGCGGCCAGACCAACCAGGCTGTGCATCAGCGCAACCAGCTCCGGCATTTGGGTCATTTTGACGGTGCGCGCGGCATAAAGACCGATCGATCCCCCAACCACCATGGCACCGATGATCCAGGCATAACCCTGCGTGGTGACCTGGGGGCCAAATACCGTCGCCAGCACGGCGATGGTCATGCCGAGTATGCCGTAAAGATTGCCGCGCCGCGACGACTCCGGATGCGACAGCCCGCCCAGGCTGAGGATGAAAAGTATCGTGGCTCCGATGTAGGAGACGGTGGCGATGCTAGAAGACATTCTCCGTCGCTCCTTATTTACGGAACATATCGAGCATGCGGCGGGTGACTGCGAATCCGCCGAACATGTTGATCGTGGTCAGCGCAATGCTGACCACCGCGAGACCGAGTATCCAGGTCTCCGGCCGGTCAACTCCGCCGGTGACGGGGGGCGCCACCTGCACCAGCGCGCCGATGGCGATGATGCTGCTGATCGCATTGGTCACGCTCATCAGCGGTGTATGCAGCGCGGGAGTCACGTTCCATACCACCATGTAGCCGATGAAGCAGGCCAGCACGAACACCGTGAAGTGACCAAGGAAGGCTGCCGGCGCATAAGCGCCAATGAACAAGAACAACAGCGCAGCGACGAGAAAGGTGATTGCCGTGCTCTTGGCCGATGCCGGCGCAGCGCTGGCACCGTGGCCATGCGCCTTCGGCGGCGCCACTGCGAGCTTGGCTGAGGGCGGAGCTGCCAGCTTGATCGGCGGTGGCGGCCAGGTGATGCCGCCCTGCTTGACGACGGTCAGGCCGCGGATGGCATCGTCTTCCATGTTGACGTTGATGATGCCGTCCTTGGTCTTGCACAGTTCCTCGGCAAGGCGGAATAAATTGGTGGCGTACAGCGTCGATGACTGCTTGGCCAGACGCGAGTTCAAGTCGGTGTAACCGACGATGGTGACACCGTGTTTCACTACCGCCTGACCGGGCTCGGTCAACTCGCAGTTGCCGCCGCGCTCCGCCGCCATGTCGACGATGACGCTGCCCGGCTTCATGCTCTTCACCATCTCGGCGGTGATCAGCCGGGGGGCGGGCTTGCCGGGAATCAGCGCGGTGGTGATGATGATGTCCACCTCGCGGGCCTGCTTCGCGTACATCTCGCGCTGCGCCTGCTGGAAGCCCTCGCTCATCACCTTGGCGTAGCCGCCGCCGCCGGAACCTTCTTCTTCGTAATCAACCTTGACGAATTCACCGCCCAGCGAAACCACCTGGTCGGCGACTTCAGCACGAGTGTCGTTGGCGCGCACGATGGCGCCCAGACCGGCTGCCGTGCCGATCGCTGCTAGACCCGCAACGCCGGCGCCGGCGATGAAGACTTTGGCCGGCGGCACCTTGCCCGCGGCGGTGATCTGGCCGTTGAAAAAACGGCCGAAGGCGTTGGCGGCCTCAATGACGGCACGATAGCCGGCAACACCGGCCTGGGAAGTCAGTGCATCCATTTTCTGCGCGCGGGAGAGTACGCGCGGCAGTGAGTCGATAGCCAGCACGGTGGCCTTTTTCGCTGCCAGCTGCTGCATCAATTCCGGGTTTTGCGCCGGCCAGATGAAGCCGATCAGGGTACCGCCTTCACGCATCAGGTCGACTTCCTCCGGCGTCGGAACGCCGACCTTGAACACGATGTCGGAGGCCGCCCACAACTCGGCGGCGGTATTGATGATGCCGGCGCCCGCGGCGCGATAGGTATCGTCAGCGCAATTGGCCCCATCGCCCGCACCCGACTGCACCACGACCTTGAAACCCAGCTTGATCAGTTTTTCAACGGCCTCGGGAACAGTCGCAACGCGCTTTTCGGCCGCGGCCGTTTCTTTGGGCACTCCGATGGTCTGAGCCATTAATTCCCCTTCACTGGCACTGGATATTGTGTGTCGATTGAAACAGGGCGACGACGACGGCATAACGGTCGTGCGCAATGTGGGTTGATTATAAGACAAAAATCTGCGGCGACCGTCCCGCGACTGGCGATTCCGTGCAGGGTCTTTATGCCCTCATGCGCCGCGCCTATAACCCGCCGTTTACCGCCTGTGTGCACCGCTTATAATTCCCGCATGTCCGCGATCCGCCTCCTGCCCGAACTCCTGATCAACCAGATCGCCGCGGGCGAAGTCATCGAACGTCCGGCCTCAGCGCTGAAGGAGTTACTGGAAAACAGTCTCGATGCCGGCGCACAGGCGATCAGTGTCGAACTCGCCGCCGGCGGCGTCAAACAGGTTTCGGTGATCGACGACGGCAGCGGCATCAGCCGCGACGAACTCACCCTCGCACTGGCCCGCCACGCCACCAGTAAAATCACCTCCCTCGACGACCTGGAACATGTCGCCAGCCTCGGTTTCCGCGGCGAAGCGCTGGCCAGCATCGCCTCAGTGTCGCGCATGGAGCTGACCAGCCGCCGCACGGAAGAGCGTCACGCTTACCGGGTGACTGCCGAAGGCCCGACGCTGGGCGCACCGGAACCGGCGACGCTGGCGCGCGGCACACGCATTGACGTGCGCGAGCTGTATTTCAATACGCCAGCAAGACGCAAATTCCTCAAGTCCGAACAGACCGAATTCGCGCATTGCGAAGAAGCCTTCCGCCGCATTGCACTGTCACGCCCCGACGTTGCGTTTGCACTGACCCACAACGGCCGCGTCCGGCTGCAGGTCAAGCCGCAACCGCTGGTCGCGCGCGTTGCCGCCGTGCTCGGCGAAGAATTTGCCGACGGCGCGCTGCCGGTCGAGGAATCCGGCGGCCAGATCGCCATTCGCGGTGCCATCAGCTCACCTTCGCATGCCAAAGGTACGCGCGACGCACAGTATTTTTTCGTCAACGGCCGCTGCATCCGCGACAAGGTGGTGGCGCATGCCATCCGCCAGGCCTATGCCGACGTGCTCCACCACGATCGTCATCCTGCCTTTGTATTGTTCCTTGATATCGACCCGCAACTGGTCGACGTCAATGTACATCCGGCAAAAGCTGAAGTGCGCTTCCGCGATTCGCGCGCCGTGCACCAGTTCATATTCCACGCGCTGCATAAAACATTGTCGCGTTCGGCCGGTGATGCTGCGCCGGCACTGGTTGCGCCCCCTGCATCGCCGTCAGCAGCCCCTGCCGCGCCGTTTTACCGCAACCAGGGCGCAATGACTCTCGGCATTGCCCAGCCCGCAGGCGCCTACGCCACGCTGTTCGCACCACGACCAGCAACGGACACAGCGACCTTGCTGCAAGCCGCACCAGTCCCGGCGCTGCCGCCCTCCGGCGACGAACATCCCCTGGGTTTTGCGCTGGCACAACTCGCCGGCATTTACATCCTCGCCGAAAACCGCAACGGCCTGATCATCATCGACATGCATGCCGCACACGAACGCATCATGTACGAAAAACTCAAAACCGCACTCGACGGCCGCACGATCCCGATGCAGCCGCTGCTGGTGCCGGTGCATTTCGCCGCCGAAGCACTGGACGTCGCCACCACCGAAGATGAACGTGAAGGATTGCAGGCGCTCGGCTTCGATATCGCGCCAGCCGGTCCCGGCGCCTTGATCGTGCGTGGTGTGCCAGCCCTGCTCGCCGATGCTGATGCGCAGGCACTGGCGCTGGATGTATTGCATGAAGTGCGCGAATACGGCGCCAGTCGCATCGCCACTGAACGCGGCAACGAATTGCTGGGCACCATGGCCTGCCACGCCGCGGTGCGCGCCAACCGCAAACTCACCGTGCCCGAGATGAACGCGCTGCTGCGCGACATGGAAGCCACCGAACGTTCCGGCCAGTGCAACCACGGCCGGCCAACCTGGCACCAGTTCTCGGTGACCGACCTCGACCGCCTGTTCCGGCGGGGTGAATGATCAAAAGCCTCGGACAACATCAACTATGAATGAAGCGCGCTTTCAGTACCACCCCCATCCCCGCCTTCCCCCTGAAGGGGAAGGAGTTCCTATGGATTCCCTCCCCTTCAGGGGGAGG
>JAKFUS010000039.1 GCA_021732605.1 Betaproteobacteria bacterium | reverse complement strand
AGATGGTGATGCCGGGGGACAACATTTCGATCACGGTGGCGCTGATTCAGCCCATCGCGATGGAAGAGGGGCTGCGGTTTGCCATCCGCGAGGGCGGCAGGACCGTCGGCGCCGGCGTCGTAGCAAAAGTGATCGAATAAAAAATGGCCGCCCTGAAAAGTCAGAAAATTCGCATTCGCCTCAAGGCGTTCGACTATCGTTTGATCGACCAGTCAGCGCAGGAGATTGTGGAAACCGCAAAACGTACCGGAGCCGTAGTCAAGGGCCCGATTCCGCTGCCGACACGCAAACAGCGCTTCGATTTGCTGCGTTCACCGCACGTCAACAAAACTTCGCGCGAACAGTTGGAAATCCGCAGCCACCTGCGGTTGATGGACATTATCGACCCGACGGACAAGACCGTTGATGCACTGATGAAACTCGACTTGCCTGCTGGTGTGGATGTGGAAATCAAGTTGTAAGGTTACGAACGGACGCTCAGGCGCCCGGTTTTACCAATAGAAGTGCCGGCCAATTGCAGTCGGCGCCTTTTTTTAAAAGGTACAAAAATGAGTTTAGGATTAGTCGGCCGCAAAGTCGGCATGACGCGGATATTCACCGACGACGGTGACACCATACCGGTGACCGTCGTCGACGTATCGAACAATCGCGTCTCGCAGATTAAGACACCCGAGATCGACGGCTATGCCGCCGTGCAACTGGCGTTTGGTAAACGTCGCGCTTCGCGCGTCATCAAGCCTGCCGCAGGACACTTTGCCAAAGCAGGTGTCGAGGGTGGCCGGGTGATGCGGGAATTTACCGTCACACCGGAAAAACTGGCCGAGATGTCGGTCGGCGCCACGGTGGCGGCGACCATTTTCGCGGTCGGGCAGTATGTCGATGTGACCGGTGTGTCGCAGGGCAAGGGTTTTGCCGGCGTCATCAAGCGGCACCATTTCTCGTCGAACCGCGCCAGTCACGGCAACTCGGTTTCACACAACAAGCCTGGCTCGATCGGTATGGCCCAGGACCCCGGCCGCGTGTTTCCTGGCAAGAGAATGCCGGGTCACATGGGTGCTGTGCAACGGACCCAGCAGTCACTGCAAATCGTGCGCATTGACGCAGAGCGCAACCTGCTGCTGATCCGCGGCGCAGTCCCCGGTTCTCGAGGTGGCGATGTCATGGTGCGTCCTGCGATCCGCACGCGTCGCCCGCCAGCGGTCAAACAGGGCGGCAAAGCCGCCCCGGCTAAGAAGTAGAGGCACGCAATGGAACTCAACATAATCAACGAGCAGGGCAAACCCACCGCCAAACTGGCGGCATCGGATGCTGCGTTCGGTCGCGAATACAACGAAGCTCTGGTGCATCAGGTCATTACGGCCTATATGGCCAACGCACGTCTCGCCACCCGGGCGCAAAAAGATCGCGGCACGGTCAAGCACTCCACTAAAAAACCGTGGCGGCAGAAGGGCACCGGTCGCGCCCGCGCCGGTATGACTTCCAGCCCGCTGTGGCGTGGCGGCGGCAGGACTTTCCCGAATTCGCCGGACGAGAACTACTCGCACAAGCTCAATCGCAAGATGTACCGCGCGGGAATGCTGTCGATTCTTTCGCAGCTGGCCCGCGAAGATCGTCTGGTTGTGATCGACACATTTACCATTGATGCACCGAAGACAAAGCTGCTTGCCCAGAAACTTCAGGGCATGGGCATGGATGATGTGCTGATCATTACCGACAACCTTGACGAGAACCTGCAATTGTCGTCACGTAATCTGCCCCATGTCATGATTGTTGATGTCGGCCATGCTGACCCGGTCAGCCTGATCCGTTACGGCAAGGTGCTAATGACCAAAGGCGCGGTAAGCAAGATAGAGGAGTTGCTGGCATGAGCGTATTCAATACGGAACGTTTGGCGCAGATCCTGCTCGCCCCGGTGATATCGGAGAAAAGCACGTTTGTCGGCGAAAAGCACAATCAGGTGGTTTTTCGGGTTGTGCGCGACGCGACCAAGCCGGAAATCAAGGCTGCGGTTGAAACGATGTTGAGCAAGAAGGACGAGAAACTCGAAGTGCAGAACGTCCGCATCGTCAATGTTCGCGGCAAGGAAAAGCGCTTCGGCAAATTCACCGGCCGTCGCAGTTCATGGAAAAAAGCCTATGTCTGCCTCAAGGCGGGCCAGGAAATCACCTTTGCTGAAGGGGAGGTGAAGTAATGCTAATCAAAGTCAAACCGACTTCTCCAGGCCGTCGCGGTCTGGTCAAGGTTGTTACCCCGGGCCTGCACAAGGGCAAACCGGTTGCCAATCTGGTCGAGCGGCAATCCAAGAAATCCGGACGTAACGTGCACGGCCGCATCACCATGCGCCACCAAGGTGGTGGGCACAAGCAGCATTACCGCATGGTCGATTTCAAACGCGATAAAGATGGCATCCAAGCCAAAGTGGAGCGGATTGAATACGATCCAAACCGCAGCGCTCACCTTGCGCTCCTGTGTTATGCCGACGGTGAACGCCGTTATGTCATTGCCACCCGCGGCGTCATCGCTGGAACGCAGTTGATTTCCGGTGCCGAAGCGCCGATCAAATCGGGCAATGCGCTGCCGCTCAGGAACATCCCTGTCGGCACCACCATTTGCTGTATCGAGATGCTGCCCGGCAAGGGCGCTCAGCTTGCGCGCGCTGCAGGTACCTCGGCGCAGCTATTGGCGCGTGAAGGCGAATATGCCCAGCTGCGGTTGCGCTCCGGCGAGATCCGAAAAGTGCACGTCAACTGCCGCGCCACCATCGGCGAAGTTGGCAACGAAGAGCATTCACTGGAATCCATCGGCAAGGCTGGTCGTGTGCGCTGGCGTGGTATTCGTCCGACGGTGCGCGGTGTGGCTATGAATCCGATCGATCATCCGCACGGTGGTGGTGAAGGCCGGACCGCGGCTGCTCAGGCACCGGTGAGTCCATGGGGCGTCATGTGTAAGGGTTACAAGACGCGCAAGAATAAACGCACGAGCGGTATGATCATTCGTCGCCGCAATGCGAAAGCCACGGCTTAAGGGGTATAGATGTCACGTTCCATTAAAAAAGGCCCGTTTGTCGATCACCACCTGATGCAAAAGGTGGAGACGGCACGTGCTGGTTCGGACAAGCGGCCGATCAAGACTTGGTCACGGCGTTCAACAATATTGCCAGACTTTGTCGGACTGACGATTGCGGTGCATAACGGCAAGCAGCATGTGCCGGTTTATGTGACGGAAAACATGGTCGGACACAAGCTGGGCGAGTTCGCGCATACGCGAGTCTTCAAGGGGCATTCGAAAGCCGGCGGCGCGCCAGCTGACAAGAAAGCTTCTCCGACTCCGGCAGCCAAGTAAGGTAAACCGAGATGAATACCAAAGCTACACTGCAAGGCGTCAGGTTGTCGGCGCAAAAAGGGCGTCTCGTTGCGGATCTCATCCGCGGCAAGACTGTCGAGCACGCGCTAAATATTCTGAGTTTTTCGCCCAAAAAGGGTGCAGTGATCATCCGCAAGGTTCTTGAGTCGGCTATCGCCAATGCCGAACACAATGACGGTGCGGACATCGATGAACTCAAGATCACGAGTATTTATGTGGAAAAGGGTCCGGTGATGAAGCGCTTTTCATCGGCAGCCAAGGGCCGTGGCGTACGCATCATGAAGCCGACCTGCCATGTTTATGTCACCGTCGGCGACGGAAGGAAGTAGGTATGGGCCAAAAAATTCATCCGATCGGTTTTCGTCTGGCGTTTAACCGCAACTGGGCTTCCCGCTGGTATGCGAATAACAAGAATTTCCCGGTGATGCTACTGGAAGACATCAGGGTTCGCGAGTATCTGAAAGAGCGGCTGTCGCAGGCGGCAGTCTCCCGAGTGATCATTGAACGTCCGGCAAAAAACGCACGTATCACGATATTCAGCGCGCGTCCCGGCATGGTGATCGGCAAGAAGGGCGAAGATATTGAGCGCCTGAAAGTCGATCTGCAGAAGTTGCTCGGCGTTCCGGTGCACGTGAATATCGAGGAGGTGCGCAAGCCTGAACTCGATGCACAGCTGATTGCTGACTCCATCGTCCAGCAATTGCAGAAGCGGATCATGTTTCGCCGTGCGATGAAGCGGGCCATTACCAACGCCATGCGACTGGGTGCACAAGGCATCAAGATCATGAGCGCGGGGCGTCTGAACGGCATTGAAATTGCGCGGACCGAGTGGTATCGAGAAGGACGTGTGCCGCTGCATACACTGCGTGCCGATATCGATTATGGTTTCTCTGAAGCCAAGACCAGTTACGGCATCATTGGTGTCAAGGTCTGGGTATTCAAAGGTGAAGTAATCGGCAAGAACGAACATCCGGGGCTTACCCCGACGGCTGTACCGGCAGATGAGCCCGCGCCCGCGCCGGCCCGTAAGCCGCGTCGGACTACAACTGCAAAGACAGGAGTAAAACGTGCTACAGCCAGCCAGGCGTAAGTACCGCAAGGAGCAAAAGGGCCGGAATACCGGCGTTGCGACTCGCGGCAATAAGGTAAGTTTTGGCGAATATGGTCTTAAGGCCATAGGTCGGGGTCGTCTGACCGCGCGCCAGATTGAGGCTGCGCGTCGTGCGATGACGCGTCATATCAAGCGCGGCGGGCGGATCTGGATTCGTATTTTTCCGGATAAGCCGATTTCGCGGAAACCGGCAGAGGTTCGTATGGGCAACGGCAAGGGTAATCCGGAGTATTGGGTTGCCGAGATTCAGCCGGGCAAAGTTTTGTATGAAATGGACGGCGTGAATGAAGTCATTGCCAAGGAAGCTTTCCGCCTTGCAGCGGCGAAGCTGCCGATCGCGACGACTTTTGTCCACCGCCTGGTAGGGGGCTAGAGCATGGACGTGAGCGAAATGAAGGCAAAGGGCCCTGAAGAATTGCGCAAGGAACTCGAGTCCTTGCTCAAGGCACAGTTTTCCCTGCGCATGCAGAAGGCAACACAGCAGTTATCGAACACCAGCCAGTTGCGCAAAGTACGGCGCGATATCGCGCGCGTGCGCACGGTGCTGGGAACCAAGGCATAACGGGCAGGGTTGACTATGACTGAAGCAAACAAGCGGACGCTGACGGGCAAGGTAGTCAGCGACAAAATGGACAAGACGGTTACGGTCTTGGTCGAGCGGCGGGTCAAGCATCCGCTGCTGGGTAAGATCATTACGCGTTCCAAGAAATACCATGCACACGATGCCAACGACGAGTACAAAGAAGGCGATACCGTGCTGATCGAGGAGTGCCGCCCGTTGGCCAAAACCAAGGCCTGGCGGGTGATCAAACTCATCGAAAAGTCGCGGGGCGTTTAAATAAGGCTTGCGCGAGAGGTATTCACGCGCTATAATCTTTAGCTGTATTTCTCCGCCGACTTACGGTTAGCGGTTAATGCCCGAACGGGCTCCAAGACTGGCCTTCCATGCTGCAAGGGTGGCCAAGTTGGGGAAAATAAGCAGGAAAAATCATGATTCAGATGCAATCCATACTGGACGTTGCTGACAACACCGGTGCGCGCGCAGTCATGTGCATCAAGGTGCTGGGCGGCTCTAAGCGTCGTTACGCCGGCATTGGTGACGTGATCAAGGTCAGCATCAAGGATGCTGCGCCCCGTGGTCGCGTAAAAAAGGGCGAGGTCTACAATGCCGTAGTTGTGCGTACCGCCAAAGGCGTGCGCCGCAATGACGGATCGTTGTTGAAGTTTGACGGTAACGCTGCAGTGTTGCTGAACCAGAAACTGGAGCCCATCGGCACCCGGATTTTTGGACCTGTGACACGCGAACTGCGTACCGAACGCTTCATGAAGATCGTGTCCCTGGCTCCTGAAGTGTTGTAAGAGGACGGATACGCATATGCGCAAGATCAAAAAAGGCGATGACATCGTCGTCGTTACCGGCCGTGACCGCAGCAAGCGCGGCACGGTATTGCGGATTATTGATGAGTCTCATTTGCTCGTCGAAGGTATCAACCGCGTCAAGAAACACCAACGGCCGAATCCCGCCAAAGGTGAGACTGGCGGCATCATCGACAAGGAAATGCCTATTCACGTGTCGAACGTAGCGTTGTTTAATCCTGTGACCAAGAAGGCCGATCGTATCGGCATCAGGCAACTGGAAGACGGGCGCCGTGTTCGGTATTTCAAGTCCAATGGCGAAGTGGTTGATGTATGAGCGCTGATAAAGACACCAAAAAAGCAAAGCCGGCGAAGGATGCCAAGGCCGCACCCGCACCGGCCAAAAAAACTAAAGCGCCCAAGGCTGCAGCTGCAACTGCTCCCAAGCAGGGCAAGCCGGCACGTCCGACTGCCCCGGCCAGACTGAGCCTGTATTACAAGGACACGGTCACCAAGGCACTGACGGAGAAGTTTGCCTACAAGAGCCCGATGCAAGTGCCGCGGATCGAGAAGATCGTTCTGAACATGGGTGTGGGCGAAGCGGTTGCCGACAAGAAGATCATGGACAACGCCGTTGGCGACATGGCCAAGATTGCAGGCCAGAAACCTCTTGTCACCAATTCGCGCAAGGCCATTGCCAACTTTAAGATTCGTGAAGGTTACCCGGTGGGTTGCAAAGTGACCCTGCGCGGGGCCAGGATGTATGAATTCCTCGACCGCCTGGTCAATATTGCTATGCCGCGGATCCGCGATTTTCGGGGTATTTCCGGGCGCAGTTTTGACGGCCGTGGCAACTACAACATGGGCATCAAGGAACAGATCATTTTCCCTGAGATCGAGTACGACAAGATCGATGCCCTGCGCGGAATGAATATTACCATTACAACGACAGCAAAGTCCGACGAAGAAGCCCGGGCGCTGCTTTCAGCTTTCAAATTTCCTTTTCGGAACTGAGGAAAACCGTATGTCCAAGCTTGCACTGATAAACCGCGACAAAAAACGCCGTATAACCGTAAAGAAATTTGCGGCCAAGCGTGCGGAGTTACAGGCTCTCATCGACGATCAGAAGTTGGCTCCGGAAGATCGTTATGAGGCGCGCCTGAAGCTGAAGAAGTTGCCGCGGAACGCGAGTCCCGTGCGGTTGCGCAATCGTTGCGCACTGACCGGTCGCCCGCGTGGCGTATATCGCAAGTTTGGGCTGGCTCGGGGGAAACTGCGCGAGATTGCAATGCGCGGAGAAATCCCGGGCGTAATCAAGGCTAGTTGGTAAGACAGGCCGCAGGAGAATTTTGCATGAGCATGAATGATCCAGTTTCCGACATGCTGACCCGTATCCGCAATGCACAGCAGGCGGAAAAGGAGTCGGTGTCGATGCCTTCGAGCAAGCTCAAGGTGGCAATTGCCAAGGTGCTGAAGGATGAGGGCTACATCGATGATTTTGCGGTGCGTGGCGAATCGTCCAAGCCCGAGCTCGAGGTCAGCCTCAAGTACTATGCCGGCTCGCCGGTAATTGAAAAAATAGAACGTGTAAGCCGTCCCGGCTTGCGTATTTACAAACCCAGCCGTGACATTCCGCGCGTGATGAACGGCCTCGGTGTTGCCATCGTTTCCACCTCCAGGGGTGTGATGACCGATCGCAAGGCTCGGGGCATGGGCATCGGCGGGGAAGTTCTCTGCATCGTGGCGTAACGGAGAGCGAGCCATGTCCAGAGTCGGAAAAAGTCCGGTTGAATTGCCGGAAAAAGTGGAAGTAACGATCGGTGCTGACCGGATTTCGGTCAAAGGCCCCCTTGGTACGCTGGCGCAGCAGCTTACGCCGAACGTGAAAGTGGAAAAGATCGAAAATCGGCTTGAAATCAAGGTCAACGACAATTCGCGCCAAGCCAATGCCATCAGTGGTACGACGCGCGCGCTGATTGCCAATATGGTTCACGGCGTCAGCCGTGGGTTTGAGAGAAAACTGACTTTGGTGGGCGTGGGTTACCGCGCACAGGCACAGGGTGACAAGATTAACCTGACATTGGGTTTCTCGCACCCGGTGGTGCATCAGCTTCCGCAAGGCGTTAAGGCGGAAACCCCGACGCAGACCGAAATCATCATCAAGGGCGCAGACAAGCAACAGGTTGGCCAGGTCGCTGCTGACGTTCGGAATTACCGGCCACCGGAGCCCTACAAGGGCAAGGGTGTGCGTTATGCCGACGAGCGCATTGTGCTCAAAGAAACGAAGAAGAAGTAGGCGGACAGATCATGTTTGAGAAAAAAACAGAGCGTCTCCGGCGTGCACGCAGCACCCGGGCCAAAATTGCTGAACTCAAAGCGGTGCGGCTTACTGTGTATCGTTCCAACGGGCACATCTATGCGCAGGTTTTTGATGCCAGCGGCTCCAAGGTGTTGGCCAGTGCATCATCTTCCGAAAAGGAAATGCGCGCTGCCGTGCCCAAAGGCGGAAGCTCTGCGGCTGCCGCTGCAATTGGCAAACGCATCGCGGAACGGGCAAAACAAGCCGGCGTGGAGAAGGTTGCATTTGACCGCTCCGGTTACAAATATCACGGTCGGGTGAAGGCGCTGGCGGAAGCTGCGCGTGAAGCCGGACTTAAGTTCTGACGGAGCAGTTCATGGCAAAAATGCAGGCAGGGAAGATGCAAACCGGCGGCGAAGAACGTAGCGACGGTTTGCGCGAAAAGATGGTGGCCATCAACCGTGTTACCAAGGTTGTCAAAGGCGGTCGCGTGATGGGTTTTGCGGCACTGACGGTCGTTGGTGATGGCGATGGCAGCATCGGCATGGGCAAAGGCAAGGCGCGCGAGGTTCCGGTCGCTGTGCAAAAAGCGATGGAAGAGGCTCGCCACAAAATGGTCAAAGTGCAGCTGAAAAACGGCACGCTGCAGCATGCCGTCATGGGACGCCATGGCGCCTCCAGGGTTTACATGCAGCCGGCCTCGGAAGGCACGGGAATCATTGCCGGCGGTCCGGTGCGGGCAGTGCTGGAAGTGATGGGCGTTGCCAATATCCTGGCCAAGTGCATCGGATCGACCAATCCCTACAACATCGTGCGTGCAACCATCAACGGCCTGACCGCGATGAATACGCCCGCTGAAATTGCCGCCAAGCGTGGCAAATCGATCGAGGAAATTCAGGGATAAGCCATGGCCAAGACGCAAACTAAAACACAGGGCAAAACCATCAAAGTTACGCTGTTGCGCAGCCTGATTGGCACCCGCCCCGAACACCGGGCATCGGTGCGCGGCCTCGGATTGCGGCGTATTAACCACACGGTCGAACTTGCGGACAGCCCGGCAATTCGTGGAATGATTAACAAAGTGTCTTATCTCGTTCGCTGCGAGGGTTAAATGGAACTGAACAAGATCAAGCCGGCAGCCGGATCCAAGCGCAACAAAAAGCGCGTTGGCCGTGGTATCGGTTGCGGCTGGGGCAAAACAGCCGGGCGTGGCCACAAGGGCCAAAAGGCGCGCGCAGGCGGCTTTCATAAAGTCGGTTTTGAGGGTGGCCAGATGCCGCTTCATCGCCGTCTCCCGAAGCGCGGTTTTCATTCTCTGTCGGCGGGGGACACGGCTGAAGTGCGGCTGGACACCTTGCAAAAACTTAAGGTTGATACCATCGACCTCGCAGTACTAAAAAAAGCCGGTGCAGTTCCCCTGTTGGCGATTCGCGCCAAGGTAATCCTGGCCGGTGAACTGAAGCGCAAAATTGAACTCAAGGGCGTGCTGGCCAGCAAAGGCGCACGCGCAGCCATTGAAAAGGCGGGTGGAAGTGTCGATCAGCCTGCTGCCGAAAAGGCCGGGAGCTAAGCGTTGGCCGTTGGCTCTGCACTGTCGGGTTCGGGCAAGTTTGGTGATTTGAAGCGTCGCCTGCTGTTCCTCGTGGGTGCACTGATCGTGTTCCGCATCGGGTCGTATATTCCCGTGCCCGGCATCGATCAGCTCCAGCTTGCCGAGCTGTTCAAGTCGCAGCGCGGCGGCATTCTGGACATGTTCAACATGTTCTCGGGTGGTGCGCTGTCGCGCTTCTCGATTTTTACGCTGGGCATCATGCCGTATATCTCGGCGTCGATCATCATGCAGTTGATGACCGTGGTGTCACCGACCCTGGAAGCCCTGAAAAAAGAGGGTGAATCGGGACGGCGCAAGATTACGCAATACACGCGGTATGGCACCGCAGCGCTGGCCATTGTGCAGGGCCTGGCGATTGCGATTGCATTTGAGCAGCAAAAGGTCGCGGTTGATCCCGGACTGATGTTCCGGTTGACGGCGATGATCACGCTGGTGAGCGGCACGATGTTCCTGATGTGGCTGGGTGAGCAGATTACCGAACGCGGTATCGGCAACGGCATTTCGCTGCTGATTTTTGCCGGAATTGCAGCCGGGTTCCCGCAGGCTGTCGCTGGCACGCTGGAATTGGCAAGGACCGGAGCATTTTCGATCCCGTTCGTGTTGTTCATTTTTGCGCTGGTGATCGCGGTTACGGCATTTGTGTGTTTCGTCGAAAAAGGCCAGCGCAAGATCCTGGTGAATTACGCCAAGCGACAGGTGGGACGTAAGGTTTATGGCGGGCAGTCGTCGCATCTGCCGCTGAAGCTGAACATGTCGGGCGTGATTCCGCCGATTTTTGCATCGAGCATCATCCTGTTTCCGGGCACTATCGCCGGCTGGCTGGGTGAAAACGAAGGCATGATCTGGCTGAAAAATATTGCCGCGGTGCTGCATCCGGGGCAACCGGTTTACACGCTGTTTTATGCTGCTGCGATCATATTTTTCTGCTTCTTCTATACGGCGCTGGTGTTCAACCCGAAGGAGACGGCAGAGAACCTGAAGAAAAGTGGTGCGTTCGTACCAGGGATAAGGCCCGGCGACCAGACTGCGCGTTACGTTGAAAAGGTCACGATGCGCCTGACCCTGGCAGGTGCGCTGTATGTCACCTTGGTCTGCCTGGTGCCCGAGCTGCTGATCGTCTGGAAGAATGTGCCGTTTTATTTTGGCGGCACTTCACTGCTGATCATTGTGGTGGTAACCCTGGATTTCATGGCTCAGGTGCAGGCTTATGTGATGTCTCATCAGTATGAAAGTCTGTTGAAGAAGGCGAACTTCAAAGGCGGTGTGTTCCCGACGCGGTAATGTCTAAAGAAGACACCATAGAGATGCAAGGGGAGGTCGTTGAAAATCTTCCCAATGCAACGTTTCGGGTGAAGTTGGAGAATGGTCATGTTGTGTTGGGCCATATCTCGGGAAAAATGCGCATGCATTACATTCGCATTCTGCCCGGGGATAAGGTGACGGTGGAATTGACGCCCTATGATCTGACCAAGGGGCGGATCACTTTCCGGGCGAAATAGGCGGCAAGCGAAAGAGGTATGACATGAAAGTGCAGGCATCAGTAAAACGCATGTGTCGCGACTGCAAGGTCGTGAAGCGTAACGGCGTGGTTCGCGTGATCTGCAAGAAAGATCCGCGGCACAAGCAGCGCCAGGGTTGACCGGTTCGTTGAATATGAACCTGTCAAAAGTTATAATTTTGAGTTTTCCATTGGTGGGGTAACAGATGGCCCGCATAGGTGGTGTCAACATACCAAATCATCAGCACGCTGAAGTCGCGCTGACGGCAATCTTCGGCGTAGGCCGCAGCCGTGCTCGTGCGATTTGCGCTGCGGCCGGGGTCAATACCGCGACCAAGATGAAGGACCTGTCCGACTCGGACATGGACAAATTGCGCGAGCAGGTGGCAAAAGTCACGACCGAAGGCGATCTGCGCCGCGAGATTTCCATGAACATCAAGCGGCTGATGGATCTCGGCACTTGGCGCGGCAAGCGCCATCGCGCCGGGCTCCCGATGCGTGGCCAGCGTACGCGCACCAATGCGCGCACGCGCAAGGGCCCGCGCAAGGCAGCGGTAAAAATCCAGCGGCCGACCGCTGCGTAATTGAGAGTAACTATATATGGCTAAGGCAAGCACCAGGGTTCGCAAGAAGGTCAAGAAAAACGTGGCGGAAGGCGTGGCGCACGTGCACGCGTCCTTCAACAACACCATCGTCACCATTACTGACCGTCAGGGCAACGCACTGGCCTGGGCAACTTCGGGCAGCAACGGCTTCAAGGGTTCGCGCAAATCGACCCCATTTGCGGCACAGATTGCTGCAGAAAAAGCCGGGCGCCTTGCACAGGAATGCGGTGTGAAAAACATCGAAGTCCTGATTAAGGGACCGGGGCCCGGCCGTGAGTCCGCGGTGCGCGCGCTGAACGCTGTCGGTTTTAAAATCACCAGTATCTCGGACGTGACGCCCGTGCCGCATAACGGCTGCCGTCCGCCCAAGAAACGTCGAATCTAAGGAGATCCCACAGTGGCCAGGAATCTCGATGCAAAATGTCGGCAATGCCGACGCGAAGGTGAAAAACTCTTCCTCAAGGGGGAGAAGTGCTTCACCGACAAGTGCGCCATTGAGCGCCGTAACTATCCGCCGGGTCAGCACGGTCAGAAAAGCACCCGCCTGTCTGGTTATGGCGTGCAGCTCCGTGCAAAGCAAAAGGTACGTCGTATCTACGGCATCCTTGAGCGTCAATTCCGTAAAACCTACAAGGAAGCGGTGGCGAGCAAGGGCGTGACCGGCGAAGCATTGCTGCAGGGTCTGGAAAGCCGTCTTGATACGGTGACGTACCGGATGGGGTTTGGCGCATCGCGCACCGAAGCCCGCCAGGTGGTGCGCCACAACGGCATCCTGGTCAATGGCAAACGCGTAAACATTCCATCGTATCAATGCCGCCCGGGTGACGTCGTCGAAGTGGCGCAGGCGGCCAAGGCCCAGCTGCGCATCAAGGGCGCCGCCGAAGCAGCCGAATCACGCGGGTTTCCGGAGTGGGTAGAGGTCGACTCGAAGGCGCTGAAAGGCACCTTCAAGGCACGGCCGCAGCGCTCCGAATTGCCTTCCACCATCAACGAGTCGCTCATCGTCGAGCTGTACTCGAAATAATCCCCGAGAGGTAGTCAAGCCATGTCCAGCAGCGCCTTCCTCAAGCCTCGGATCATCGACGTGCAGGGTGTCTCCCCGTTCCATGCGAAGGTCACCATGGAGCCGTTCGAGCGCGGTTACGGCCATACGCTCGGCAATGCGCTGCGTCGTACCCTGTTGTCCTCGATGCCCGGCTACGCCGCGACCGAAGTCAAAATCGCCGGCGTGTTGCACGAATATTCCACGATCGACGGTGTGCAGGAAGATGTGGTCGACATCCTGCTCAACCTGAAAGGTATCGTGCTGCGTCTGCATAACCGCGACGAAGCCATTCTGATCCTGAAAAAATCAGGCGAAGGCGTGGTCACGGCCGCGGATATTGAGCCGATGCATGACGTTGAAATCGTCAACCCGGATCACGTGATTGCCCATCTGACCGCCGGCGGCAAGCTTGACGTCCAGATCAAGGTCGAAAAAGGCCGCGGTTACGTTGCTGCTGTGACGCGTCGCGGTGTCGATGACACGCGCAGCGTCGGCGGCTTGATGCTTGATGCTTCCTACGGTCCGGTGCGCCGCGTCAGTTACGCGGTGGAGTCGGCGCGTGTGGAACAGCGTACCGACCTCGACAAACTGGTGATCGACATCGAGACCAACGGTGCGATTGATCCTGAAGAAGCGGTGCGTTACGCTGCACGCGTGCTGGTTGAACAGCTGTCGGTCTTTGCCGATCTCAAAGGCACTCCGACGCTGATCGAAGAGAAAAAAGCCACCCAGATCGATCCGGTGCTGTTGCGTCCGGTGGATGACCTGGAGCTGACTGTTCGTTCGGCCAACTGCCTGAAAGCCGAAAACATCTACTACATCGGCGACCTGATCCAGCGTTCCGAGACCGAGTTGCTGAAGACCCCGAATCTGGGTCGGAAGTCTTTGAACGAAATCAAGGAAGTGCTGGCATCCCGCGGTCTGACGCTGGGTATGAAGCTGGAAAACTGGCCGCCTGCCGGCCTGGAAAAGATTTAAGAGGGCATCATGCGTCATCGTCACGGTTTACGAAAACTCAATCGCACCAGCAGCCATCGCCTGGCGATGCTGCGCAACATGGCCAACTCGCTGTTGCGACATGAAGCAATCAAAACCACGTTGCCCAAAGCCAAGGAATTGCGGCGGGTCGTGGAGCCGATCATCACTCTGGGCAAGAAACCCACGCTGGCGAATCGCCGTCTGGCCTTCGATCGCCTGCGCGACCGCGAAAATGTGGTCAAGCTGTTCGAACTGCTGGGCCCGCGTTTTGCCAAGCGTAACGGCGGTTACCTGCGCATCCTGAAGTTCGGTTTCCGCAAGGGCGACAATGCGCCGATGGCCTATGTCGAATTGATGGATCGTCCGGAAGTGGCGGAGAGCGAAGCCAAGCCGGTTACAGCCTGATCCGCGCCTCGCGCAAGCAATAAAAAAGCCGGGTTTCGCCCGGCTTTTTTATTGCTGTAATCCCAGATGAATTATAAAAAACATCAATAAAATCAAATACTTATACTTTATCAGTGGATTACACTCTGGCTAAAGCGGAATCACTGCTAACTGATCAGTATTACGCGGTAATCATTAACGTTGGTGCGTGTCGGACCGGTAACCACAAGGTCGCCGGTCGTTTCAAAAAAACGGTAGGCGTCGTTCTGCGCCAGCAGATTCGCGGCATGAAGCTTTTTGCCTGCTGCGCGCTGCAAGGTATCCGGCGTCAGCACGGCGCCGGCATTGTCTTCAGAGCCGTCAATGCCGTCGGTATCGCAGGCCAGCGCATGGATGCCCGCTGCGCCATTGAGATCAATCGCCAGTGACAGCAGGAATTCCGCACAGCGGCCGCCACGGCCCTGTCCGCGTACGGTGACCGTACATTCGCCACCCGAAATCAGCGCCACCGGCGCTGACCATGGCGCGCCGTGCTGGCGGATTTCGCGGGCCAGTGCGCCGTAGACCTTGGCGACTTCACGCGCTTCACCAGTCACCGAGTCGCCGAGGATCGCCGGCGTGATGCCCTGGCCGCGGAAATAATCCGCGGCGGCCTGGAGTGATTGCTGTGCAGTCGCGATGACGCGGTTTTCAGTTTTTGCAAATACGCGGTCGCCGGGTTTGGGCGTTTCGGCGATTTCGCCCCGCGCGCCGCGTGCGAGATGGTCGGCGATGGCGGCCGGTGCCTGCACAGCATGTTGTTCGAGGACGTCGATCGCATCCTGGTAGGTAGTCGGATCCGGCGCGCAGGGACCGGAAGCGATGTGCGTCGGGTCATCACCGGTGACGTCAGATACCACTAATGCCAGCACCGGGGCGCGTGAAGCTGCGGCCAACCGGCCGCCCTGGATCAACGACAGGTGTTTGCGCACGGTGTTCATGGCCTGGATCGGTGCGCCGGAAAGCAATAACTGCTTCGTGACCTGCTTCAGGTCGGCCATGGTGACGCCCTCGGCCGGCAGTGACAGCAGACTCGAGCCGCCACCGGAGACCAGTACCAGAAGCAAATCCTGCGCGGTTAGCGTTTTGACCTTTTTCAGGATTTCCGCAGCGGCCTGTTCACCTGCCGCGTCGGGCACCGGGTGTCCGGCCTCGATCACCGAGATGCGGTTGGTCAGCAGGCCGTGCTGATAACGCGTGATGACCAGGCCGTCGAGTGGCGCTGCAGCGGGCCAGTGTTGCTCAACGGCCAGTGCCATTGCGGCGGCGGCTTTGCCGGCGCCAACGACCAGCGTGCGGCCTTTGGGCGGTGCGGGCAGGTGATTGGGTACGATATGCAGCGGATCTGCGGCGGCGAGAGCTGCAGCAAAACTCTCGCCCAGCATTTCGCGCGCACGTTCCGAGATCATGACAACACGGTTTTCAGGTGTGCGCCGGTGTGGCTGGCGGTATGTCCCGCGATGGTTTCCGGCGGACCTTCGGCGAGGATCAGGCCGCCGCCGTCGCCGCCCTCGGGTCCGAGGTCGATGACCCAGTCGGCTGTCTTGATCACGTCGAGATTGTGTTCGATGACGACGATGGTATTGCCGTGGTCGCGCAGCCGGTGCAGCACATGCAGCAGCAGGTCGATGTCATGGAAATGCAGCCCGGTGGTCGGTTCATCGAGAATGTACAGCGTGCGTCCGGTATCGCGTTTCGACAGTTCCAGTGCGAGCTTGACGCGCTGTGCCTCGCCGCCGGACAGCGTGGTCGCGCTCTGGCCGAGCGTGATGTAGCCGAGGCCGACGTCCATCATGGTCTGCAGCTTGCGCGCGATTGACGGCACCGGGCTGAAAAATTCAAGCGCCTGTTCCACGGTCATCGCCAGCACTTCATTGACCGTGCGGCCCTTGTAACGGATGTCCAGGGTTTCGCGGTTATAGCGCTTGCCGTGGCAGGTATCGCAGGACACGTAGATGTCTGGCAGGAAATGCATTTCAACCTTCAGCACGCCGTCGCCCTGGCAGGCTTCGCATCGTCCACCTTTGACATTAAAGGAAAACCGTCCAGCGCCATAGCCGCGCGCGCGCGCTTCCGGCACTCCCGCGAACAGTTCGCGGATGGGGGTGAACAGTCCCGTGTAGGTCGCCGGATTGGAGCGCGGCGTGCGGCCGATGGGGCTCTGATCGACATTCACCACCTTGTCGAAAAACTCCATGCCTTCGATGCCGGTGCAGGACGCCGGCTCGACATTGCTGCCGTAGAGGTCGCGTGCCGCAGACTGATACAGGGTGTCATTGACCAGCGTTGATTTACCTGAACCCGAAACCCCGGTGACGCAGGTGAACAGCCCGACTGGGATGCCGACGGTGACATCCTTCAGGTTGTTGCCGGTGGCACCGCTGATGACCAGCCGCCGTTTCGGATTGACCTTATGGCGCAGGGCCGGCACGTCGATGCGGCGGCGTCCCGACAGGTACTGGCCGGTCAGTGATTCGTTGTGCACGACGATCTCGGCGGGGGTGCCTTGCGCGATGACATGGCCGCCGTGTTCTCCTGCGCCCAGCCCCATGTCGATCACATGGTCCGCGCTCATGATGGCGTCCTGATCATGTTCGACGACGATCACCGAATTGCCGATGTCGCGCAGGCGTTTCAGCATGCCGAGCAGCCGGGTGTTGTCGCGTTGATGCAGGCCGATCGAGGGTTCGTCGAGTACGTACATCACCCCGGTCAGTCCGGAGCCGATCTGGCTGGCGAGGCGGATGCGCTGGGACTCGCCACCGGACAAGGTGTCCGCTGAACGGTCCAGCGACAGGTAATCGAGGCCGACATCGACCAGGAAACGCAGTCGGTTGCGGATCTCGCCGGCGATTTTGTCGGCAATGGCTTGTTTCGCGCCGGTCAACGCCAGCTCCTCGAAAAAACGCATCGCGTTGCCGAGCTGCAGCGCCGAGAGGGCATAGATGGGCTGGCCCGCGACCAGCACATGACGCGCTTCGGCTCGCAGCCGTGTGCCTGCGCAATCCGGGCAGGTTTGCGTGTTCAGGTATTTCGATAGTTCTTCCTTGACCACCGGCGAATCGGTTTCGCGATGACGGCGCTCAAGGTTGGGAATCACGCCTTCGAAAGCGTGTTCCTTGACGTACGACTTGCCACGTTCACCGGCATAGGTGAATTTGATCTGTGTCTTGCCGGAGCCATTAAGCACAGCAGCGCGCGCGTCCTCGGTCAGTTCACCGAAAGGGGCTTCAACATCGAAACCATAGTGCTTGGCCAGGTCCTGCAGCATCTGAAAATAAAACTGATTGCGGCGGTCCCAGCCTTTGATGGCGCCGGAGGCCAGCGACATTTCGGGAAACGCGGCTATCCGTTTCGGATCGAAAAAGGTAATGGCGCCCAGACCATCGCAACGCGGGCAGGCGCCCGCCGGATTGTTGAAGGAGAACAAGCGCGGCTCGAGTTCGGGGGAAGCCTGGCCGCAGACCGGACAGGCGAGGCGTGCTGAAAACACCAGTTCCTGGCCGCTGTCCATGTCCGCTGCGATGGCGCGGCCGTTGCCGTGGCGCAGCGCGGTTTCAAACGATTCAGCCAGCCGCTGGCGGATGTCGGCGCGTACCTTGATGCGGTCTACTACCACGTCGATGGTGTGCTTGGCGTTCTTTTTCAGCGCAGGAAGCGCGTCGATGTCGTGAATCTTGCCGTCGATGCGCGCGCGGACGAAACCCTGCGCACGCAGTTCATCGATCAGGCTGGTTTGCTCGCCCTTGCGGTCGCTGACCACTGGCGCGAGGATCATCAACTTCGTGTCTTCCGGCAGCGCCAACACATGGTTGACCATCTGCTCGACCGATTGCGCAGAGAGCAGCGTGCCGTGTTCCGGACAATGGGGTTCTCCGATGCGTGCATAGAGCAAGCGCAGGTAATCGTGGATTTCGGTGACGGTGCCGACGGTCGAACGCGGATTGTGGCTGGACGCCTTCTGTTCGATGGCGATCGCCGGCGACAAACCTTCGATCAGGTCGACGTCGGGCTTTTCCATCAGCTGCAGGAATTGCCGCGCATAGGCCGACAGCGATTCGACGTAACGGCGCTGGCCTTCGGCATACAACGTGTCGAAGGCCAGCGAGGATTTGCCGGAGCCGGACAGCCCGGTAATCACCACCAGGCGGTTGCGTGGCAGATCGAGGCTGATGTTTTTCAGGTTGTGCGTGCGCGCCCCGCGCACGCGGATCTGTCCGGCGACTGCGGGAGGTGCAGGCACATCGTGCACCTGCGGTGCCACTGTGACGACAGGCAGCGAGACCAGTTTTGGCGGTGAGGAACGCACAGTCATGAAGAGCCTGAAGAAAACAAAAGTGAACCTGCTACTATACGCGCATACGTTGTTCTGCCCAACTCCTCCGCCCAACTGTTGCCCAGGTTTCCAGCCGGACCCATTTCATGCCGTCCAGTAACAAAATGACCCGGCTTGAGCTGCGGGCGAGCATCGGATTGTCCGGAATTTTCGGTTTGCGACTGCTCGGCATGTTCGTGATCCTGCCGGTATTCGCCATTTACGCCGAGCGTCTGCCTGGGGGCAGCGACCTGACGCTGGTCGGCATCGCCATCGGCGCTTACGGCCTGACCCAGGCCATCCTGCAAATCCCCTTTGGCTGGTGGTCGGATCGTATCGGCCGCAAACCCGTGGTTTACATCGGACTGGTGATTTTTGCCATCGGCAGTTTTATCGCGGCGCTGGCGCCGAACATCTATATCGTCATTCTGGGTCGCATTCTGCAGGGCGCCGGTGCGATTTCGGCAGCGGTGATTGCGATGACCGCCGACCTGACGCGTGAAGATCAGCGCGCCAAGGCGATGGCGATGATCGGGTCCACCATCGGCGTGTCGTTTGCACTGTCGCTGACAGCGAGTCCCTGGCTTGACCGTGTGATCGGCGTGCCGGGCATATTCGCGATGACCGGCGTGCTGGCGCTGGCGGGCATCATCGTCATGTGGCGTTTTATTCCGGATCCGCCGCCAGCACCGCCGGCGCCGGGCCGCGGCCTGAAGGATTTCTGGAACGTGCTGCTGGACCCGCAACTTGCGCGGCTGAACTGGGGCATTTTTGCGTTGCACGCGGTGCTGATGGCGCTGTTCATCGTGGTGCCGTTCAGCCTGCGCGATGCCGGCCTGCCGTTGGGGGAGCACTGGAAGGTTTACCTGCCGGTGATGCTCGGCTCCTTCGTGCTGATGCTGCCGCCGATCATGCAGGCCGGCAGGCCGGAGTTACTACGACGCTGGTTCATCATCGCGGTGGCGTTGCTGCTGGCAGGCCATCTGGCTTTGCCCTGGCTCAGCGCAAACCTGTGGTTGTTGTCCTTGTTTTTGCTGGTGTTTTTTGTGCCCTTTAATGTGCTCGAAGCGATGCTGCCGACGCTGACCACGCGTCTTGCGCCAGTGCATGCCAAGGGCACGGCCATCGGCCTCTACAGCACCGTCCAGTTTTTCGGTACGTTTGTCGGTGCTGCTGCGGGCGGTTTTCTCTACCAGCACTGGGGGGTTATCAGTGTCGTTGTCCTCGATGCTGCGCTGCTGGCGATCTGGCTTATACTCGCTTTCGGCATGCGTTTGCCGCCCGTTGCGGCGCGCACGTAAACGCTTCGGCGACGGATGCGTTGAAGGATTTATGGAAAGCTGCCTACGGCATGACAACAACATGCCTCTGGCGAGGCTGTCATGTTTTTGTTGAAACTCAGTTGTTCGGCGTGATACGTCCGGTGTGATCCAGCATTGAATATCAAAAGGAAAAACTGACATGGCATCAGTTAACAAGGTAATTCTGATCGGCAATCTCGGCAAAGACCCGGAGACGCGTTACTTGCCCAGTGGTGAGGCGGTAACGAATATCACTCTGGCGACCACCGAGTCATGGAAAGACAAAAAAAGCGGTGACAAGCAGGAACATACCGAGTGGCACCGGATTTCTTTTTTCGGTCGGCTGGCTGAAGTTGCCGGCGAGTACTTGAAAAAAGGCTCCCCCTGTTACGTCGAAGGCCGGATCCGTACCCGTAAATGGCAGGACAAGGAAGGCCAGGACCGTTATACGACCGAGGTTGTTGCTGATCGCATGCAATTGCTCGGCGGACGCGGTGGTGCCGCTGAGGGTGGCGGCGGTGGCGGCAAGGCGCCGGCGAAGAAAAGCGGCGGCAGCTTTGACGACATGGATGACGATATTCCGTTTTAACCGATGAATTAACGTAACTGCGGGTAATCTGTTCACAAAAAACCGGGCATTGCCCGGTTTTTTTGGTTTATTGCGGACTTTGCAGCAAGTGCTGAGTATGTTGCGCGATCACCGCCTCTTCATCCGTGGGGATGATGCAGACGCTGACCCGGCTGGCGGTGGTGGAGATGCGCGACGCATGACTCGCGTTGGCTGATGCATCCAGCGTGATGCCGAGCCAGGCCAGTTTTTCGCAGATCATGGCGCGGACAGCTACTGCGTGTTCACCGATCCCGCCGGTAAACACCAGTGCATCGATGCCTTCCAGTGCTGCGGTGAGTGCCCCGGTTTCCAGTGCGGCGCGGTAAACAAACTGCTCGATCGCGGCGCGTGCGCGCAGATCATCACTGTCGAGCAGAGTGCGCATGTCGTTGCTGATTTCCGACAGACCGAGCAATCCGGATTTGCGGTACAACATGTCCTCGACCGCATCAGCTGACATGTTTTTTTCGCGCATCAGGTAGAACAGCACCCCCGGATCAATGCTGCCGCAGCGTGTGCCCATGACCAGGCCATCCAGAGTGCTAAAGCCCATGGTGGTGGCGATGCTCCTGCGGTTGCGCATCGCGCACAGGCTGGCGCCGTTGCCGAGATGGGCGACGATGACACGACCGTCAGCGGCAGCGCCGAGCGCACCCGGCAGCGCGTTCGCGATGAATTCATACGACAGGCCGTGGAAGCCGTAACGACGCAGGCCACCGGCGGTCACGGCCCGCGGCAGGGCGAGTGTTTGCGCGACTGCAGGCTGGGTGCGGTGAAATGCGGTATCGAAGCAGGCCACTTGGGCGAGGTCCGGGCGCAGCTTGCGCAGTGCATTGATCGCGGCGACGTTGTGCGGCTGGTGCAGGGGGGCCAGCGGTGACAGCGCATCGAGACTGGCAAGGTTCTGCGCGTCGATCACCAGCGGCGCATCGTATTGTTCGCCGCCATGCACGACACGGTGACCGGCGCCCAGCAGTCGTTGCGCATGGTTGCCGGTGGCCAGCCAGTCGAACAGCCAGGCCAATGCCGTTTCGTGATTCAGCGGGCCGGGGGGCAGCGCACCGGGCAGGGGACCCTGTTCGTTCCCCGCGTGGAAACCAGCGGTCATGCCGATGCCAGAAATCATGCCCTGTACGGTGCGCCTTAACGGGTGCGTGGCGGCAAACACCGCGAATTTGATACTGGATGAACCGGCGTTGAGGACGAGGATGTGGTTGGCCATTTGGGGTGGTTTTCAAAAAATGCTTTTTTTTCAATGGACTAAATTCAATGAACCAGATTCGCCTAATTGTGACGCGGCTGGTGCGCTGCGCCAAGCCCGCTGTACTGGCGGCTTGAAATGCCCCAGCTAGACCCGGATATCCCCGGGAAGTCACTGTAACCTTCTAAGGTATAATGCTTTTTTAGATTTTGAGGTGCGCCATGCCAATTTATGAATACAAATGCGGGGCGTGCAGTTTCCAGAAGGAATTCCTGCAACGCATCAGCGACCCGCTGTTGACCGATTGTCCGGAGTGCGGCAAAAAAACGTTCAGCAAAATGGTGACTGCGGCTGGTTTCCAGTTAAAAGGCAGCGGTTGGTACGCGACGGATTTCAAGGATAAAGGCAGCGTCAAACCGAAGGCGGATGACGCCAAATCCGCGGACGCACCCAAGAAAGATGAAGCCAAGACAGAATCCAAGTCCGAACCCAAGTCTGAATCTAAATCGGCATCTAAGTCGGAATCCAAGCCTGAGCCCAAGGCCGGAGTTACCCCCGCCTGAGTGACCCACGCAGCCCGTCGAGCGCGTGATCGTCGCGTTGCAGAGGGTTGAGTTGCGCTGACTGCCATCTGCTCTTCACGCCACGCGCAACCCACGTCGAAACCCATGTTCAAGAAAACTTTCATCAAGAGTTACATCATCGCAGGCCTGCTGATCTGGGTGCCGCTGGTGATTACGCTGTGGGTACTCAGCCTGCTGGTGGGCACGATGGACCACTCTCTGCTGCTGTTGCCCAGCGCGTTTCTTACTGAAAACTGGCTGGGTGTGCATGTGCCGGGACTGGGCGTAATTCTGACGGTGCTGGTCGTGCTGTTCACAGGGATGCTTGCGACCAACATGTTGGGGCAGAGGCTGGTGGGGTTCTGGGAGGGCGTACTCGCGCGCATCCCCATCGTCAATACCATTTATCACAGCGTCAAACAGGTCAGCGATACGCTGTTCTCCGGCACCGGCCACGCATTCCGCAAGGTGCTCCTGGTGCGCTACCCACATCCGCAGGCCTGGTCGCTGGCATTCCAGACTAATCTGCCAGTGGAAGTCGCGGTGCGTTTACCGGAGGAATATGTCGCGGTGTTCATTCCAACGACACCGAGCCCGGTCAACGGGTTTTATTTTTATGTACGGCGTGCAGATGTCATTGAAATCGACATGTCGGTTGACGCCGCATTCAAGTACATCGTGTCCATGGGTGTGGTGGCGCCGGCAAGCAGCGGTGGCATCGTATTGCCCGCGCCAGAACATATTAAATAATCATTTAAAATCAATTGCTTATGACTATGCGTAGCCATTACTGCGGGTTGGTAGACCGCAAACTCCTGGGCCAGACCGTGAGCCTCTGCGGCTGGGTGCACCGTCGTCGCGATCATGGCGGCGTCATTTTCATCGACCTGCGCGACCGCGAAGGCCTGGTGCAGATCGTCTGTGATCCGGATCGTGCGGAAACTTTTGCCACCGCCAACGGCCTGCGCAACGAATTCGTGGTGCGCATTGAAGGCAAGGTCCGCGAACGTCCCGCAGGCACCACCAATGCCAATCTGGTCAGCGGCGAAATTGAAGTGTTGGCTACGGCGCTGGAAGTGTTGAACGCGTCGCAAACACCTCCGTTCATGATCGACGATGAGCAGTTGTCGGAGAACGTGCGCCTGCAGTACCGCTTCCTCGACCTGCGCCGGCCGCAGATGCAGAACAACCTGCGGCTGCGGCATCGCGCCGCGCGTGCGGTGCGCAATTACCTCGACAATCACGGCTTCATCGACATTGAAACGCCGATGCTCTACAAATCGACGCCGGAAGGCGCGCGTGAATTCCTGGTACCCGCGCGCATGCACGACGGCCAGTTCTACGCGCTGCCGCAATCGCCGCAGCTGTTCAAGCAGTTGCTGATGGTGGCGGGTTACGACCGCTACTACCAGATCGTCAAATGTTTTCGCGACGAAGATCTGCGCGCCGACCGTCAGCCTGAATTCACGCAAATCGATATCGAGACTTCCTTCCTCGGAGAACGCGAAATTCAGGATCTGATGGAAGGCCTGATCCGCGAGCTGTTCAAGAACGTGCTGAACGTTGACCTCGGCGAGTTTCCCCGTCTCACTTATGCCGACGCGATGGCGCGTTACGGCTCGGACAAACCCGATTTGCGGGTCAAGCTTGAGCTGACCGACCTCAGCGATCTGATGACGCAGGTCGACTTCAAGGTGTTCAAGCAGGCGATTGCACTGAAGGACGGCAAGGTCGTTGCACTGCGTGTGCCGGGTGGTGCGGCGCTGACACGCAAGGAAATCGACGACTACACCACGTTTGTGGCAATTTACGGCGCCAAGGGACTGGCCTATATCAAGGTCAACGATGTGGCCCAGCTCAGCGAGCAGGGTCTGCAGTCGCCGATCGTCAAATTCCTGCCGCCGCCGGTGCTCGCCGAAATCCTCAAGCGCAGCAATGCCGCCAACGGCGACCTGATTTTCTTCGGCGCCGATCGCAAGCAGGTGGTCTACGACGCGCTGGGCGCGCTGCGGGTGAAAGTGGGGCACGAAAAAGGTCATGCCGATGCCGGCTGGCGGCCGTGCTGGATTGTCGATTTCCCGGCCTTTGATTATGACGAGGAAGCACAGCGCTGGAACGCGGCGCATCACCCGTTCACGGCACCCAAGGACGAACATGTTGGGTTGCTGACCACCGATCCAGGAAAAGTGCTGGCCAAGGCCTACGACGTGGCGTTGAACGGCTGGGAAATCGGCGGCGGCTCGGTGCGTATTCATCGCGCCGAAGTGCAGTCGCAGGTGTTCGCCGCACTGGGCATCACGCCTGAGGATGCGCGCGCCAAGTTTGGCTTTCTGCTCGACGCACTGGGCTACGGCGCACCGCCGCATGGCGGTATTGCTTTTGGCCTCGACCGCATCGTGACACTGATGACCGGCGCCGAATCGATCCGCGAAGTGATCGCTTTCCCGAAAACACAGCGTGGCCAGGATCTGATGGTTGAAGCGCCAAGCCCGGTCACCGAGAAGCAATTGCGCGAGTTGCACATCCGCCTCCGTAACGTCACCGCGGGCGAATAAACGGTCGCGGCCTGCATAGGCCGTAAAGGAGCTCCGGATGCGTAAGGCCTGGCGCAGCATGCCTTTGCAGCAACTGCTGTGCTTGATCGCGGCCTTGGCTTTTGCCGCGCTGGCCGCTGCGCGCGGGGATGCCCCGCAGTCGCAGCCGCAGCCGCAAACCCAGGCTCAGGCGCAGGAAATCCGTGTTGCCGAATTGCCGCAGGAAGCCCGCGAGACTCTGCGGCTGATCCGCAGCGGCGGACCTTATCCCCATGAGCGCGACGGAGTCACTTTCGGCAATTACGAAAAATTGCTGCCAGCGGCGCCGCGCGGCCATTACCGCGAGTACACAGTGACCACGCCCGGTGTACGGCACCGTGGTGCGCGTCGCATCGTCGTTGGTTGCGAGCGTCAGCGCCAGGCATCACCACCGCCCGGCCTGCTGCGGCTCGTGCAATGCCGCGATGGCGGAGAGTTTTATTACACCGCGGATCACTATCGTACATTCAGGCGTATCGTCGAATGAAATCTCCCCGATTTTCCGCTGCATTCTCCACCACCCTTTGCGTAAGAAACAACGGCGTGTATCGTGCGCCGGCTGCGGTCGCGTTATTGCAGACTATCGTGAGGCGTACTGGGCTGCGCTGGATCGTGGTTGACTTGCGGCGTGCGCGCGGCAAACACGCGCTGCTCAGTGCGTGCGCCAGAGGCTTTCAGTTCCCCGCCAGTTTTGGCGGCAACTGGGATGCGCTGGCCGACTGCCTGCAAGACCTGTCGTGGCAGGCTGAACCGGGCAGCGTGGCAGTGCTGCGCGGTGCTGCAGATTTTGCCGTGGCGGCACCGGACGAATACGCGCTGCTGCTGGAAATTCTCAGGGCCGCTGCGGAATACTGGCAGCCGCGCGGGCGGGTGTTTATTGCAATCAGTGAAGGCGCTGCCGGCCTGCCGGCATTTGCAGAGCGATGAATTACAAAACTCCGGTTTCGGTGCTGGTGCTGGTGCACACCGCCGATTTGCAGGTGTTGTTGCTGGAGCGCGCAGACCGTGCGGGGTTCTGGCAATCCGTCACCGGTAGCCAGGATGCGGACGAAACGCTGCGGCAGACTGCGCAGCGCGAGCTAGCCGAAGAAACCGGCATTGTCACGGACGTTGCGACGCTGATCGACTGGCAACGTGAAAACTGCTATGAAATTTACGCGCACTGGCGCAGTCGTTATGCTCCGGGCGTTACTCACAATACGGAACATGTGTTCAGTCTGGAATTGCCGTCCGTCCAGGACGTCGTGCTCGCACCGCGCGAACATCTGGACTACCAATGGTTGCCGTGGCGTGAGGCAGCCGAGCTTGTGTTTTCCTCGAGCAACGCTGAAGTCATCCGTGAACTGCCGCAGCGGATGCGGCAGCGCACATAAGCCTCACGATCCTGCGGAACTGTTCTGGGTAAGCATTTTGCGGGAATCTCCGGCTGGTTTTTTTGTCAAAATCCTGTAATGTAGAAGTCTTTCCCAAAGCGTATCCCGGAAGCGGGGGCGTGGCCGGAGCACAGGAGAAGGATCAGACGATGGAAGTGAAAACGATAGCCTTTGAGGGTTTCAAACCGCTGGCCGATGAGGCGTGCCAGGCACGCATCGTGGCGGCACGGAAGAAGCTCGGTGATCGCGTCGTATTGCTCGGTCACCACTATCAGCGTGCGGACGTTTACAAACACGCCGATCTGACCGGTGACTCGTTGCAGTTATCGAAGCTGGCATGTGGCACTGATTCCGAATACATCGTGTTCTGCGGCGTGCATTTCATGGCCGAAGTCGCGGATATCCTGTCGCGCGCTTCGCAGAAAGTGATCCTGCCCGACTTGAGCGCCGGCTGCTCGATGGCCGACATGGCGAGCCTGCCCAAGGTTGAGCGCGCCTGGCGTGAAATCGCGGAAGTGCTGGATCCCGATGAACATGTCACGCCCATCACCTACATCAATTCCGCTGCTGACCTGAAAGCCTTCTGCGGCGAACATGGCGGTATCGTCTGCACCTCTTCCAATGCGCGGAATATTCTCGGCTGGGCCTTCGGTCGCCGCGAGAAAGTGCTGTTTTTCCCCGACCAGCATCTCGGCCGCTGGACAGGTTATCTGATGGATATCCCGCTGTCGGAAATGATGGTGTGGGACCCGGATGAGCCGATGGGCGGGCTCACCCCGCAGCAGATCAAGATGGCGAAAGTGCTGCTGTGGAAGGGCCATTGCTCTGTGCACCAGATGTTCCAGGCCCAGCACATCCTGCGCTGGCGCCAGCAGCATCCGGGCGGCGCTGTGATCAGCCATCCGGAGTGCAACTTCGAAGTGTGCAAACTCTCTGATTACGTCGGCTCGACCGACTACATCATCAAGACCATCGCGGCGAGCCCGCCGGGATCGCGCTGGCTGGTTGGCACCGAACTCAACCTGGTCAACCGCATCGCGGAAGAATTCAGTCCGCAGGGCAAATCGGTGCAGTTCATGGCGCCGACGGTGTGCATGTGTTCGACCATGCAGCGCATCGACCCACAGCACCTGGCCTGGGCACTGGAGAATCTGGTGGACGGCAAGGTGGTGAACCAGATCAAGGTGCCTGCGTACGAGGCGGAACTGGCGCGTGTCGCGCTCGACCGCATGCTTGCCATTTCCTGAGGCGGCAGTGGCCGGCGCGGCGCTGCAGCTGAGCGTCGCGACCTACAATATCCACAAGGGCTTTTCGGTCATGCCGCTGTTTGCGCGGCGGCCGACACTGCACGTGCTGCGTGAGCAGTTGCGCCTGCTCAATACCGACCTGGTGTTTCTGCAGGAGGTTGTGGGTGAAAACACGGTACATGCTGCCCGCCACCTCGACTGGCCGGTGCAGTCCCAATATGAGTTTCTCGCCGACAGTCTGTGGAGCAGTCATGCCTACGGTAAAAACGCGGTGTATGACGCCGGTCACCACGGCAACGCGGTGCTGTCGCGTTATCCGATCACGCGCTGGGACAATCAAGACGTTTCATCGCATCGTTTTGAGCGGCGCGGCCTGTTGCATTGCGAAATCGCGATGCCTGGGTGGCCGCAACCACTGCATTGCGTATGTGTGCACCTCGCGCTCACTGCGCGCGGTCGCGGCTTGCAACTCGAACGCCTGCGCCAGCGTATCGAACGGTTGGTGCCGCCGGAGGCACCTTTGATTATCGCCGGCGATTTCAACGACTGGTACTGGCGCCACCGCGCGACCCAGCAGCTTGCGCATCCGCTGAACATGCACGAAGTATTCGAACTGGCGGGCGGCGTGCCTGCGCGCAGCTTTCCGGCACTGCTGCCGGTGCTGCGGCTGGACCGGATTTACGTGCGTGGCTTCGCGGTGCGTGAAGTCCGCGTCCATCACGGCCGGCGCTGGAGCCGGATTTCCGACCACGCCCCGCTGACTGCGAAGCTGGAGTGCCTGCCGGGATAATGCAAGTTTTCGGTTCAGCTGTTGTAGTGCGAAAATTCAATATAACTATCTGTTTTTATTGGGAAAAATGAATATAACTACATTCCGGACGGGCCATGACTGCTGAAATGGCGCGCGCTGCAGCCGCGCAACGTGATGGAGCGGCTGTGCCCCGCGGTCGCGACTGGCGCGTGGTGCCGATGCTGCTGCCGTACCTGTGGGAATACAAATGGCGAGTGGTGGTGGCGCTGCTGTTCCTGGTGGCGGCCAAGTTTGCCAACGTCGGCGTACCGCTGATCATGAAGGACATCGTCGACGGTCTCGATTCCAAGCAGGCGGTACTGGTGCTGCCGCTGATGTTGCTGGTGGCTTATGGCGCGTTACGCTTGTCCACGGTGCTGTTTGCCGAGTTGCGTGATGTCGTGTTTGTGCCTGTAACGCAACGTGCGACGCGGCGCATCGCGCTGGCAGTGTTCCGCCACCTGCATGCGCTGTCGCTGCGTTTTCATCTCGACCGCCAGACAGGCGGCATGTCGCGCGATATCGAGCGCGGCACACGCGGCATTTCCACGTTGCTGAGCTTCATGCTGTTTTCGATCATTCCGGTGGTGCTCGAATTCATGCTGGTGGCGGCCGTGCTTTTCGCCAAATTCGACTGGCGTTTTGTCGCGGTGACGTTTGCCGCGGTGGTGCTCTATATCGCCTTCACCATCGGTATCACTGAATGGCGTACGGCCATTCGCAAGCGGGCCAATGAACTCGACTCCAAGGCTAATACCCGCGCTGTCGACAGTCTGCTCAACTACGAAACCGTCAAATACTTCAACAACGAGGATTACGAGGCGCGGCGTTACGACGACAGCCTGCAGCGTTACGAGGTGATGGCCGTCAGGAACGAGGCTTCACTGGGGCTGCTCAACGTCGGTCAGGCGGCGATCATTGCGGTGGCAGCGACGCTGCTGATGATCCTCTGCGCCCAGGGCGTGGTGGCACGCGAACTGACGCTGGGTGACCTGGTGCTGGTCAACGGCCTGCTGATCCAACTCTACATTCCGCTGAATTTTCTCGGTATGGCCTATCGCGAGATCAAGCAGGCGCTGATCGACATGGAGCGCATGTTCGGCTTGCTTGAGGAGCATCGTGAAGTGGACGACGCGCCGGACGCAGGGGATTTGCCGGAAGGACCGGCGACCGTGTCCTTTGATGCGGTTGATTTCGGTTACGACCCGCGGCGGCAGATTCTGCACGGGATGACCTTCAGCATTCCGCAGGCGGCAAAAGTTGCAGTGGTGGGTGCCAGCGGTGCCGGAAAATCAACGCTGGCCCGGCTGCTTTACCGTTTTTACGACGTCACCGGCGGCTCAATCCGCATCAGCGGCGTCGATATCCGGCAACTGCGCCAGACCAGCCTGCGTGGCGCGATTGCGATCGTGCCGCAGGATACCGTGCTGTTCAACGACACGATCTATTACAACATCCAGTACGGCCGGCCGGCGGCGACGCGCGAAGAAGTCATTGCAGCGGCGAAGGCTGCGCACATCCATGCTTTCATCGAAAGCCTGCCGGACGGTTACGAAGCGATGGTCGGCGAACGCGGACTGAAACTGTCGGGCGGGGAAAAACAGCGGGTGGCGATTGCCCGCGCAATACTGAAAAATCCACGCATCATGATTTTTGACGAAGCGACGTCGGCACTCGATTCCCGTACCGAACAGGCGATCCAGAAGGAATTGAACGCCATTGCGCAGGGCCGCACCACCCTGGTCATCGCGCACCGCTTGTCGACGGTAATGGATGCCGATGAAATTCTGGTGCTCGACCAGGGGCGGGTGATTGAGAGGGGGCGCCACGGCGCGTTGTTGGCCGGCGGTGGTGCCTATGCGCAGATGTGGGCGTTGCAGCAGCAGGAAGATGCGCAGCGACGCGCAGAGCGCGAAAACGCTGCGGTCAAGGCGGCGACGGAAACGTAACGGACATGCGGGTGCCGCGGCCGCCGGCGCCAGACTGCACGATTACCGTGGCCTGATGGCCTTGTGCGATTTCGCGGACGATGGCCAGCCCCAGACCACAACCTTCCGGCGCGCCGCCGGCCATCCGGTAAAAACGCCCGAACACTTTTTCCCGCTCTTCCACCGGGATGCCCGGGCCGTCATCTTCGACCTCCAGTGTTGCCTGGCCATCCTGCTGCCGGATGCGTACCGTGACACGGCCGCCGGCCGGTGTGTATTGAATGGCGTTGTCGATCAGGTTGTTCAGCATTTCGTGAACCAGAAACGGATCGGCGCTGATCGTTGCCGCGGCGGAGGCGTCGTCAAAGCCCAGATCAATCTGGCGGGTCAGTGCGCGCGGCACCCACTCGCGAGTGATGTCACGCGCCAGTGATATCAGTGCGACCGACTGACGCATTACGCTGCGGTGCGAGCCGGGTTCTGCTCGAGCCAGGGTCAGCAGTTGTGCGACCAGGCGCGCCGCGTGATCGGCGGCTGTTTGCAGGTGTTGCAGCGTGACGGCAGCCTCCCCGTCGTGCACCTGCCGTACCGCAAGCTCGGTCTGCGTTTTCAACGCAGCCACCGGCGTCCGCAGCTGATGAGCGGCATCGGCTATGAACCGCTGCTGGGCGGCAAGCGCGGCGCTTAGTCGCGACAACAGATCGTTCATGGCACGTACCAGCGGCTGCACCTCAGCAGGCGCGCCGGTTTCATCAATCGGGCTGAGATCAACATGCGAGCGGTTTTCGATTTCCCGGCGCATCGAAGTCAGTGCGCGCAGGCCGATGCCGACGCCGAACCATACGGTCAGCGTGCACAGCAGCACAAGGACAGCCTGCGGCAACATCATGCGCAGCATGATCTGGCGCGCAAAATCAGAGCGCAGTGTTGAGCGTTCCGCGACCTGGATCAGGATCGCGCCCTTGCCGGAACCTGGTCGCACCGGGACGCGCAGTGCAACGGCGCGGATCGGTTCGTTGTTAAACATGCCGTTGTAATAGGTGACGCGGTCGTCCAGTGCTTCGGAGGGTGGATCGGGAAGGTCAGGGTCGCCGGTGATGTATTCGCCGCTGGGGCCGTTGGCGCGGTAATAAAAACGGCCCTGTTCTCCGGAGATCAGCATTTCGATCACCGGCTGCGGCAGGTCGAGATAAAGCTGGTTGCCCGATTCGCGCACATTGCGTCCGAGATCCAGGGCGGTATCGAGCAAGGCACGGTCGTAATTGAGATTGACGAAACCCCTGGCGACATCGTGGTCGATCAGCGTGCTGATCGTCCACAGTGCTATCAGCGGTCCGCTGATCCATAACAGCAAGCGGCTGCGCAGGGTGCGTGTATTACTGGAACCCATCTCAGAAACCTGCCGAGCGTAGGTGGGGCAGGTGTAACAGGGCGCCCGCGAGGCTTCGACGAGACATTACTTGGATGGCATGGCAAGGAACAACGCAGCGGGTAACGCAGTCCTGACAAGCGCAGGTTTTTTTGAGGTGGGTTCTACTCATGCGCGGCTTTTTCCAGCAGATACCCGAGTCCGCGGATGGTTCGCACATTGACGCCGGCCGGTTCCAGTTTCTTGCGCAGCCGGTGCATGTAAACCTCGATCGCGTTGGCACCGACCTCCTCGCCCCAGCCATAGAGCTGTTCGGCGAGCTGCTCCTTGCTGACTACGCGACCTGCCCGCAGCATCAGTACTTCGAGTACGCCCAGTTCGCGGGCCGACAGATCCAGCGGCGCGCCCTTGATCGTCGCACGCCGCCCTGCCGTGTCCAGGGTCAGATCGCCGTGAATCAGATCGGCGCCGCCACCGGACTGGCCGCGACGAATCAGCGCACGCACCCGCGCTTCGAGTTCCGGCAGGTCGTAGGGTTTGGTCAGGTAATCGTCTGCGCCGAGGTCGAGCCCCTTGACCCGGTCCTCCAGTGCATCGCGTGCGGTGAGCATCAGCACCGGCGTCTTGGAGCCCTTGCGGCGCATCCGCCGCAGTACTTCATAACCATCAAGCTTGGGCAGACCGATGTCCAGGATTACGGCGTCATAATGCTGAGTGGCGAGCATGTGGTCGGCCTGTTCACCGGTGGCAGCATGGTCCACGGCGTAATCAGCGCTTTTCAGCGCGATGATCAGTCCGTCAGCCAGTATCGGGTGGTCTTCAACAATCAGCAGGCGCATGGCGTGGTGGTTACCGGTCAGTGAGCGTGGAATTCACGGGGAGCCATGATACTGGGCGTGTGTGCTGCAGCGGAAGCAGGGGGCGTGTAAGTTTGATGTAAGCGCGGGTGGCTATCGTGAATTCATAGGGCGCGTTGCGATTGTGACTGCGGCCCCGGCTATCGGTGTTGATGGCCCTGGTTTTCCTCCTCGGAGGCCCGGCTATTGCAGTGACCTGTGCTGAGCGGGTGATCTGTAGGGTCTCTTTAAGCTCCGCCTGGACTGATTAAACAGTCCTGAGCGGAGTTTTTTTTAAATTTTCATTTGGTCGGCATCACGCAGTCCCCTTGGGAATCCGGGAAACTTGTTGAAAAAAACGCGCTAAGGCTGTATTTTAGAAGGGATTTTATGAATTCTTTCAAGGGGAAGCGTGGATGCGCTGGCTAATCGTGATCCTGGCCGTCCTTTTGGCGGCGTCTCCTGCGCTGAGTGAGCCGCAGGAAAGGACCGCCCGCAAGGTCAAATCCGCTATTGCCGGCCGCACAGGCGTACCCGACCTCAAGTCGTCGTCAGCGCTGGTTGTCGACCAGTCCGGCCGCACCCTGTTTGCCAAAAATATCGACAACGTAGTACCGATTGCTTCGATTACCAAGTTGATGACGGCGATGGTGGTGATTGATGCCGGGCTGCCACTGACCGACCGGATTGTCATCAGCGAAAACGACAAGGATCTGCTCAAGGGCACACGCTCGCGCTTGCGCATAGGCACCGCGCTTACCCGCCGCGAACTGCTGCATCTGGCGCTGATGGCCTCCGAAAACCGCGCGGCAGAAGCGCTGTCGCGGGTTTATCCCGGCGGCAGCAAGGCGTTTGTTGCAACAATGAACCAGAAGGCGATCGAACTGGGCATGTGGCGCACGCGTTTTGTCGATGGTACCGGATTGTCCAGCGACAACGTGTCTACTGCGCAGGATTTGAGCAAGATGGTGGCTGCAGCCTACAACTACCCGCTGATCCGCGAGTTCACCACTGACACCGGTACGACGGTGCAAGTGGCCAAAGGCCGCAGCATGAGCTACAGCAATTCCAACCGCTTGGTGAAAAGCCACGAATGGCAGATCGGATTGTCGAAGACCGGCTATATCTCTGAAGCCGGGCGCTGCCTGGTGATGCAGGCGAAAATTGCCGGCAAGCCGGTGATTATCGTGTTGCTTGATTCCTGGGGCAAAATGACCCGCATCGGTGATGCCAATCGTCTCAAGCGCTGGATGGAAACCCGCTATTCCGGGGATGCCTCGGGCTGAGTTCGGGATGCCCGTCTGCAGCATCGCGTCTTCACTGACGACTGCGCATCACGCATGAAATCGTCAGCGTCGCCCCTTTTGTCACCGCTTCTGCCTTCCCCCGTGTCCTCACCTGCGCCCCTCATATCATTTATAGACCTGCAACCTGACGTCGGTCGTTTCCTTGACGATGTGCTGGCCGGTCTGGCGGCTTCGCCGAAGGCGCTGTCGCCCAAATATTTTTATGATGCGCGCGGCAGCGAGTTGTTCGAGGCGATCTGTGAGTTGCCTGAATACTATCCGACCCGCACCGAACTGGCGCTGATGCGTGATCAGGCTGCTGAGATGGCGGCGCAGATTGGAGAGGGCGGTCTGCTGATCGAATTCGGCAGCGGCGCAAGCATCAAGACGGAAGTGCTGCTGCATACACTGCGTCCCGTGGCGTATGTGCCCATAGAAATTGCCGCCGAAGCGCTGCAGGCCTCGACCACGCGCCTGGCGGCCGAGTTTCCGCAACTGCCGATCATCGCGGTCTGCGCCGATTACATGCAGCCGCTGAGGTTGCCGCAACTCGCGCTCATCAAGGCGTCGCGCCGGGTGATTTATTTCCCCGGGTCGACCATCGGCAATCTGACGCCGGCAGAAGCGCAGGCCTTCCTGGTTCGCGCGCTTGAGTTGGCGGGGCCAGGTGGTGCGATGCTGATCGGTGTCGATCTGAAAAAAGATCCCGAACTGCTGCACGCCGCTTATAACGACGCGCAGGGGGTGACCGCCGAGTTCAACCTGAACCTGCTGCGGCGGATGAACCGTGAATTGGCCGCGGATTTTGATCTCGACCGGTTTCGCCATGTTGCTTTTTACAACGCTGCTGCCGGGCGTATCGAAATGCATCTCGAGAGTCTGTGCGAACAAACAGTGACGGTCAGCGGCCGCAGTTTTGTGTTCGGCGCCGGTGAACGCATGCACACGGAAAACTCCTGCAAGTATTCCGTCGCTGAATTCCAGCGTCTGGCGCAGGCCGCCGGCTTCCGACCGGAGCAAGTCTGGGTTGATGCGGCGAGCCTGTTTTCAGTGCACCTGCTGTGCGCCTGAGCAGCACATCCAGTCGACTCCACAATCCGGAAAATCCGGGCGACGGCTGACCGCGGCCTGAGGCAATCTGCATAGTAAATTCGCAGAATTGCTCTCTACAGTATGGAATCATCATCGGGCAGATGGGGCTGCACTGATAAACTTGCGGCACTGAATCCGCGCGCCGATGGCCATCTATCTCACACTGGTATTGATCGTCCTCAACCATATCGCCTTCGGCGGCAGCCGTATCGTGGTGTCGCTGTTTGCGCTGGAATCCGGTGCGACGCAGATGCAGGTTGGTTTCCTGATGGCGCTGTACGCGGTGTGTCCGATGCTGTTTGCGATTGCCATCGGACGGTTCGCCGATCGGGTCGGGCCGCGGTTGCCGATGCTGCTGGGCAGTATCGGCTTGCTGGTCGCGCTGTCTCTGACGGCGCTCTGGCCGACGCTGACAACGCTCTACATCGCAGCCTTCCTGATGGGCTCGTCCTTCCACTTCTTTTTTGTCACGGTCACCGGCATTGCAGGCGGCATCGGTGGCACCGAAAACCGCTCGCGCAATTACGCGCTGGTCAGTCTGGGTTTTTCCGGAGCCGGCTTCCTTGGTCCGCTGATCGGTGGCTTCGCCATCGATTATCTCGGGCATGTCGAGGCGTTCATGATCCTGGCGTCTTTCACCATTATTCCGGTTCTGATGCTGTGGCTGCGTCCCGGCTTTCTGCCCGGTGCCGCCAAATTGCCCGGTACGGCGCCCACCGGCGGGGTGATGGAGCTGTGGCGTGCGCCGCAACTGCGTAATACCTTCATCGCCAGCGGTTTTATTTCCGCGGCCTGGGATTTGTTCAATTTCTACCTGCCGGTGTACGGGCATGGCATCGGTTTGTCGGCTTCCGCGATCGGCATCATTCTCGGTGTTTTTGCGCTGGCGACCTTCGTCATCCGCGCCGCACTGCCGTGGCTGCTCAAGCATTCCAGTGAAGCGAAAATCCTCGTCTATGCGATTTTTATCGCCGCCGGTGCATTCATCCTGTTCCCGTTTTTCGACAACCCGTATGCCTTGAGTGCGGTCGCCTTCCTGCTCGGACTGGGTGTGGGCTGTGGTCAGCCGATGTCGATGTCACTGATTTATTCGCTGGCCCCGGCGGGGCGCGCTTCTGAAGCGGCAGGCCTGCGCGTCACCGTCAACAATCTGACGCATCTGGTGATCCCGCTGCTGTTTGGCTCGATCGGCACCGCCTTCGGTTATGCCCCGGTGTGGTACGCCAATTCTGTACTGCTCAGCTTCGGCGGCTGGCTGGTGCGCCGCGCAGCAAGTCCTCTTGGGGGGCGCCGCGCAGCAAGTCCTCTTGGGGGGCGCCGCGGCTGAACTTAGAAAGACAGCAGAAAAGGGTTGGGCTTCGACCCTAGCGGACGATGATGGTCAGACTGACGTCGCCGCGTAGCAGGCTGACGGCATAACCACGTTCCGCAGCGCCCAGCACCCCTTGGAATTCGGCCAGCGTTTGTACGCGCCGGCGGTTGGCTGCAAAAATGATGTCTCCGGGGCGAAAGCCGGTCTGAAATGCGCGGCTGCCCCCATCCACTGCGGCAACCACCAGACCGCCGCCGTTCAAGCGCTGTGCCAGGGGACTGCCACGCTCGATTTCGACCACTCGCAGACCCGGAAACTGTGTCACAGCCAGAGTTTCGCCGCCGTCGGAGGGTTGCGGTGCAGCGATGCGCGTGCGAATGCGCTGCGCGCCACCTTCGCGCGCAATGCTGAATTCGACTTCATCGCCGACCGGCGTCAGTCCGAGCCGGGCGCGCAGCTCGCCTGAACTGCGGATCGGCCGGCCGTTCAACGCGGTCACGACATCGCCTGTGCGCAGGCCGGCGCGTTCGCCCGGTGAGCCCGCATGCACCTTGCTGATCATGGCCCCATCCAGAGTAGGCAGGCGCAGCTTGCGCTGTGCATTCGCCGACACATCCGTCATTTCGATGCCGAGGCGGCCGCGCCGTACTTCGCCGTAGCGCACAATCTGCTCCATCACTGCGCGTGCCATCACCGAGGGCACTGCAAAGCCGATGCCGACGTTGCCACCGGCGGGGCCGATGATCGCAGTGTTGATGCCGATCAATTCGCCGCGCAGATTAACCAGTGCGCCCCCCGAGTTGCCGGGATTGATCGAAGCATCGGTCTGGATGAAGTCCTCGTAACCTTCCACCGACAGCCCGCTGCGCCCGATCGCACTGACAATGCCCGAAGTCACGGTCTGGCCGATGCCGAAGGGATTGCCGATTGCGAGCACGTAGTCGCCGACTTGCAGGATGTCAGAGTCGCCGATGCGCAGCGCTGACAAGTTGGGGGCGCTGATCTGCAGCACTGCGATGTCGGTGCCGGGATCGGTGCCCACCAGTTTTGCCGGAAACCGGCGACGATCCTTCAGTGTGACGATGACCTGGTCAGCGTCCTTGATGACGTGGTTGTTGGTCAGGATGAAGCCGCGTGCGGCGTCGACGATGACTCCCGAACCGGCGGACTGTTCCTGGCGCTGCTGCTTGTCCGGGAGATTGAAAAAACGCCGGAAAAACGGATCGCGGAACAACGGGTTGTCTTCGACCGGGGCGCGGGTGATGACCGAAATGTTCACCACCGCCGGCGTGACCTGGTTGACCAGCGGTGCCAGCGTCGGCATTCCGCGCGTCTCGGCTGTGGTTTGCGCCGGGGCTGCCAGCGGCAGCAATGCGCCCAGCAACAGCAGGAATGGCGCCCAGAAGGCAGTGAACGGATTCTTCAAAAGCACGGTGATGGCGGTCATGGGAATTCCTTCCAGATGGGTGCCATGCCGCCATTTTCAATCGGCAGGCGCCCGGGAGCGGGGCGCCTGGCGCCCCGTGCAGCTTACTTCAGAATCTTGAACAGGTTGTTGAAACTGTCGGTCCACAGCCGCAGGCCGGGGATTTCTCCGATGGCTTCCTGGGATTCGGTGATACGCTTGTTGTCGAGCACAGCCTTGCTCCGCGACACCAGCACCCAGTCGGTATTGGCCAGATCCGATCCGCTTTCAGGATCGTCCGCGACCAGTATGGTGTGGAGGCCGTGTTCGTCGGCGATGCGTTTGACCACCGGCGCCAGGTGCAGGAAACGGTTGGTGACATGGAAGGCGATCACGCCGTCCGGTTTCATGTTCTTCAGGTAGACACCCATCGCCTCATAGGTCATCAGGTGGGTGGGTATTGAATCGCTGGAGAAGGCGTCGATCGCCAGTACGTCGTAACGCTGCGCCGGTTCGGCCTCCAGGGTGAGCCGCGCGTCGCCGAGCAGGGTTTCGATTTTTGCCTTGCTCGAACCGAGAAAGCTGAATTCGGTTTTGGCCAGATCGATGACCTGCGGATTGATTTCATAAAAACGGTAGGTGTCGCCGGGCCGGCCGTAGACGGCGAGTGTGCCGGCGCCGAGGCCGATCACGCCGACGCGGACGTCACTGGCGGCGGCGTTCTTGATGGCGATGATGCGGCCGATGCCGGCCGTAGGACCGTAGTAGGTCGTCGGTTCCATGCGCCGTGCCGGCGCCAGAAACTGTTCGCCGTGCATGATCACGCCATGCATCAGACGGCGTGTGCCGTCCTTGCTGGTTTCGTCACCGAAATCCTTGACCCGCAGCGTGCCGTAGAAATTGCGCGTCATCACCCGCGTGTCCTTGGACAGCATGTTGATATAGGTGTGGATATGGTACGCGGTGAAGCCCGCGGCAACCAGCGCCAGTACCGGCACGATGACCATGGTGCGGCGTGCCAGGTAGGCGGCGATCAGAGCGGTGAAGAAAAGGCCCAGGCCGAACTCGTAATAGGTATTGAACAGCTTGGGTGCGACGAAGCCCACCAGCAGGCCGCCGACTGCGCCGCCCAGCGAAATCATCAGGTAGTAACTGGTCAGGTGGCGTGGCGCCGGTTTCAGCGCAGCGAGTTCACCGTGAAAGAACATGCACATCACGAACAGGCCGGCGGCAAACAGCGGAATCGCCTGTTTGATGTCCATCACACCACCGTTGGTGTGCAGCGCCCAGGCCATTGCGCCGACGATCACCAGCAGCGGACCGAAAAAAATCTGCCGCTGGTACCAGTTGCGGCCCTCGAAACACAGCACGAAGGACAGCAGGTATAACGTCAGCGGGAGGATCCACAGGAAGGGCACCGAGGCGACATCATGGGTGATGTGATTGGTCACCGCGATCAGCATGAACGAACCCAGTGCGGCCAGCGTCAGCCACAGCAGGTAATCAGTCGCGCGTGGCGCGGGGCCTGCCGCGGCGACCGGTGTGCCGGCCTGTTGCGTCGCGGCCTGGGCTGATGCGCGCAGGCTGAACAATGCCGAGCTGCCGCAGAGCACGGCGAAGAGGCCGTAACCGAAGCTCCAGCCAATGGATTGTTCGTGGGTGCTGATGTACGGTTCGACCACAAACGGATAGGCCACCAGTGCAATCAGCGACGCGCCGTTCGACAGCGCGAACAGACGATAGACATTCGTGGCCTTGGGGAAGCTGCGCGCAAACCAGGCCTGCAGCAAGGGGCCGGTGGTCGACAGCAGGAAATAGGGCAGGCCGATGGTTGCGGTCAGCAGGCCGAGGATCAGCCAGGTCGGATCTTCTTCGCCGCCCGGTTTCCAGCCGCTACCGGCGATGATCGGCAGCGATATCAGGCTGGCGATGATCAGCGCCACATGCAGCAAGACCTGCGGGCGCGGTTTGAGAAAACGTATGGTCCAGTCGGCGTAGGCGTAACCTGCCAGCAGTACCAATTGGAAAAACATCAGGCATGTCGTCCACACCGCCGCGGAACCGCCAAACCACGGCAGGATCTGTTTCGCCATGATCGGTTGCACCAGGAACAGCAGGAACGCGCTCGCAAAAATAGTCAGCGCGTAAATAAGCATTTCATAACCTATTGATTTTATTAAATTATTTTAATATCGTGCGATCGGGCTGCGACATCAGTAACGCGGCTGGCTGCTGTGTCGCGTACTGGGCCGCCGGGATTGTAACCGCAGCCGGCGTGCCGTGGGCGGTGGTGAGCGCATCACCGCTGCCGCGTCACTCACAGGGGGTGACGCGGCAGTGGGCTCAGTCCGCCTTGATATTGGATTTTTTGATAACTTCCGCCCAGCTAGCCGATTCGTCTTTGACGTAAGCAGCGAATGCGGCTGGTGTGCTGCCGACGCCGTCGGCACCGTCGCCGGCCATGCGTTTCTGCATTTCAGCTGTCTTGAGAATATCCACCACCTCGCGATGGACGCGATCGATCACTGGCCGCGGTGTGCCGGCGGGGGCGAACAATCCATACCACTGCGAAACGTCAAAACCGGGAATGCCGTTTTCCTGCAGCGTAGGAATCTCGGACAGCGAAGTCGAACGTTGTGCGCTGGTCACCGCCAGCGCGCGCAGCTTGCCGGTCTTCAGATGCGGCAACACCGAAATGATGCTGGGAAATGCAGCCTGGATGCGGCCGGACAACATGTCGACATAGGCGCCGCCCATGCCTTTGTAGGGAATGTGATTCAGGTCGGCGCCGGTGCGTACCTTGAACAACTCCGTGGTCAGGTGAATCAGGCTGCCCTGGCCGGCTGATGCGTAATTCATCTTGTTCGGGTTGGCCTTGCTGTAAGCGACCAGTTCCTTGACGGTTTTGGCGGGAATGCCTGGATGCACCATCAGTACATAAGGCTGGCGCGTGACCTGGGTGATGGTCGCGTAATCCCGCGTCGGCGCGTAACGAGCCGGGTAGAGCAGGGGATGAATGACAAAGGTCGCACTCGCCATCAGTATCGTGTGACCGTCTTTCGGTGCTTCCTTGGTCAGTTCAGCACCGATCGAGCCGCCGCCGCCGGCGCGGTTGTCAACGACAACCTGCTGCCCCAGCTTTTCCGAGAGCGGTGATGCCACGGCGCGCGCAATCGTATCCATGCCGCCGCCGGCAGACAGCGGTACGATCAGCCGTATCGGTTTGTCGGGATAGGCGGCCTGTGCGGACGGCGTGAATGTGAAAAAAACGGCGCAAAAAGCGGCGATCAGTATTTTGGTCATGCGGGTTCTCCCTCGATGAGTTCTGGTCAGGCGGTGCTGCTGATCGCCAGCGTGCGGCAGTCGGTGATGTGTTCCAGCGTGGACAGCTGTGCATGCAGTTCTGCCGCCTGCGGGTGCGCGCCGGCCATGCGCATGAACTTGATCTGCAATTCTTCTGCGGACAGCGGTGAGGCCGGCGTGCCCTTGAACTCTTCGGTAAAGCGTTCGAACTTGCGGCCATCCTTCAGTTCGACCGCGACCCGCGTTGCCCAGGCGCCGCCTTTTTCGTCGTCGTTCATTTCCACGACTTTGAGTTTTATTGCCAGTGCCCGCACTTTTGGATCATTCAGTGCGGCTTCGGAAAACGCCAGCGGATCGTTGACGTCGTAATACAGGGCGATCGCAGCGCAAAACGGCACGCTGTATTGCGCGCCTGCGACATCGCGTGGCTCGCGGATATCGTGATGCGACAGCACCTTGTGCCGGGCAAAAATCGTCAATGCTGCGACGTCGTCACCACTGAAATTGTGTTCTGCGCGCAGCTCCTGCAAGGACTGCACGGGAGTGTGTGCGGTGATGTGGCAGGCATAACGTTTCAGGCAGGCATATACGATGTCGAAATGTGTGCCGAGGTCTTTGGTGAACTGCGAGGCGTCGCCGTCGCGGGCATAGGCTTCGAGATAACCGTACTGGCCTTCCAATACCGAGTCCGGACCTTCGTAACCATCGCGGGCGAGCAGGGCCGCGACTACGCCGGCTTCCGCCGCGCGGCCCATGTGCAGGCGTTTCACCATCGCACCATTGCCGGCCTTGGCGAAGGCGAGCAGGCCGCCGCCCAATGAGCCGGCGATGCCCAGCGCCTGCGTCAGTTGCGCGGCATTCAGTCCCAGCAGCTTGCCGGCAACGATGGCGGAGCCGAAGGGGCCGTTGGCCCCCGGGGCGTGGAAGCCCAGCGTTTCGGTCGTCTGTTTGGCGGCGAGGCCGATGCGGAACATCACCTCGGCACCCGCGACAAAGGCAGTCAGCAGATCGCGGCCGCCGGCCCCCTGGTGTTCCGCGACAGCCATCGCTGCGGGCATCAGGATTGCGCCGGGATGCACGCCGGCGCTCGGTTTGCGCAGGCCGTCGAGTTCAAAGGCGTGGCTGCACACGCCGTTGGCCAGCGCCGCTGCTGGTGGCGAGACTTTCAGTGCAGTGCCGATGACACGGCTGCTGCCGTTACCGCCGCAGTTCCTGGCGTGCCCCGCGACGATGCGGCTCCACGGCAGGCGCGAGCCGAACAGTGCGGCACCCGTGGTGTCGATGATGCATTGTCGTGCGCGTTCGCGCGGTGCTGCCGGGATCTGTTCGTAAGTCAGCCCGGCCGCAAATTCTGCGAGCGTTCGGGCTGCCGTTTTCGCGCTGCTCACAGGCTGACTCACAGATTACGCGGTCAGCAGCTTCGACAGCACTGTGGCGTCGGGCAGCTTTTCGATGCCCATCACCGCATCACGCAGTTCTTCGACGCGCGCCTTGGGCAGCGCCTTGACCGCGAGTTTTTCGAATTTCTCAATGATCTCGGCGTCGCTGGCAAAACGGAACTCGCTGCCGCGTGCAGATTCGACGGTGCGTTTCATCACGGTGCCGTCGTGGAGATGTAACTCCACGTTGACCTTGTGGCGCATTTTTGCGCCCAGTGCGGTGATCGCCGGATCGTGGAGCACTTCGACTTTTTTCGACTCCGCGATGCGCGCCGGATCAGCGACCATTGCTTCGGTGAACTGGTCGACAAAGACATCTTTTTCCAGCAGCCAGGTGCCGATGCAGTACGGCAGGTTCAACTGGGCTGATGTCAGCCCTTGTGGCTTGTACGGCCAGCCGACGTGGTGCACCGTGACCTCTGAACCGTACACGACGACCTTCTTCACGTCCCTGGCGGTGAAGGGACGCTCGGCATCCATGTCGCGCAGTGCGTCGAGCGTCGTGTGATTGCTGCCGACACAGGCATAGAACTTCAGTGCGATGCCCATGGTCTGCCACACTTCACCGAAACCGGCGGTGAGTTCTGCCAGGTTGAACTTGTCGGTCGACTGCGACATGGTTGTGCAGAAGCCGCCGTACGGGTTCTCGAGCACATCGACGATGCCGGTGAAGCCACCTTCGGCAAACAGCGCGCCATAGAGTCCCGATTGCGAGGAACGGCCGGCATGCATGCGTTTGACCATGGCGCCGAACTGCGCGGCCATCAGGCCCGCGGCCTGGGTGCCGGCAATGCCCAGTGCGTGCACGGTTTTGTCGACGTCGAGTTTGAGGCCGCGTGCAGCACCTGCAGCGGCGGAGAACACACCCAGGGTTGCGCCCGAGTGCCAGCCGGAGGCGATGTGTGCAGGGCCCATGCACAGGCCGACGCGCGGGCCGATTTCGTAACCGGCCACGGAGGCGGTGAGAAATTCCTTGCCGCTCATGCCCGGTTTGATTTCGGTCACCGAGATCAGTGCCGGCAGCACCACGGCGCCGACATGCAATACACCGGCACGGTGCACGTCATCCAGTTCGAAACCCTGTACCTGTGTACCGTTGACCAGAGTGGCATGCGGTGCGGAGAGTTTTTTGTTGGTGCCCCATACGCTGCACTGGCGTGTGCTGTCGATGCTGCTCAGTTTGTCCTGCAGGATACGGGTCCACTCAAGATCGGCGCCGTAAAGCGCGCAACCCAGCGAATCCAGCATCAGCAGCTTGTTGCGATGACGCACTTCCTCCGGGATCTGGTCGTAGGTCAGACCTGAAACGAACGCGGCGATGTCTCGGGTGTAGGGATGCGGTTGCGTCGATTGCTTGGCCATGGTGCTGAATCCTCAGTGAGTCTTTAAAATATCAATAAAATCAAGTATTTAGTATATTCGCCATTTGCTACTTCGGGCTGCGCACTGCAGCACCCAGCAAGGGCATCACGCTGCTGATGTCGGCCAGTGTTTCAAACTGGTTCACCGTTGCAATGATTTTTTCTGCCGCTGCTTTATCCATGCACGGCGCAACAACATTGCGGAATTTGTGCACCACTTCTTCCGCTGACAGCGGATATTCCGGACTGCCGCGGCGGTGCAGTGACAGTTTTTCAAACACCTGGCCGTTGCGGGCGGTGATTTTAACCCGCGACGCATGGCGGAACGGCGCGCCCATTTTTTCGATCTCGGGATCGACGTGCGCTGTGATGCGTGAAATGAAATCGAGTATCTGCGGATCACTGAGCCGGGCTTCGCGGAATTGTTCGGTGAAGGCTGCGCCGTCGAGTGCGATCACCGCCATGCCGTAATACAAATTCATCTGCGCCGCGGTAACCCCCTGCGCCTTGTACTCCCAGGCGCAGTGCACATGAGTCATCGGAGACAGGCCGGTTTCGACTTTGGCAATGTCACCGGCCTTGAGTTTTTGTTCCTGCATGATCGCCGCCAGGCCGTCGAGCGCGCTGTGGATGCTGGTCACGCTGGCATGCGGCTTGTAACCGACGTTGAGTGTTTCCCAGGACTTGCCGAGGCCGGCCGTTAACCGCGATGGATTCGGTTCATCCGAATACGTCGACAGGTAACCGCCGTAGGGTGCCTCCAGTGCATCAAGGATGCCGGTGAAACCATTCGCCGCGAGTTGCGCCGAATAGACACCGCTTTGTGCTGCGCGACCGCTGTGGAAGCGTTTGACCATCGCACCTTCCTGTGCCGCCATCAGGCCGCCGGACTGCGAACCGGCCATGCCCAGCGCGTGCTGAAATTGCGTGGCGTCTAGATTCAGCATGCGCGCAGCAGTCGCAGCCGCGACAAAGGCGCCCGAGGTGCCTTGGGGATGGAAGCCACGGAAAAACAGACTCATGGTAGCGGCATTGCCGACGCGGTGGCCGATTTCATAACCGGCAACCATTGCGGTCAGCACATCCTGCCCGGAAACCTTCCCGCTTTTTTGGGCATTCAATTCAGCGAGTCCCAGCGCCACCGGTGTGGCGATGGAGCCGGCGTGGATGATGGATTCCTTGTGAATGTCATCGAGCTCGAAAGCATGGCCCGAGGTGCCGTTGACCAGCGCCGCCAGCGACGCCGAGGTTTTGCGGCCGAGGCCGATCAGCGTGGCCACGGGTTTTGCGCCTTCCTGCTCGGCAAGGGCGGCCACTTTTTGCGTCCATGGCAGCGTTGCGCCGAACAGGCAGCAACCGAGGCTGTCGAGCAGGCTCAGCTTGATGCGGGCGATGACATCCGCGGGGATATCTTCGTAACGGAGTGCTGAGCCGAAACGCGCGAGGTCGCGGGTGGCATTGGCGAGCAGAGGCGGTTTTTGCGAGGACATGCGCTGATCCGTTCAAGTCAGGGGAGGGGTAATCAGGCCTTGGCGCTCTGCCCGGCCGAAGCGCCTGCCAGTTTACCGAACACCGCGCCCGACACCAGTCCGGTGCCGCTGGGGTAGTTGAAATAGAACAGCCCGCCGACCATTTCCCCGGCGCAATACAGACCCGGAATCGGCAGATGGTTGGTGTCGAGTACCTGACCGCTGTCCTTGATCACGCGTAATCCGCCAAAGGTGAAGGTGATGCCGCAGGTGGTGGCGTAGGCATCGTAGGGCGGAGTGTCGAGCGGCTGCGCCCAGTTCGATTTCGGCGGTTCGATGCCCGTCGTGCCCTTGCCGTCCTTGACCACGTGGTTGAAGGGCACCTCCTTCATCACTGCATTGTTGTAGTCTTGCGCGGTTTTGAGGAAGCCCTCGGGATTCACACCCTCCAGCTTGGTGGCGAGCTCTTCCAGCGTGTTGGCGCTGACCTTGGTCACGAACTTGATGCGGTACTCCGAACGCAGCAGCTTGGTGACCTTGGCATCGAACACCTGCCATGCAAACTGGCCCGGCTGTTTCAGTACTTCGCCGCCGTATTTGGCGTAGGTGAAGGAGTGGAAGTCCTGGCCTTCATCGACAAAACGTTTGCCTTCGGCGTTGATCAGCAGGCCGAAGATGTAGCTGTGTTTCTGGAACTGGTCACCGACATTGACGTCACCGAATTCCGGCGCGTAACGGTCCCAGCCGGTGGCGTGGCAGCCGGACCAGTTGCCGTACGGTGCGGCGCCGATGTCGAGCGCCATTTTCAGGCCGTCACCGACGTTGTAACGCGAGCCGCGCACCTTTGCCAGTTCCCAGCCCGGCCCGAGATAACGCGCACGCATTTCTGGGTTGGCTTCAAAGCCGCCGCAGGCGAGCACCACCGATTTTGCCGGCATGTCGAAGGCTTTGCCTTTTTGCCGCACCCGCACGCCGCTGACCGTGGCGCCATCGTAGAGCAGATTGATGGCGCGGGTTTCATACATCACCGGGATGCCGGCTTTTTTCACAGCCTTGTCGAGGTATTGCACCAGGCCGGCGCCGCCGCCGTGGGCTTCGATCGGCATGTTGCCGAAGAACGTGCGTTTGCCGTCGACCATTGCCGACTGGCGGCCCCAGTTCGGCACGAAGCGCACACCTTTTTCGCGCAGCCACACCATGGTGTTGAAGCTTTCGTTGACCAGGTATTCCGACAGATCGGGGTCGGTGCGGTAGCTGGTCAGCTGGTGGATCTTGTCGAGGAATTCCTCGCGGGTGTTGGTGCCGAAATCGGTGTTGGCGATTTCTTCCGGTGTGATGTCGGTGATGCGCGTCAGGTCTTCCGCGGTCTCGTAGGCAAAACGCATCACGCCGCCGGCGAAGCGGCTGTTGCCGCCGGATTCATCCTCATGGGCGGCTTCGAGCACGACCACGCGTGCCCCCTGATCATGGGCCGACAGGGCGGCGCACAGGGCGGCATTACCCTTGCCGACAACGATTACATCGAATTCCGGATTGGCTGATGAATTGGAGGACATCGCGTATTGCCTTTCAAATAACGGGAAATAAGGGAAATAAAGGAAATAAGGGAGGCCCGCATTATCCGCGCCGTGCACTCTTGAGTAAAATGACATTGTTGCAACAATTGTTCTCTATCGCGCATCAATCTAGAATCCCCGACATCCATGAATCTTGATGTCCACGGCCTTCAGGCCTTTGCCCGCATTGCGGAACTCGGCACCTTCCAGAAGGCCGCCGTGGCGCTGTTTTTGTCGCAGTCCGCTTTGTCGCGGCGCATCAGCAAACTGGAGGCGGATCTCGGCGTGCGCCTGCTCGACCGCACCACGCGCCGGGTGCGGCTGACCGCAGTTGGGCGCGACTTCCTGCCGCAGGCGCGGCGCTTGATCGAGGAACTGGAAACCTCGATTACCGGCCTGCGTGACATGGCCAAACACGGCTCGGGGCAGGTGGTGCTGGGCTGCGTGCCGACGGCTGCGCTCTATATCCTGCCGCCGGTGATCAAGGATTACAGTGCCAAACATCCGGACAACCGCATCCGCATCCTAGACGTACATGCCAACGAAGTGCTGCAGGCGGTGTTGCGCGGTGAGGCCGAGTTTGGCCTGACGCTGTCCGGTGCTGATGAAGCCGACATCGAAACCGAAGCCCTGTTCGACGACCCCTTCGTGCTGGCCTGCCGCAAGGGCCATCCGCTGGCGAAACGCCGCAGCGTGAAGTGGGCGGACCTCGCACAGCATCGTGTCATTACCGTCGGGCGGCTGAGCGGCAACCGCGCCTTGCTCGATTTCGGACTGCCCGCCGGCACCCTGCCGCGGCAGCGCTGGACTTACGAAGTGCAGCATTCGTTCTGGACCGGGCTGGGTCTGGTCGAGGCCGGTATCGGTGTGATCGCGGTGCCGATGCTCGCGTTGTCGGGGCGGCGTGATACACGGCTGGTCAGCCGGCCGCTGGTCGAGCCGAAACTGTCACGCACGGTGGTGGTGATCCGTCGCCGCGGCGTGACCTTGTCGCCCGCAGCACAGGAATTCCTGGCCATGCTTAAAAAACGCTGGGCCAGTCCACGCAGGGAAGGGCGTGTTCGCGGCTGAGGTTGGAGGTGTTATAAGGTTTTGGCAGTTTTCTTGAATCCGTTTGGGAGGAGTCAGAATGACAAGCATGATTAAAAAAACAGTTTGGAATGCCGTCGCTGCAGCAAGCTTGCTGGCCGTGACGCCGTATGCGCTTGCACAGCAGCCGGCGTACCCGTCAAAACCGATCCGCCTGATTGCATCGCAATCGCCCGGTGGCGGGATCGATACGGTTGCGCGCATTGTTGCGGGCCGCTTGAGTGAGGCTGTGGGGCAGAACGTGATGGTCGACAATCGCGCCGGTGCCAACGGCTCGGTTGCCGGTGAACTCACCGCCAAATCGCCGCCCGACGGTTACACGATGATGCTCGGTGCCGTGGGTAATCTTGCGGTCAATCCTTTTTTCACCAAAAACATGACCTACGACCCCTTGCTGGATCTCGCGCCGGTGACGTCCGCAGTCACCAGCGGCAGCGTGCTCGTGGTGCATCCTTCAGTGCCGGCGAAATCGCTGAAGGAATTGCTGGCTCTGGCCCGGGCCAAACCGGGGGAGCTGGCCTACGGCTCTTCGGGGGTGGGCGGATCCGGGCATCTGGCTTCGGGCTTGCTGCAGTCGCTGGCTAAAATCAAGCTGCTGCACGTGCCATACAAGGGCAATGGCCATGCGATCGTCAATCTGATGTCCGGAGAAGTGCAGCTTGCGTTTGCATCCCCCGCCAGTGTGTCGGCCAGCATCAGCGCCGGACGCTTGCGCGCGCTTGCGATGGGTACCGGGACCCGGTCAAAAATATTTCCGCAACTGCCGACGATTTCTGAAGCCGGCGTTCCGGGTTACGAGGCCAAAAGCTGGTACGGTTTTGTGGTTGCGGCAAAAACGCCGCCGGCGCTCATTGCGCGGCTCAACAAGGAAATCGTGCAGGTTCTCAGCCGGCCGGAAGTTGTGGAGGCGATGCTGGCCCAGGGGGATGTCTGGACCAGCAGCCCCGAAGCCTTTGGCGCCCACATCAAAGCTGAACATGAAAAGTGGGGTCGTGTGATCCGGGAGCAGGGCATTACCGCGAATTAAGTCGGATGCAGCCATGTTGATCGTTGATTCGCAGGTGCATATCTGGGCCGCCAATACGCCGGAGCGGCCATGGACGGAGAATGCCAAGCCGCATCGACCGGAGCCCTTCGGGGTGAACGAACTGTTGCCGGAGATGAAGGCGGCTGGCGTGGACCGGGTGGTGATCGTGCCGCCGAGCCTCGATCGCACGCGTAATGACCTTGCACTGGATGCGGCGCAATCGCATCCGGACAAGTTCGCAGTGATGGGCAAGATCAATCCTGCCACTTATCCCCGTGGCACGCTTGCAGACTGGCGCAAGCAACCGGGCATGTTGGGCCTGCGTTTCAATTTCAAAAAAAACATGGAGAAGTTGTCGAACCCGGAGCATATGGGCTGGGTGTGGACAGAGGCCGAAGCGGCGGGCATTGCGCTGTATGTCGGTGTGGACCACCCGGCGGTCAAGCTGGTCAATGCGGTGGCCGAATGCCATCCGCGGCTGCGCATCATCCTCGACCACATGGCGCTGGCTGGCGGCATCAAGGATGACGCGGCTTTCCGCGATCTCGACCTGCTGCTGGCGATTGCAAAACGGCCGAATGTTGCAGTGAAGGTCAGCGCGTTGCCGGGGTACAGCACGGCGCCTTATCCGTACCGCAATGTGCATGATCCGGTGAAACGGGTTTATGACGCCTTCGGCCCCGCACGCATGTTCTGGGGCAGTGATCTGACACGACTGAAATGCACTTATCGTCAGTGCGTGACGATGTTCACCGAGGAAATGCACTGGCTGACGGCCGCTGATCTGGAATTGATCATGGGCCGCGCCTTGTGTGAATGGCTGGACTGGCCAGCACCATCGTAATCAGACGCGAGTGCGCAGTGAACTGCCGGCGTCGATGGTGACGATGGTACCGCTGATGTAGGAGGCGCGTGCCGAGGCGAGGAAGGTCGCCAGGTCCGACACTTCGGAGGGTTTGCCGGCGCGGCCGAAGGGCAGTGAAACAATCACCTTGGCCTGCAACTCGGGCCAGCGCGACTCATCACCGAATTGCTGCAAGGCCTGTTCCTTGAAGTGGCCGATCTGGCGTTCGGTTTCGATGCGCCCCGGATTGATGCCGACCACACGGATGCCGTGATCAACACTCTCCGAACCCAGTGCACGGGTAAAGGCCATCAGCCCGGCATTGCCGGTGGTGCCCGTGATGTAGTTGGGGCGATGGCGTTCGCCCGCGACACCGATGATGTTGACGATGACGCCGGACTTGCGTGTGAGCATGTTTTTGTAAATCTCGCGCGTCAGGTTGATGAAGCCGAAGACTTTCAGATCCCAGGCCTGGCGCCAGCGTTCATCGCTGATTTCGAGCAGGCTGCCGCCAGGGATCGCGCCGGCATTGTTGACCAGGATGTCGACATCGGCACAGGCCTTGCCCAGCGCCACGGCGTTTTCGGTTTTGCTCAGATCAACCGCATGCGCGTAGGCCTTGGTCTTGTATTGTTTTTCGATGTCGGCCACGGCGCTTTTGAGCGCCGATTCATTGCGCGCGGCGATATGCACAATCGCGCCTTCCGATGCAAAACCGTGGGCACAGGCCAGCCCGAGGCCTTTGGATGCACCGGTGATCAATACTTTTTTGCCGCGCAGTTCCAGATCCAAGTTGCTCTCCCTGATTGCGTTTTTCAATCTTGTTATTATCGCCCATGGCAAAATAAATAAGAATCACCGGGTATATAAACCTTGGTGTATGTACCTCATGCCTTTGAACGTCATTTGAAATTCACACGGGAATACAAGTCATGCTTCTGCCGCTGATTGGCCGCAACATCGCTTATGACATCGTCGGTCCGGAAAACGGACAGGTCGTGGTCTTTTCGCACTCGCTCGCCGCCGATCTCGGCATGTGGGCGGAGCAGGTGCCCGCCTTGGTCGCCGCCGGTTATCGCGCGCTGCGCATGGACCTGCGCGGCCATGGCGGCAGCGGCGCGCCGCCCGGACCGTACACCATCGACCAGCTCGCGGATGACGTCATCCTCGTGCTCGACGCCATCGGTGAAAAACAATGCCATTTCGTAGGGCTCTCGATCGGCGGCATGATCGGCCAGTCGCTGGGCATCCGTTATCCGGAGCGTGTCAAATCCCTGATGTTGTGCGACACCCAGGCCGCTTCACCTGCAGACGCGGCCTCGCGCTGGGGCCCGCGCATCGAGGCGATACTGAAGGCGAATTCTCTCGAGCCGATTGCCGATGCGACCATGGCGCGCTGGCTCACGGCGGAATACAAGAAGGCGCATCCGTCGCGCTGGCAGCAGATCCGCGACACGATTGCGGGCTGTACGCCTGCCGGTTACATCGGTTGCGCGCAGGCGATCGGAAATTTCAATTTCATCAAGCAGCTGCCGTCGGTGAAGACACCGACGCTGGTGATCTGCGGCACTGACGATCCGGCGGGATCACCGGAAGAGGTCAGGCATATTGCCAGCCTGTTCGGCAATGGCACTTATGGCGAGTTTGTTGGCGCGCGTCATCTGCCCAATATGGAGCAGCCTGATGCGTTTAATGCGATGCTGATCCAGTGGCTGAGGAAGAACAAATAAACTTGCGCTTTATTTTTGGCGAAAAAGCTGGCGCCAGCGCCCGGTTCTTTGCTGAATTGGCTGCCCACGCAGGGCATATCTGGGCACTGGCGCGAGGTTAATCGTTTGTCTTGAATGACTGCTATCGACCCGAAGTGAACATGGCCGGCACAAACAAAAAAACCGCTACGAGGGCAGGTCTGTGTGTGTGCTGGTCAGTGGGCACAGTCCAGCCGAGTTTGCATTTAACCCCGGACCCTACGCCAGCCCGCAGCTAATTCTTGGGGGCAGGTCAGGGGCAGGTCAAACCAAAAACACGAACGCGCAAAATTCTAAGCGAGTGTGACCTGCTAAATTAGGAAAGGGAAACGCTGGCCAAATGAAGCGCCTAGAAATTACTGTTGTCCAGACGCAAAATCATTTTCTGACCTAATCAATGCCTCAATGGTGAGGCCAATCCCGACGCTTCCAAATCGATCGCCTTCTACGAGCGCTGCGTTCGGTACGGCGGCGACGCAAGTATGTTGAACGGCCGGAATTCCTGATGTCCCCCCCGTCATGAAAAGAGTGTCGATGTCATCAGGACTAACTCCGGCCATTGCTATGCATTCCTTTATGCTCCCAAAGATCGACGCTCTCAATTCTGATGTCGACCTATTAAACTCATTCCTGTCGAACGAGACAAGCAATTCCTCGTCGATGTACGGAAAGGCAAATTTCGCTTTATCTTGATCCGAAAGTACAATTTTGGCTTTCTCGACGTCGCCGGCAAGCTGGTAGCCAGTCTGCTCACGAATTACGCGCGATAGTCGATGTATGAGCTCCGGTCGTGCGGCGATAACCTGCATATCCCTCAATAAAATTGCGGTCTTTTTCCCGTAAAGCAGGAAAATACTGTGCCAAGTAGCAAGATCGAAATATAAGGCCGATGGGAGCTCTAAACTGGGACGCTCGCGCTGATGAGTCCTATAGCCCAGATGGGGCATGATCTGCGAGAGGCTTAATTTTTGGTCGAAATCGGTACCGCCAACATGGACACCCGCATTGGCCAAAATATCGCCCAATCTATTTGCCTTGCCGTGACTTTCCGGAGAGACCTTGATAATTGAAAAGTCCGAGGTGCCACCACCTATATCGGCAATCAGGGCAAGCTCCTCGCGAGTAACTCTCGACTCATAATCGAGCGCAGCTGCAATGGGTTCATATTGAAATCGGACTGATTCAAACCCACAGGCTTTTGCGATCGATTCAAGCTGATTCTGCGCATAACTGTCCTTTTGATCGTCGTGATCGACGAAACGAACCGGGCGGCCCAATACGACCCTATTGAACTCGCGTTGCACCTTGTTTTCCGCAGTGGACTTGAGGTGCAAAAGGAACTTGGCAATTATTGTCGTTTTCAGAAGACGACCGCACCATCTGACTGGATGTAACGCCTGGTGTGCATACGGCTCCTGACAGCCCAATATCAGGAGTCGTCTGCACCAATCTCGACTATGCTCAATACTCGTGTGC
>JAKFUS010000016.1 GCA_021732605.1 Betaproteobacteria bacterium | reverse complement strand
TCTGGGCGCGGATCTGTTTGACGCGCGCTTCGATCGATTTCTGGTCGCCGTTGCCGTCGATGATCGTGGTTTCTTCCTTGCCGATCTCGATGCGTTTGGCCTGGCCCAGATCAGCCAGCGTGACTTTTTCCAGCGACAGGCCGACTTCTTCGGCAATCACCGTGCCGCCCGTGAGGATGGCAATGTCTTCCAGCATGGCTTTGCGACGGTCACCAAAGCCCGGGGCCTTGACGGCGCAGGTCTTCAGGATGCCGCGGATGTTGTTGACGACCAGGGTCGCCAGTGCTTCGCCTTCAACTTCTTCGGCGATGATCAGCAGCGGCTTGCCGGCCTTGGCAACTTGTTCCAGTACCGGCAGCAGGTCGCGGATGTTCGAGATTTTCTTGTCGTGCAGCAGCACGTAAGGGCTCTCGAGCAGGGCGTGCTGTTTTTCAGCATTGTTGATGAAGTACGGCGACAGGTAGCCGCGGTCGAACTGCATGCCTTCGACCACTTCCAGTTCGCTTTCCAGGCCCGAGCCGTCTTCGACGGTGATCACGCCTTCTTTACCGACCTTGTCCATCGCGTCAGCGATGATCTTGCCGATTTCTGCATCTGCGTTGGCGGAGATCGAACCGACTTGGGCGATTTCCTTGCTGGTGGTGCAGGGCTTGGACAGTTTTTTCAGCTCGCCAACGATGGCGGTCACTGCCTTGTCGATGCCGCGCTTCAGGTCCATCGGGTTCATGCCGGCGGTGACGTACTTCATGCCTTCCTGAACGATGGCTTGTGCCAGCACGGTGGCGGTGGTGGTGCCGTCGCCGGCGATGTCGGAAGTCTTGGAAGCGACTTCTTTCACCATCTGCGCGCCCATGTTTTCGAACTTGTCTTTCAGTTCGATTTCCTTGGCGACAGATACGCCGTCCTTGGTCACGGTCGGGGCGCCGAAGCTGCGCTCGAGCACTACGTTACGGCCTTTCGGGCCGAGGGTGACTTTAACTGCGTCAGCCAGAATGTTGACGCCGGCAATGATTTTCTGCCGTGCCGGCTCGTGGAATTTGACGTCTTTAGCTGCCATTGTGAAATCTCCTGGATATTCTTGGTGATTTTGGTGAATTACTCGACGACGCCCATGATGTCTTCTTCGCGCATCACCAGCAGCTCGTCACCTTCAACTTTGACGGTTTGGCCGGAGTATTTGCCGAAAAGGACGCGGTCGCCGACTTTGACGTCGAGCGGGATGACCTTGCCGTCATCGCCTTTTTTGCCTTTGCCTACAGCTTTGACTTCACCCTGATCCGGCTTTTCAGCTGCGGTGTCAGGAATCACGATGCCGGAAGCAGTCTTACGCTCTTCTTCCAGCCGCTTCACGATAATGCGGTCGTGCAACGGGCGAATCTTCATGGGTACATCTCCTCAAGGATCGGTTGGTAAACAGGTAACTAACAGAGGTAACCGCTAGGTAACCCCTGATAAACCGCGAACCGATATTGTTAGCACTCGGCTCAAGCGAGTGCTAATGATAGAGATGTACCGCCAGAAAGCAAGAGGGGCCGGATCACGGCCCCTCTGGGTGTAAGTACTCGCTTACGATAAAATCGTAATTAAAACAATGGGTTAGTGCTTATTATCCCTCACGACGGGTAACGTCCGGTGGGTCGGGATGCCAAATCTATAAACCGTTTTGCGCTTGCCGGCACAGCTCGGTGGAACCGGTGCGTGCGGGCATGGCAGCGGGCGGCGGCCTTCTTCGGACAGGGTGGCGTCGTCGGCGTAATCCTTCCAGATGCCACCGCGCACCGGGCGGAAGGCCCACAGCAGATACCCGCGCTCCGCGGCCAGTTCGAGCAGATCATCGAGATCCGGCGCATCGCACACCGCAACCTGGGCGCCATTGACGTTGCAGGGATAGGTGCCGAAAGCCTGCATGCACTCCAGCTCTTCGTTCTCCGCCGCTCCGGCGCGGAAGCAGGCCGGGCGTTCGGCGCGCGCCACATCCCAGGCACCCAGTGCCCAGGCGGCTTCCATCGCCGCCTGATCCACCGCCATCAGGTCACGCCAGCGGTCATTCAATTGCAGCGATGAACTGGGAATCGGCGTGTAGCCCACGGTTTCCGCCTCTTCGAGCTCGGCCAGTTTCTGTTTGATGAAGCCGTGCCAGTGCAGCGTCAGGATCACCGGGGTGTCGGGACAAGGCACAGCGGCGAGGGTAATGCCGACGAGCGGCAGGCCGGTGGCGGACATCTGGCCTTCAATGCGTTCGAGAATCTGCATGCGCAAACATCTCCTTTAGCGTGCTGTTAAACTCAACAACAACTACTGCCGAAAACATTCAGAGCAAATTCGGTGCCACTGTGCGGCACCGTTCAACAAACGGCTGTCCATACTGCATAAAGCGTATAACGGCTGCCAAGCAAATCGGTTGAACGCTATTAAGTATTAATTAGAGCGCCCTTGAAATGCAAACCAGCACTCGCAACACTGTGCTGCTAGAACGCAGCCGCACCGCGGTGTGGCATCCGTGCACGCAGATGAAGCAGCACGAAACGCTGCCCATCGTGCCCATCGCCCGCGCCCAGGGCTGCTGGCTCTACGACTGCGACGGCAAACGCTATCTCGACGCCATCAGTTCCTGGTGGGTCAACCTGTTCGGCCACGCCGAGCCACGCATCAACGCAGCAATCATTGACCAATTGCAGCGGCTGGAGCATGTGATGCTCGCCGGCTTCACCCACGAACCGGTGGTGGCGCTGTCGGAACGGCTGTCGGCACTGACCGGCGGGGCACTGGGCCACTGTTTCTACGGCAGCGACGGCGCCTCGGCCACCGAGATCGCGCTGAAAATGAGTTTCCATTTCTGGCGAAATACCGGCCGGCCGGACAAAACCGAATTTATCAGCATCGCCGGCAGTTATCACGGCGAAACCCTGGGTGCGCTGTCGGTCACCGATGTCGCGCTGTTCAAGGACACTTACGCCCCGCTGCTGCGCCACAGCACGCAGGTGCCCAGCCCCGACTGGCGGCAGGCTGCCGCCGGCGTATCGGCGCACGACCATGCGCTGCAATGCGCGCAGGTACTGGAACTTCATCTGGAACAGCACCACGCCCGCACCGCGGCACTGATCGTCGAACCGCTGGTGCAGGGCGCCGCCGGCATGGCGATGTACGACGCGGAATACTTGCGCCAGGCCCGCGCGCTGTGCGACCGCTACGGCGTGCACCTGATTGTTGATGAAATCATGACCGGTTTCGGTCGCACTGGTACTTTTTTTGCGCACGAACAAGCAGACATCAAGCCCGACTTCCTGTGCCTGTCCAAGGGCATCACCGGCGGTTACCTGCCGCTATCGGTGGTGATGACCCGCGACAACATTTACCAGGCGTTTTACGACGAATCCGTCACCCGCGGCTTCCTGCATTCGCATTCCTATACCGGCAACGCGCTGGCCTGCCGCGCAGCGCTGGCGACGTTGGACATCTTTAAACAGGATGACGTCATTGCCGCCAATCGCGGCAAAGCGCAACGAATGACTGCGGCGACCAAAAAACTGGCAGCACATCCGCGGGTGCGCCATTTCCGTTCGACCGGCATGATCTGGGCCTTCGAAGTCGACAGTGCCGGCCCGGCCTTCAGCCGGCATTTTTTCGAGGCTGCACTGGCGCATGAACTGCTGCTGCGCCCGATCAGCAACACGGTTTATTTCATGCCGCCTTACAGTATTAACGACGCCGAGATTGAACTGCTCGCGACCCGAACCCTCGCCATACTGGAAAAAATATCTTGATCATTTCGCGCTGCCTGGCTGTTCTGTCATTGCTGTTACCGCTGACCGCAGCCGCACAACCGGCAACCACCCTGCCCGAACCCGTCACCCGCGCGCTGGCCCAGGCCGGCATTCCCGAATCGGCGATCGGCGTCTATGTCCATGAAATCGGAGCTGAACAACCCGTGCTGGCCATCGGCGCCGAGCGGGCGCTGAATCCCGCGTCGAGCATGAAACTGCTGACCACCTATGCCGGACTCGAACTGCTGGGCCCGGCTTACGTGTGGAACACCGACGTGCTGACCGACGGCACGCTGACGCAGGACGTGCTGGCCGGCAACCTCTACCTGAAAGGTTCCGGCGATCCGAAACTGACGCTGGAAAATTTCTGGCTGCTGCTGCGCAGTCTGCGCGCGCGTGGCGTGCGCGAAATCCGCGGTGATCTGGTGCTCGACCGCCGGCTGTTCGCTGAAGAACTGCAGGACCCCGGCGCATTCGATGATCAGCCCACGCGCCCTTACAACACCGGGCCCAGTGCGCTGCTGGTCAATTTCAAGGCCGTCACGCTGACATTCATCCCCGACGCAGCTTCGCGCACGGTGCGCATCGCCACCGAACCGCCGCTGCCGCAGGTGCAGGTCATCAACAATCTGAAACTCGTCGATGGCCCCTGTGGCGACTGGGTCGGCAAGCTGCGGCTGGATTCACAGGGCAATGCCGATTCAGCGCGACTCACCTTCAATGGTACTTATGCACTCGACTGCGGCGAAGGCATGCGCAGCTTCAGCGTCATGGGCCATCGCCAGTACATCGGCGCGTTATTCACACAATTGTGGAAAGACCTGGGCGGCACGTTCAGCGGACAGGTGCGTGACGGCGCCACGCCCGATCAGGCGCGCCGCCTGGCTACTGCGCGCTCCTTGTCGCTCTCGGAAATCGTCCGCGACGTCAACAAATATTCCAACAACGTGATGGCGCGACAGTTGTTCCTGTCACTGGCCATGAATAATGGCGCCACCACCGCCGCCGCTGCGAACAGTGTCAAACAATGGCTGGCGCTGAAGGGCCTCGCCGTGCCGGAACTGGTGCTGGAGAACGGTTCGGGACTTTCACGCATCGAGCGCATCAGCGCGCTCAACCTCGGTGCCGTGCTGTTGAACGCTTACGCCAGTCCGGTGATGCCGGAGTTGATGGCCTCGTTGCCGGTGGCCGCGATCGACGGCACCTTGCGCCGCCGCCTGAAAAGCGCAGAGGTCGCCGGCCAGGCGCATGTCAAAACCGGGTCGCTGTCGGGCGTGCGCTCGATCGCCGGTTATGTGCTTGATGCGCAGGGCAATCGCGCCGTGGTGGTATTCATGGTCAATCACGCCAATGCGTTCAACGCGCAGGCGGCGCAGGATGCGATGCTGGGCTGGGTACACAACCGCGACAGCAGCAACTGCTGCGGACGGCAGGAACAGCGGCGCGGCAGCAGGAAGTAACCCGGCAACTTCGCAGGGCTCCCGTTTTTTAGTTGCGTGCGATCACCGCGCGATAACGCATCAACCAGAGGCGCGACAACAACTGGATCACTGCTGCGGCCGCCAGCGCGTACAAAAACGCCAGACCGACACCGGTGGCGGACAAGGCCCAGGCCAGAACCACGCAGAACGTGCCGAAAGCGTAAAAACCCAGCACCATGCCACGCAACAACTGGACCGTGGCAGCCGCACCGGCGCTGCGATGCGTGAACAATACGAGCACGGTACCCATCACCGGAAACATCGCAAACACACCACTCAGGTCCGGCCCCAGACTGGCCGCGAAGTGGGTGACCAGCAGGACCAGCAGCGCGCCGAGGCCCATGCGCAGCAGCATGTCATTGGGCGGTTTTAACTCCGCCTTAGCCGCTGCCGGCAAAGCGGGATAAAGTCGCGGCGCGAGAAACAGCCCCGCCAGTACGACGAGACCCGCCACCCACAGCGTGCTGGCATTCCACAGATCCAGCATGACGACGGCCGCGGCATAGCCGACATAGGCGAGCGGCAGACTCAACGGCCATGGATAGCGGATAGCCGCCCAGGCATAACTGAGACCAAAGGCCAGCATCGCCAGCACGGCCGACAGCGTGCCGACCGCCGCCCTCGCCGCGAAGGCCGCGCCCTGCTCAATCGCAATGAACCACAGGATCGGGCCGGCGACGATCGGAAACGCCGAAAGCCAGCCGGCCACCGCCGGACCCCAGCGCCGGCCGGCCAGTGTCACCAGCGCAATCAGCGCCGGCACGAGAAACAACTTGAGGAGCAGGACAGCACTCATGGTCTGCAATCGCCGATGATGTTCCGCGAGTGCAGCCTAAAGCCGCAGCGATGCCCACAGCGCATCTACCCGCTGCTTCACATCCTCGCTCATCGCTATCGGCGTGCCCCACTCACGATTCGTTTCCGCAGGCCATTTATTGGTGGCATCGATGCCCATTTTTGAACCGAGTCCGCTCACCGGGCTGGCAAAATCGAGGTAATCGATTGGTGTCGCATCGGCGATCAGCGTATCGCGCCGCGGATCGACACGGGTGGTCAGCGCCCATAGTACTTCCTTCCAGTCACGGACATTGATGTCGTCATCGGTGACGATGATGAACTTGGTGTACATGAATTGACGCAGGAAACTCCAGATACCGAACATCACGCGCTTGGCGTGGCCCGGATACTGTTTTTTCATGCTGACGCAGGCGATACGGTACGAGCAGCCTTCGGGTGGCAGATAAAAATCGACAATTTCCGGAAACTGTTTGACCAGCAGCGGCACGAACACTTCGTTCAGTGCCTCGCCCAGCACCGCCGGTTCATCCGGCGGTTTGCCGGTGTAGGTCGAGTGGTATATCGGATCGCGGCGCATGGTGATGCGCTCGACGGTAAACACCGGGAAACGTTCCTGCTCGTTGTAATAACCGGTGTGGTCGCCGAACGGGCCTTCAAGCGCGGTGTCATTGGGATGGATGAAGCCTTCGAGCACGATCTCGGCGCGCGCGGGGATTTTCAGATCATGCGTCAGGCATTTTGCGATTTCGGTTTTTTCGCCGCGCAGCAAACCGGCGAACTGGTACTCGGACAGCGCGTCCGGCACCGGTGTCACCGCACCGAGCATGGTCGCGGGATCCGCCCCCAGCGCCACCGCCACCGGAAAGGGCTCGCGCGGATGCGCCAGGCAGTGGTCGCGATAATCCAGCGCGCCGCCGCGCTGCGCCAGCCAGCGCATGATCAGTTTGTTGCGGCCGATCACCTGTTGCCGGTAGATGCCGAGGTTCTGCCGCGCCTTTTGCGGGCCGCGCGTCACCGTCAGGCCCCAGGTAATCAGCGGGCCGATGTCACCGGGCCAGCAGGTCTGGATCGGCAGGCGCGCGAGATCGACGTCTGCACCCTCCCACACGATTTCCTGACACAGCGGATTCTTGACTTCGCGCGGCTGCATCGTCAGCACCTGGCGCAGCAGCGGCAGCTTGTCCCACGCGTCTTTGAGGCCCTTCGGCGGTTCGGGCTCTTTCAGTTGCGCGAGCAATTGCCCAAGTTCGCGCAAAGCCGCCACCGAATCGCGGCCCATGCCCAGGGCCACACGCTGCGGCGTGCCGAACAGGTTGGCCAGCACGGGGATGCTGTGACCTGCTTGCTGACCTCGCGGCTTTTCGAATAACAGTGCCGGACCGCCCTGCTTCAGCACACGGTCGCAGATTTCCGTCATCTCCAGCCGCGGATCGACTTCGACAGCAATTCGTTTCAGTTCACCGCTGCGTTCAAGACCGGCGATGAAATCACGCAAATCGCGATAACTCATCGCAGCATCCGGGTGCCAAACCACAGATCAGCGACCAGTCCGATAAAAATCACGCAACCCACCCAGTTGTTGTTGAGAAATGCCTTGAATGCGCCCTCGCGGGTGCGTCCGCGGATGAGCCGGTACTGGTACAGCACCAGCGCCACCGCCATTGCCAGCCCGGCGAAATAAAACACGTCGCGCATTTGCCACCAGCCGATCCAGGCCATCAAGCCGATAAATACCGCGTGCGCTGCCATCACGCCGGCCACATCGTAACGACCAAACAGGATGGCTGAGGATTTCACACCAATTCTCAGGTCATCATCGCGGTCGACCATGGCGTAGGCGGTGTCATAGGCAATGGCCCAGAACACGTTTGCGATCAGCAGCAGCCAGGCCACTCGGGGCAGTGCATGCCACAGTTCAGCGTAGGCCATCGGAATGCCGAAGCCGAAGGCAATGCCCAGCCACACCTGCGGCAAGGGAAACACCCGCTTCACATACGGATAGATGATGGCAATCACCGCCGCAATACAGGCGAGCTTGATGGTCAGCGGACTGAGCAACAACACCAGGCCGAGCGCGATCAGCATCAATACCGCCGCAAGTACCAGCGCTTCCGCCGGACGGATCACGCCGGCAGCCAGGGGACGGTCTTTGGTGCGTTCAACATGGGGGTCGAAGTTGCGGTCGGCGTAATCATTGACCACGCAACCGGCGCAGCGCATCAGCACGGTGCCGGTGAAAAATATCAGCACCACGTCCGGCGGCGGCAACCCGCCCGCGGCGAACCACAAGCCCCACAATGTCGGCCACAGCAGCAGCAAAATGCCGATGGGCTTGTCGAGCCGCATCAGCTTTTCGTAAGCGGTAAGCCGTTCTTTGAGCGTCAGTGTCACAAGTCGTTGATTGCCGGCAAGAAGACTTCACTGACCAGTATAGGGGATTTGCCCGCAGCAAATATCGAACGCCGCGCCCATAATGGCGGTGGCATTTTTTTCAGCTGCTCCGCAGCACGACGATACAAGGGATGCGTGCGCGGCAGTTTTTTCTGCCGCAGCGGAAACCGCGCAATCCGCGGATCAGCAAACAGCGCCGCTCCCAGTGGCCGGTTGCCCAGCCCGGCAATGCCGCGCCAGGCGCCGCGCAAACCGCCGGCGGCAAACACCGTGTGCGCAAACACCAGCGGTGTAGTTCCGCGTAACAACAACACCTCGCGCACCATCACGCACTTGTCCGGCGCAGCAAACAAAAAAGCCTCGTCACGATTCGCCCGGCGCAGACCCTGGAACAACACCTTGACCTTGATCTCCCCGGCATACCGTTGCAGACGCGCCGTCAAAGAGCCGGGATCGGTCAGCCAGCGGCGCAATGCGCCGGCAGCGACGGGTGCGGAACACCAACAATTATCTTGAGGAATTTGTTTCACGGCAGTGCAATCTCTAAGCAAACATTATCGCATCATCATTCTGAATAACGTGATCCCCCACCCGGCTCCCCATGTGAGCCGCCGAGCAGCGCAGCCGGTTCAGGGGCCTTCGGCGAGGACTGTCTGAGTCCTTGCCGAAGGCAAGGGCGAGTTCCGCAGCCGCCTGAATCGGCGAGCAGCACAGGGAAGTCCGAAGGACCGGCGAGCCTGGGGACGGCTGCGACTCGTTAGCCGCAGGCCCGTTTGCGGGAGCAGACGTCGGCGCTCCGGTGCACGATTGTTGAACGCAGCCGCCGGCGCCCCTACCCGCTCCACGCTTCGCGACTCCGAGTCCGGGGCGCCCCTTCTCTTTGGTTACTTTCTCTTGGCGAAGCAAGAGAAAGTGACTAGCCGCCGGGCTACCCCCGGCGAACTTGAAGCACAACTCACCCTTCGAAAGCTCAGGGCGAACGGTTTTTGGCAAATCAAACCTTCAAATACTCATTCCTCCCACCAAGCCACCTCGCCAAATGCGCCTTAGCCGCATCCGGTTCATCCCGCAAAAGCATCTCCGCCGCATCCCGCGCCGCATCCAGCAAATCCAGATCCAAGGCCAAATCCGCAAACCGCAACATCGGCACCCCGCTCTGCCGCGCGCCCAACAACTCCCCGGGCCCGCGCAGATTCAAATCATGCCGCGCAATCTCGAAGCCGTCGGTATGTTCGTAGATCACCTTCAGTCGCTCTCGTGCATTTGGCGTGAGTTTGCCCTGGTAGAGCAGCACACAGGTGCTCTCCGCCGCACCACGCCCGACGCGGCCGCGCAACTGGTGCATCTGTGACAGGCCCATGCGCTCGGCGTGTTCGATCACCATCAGCGAGGCATTGGGCACGTCGACGCCGACTTCGATCACCGTAGTTGCCACCAGCAACTGCACTTCGCCATTCTTGAATGCCGTCATCACCTGCTGCTTTTCCGCGGACTTCAAACGGCCGTGGACCAAGCCGACGCGCAATTCGGGAAAGGTCTGCTGCAGGTGGGCATGGGTATCCAGCGCGGTCTGCAATTGCAGTGTTTCCGATTCCTCAATCAGCGGACACACCCAGTACGCCTGGCGGCCGTCGACACAGGCATCGCGCACACGCTGGATCACTTCATCGCGCCGCTCCTCCGCCACCAGCTTGGTCACCACCGGTGTGCGGCCGGGCGGCAGCTCATCGATCACAGAGACATCAAGGTCGGCGTAATAACTCATCGCCAGCGTGCGCGGGATCGGTGTCGCGCTCATCATCAGCTGGTGCGGTTGCCTGTCCTTCTGTCCACTCTTGTTTGATCCCTTAGCGCGCAGTGCGAGGCGCTGATGCACACCGAAGCGATGCTGCTCGTCGATCACCGCGAGGCCGAGGTTCTTGAACACTACTTCTTCTTCGAACAGTGCGTGAGTGCCGACGACGATTTGCGCGTCGCCCCGCTCAATCTCACTAAGCCATTGTTTTTTATCACTTTTTTTAACGCCGCCGGCAATCCATGCCACCCTGACATTGAGCGGCGCCAGCCACTCGGTGAATTTGCGGTAATGCTGTTCGGCGAGAATTTCCGTCGGCGCCATCACTGCCGCCTGATAACCGTTCTCCACACACTGTAGTGCCGCCAGCGCAGCCACCACGGTCTTGCCGCTGCCGACGTCGCCCTGCAACAGCCGCTGCATGGGATGCGCCTCACCGATGTCTTCACGAATCTGTGCCAGCACTGTGTTCTGCGCGCGGGTCAGCTGGAAGGGCAGACGCTGCAACAAAGCATTCACCAGTTTGCCGCGTGCCTTCAGTACCGCTGCTCCGGCCGCACGACGACGGCGATAGTGCACGCGCATCGACAATTGCTGCGCCAAGAGTTCATCGAATTTCATGCGCCGCCAGGCCGGATGCACGCGGCCCTGCAATGCCGCTTGTGCAATATCGGGTGGCGGGTTGTGCAACAGGCGCACCGCTGCTTCGAAGGACGGCAGCCCCAGGGATTCGAGCAGGCTTGACGGCAGTGTTTCTGCCAGCGATTCGCTGTCCAGCGCGCGCGCAATCAGGCGGCGCAAGCTGTCCTGACCCATGCCCGCAGTGGTCGGGTAGATCGGTGTCAGCACCTGGGCAACCGGCGCATCAGCGACCACCACGCGGTAGCGCGGGTGGACCATCTCGGCGCCGAAATGCCCGAGGCGCACGCTGCCGAACACGCGCACCATATTCCCCGGCGCCAGTGTTTTCACCTGGCTGCCATAAAAATTGAGGAAACGCAGCGTCAATTCGCCGCTGCCGTCGCTGATGCGGCACACCAGTTGCCGCTTCGGACGGTACTTGATATCGCAGTCGGTGACCGTGCCCTGCACCAGCAGCTCCTGCCCGGGCTGCGCATCAGCAATCGGGCAAATACTGGTTTCGTCGTCATAACGCAGCGGCAGATGCAGCACCAGATCGAAGCGGCGCGCGATGCCGAGTTTACCCAGCCGAGTCAGCGTGCCGGCGCTGAGTCCGGACAGCGAAGGGTGAGGTGCGGCAGCCGCCGCCCGCGCGCGTGCCATGGTTGGGTCAGTCGGCGTCAGGACGGCAGATTGAGCACGTACTTGGCGAGGATGTTGCGCTGGATTTCGTTGGAGCCGCCGTAGATCGTGCCCGGCCGCGAGTTGTAGAAGGGGGACAGCACATCGATACTGGCCCCGTTCATGGCGACTTCACCGTCGATGGCGCCGTAATCACCCGCGGCTTCGATCAGCAGTTCGGACAGACGCTGGTAAGTTTCCATCGACCACACCTTGAGCATTGATACATCCTGGCCCAACGCTTCGCCGCGGCGTGCCCGTTCGACATAGCGCCCGTAGAGCGAACCAAGGTCAGCCAGATCCAGTTTCAGTTGCGTCAGCCGCTCAGCAAACGCGGCGTCATTGATCAGGCCGCGCGCCTCGGCCAGCGCTTCGAGTTTTTCCAGCGCCTGCAGTGGTCGCCGCGGGCTGCCGATGTTCAGCCGCTCGAAACCGAGCAGGCCTTTGGCGATGGTCCAGCCCTTGTGCAGTTCGCCGACCAGGTTCTTTTTCGGCGTGTGCACGTTGTCGAAAAAAACCTGGCAGAACTCTTCATGGCCGGCGATGTTGCGGATGGTGCGCAGCGTGATGCCCGGAGTTTTCATGTCGACCAGCAGGAAACTGATGCCTTCCTGCTTTTTCTTCGCCTGCTTGTCGGTGCGCACAAGCACATAGATATGCGTCGCGTCATGCGCCATCGAAGTCCAGATCTTGCTGCCGTTGATGACGTAATCGTCACCCTCCAATACTGCCTCGGTACGCAGACTGGCCAGATCCGAACCGGCATTGGGTTCGGAATAACCCTGGCACCAGATCGCATCACCGGCGATGATTTTCGGCAGAAAGAATGCGCGTTGCGCATCGTTGCCGAAACGGATCAGCGTCGGCCCGACCATGGTCAACCCCTGATCGGGCATGCGCCCTACACCGGCGCGCTCGGTTTCCTCGAAATAAATCAGCAGTTTTGCCGGCGACAAACCCATGCCGCCGTGCTCGCGCGGCCAGTTCGGCGCGATCCAGCCCTTTTTCGACAGTTTCAGGTACCAGTCACGGCATTCCGCCCAGCGCATGCGCCGCGGCAGGAAACGGAATTCACGGGGAAATTCGCTTTCAAAAAATGTACGCGCCTCCATGCGGAAAACTTCGTCATCCATTGTATTCCAGTCCTTCATGCGGCCTCCCCGGCGGCTTGCACCGACAGTTGTGCATAGCGCATGCGGTGGGCGCGACCGTTGCCCAGCCAAGCGGACAGCGTCATCGCCCGCTTCACATATAAACCGACGTCGCAGTCCTCGGTGAAACCGATCGCGCCGTGGAACTGGATGGCCGCGCGGGTGATCGCCAGCGCGGCATCGGCGCAGCGCGATTTGGCGCGGCTGGCGTGCAACGCGCGCATGTGGTCGTCGGGGGCGGCGTCGAGCTGTGCCACCACTTCACGCAACACCGCGTCGGCGAGTTCCTGCTGGATGTAGAGATCGACGGCACGATGCTGCAGCGCCTGGAAGCTGCCGATGGCCTTGCCGAACTGCACTCGCGTTTTCATGTACTCGAGACTCATCTCGTGCGCGCATTTCATCACGCCCACCAGCTCCGCCGAAGCAATCGCCGCCGCATGATCTAACGCACGGGCCAGCGCGCCGCGCGCCGCCTTGCCGGAGGCCAGCACATGGTCACGCGGCACCGCCACGTCCCGCAGTGTCACCGTGCCGTAACTGCGACCGTCAGCCAGCGCAATCAGCTCCGTGGCACAAGCGGCGGCATCTCGCGGAATCCACAGCAGTTGCAGTTCACCGGCAGCCTGCGCGCTGACGATGTAACCGTCGGCGCCGGCGGCGCCGATGACGAATTGTTTTTGCCCGTTAACGCGGAAGCCGCCTTCGAAAGGTGTCGCGGTGGTCGCAATCCGAGTGGCAGCGACATCGTCCGCCTGTTCGTGGCAGGCCACCATTGGTATGCCTTCACCACTGACGAGGCCACTCAGCAATTCATTGCGCAAGGGGGTGTCGGCGGAATATTCAAGCGCGCGCGCTGCCAGCACGGCAACGGCGGTATACGGTTCCGGCGTCAGCGCGCGGCCCAGGCCTTCGGCAACAATCGCCGCTTCAGCCAGGCCCAGGCCGAGACCGCCGCAGGATTCCGGCGCCAGCACACCCAGCCAGCCCAGTTCGGCCAGTTGCTTCCATTGCGCGCGATCGAATTCGGCATGAGTTTGCGCCAGCGCTCGCACCCGCGGCAGATCCGCGCCGCGTTTTACAAAATCGCCGACGCTCTGCGCCAGCAGCGCGGCATGGCTGTTGTCATGGTCTGTGGTCATCGTTGTTTATCCATGCGGTTAGCGTCGCAGCGCGGAAAACATAAGTAATTGTTTTTATTTAATTATTATGCGCCGAATAAAGCAGTGATCACGCCTGCCAGCCCGTGTACGTACAGCTTACCCAAATGCGCGACTGCAAACCATGCATGTCTCACAGCATACGGACCCGCTGCGCATTGCGACACAGGACGGGTTCGGCTACAGTCCGCGCCCTGCATCACGCCCCCCATGGACGCATTCTTAATTTCCACCGGTATCGTCGCGCTCGCTGAAATCGGCGACAAAACCCAGTTGCTGGCGCTGGTGCTGGCCGCGCGTTTCAAAAAACCGTGGCCGATCATCGCTGGCATCCTGGTGGCGACCCTGGCCAATCACGCCCTTGCCGGCACCGTCGGCGCCTGGGGCGCAGCACTCCTCGGCGCTGATGCGCTGCGCTGGATTCTTGGCCTGTCGTTTCTAGGCATGGCGGTATGGATGCTGATTCCCGACAAACTCGATCCCGCCGCAACGGAAACGCCGCGTGCGCCGCTGGGCGTATTCGGTGCCACGGTGATTGCGTTTTTCCTCGCCGAGATGGCCGACAAGACACAGATCGCCACCATTGCGCTGGCGGCTCGCTTCGATGCGCTGACCGCCGTGGTGCTCGGCACCACGCTGGGCATGATGATTGCCAATGTGCCCGCTGTGCTGCTCGGCGAGATCGTCACCCGCAAAATTTCACCAACGGTCGTCCACGCAATTGCGGCGTCAATTTTTGCACTGCTCGGCATCGCGGCGCTGTGGGGCGCGGTGCCGGACTGGATGTTCGGCAAGTAAAAAAGTAACTGCGACGTCGTGATCAGCCCTGAGCCTCGAGCTCAAGCAACGCACGTTTGCGGACAACGCCCCAGCGATAACCTGACAGCCCACCGTCATTGCGCACAACGCGATGGCAGGGGATCGCTACAGCCAGCGTGTTGGCCGCACAGGCGCCGGCCACGGCGCGTACGGATTTGGGTGCGCCGATGCGCTGCGCAATTTCGGTATAGCTCGCGGTGGTTCCGACTGGAATTTTTTGCAGCGCCTGCCACACGCGTTGCTGGAAAGCAGTGCCGCGCACATCCAGTGGCAATTCCAGCCCCAGCCGGGGTTGTTCGACGAAACCCACGACCAGCGCCACCCAGCGCTCAAACCCGGCGTCACCACCCACCAGTTCGGCACGCGGGAAACGGTCCTGCAGTTCGCGCACCAGTGCATCGGGGTCATCCCCCAGCAGAATGGCGCAGATGCCGCGCGCGCTGGCGGCCACCAGAATCGCGCCCAGCGTGCATTGCCCGACGGCGAACCGGATGGCGGTATCAGCGCCGCCGGCACGATAACGGGCCGGTGTCATGCCCAGTACCGCGTTCGATTGTTCATAAAACCGAGCACTGGAGTTGTAGCCGGCGGCGTAAATCGCCTCGGTCACTGTGGCACCCTTGCGCAGTCCGGCTTTGACGCGCTGCGCGCGATGCGCCGCAGCGTAGGCCCTGGGCGTCAGGCCCGTCACCGCCTTGAACACACGATGCAGATGCCAGGGACTCAGCCCCGCATGTTGTGCCAGTGCTGCAAGGCTGGGCGCCTGTTCGGCGCGTTCAATCAACCGGCACAATTCCGTCACCCGCGCCGCCTGCACTCCGGTCGGCTGGTCCGGCCTGCAGCGTTTGCAAGGGTGGAAACCCGCCCGCTCGGCAGCCGCAGCGGTCGCATGGAAAACCACATTTTCCGGTCGCGCCGTGCGGGACGCGCAGGACGGGCGGCAATACACGCCGGTCGTTTTGACCGAATAAAAAAATCGCCCGTCCGCCTCCGGATCGCGCGTCACTACCGCCGCCCAGCGCGTATCGCCGGTGGTGGTGGCTGCACGTATTGTCGATTTGCTGGACATGATCGGGGGACCTTTGCGCTATTTTCAACTTGATGGGCGAAATTTAGCCAGCGCAGCAGCGTTAAGCACCACGGGGCTTGTGGTTGAATTCGCTATTCGCTATTTCTCGAGTTGGAGGAGGCGCTCTATCGCCCTCGGGCGATAGGGCGTCCTGCGCGCAGTCCCCCGGACTGCGCTGGTCGAACTCGGGGGAGTTCTCACCAGCCGCCACTCCACCAAAATATAAAAGCCGCCCTGCGGCGGCTTTTATATTTTGGTGGAGTGGAGGAGGATCGAACTCCCGACCTCCGCATTGCGAACGCGGCGCTCTCCCAGCTCTTACCAATCAAGCACTTACAGAAAATCAGTCAAACCAGACTTGGGTGGCAGTCAGTCTGGTTTGTGCCACTTGTTTGTGCCACTAAACAGAACGAATTTACAGCACGACACGACCAAACTCAACTACCGGCACTTCGGCATCAGAAACATCTACTCCAGACGCAGATCGTCCAGAAACTCAGACGCAGGTTTAACGCTTGTAACCAAAAGCTGGTCGCGAGCGCGAGTGCAGCCCTTCACCGGATTCGAGTTGCTCGCTGTCAATCAGCAGCGTATTGGGCCTGGGTATCGGATTGCCGTGCTCATCGAAGTTCCGAAACAATGCGAGCCTGCCGTTTTCCAGCGTGGTTGAGCCGTCGTCGTTTTCTCGCTGGAATCCGGAAATGAAGTCATAGACCAGCTTCGACGCCGATGTGTTGTTGCACACCACGATGAAGCACGGCGGCACCTTGATCCCCGAGTCCTGCCAGAGCTTGTAGGTCTTCTCGTAGTGCCCATAAAGTGCTTCTAACGCAGTCTGCAATTGCGGCGGGAGACTCAGCGGATTGAGCGCATCCGACTTACCGCGTCCCTTCTTCGGCATCTTGGCGCGAATATGCTCCCACAGATTGCGGAACATCGGCATTTCGTTGCCGGGGATGTTGTCCGCAATTGGAACGCGAGGCAGCTTGACGATACCGCACTCGATAGCATCCATCAGGGAGAAATCGCTCATTGTCCAGGGGAACAGTGTTCCCTCTGCATAGCCCGATCCTCGCAGGAAGAAGGGCGTCGCTGACAAGTCGAATACGCGGGCCACACCTAGCTGCCGATTGACCGCTTCCAAGCCAGAAACCCAAAGTCGGGCCACCCCGTTGCGCCTTTATTCCAAGATGATTCAGCTCAGCGACAATGGTTCGTTGCGAAAGGCCACGGAGTCGGAAGCCCTCAAACTGACCGCGCAACCCATTAACAAAGCGCTGAGTATCCGCCCGCCGTTGCTCCAGAACCGGCTTTAAGTTCGCATATCGTCAAACCCCGCGATGTGGAAAACGATACTTATAGATCAGACATTCAAGAATGAGCGCGCCTCAATTATTCGTTACCAATAATCGTTATTGGTATACGAATAAGCTGTTTCTTGACCATTATTCATCACGAATAATTTCAAACCTTATATTAAGGGGTAAAAAACAGCATCAATTTAAATCATGACATATGCATAAAAATCAAGGGGATGCCGAACCGATTTCCGTTTATTTCCAGTTTTCTTCCAGTAATTTAAGGGGTTTTCTCTTTTTTGCCATTATTCCTACCCAATAAGTTGGTGGAAGCTGGAGTCCTAGAAAAACGGCAGTGAGTGGAGGGACATGCTGAGGAATTTTTTTCCAGGAAACCATTCCGAAACTCGCGGACTAACCTTCCCAACTGAATCTGGGCGCAATTCGGGAAAGAGTCGGTCATGACCTGCCGCCTTAAGTGACTCAACGTAAGTCAGCAACCCCGCATCAACCAAAGCTTGGTGAATGGGAACAATGCGCCGGGACGTTTCGTTTTTTAGATTCTTCATGGTAGTGGAGCCGGATTCTTCGTCAATTTCGTCGGTGATATCAAAGACATTGATTCCTGTATCCCGGTCTAGTCGGATGTCAGCAAGATGTAACTGGGCAAGCTCCTCAAGACGACAGCCCGTGAAAAGCCCAAGCACTGGCAGCCAGTATTGAAATGCTTCAGCAAATGCGCCGGTCTGGTATTCCGTTGATTCAAACAAGGCCGTTAAATCTTGCGGACTGAATTTTTCGTGGCTCTGCCCCTTACCCTTCGGCTTCTTACCAGTCGCGTAATTCCGATCAACAAGCCCTTTGCCTTCAAGCCAATTAAAAAACGTAATCAGCCTGCCCCACTTCTTTCTGACTGTTGATGGGCTCTGTGGTGGCAAACCCAGCGCAAGAATTTCTTCAATTGATCTGCCGCGAGTTTCTGGATTCTTCTTGATGCTGGCCGGGAGTTGCATCAATAAGTCTCGCAGCCGATTTACCTGATCGTGCCCAAGTTTTGAGATCGGCAGATCGCCCAGAATCCATTTGAACTGCTCAAAGTCTCCACGAATGTCCTGAACGCTTTGAAGCGTCCACCCTGCGCCCCGCTCCTGCTCATCCAGATACTTCTCTATCTGTTCGAACAACTGAGGCTGTGGTTGCACGGCCTCTGGGATGACGGATGCTGGCTGTGCAGCCCCTACAGCGGCCCTGATTAACTCAGGAACTACCTTTGCTACTGCATCCGCTTCATCTTCCGTTGCGTCGGTTACGACCGACTTTATTGACCCATCCTTATTAAATTCAATCGCAGTTACCCAGTCTTGCCGAATGATTTCAGGATTAGTCTTTTTGGTCATTTCGCGAATTCGTGAGAAAAGAAGCTCAGTTGAGGCGCTGAAGCTTAGCGCAAGTCGTCGCGCTTCCAGCGAATCACAGGTAAGAGTGCTTCGGGACAGTTGCCGGAATGCGAAGTAAGGCTTGAGATCGAGCGGGATGACACGCCGGAAGTAGAAAATCCCGAAGCGGTTCCGTCTGAGGTAGGAATTGAATCGAATCATGCAAACACCTTGGTTTGAGGCACACGTTTGTGCCACCCGAACCGATTGACTGTGTTTGCGCTGACAAATCCCTTACGCCTCAAGGCGTAAGGGATTTCTTGGTGGAGTGGAGGAGGATCGAACTCCCGACCTCCGCATTGCGAACGCGGCGCTCTCCCAGCTGAGCTACCACCCCGAAAAGAGGGCGGATTCTACCCGCTCGGCGGGCATGCGGCAAATCGCCGGCAACGGCGGCTATAATCGATCAACACACAGCCCGGAAATCATTTTGGACATCAATCCTCCCTACGGTTACCAGGAAATCGTCCCACTGGCGAAAACCCACAAGGTATTACTGCCGGCGGAACGCAGGCTGCCGGTGCTGTTCCGCAACCTGACGGCGCTGCCGCTGTCCTTCACCGAATTTGCTCCCGCGGTCCATGATTACCCGATCGCTTTTATTTCGGGTGATGGCGGCAGTACCTTTGTCGCGATGGCCATCCTCGGCCTCGAAGCGCAGCAGAATCTGTTTGTCGCCGACAATGAAACCTGGGACGCCGGGGTTTACCTTCCGGCCTATGTGCGGCGCTATCCGTTCTGCATGACCCGCGTTACTATCGACGGCAAGGAACAATCGGAGCGCATTGCCTGCGTCGAAAAGCGCGCGGTGAACGCCAAGGGTGAAGCCCTCTACGACAGCAAGGGTGAGCCACTGCCGGTCTGGGATCATTTGCGCAAATTGCTGTTTGAGTTTGAGGCCGACCTCGCGCGCACCGAAGAACTGTGCCGGAAGCTGCACGAACTGCAATTGCTTGAGACTTTTACTGCGCAGGTCGCGCCGCAGGGTGAAGCGCCGATCGCCTTGACCGGCATGCACCGGATTTCCGAGGAAAAACTGCAGGCGTTGCCGGCCGCCACGCTGCAGGAGCTCGCCCGCAACGGCATGCTGTCACGCGTTTACACGCACCTGCTGTCGCTCGACAATTTCCAGCGCCTGCTCGACCGCCGCGCGGCACTACGCACGCCGGAAAAAACGGCGCGCAAGGTTGATCCGAAGAAGCTGAACTAACCGTTCAGCGCGGCCCCGTCCCCGTCCCGCTTCTCATCCCGCTTCTCGTCCACGTATACGCCCAGGCCAACAGCCCGGCCCCAGCAGCGATCATCGGCAGTGACAGCCACTGCCCCATCGAAAATCCTAGTGCCAGCAAACCGAGGAACCCGTCGGGTTCGCGGGTGTACTCAACACCGAAACGGAACACGCCGTAACCGATCAGGAACAACGCCGATGCCGCACCGCGCGGTCGCGGTTTCAGCGTGAATAACCACAGGATCGCGAACAGCACGACGCCTTCCAGCGCAAATTCGTAGAGCTGCGACGGGTGGCGCGCGATGCGATCGACGTTGGGAAACACCATCGCCCACGGCACATCCGCCGGTCGGCCCCACAGTTCAGCGTTGATAAAGTTGCCCATGCGCCCGGCGGCCAGCCCCAGCGGCACCAGCGGCGCGATGAAATCGGTAATTTGCAGCCAGTCTCGCCGGCGGCTGCGGGCAAACCAGATCATCGCAATGACCACGCCGAGGAATCCGCCGTGGAAGGACATGCCGCCCTCCCACACATAAAACACTTTCCACGGCGTCGCCAGGTAATCACTGAATTTGTAGAACAGCACGTAGCCCAGCCGCCCGCCGAGGATGGTGCCGAGGATGCCGTAGAACAACACGTCGTCGAGGTCGTTGCGGGTCCATACCCCTTCCGGATTGCGGTCGATGCGATAGCGGCCGAACAACCAGATCAGCGCGAAGCCGAGCAGGTACATCAGGCCGTACCAGCGCAGGGCCAGCGGCCCGAGTTGCAGCGCAACGGGATCGAATTGGGGATGCACAAACATGAGGGAATAAGCTCGACGAAAAGCGCGATGGAAAAATGGATCGGAAAATTACAGGGATACGATAAAATGCTGCCCTTATTATACGTCTTCCGCTTATACGTCTTCCGCCGCGACAGCCATCGTCGCATGACCGGCCGACTTATTGGAGAAAAACCATGCCGCTGAACAAACGCAGTCACCTGATCACCGCCGGCGTCGCCCGCGCGCCCAATCGCGCCATGCTGCGCGCCGTGGGTTTCGGTGACCGCGACTTTGAAAAACCCATCGTCGGCGTCGCCAACGGGCATTCGACGATGAACCCGTGCAACGCCGGCATCCAGCCGCTGGTCGACCGCGCCATCGCCGCGCTACAGGGCGCAGGCGCGATGCCGCAGGTGTTTGGTGTGCCGACCATCACCGACGGCATCGGCATGGGCACCGAAGCGATGAAATATTCTCTGGTGTCGCGCGAAGTCATCGCCGACTGCATCGAAACCGCCGTCAATGGTCAGGCCATGGACGGCGTGCTGGTCTGCGGCGGCTGCGACAAAAACATGCCGGGCGGCATGATCGCGATGCTGCGCATGAACGTGCCGGCCATCTATGTCTACGCCGGCACCATCAAACCCGGCCGCTGGAAAGGCCAGGACCTGACCGTGGTCAGCGCGTTTGAAGCCGTCGGCGCCTACTCTGCCGGGAAAATGAGCGATGAAGATTTCATCGGCATCGAAAAAAACGCCTGCCCGTCGGTGGGTGCCTGCGGCGGCATGTTTACCGCCAATACCATGTCGTCATCGTTTGAAGCGCTGGGCATGAGCGCGCTCGGTTCGTCGCAGATGGCCTCGCCGGATCCGGAAAAAGCCGATTCCGCCGCACATTCCGCGCTGCTGCTGGTCAACGCCATCAAGCAGGACATCAAGCCGCGCGACATCGTCACGCGCAAATCGATTGAAAACGCGGTGGCATTGATCATGGCCACCGGCGGCTCGACCAACGCCGTGCTGCATTATCTGGCGATCGCTCATGCCGCCCAGGTCAAATGGACCATCGACGATTTCGAGCGCGTGCGGCGCAAGGTGCCGGTGCTGTGCGACCTGAAACCCTCCGGCCGTTATGTCGCGGTGGATTTCCATCGCGCCGGTGGCGTGCCGCAGGTGCTGAAAATGCTGCTGAAGCAGGGCTTGCTGCATGGCGACTGCATGACCATCACCGGTCGCACGCTGGCACAGGAACTGAAAAATATTCCGGACGCGCCACGTACCGATCAGGATGTGATCCGTCCGTGGTCCAACCCGATGTACAAACAAGGACACCTGGCGATCCTCAAAGGCAACCTGGCACCGGAAGGCTGCGTCGCCAAGATCACCGGCTTGAAATCGCCGAAGATCACCGGGCCGGCACGGGTGTTTGATTCGGAAGCCGCGACAATGAAAGCCATCATGGCGAAAAAGATCAAGGCGGGTGATGTGGTGGTGATTCGCTACGAAGGACCGAAGGGCGGTCCGGGCATGCAGGAAATGCTCGCACCCACCGGCGCACTGACCGGTCAGGGTCTCGGCGAATCCGTCGGCCTGATCACCGATGGGCGCTTCTCCGGTGGTACCTGGGGCATGGTCGTCGGCCATGTCGCGCCGGAAGCCTTCGAGGGCGGCCCGATCGCGCTGATCAAGGAAGGCGATTCGATCACCATCGACGCGCATAAACTGCTGATCCAGCTGAATATAACGGCGAAGGAATTCGCAGCGCGCAAAAAGAAATGGAAACAGCCGAAGCCGCGTTACACCCGTGGCGCGCTGGCCAAGTTCGCCCGCCTGGTATCGACGGCGAGCAAGGGTGCGGTCACCGATTGAAGCCTGCTGGCGCGTGAAACAGTAACCCTCATGTCGCGCCAGGTTGTTCTCGCGCTCGCTTCTGAACAGCAACAAGCGGTAGTGTGCGCAGCGCTTACCGCACACGGCGTAGTCGCCACCGGCCTGCCCTTGAGCGCGCATCTTGAAACCGCTGTCATGCAGGCGATGCGCGGCCCGCAGCCGCCGCTGCTGTTGATCGACATCATCGTGCTGGCACAACTGGCAACCGGCACTGACGAATTCTGTGCATGGAAGCGCAGTCACTGTGCCAACGCTGATTTATTGCTGTATTGCAGTGAGCTTCATACCGTGCCTGCCCAGGCGCGGGCGTGGGCGCAACGTCTGGGTGCGCACGATTTACTGCCTGGTTGCGATCTCGTTCATCGCCGGCAATCACTGCTGCCGACAATGAATTCGATACTAATGCTGCTCGGCGCAGGCGTTGCGAATGAAACCGCAATGGAGCGTGCGTTACTGGCTTTGCCAACCACGCCCGACGATCGCACGTCCGTTGCGCAGGCGTGGCGTCTGCACGATGAACTACACCAGATCGGGGTCGATCCCGACACGTTGCGCGTGAAAATGCGCGGTGCCGGCGGCATCGATATTCGAGCACGCCGCTTCCGCACCAAAACTTACGACGAATGCTTCATCGGTCATGAAGCAGTGGACTGGTTGATGCAGAATGCCGGTGCGCCACGTCCGCGCACCGAGGCGCTGCGCATCGGTCAGGCGCTGCTGGCGCTTGGCCGGATTTATCATGTCGGGCACGAGCAGCCGTTTCTGGATGGTCATTTTTTCTATCGTACTCACGCCGACACACCGCGACTCAGCGCACTTGATCTGTGTGACGTGGTCGCCCGCTTGCGCGATGGTGGGGTACGTATCCGCGACCGTAAATTCCATGGTGTCTGCTATCCGGCATGTTTTGTCGGTGCCGACGCCGTGACCTGGATTCGCAACGCCTTTGAACTCGGCGAGCACGAAGCCAGCACCCTGGGCCAGCGATTGATGGATTTGTACATGGTGCATCACGTGACCAACAGCCAGCCTTTCCGCAATGGCCATTTTTTCTATCGCTTTTATCAGGATGAAAAATAACCCTGCGAGCAATGATTTCGACCGCGCAGATCGATAAAATATATAATAAAATCAATTATTTACGTAATATTTTTAAGCGGACAATCGCTGTGGCACATCTCGTTTTCCGGCCTCCTTCAATCTCCGACAACCGCGCAATGTGTCGAAAACGTGTGCGCATCTCAGCTCGCCGACTCCGAATGGCTTCGGCTACAATCGCCACTCGTCCGCTTTTGATCCCAAGGAGCATTCATGAAGTTTGTATTTGCCGTGCTGTTTACCCTCAGCCTGCTGGCTACCGGCAGCGCTGCTGCATCGGAAAAACTCGCGCAATCCAGCGGCTGCATGACCTGCCACGCCATCGACAAAAAAACCATCGGTCCCGGCTTCAAGGACATCGCTGCCAAGTATCGTAACGACAAAAGCGCTGAAGCCAATCTGGTCAAAAAAGTGAAGGCCGGCGGCTCAGGCGTCTGGGGACCCACCCCAATGCCGCCGAACGCCCACGTCAAGGAAGACGACATCAAGGCCATCGTGACCTGGGTTCTCACACTCAATTAGTCGCATGGCATTGCTGACAAAAAAGCCGGCCTGCGCCGGCTTTTTTGTTGTGCGATACGCCGGACGCTGAAATTGACATTGCCTGGCACCCCCCGGATAATCGTTAAAACTCTTTCAGTAACAACAAGTTAAATACAAAAAATACTTAAATACACGATCTACCACTAGTCCGAATTTCTCATCGATTCGACTTCACACTGGAGCTCCCATGCACATGCACATCGTACGCCATATCACTGCGGCCCTGATCACCGCGATGCTGTTGACTGCCTGCGGCAAAGAAACACCACCGCCCGCGCCCAAAGCCGAAGCGCCGAAACCGCCGGAAGTGCTGACTGTAAAAATTGGCTCGGCATCACCGTTGACCGGACCGCAGGCGCATATCGGCATCGACATCCGCAATGGAGTGCAGCTGGCAGTCGAAGATCTCAACGCCGCGAGCGTCGAGATCGGCGGGAAAAAAGTGAAGTTTGAACTGGTATCCGAAGACGACGAAGCCAACCCGACCAAAGCCACCACGGTCGCGCAGAAACTGGTCGACGCCAAAGTTGCCGCCGTCGTCGGTCACTTCAATTCGGGCGCGTCGATTCCGGCCTCAAAGATTTATGCTGACGGCGGCGTGCCACAGATTTCACCCTCCTCGACCAATCCGGATTACACGCTGAAAGGCTTCAAGACCACATTCCGCGTGGTCGCGCATGACGGCCAGCAGGGTCCGACTCTCGCCCGGTTTGCAGTCGGCAAGCTGAAGGCGAAAAACATCGCCATCATCGACGACAGCACGGCTTATGGCCAGGGACTGGCCGACAACTTTGAAGCCACGGTCAAAACGCTGGGCGCCAAAATCATTGCCCGCGAACACACTACTGACAAGGACACCGACTTCAAGGCGATCCTGACCAGGATCAAGGGCAAAAAACCCGACCTGATCATGTTTGGTGGCATTGATCCGCAGGCCGCACCGATGATCAAACAAATGAAGGAACTCGGCATCAAGGCGGATTTCATCGGCGGCGACGGCATGCAGACACCCAACTTCATCAAGCTCGCGGGCGATGCAGCCGAAGGCGCGATGGCATCGATTCCCGGATTGCCCAAGGACCAGATGCCGGGTGGCAAAACATTCCTCGAGAAATACAAAGCCAAGTTCAACCAGGAAGTCGAACTCTTCGCGCCGATGGGTTACGACGCGGTGTTCGTATTTGTCGAAGCCATGAAACGCGCCGGCTCCGCTGATCCGGTGAAATTCCTGCCGGAGATCGGCAAGACCGATTATCTGGGTGTCATCGGTCCGATCGCTTTTGACGACAAGGGCGACCTGAAAAACGGCCCGATCACCATTTACGTGGTCAAGGGCGGCAAATGGGAACCGCTGGAAGTGGTCAAACCGGAGCCTGCAGCAGCCGCCCCGGCAGCAGGAACGGCAGTCGAGAAAAAATAAATAGCAATGACAGACGACAACGGCACCCTCAGGGTGCCGTTGTCGTCTATAGAGCCTGTTAACCATGGAAACTTTCGTCCAACAACTGATCAACGGCCTGGTGCTGGGCAGCATCTACGCGCTGGTCGCGCTCGGCTACACCATGGTCTACGGCATCCTCGGGCTGATCAATTTTGCCCACGGTGACATCACGATGATCGGTGCGCTGGTGTCGCTGACCCTGATCCAGTTGCTGGCGGCGGCGGGAATACCCGCACCAGTGATCCTGCTGCTCGCCGGTGGCGGCGCAGTCATGGTCTGCGCGATACTCGGCCTGTCGATTGAACGCATCGCCTACCGGCCGCTGCGCCGAGCACCAAGACTGGCGCCACTGATCACCGCCATCGGCGTGTCGATACTGCTGCAGTATTCCGCAGCGCTGATCTGGGGCAAACAGTACATCGCCCTGCCGAAAATCATCGAACCCGCTCAGCTCACCATTTTCGGCGCGCAGCTGACCAGCCTGCAGGCAGCAATCTTCCTGCTCGCATGCACCATCATGGCGGGCCTGCTGTGGTTCATTAAAACCAGCCGCATGGGGCGCGCGATGCGCGCCACCGAGCAGAATCCGGATGTCGCCGGTCTGATGGGCGTCAACACCAACACCATAATCGCTTTCACCTTCGTGCTCGGCTCGGCCATCGGCGCCATCGCCGGGCTGATGATCGTGCTGTATTACGGACTGGGCCATTACTTCATGGGTTTCATGCTGGGGCTGAAGGCGTTCACCGCTGCCGTGCTCGGCGGCATCGGCAATGTCGGCGGCGCAGTATTGGGCGGACTGCTGCTGGGCGTCATCGAAAGCCTGGCCTCGGGCTACATCGGCGACCTGACCGGTGGTGTGCTGGGCAGCAACTACCGCGATATTTTTGCCTTCCTGGTGCTGGTGCTGGTGCTGGTGCTGCGCCCCGCCGGTTTGCTCGGACACCAGGGCGGAGACCGCGTATGACCGCGTGGCGTGCGCCGTGGCGCTGGGCCGCATGGGTGGCCATCACAGTACTGCTGCTCGCCGCACCCTTCCTGATCGAAGCAGCATTTGGCCGCGCCTGGGTGCGCATCACCGACGTGGCTCTGCTGTTCATCATGCTGGCTCTCGGCCTCAACATCGTGGTCGGCTTCGCCGGACTGCTGGATCTCGGCTACATCGCATTTTTTGCCGTCGGGGCCTATTGTTACGCCCTGCTTGCCTCACCGCAGCTCGCAATTCACTGGCCCTTCCTGGTGCTGCTGCCGCTGGGTGCGATGGTTGCCGCGCTGTTCGGCATCCTGCTCGGCGCGCCGACGCTCCGGTTGCGCGGCGACTATCTGGCCATTGTCACGCTCGGTTTCGGCGAAATCATCCGCGTGCTGCTCAACAACCTGAACCGTCCGGTCAACATTACCAACGGTCCGCAGGGCATCACGCTGATCGACCCGTTGCAGATCGGCGGTTTTTCGCTGGCACAGACCCACAGCTTCGCCGGGCTGACCTTCACCGGCCTGCACAGTTACTATTTCGTCTTCCTCACCTGCGCCGTGCTGTCAATCATCATTTCACGACGGCTAGAGGATTCGCGCATCGGCCGCGCCTGGGTCGCCATCCGCGAAGATGAACTCGCTGCAGCATCGATGGGCATCAACACCCGCAACATGAAGCTGCTGGCGTTTGCGATGGGCGCGACTTTCGGCGGTGTCGCCGGCGGCCTGTTCGCATCATTTCAGGGATTCATCAGCCCGGAGAGTTTTCACCTGATCGATTCCATCATGGTGCTATGCATGGTCGTGCTCGGCGGCATGGGTAATGTCGCCGGGGTCGTGCTCGGCGCCGTGCTGCTCACAGCGCTGCCGGAGGCGCTGCGCTACATCGGTCCGCTGCAGCAGCGCTGGTTCGGCGAAGTCTTCATTGACCCCTCGGACCTGCGCATGCTGCTGTTCGGGCTGGCGCTGGTGCTGATGATGCTGTTCCGGCCGTCCGGCATCTGGCCGGCGCGGCGACGCCTGGTGAAAAGTATGACGGAGAAGCAGCATGCCGCCGTCTGATACCCTGCTCTCCGCCACCGGCATCAGCAAAAGTTTCGGTGGCCTGGCTGCGCTGAACAAAGTGTCGATCAGTGTGCGCCGCGGCGAAATTTTCGGCTTGATCGGGCCCAATGGCGCGGGCAAGACCACGCTGTTCAATGTGCTGACGGGGATTTACGCCGCCGATGCCGGCAAACTGGTCTTCGACGGACAGCCTGTCGACGGCAGCAAACCGCATCAGGTGGCACAACACGGCATCGCGCGTACCTTCCAGAACATCCGCCTGTTCGGCGGCATGACCGCGCTCGAAAACGTGATGGTCGGGCGCCACCTGCGCACCCACACCGGTGTGCTGGGGGCGGTGTTGCGCACACGCGGGGCAGCCAACGAAGAGCGCGTGATCACGCAGCGCGCCCATGAACTGCTCGACTATTGCGGGCTGACAACGCGCGCCGGCGGCCTTGCGCGCGACCTGCCCTACGGCGACCAGCGGCGGCTGGAAATTGCCCGCGCACTGGCCACCGACCCCAAACTGCTCGCCCTCGACGAGCCGGCGGCGGGCATGAATGCCACCGAGACCGGCACCCTGCGGAAACTGCTGGAGCGGATACTCAGCGACGGCATCACGCTGCTGCTGATCGAACACGATATGAAGTTGGTGATGGGTCTGTCGCACCGCGTGGCGGTGCTCGACTACGGCGAAAAAATCGCTGAAGGCGCTCCCGCTGAGGTACAGCGCGATCCCAAAGTCATTGCCGCCTATCTTGGCGGGGCAGTGGCCTGAACCGCCGCATCATGCTCAGCGTACACAAACTCGTAGTGGCCTACGGTGGCATCAAAGCCGTCAAGGGCATCGACCTGGAAGTCAGGCGCGGTGAAGTGGTGGCGCTGATCGGCGCCAACGGCGCCGGTAAAAGCAGTACGCTGAAAGCGCTGTCCGGACTGCTCAAACCCAGCGCCGGGCGCATCGACTACGACGGCGCCGAGATCACCGGAAAACCGGCGTATCATCTGGTGCGGCGCGGTCTGGCCATGGTGCCAGAGGGGCGCGGCGTGTTTCCGCGGCTTACGGTTGCGGAAAACCTGGCGATGGGCGCTTACATCCATGATGACAAATCTGCCATTGCGCGCGATTTTGAACGCGCCTACACGCTGTTTCCGCGACTGGCGGAACGCCGCGCACAGCCCGCCGGCACCTTGTCCGGCGGCGAACAGCAGATGCTCGCCATGGCGCGCGCGCTGATGTGCCGGCCGCGGCTGCTGCTGCTTGATGAGCCGAGCATGGGGCTGGCGCCGTTGATGGTGCAGAAAATTTTTGAGACCGTGCGAGCCGTAGCGGCGGAAGGTGTGACCATGCTGCTCGTCGAGCAAAACGCGAAACTGGCGCTGGAAACCTGTGATCGCGGGTATGTCATGGAAAGCGGCGCCATCGTGCTCGCCGATAATGCGAAGACCCTGTTGTCCAGCCCACAAGTGAGGCAAGCGTATCTTGGAGAATAATTTCGAAATTAAGCTCGAAAATAAGCTCGATAACAAGCTTATAAATTCGCCGGTGGCCGGGTTGCTGGCACAGGCACGGGGACTCGTGACGTCAGGCAAGGCGCGGGCGCCGCTGACCATGCTGATCGCCGTGGCACTGGTCGCACTGCTCGGTTTTCTCTACCTGAAAAGCCAGGGTGTTGACTACCGGCGACAGAATGAAATACTCAGCTACCTGCGCGACCTTCGCGAAATTGATGCGCGATGGGATCTTGAAGTGCTGCGCGCCCGGGTCGAAGGTGCATCCGGCAAAGCGCGCCCGACTGACGACCGCGGCGCGCGTGCGCCCGAATTGCTGAAGCGCCTGCAGCAATCGGCTGCAGACGCCGGGAGCCCGGTGCTCAATCGCAGTCTGCCGGCACTGGTGCAGGCATTCAACCAGAAAATCGAATTGATGAATCGTTATCGTGCGGCCAGCGGCACGGTCACGCAGGCACTGGGACGCATGGTCGAATTCGACAATGAAATCGCCGGACTGGTACGCGGCGTATGGGCGAGTTTCCCGCAACGCGACCGCCTGATCGCCGTCGAAAGCACCTCGGCGCTGCTGTTCGCCCAGATCATGCGTTACGCCACCGATCCGAGCGACCCGCAGCGCAAAAACGTCGAGCTGTTCGCCGCCGATCTGCGCAAGGCCGGAACCGGCGTGCCGCCCGCACTGCGCGATGGCCTTGCCCGCATCGACACCACAGTGGAGCAGATCCTCGGCGCAAAACCGGTCGAAAACGAGCTGTTCCTGAAAATCGCGATTGCTTCTGCGGGACCGCGCATCGACAGCCTGACCGACGCGTTCAGTCTGGAGAGTGCGGACGTACAGTCCGACAGTGAGCGTTACCGCATCTACCTGATTGCCTATGCCGGCGCGCTGTTGATCCTGATCGGCTGGCTGCTGTCAAAGCTGGCCGTCAGTTACCGTCTGCTCAACGAAGCCAACCGCGTACTAGAATCGCGAGTCGAAGAACGTACGCGTGAACTGTCCGGCGCACTGCACCAGCTAAAGGAATCCGAGTCGCAGCTGATCCAGACCGAAAAAATGTCTTCGCTGGGACAGATGGTCGCCGGCATCGCGCATGAAATCAACACGCCGCTGGCTTACGTCAAGAACAGCCTGGGCTCAGTCGCCGGCAAACTGCCCGACGTCAAAAAACTGATTGTCGAAACCAACAAGCTGCTGAAGCTGATGGAGGATGTCAGTCCTGACCCGGCGCGCTTGCAGGCCAAGTACACCTCGGTGCGCGGCTTGATCCACCACTTTGCGGAGCAGCAGGCGCTGGCCGAACTCGGCCAGCTCGCGAACGATGGCCTCTATGGCATCGAGCAAATCTCCGAAATTGTGCTCAATCTGAAAAACTTCAGCCGGCTTGACCGCAGCAAGGTATCGAGTTTTAACCTGAGCGAAGGGCTCGACAGTGCGCTGATCCTTGCCAAACACGAATTGAAACACCTGACGGTGAAGAAACAGTTCGGCGACATTCCAGCCATCACCTGTTCACCTTCGCAACTGAACCAGGTGTTCCTCAATCTGATCAACAATGCCGCGCAGGCCATCGAATCCGGCACCGGCGAAATCACACTCAGCACGCGAATGGAAGGCAGGGACCATGTCGCGGTCGAAATCGCCGACAACGGCAAGGGTATACCGCCGGAAATCATGTCGAAAATCTTCGATCCATTTTTTACCACCAAAGCAGTGGGCAAGGGAACCGGCCTCGGGCTGTCGATTTCGTACAAGATTATCGAGCAGCACGGTGGTAGCATCAACGTTGATTCCACCGTGGGCACAGGCACCCGTTTCACGATCGTGCTGCCGTTGACACCGCCGGCAACAGCGACCCTGGACGAGCAGCAGGCATGACTACCAGTTATCCCAAAAACATCGGCAAGTACGTGGTGCAGGGCATTCTCGGCCGTGGCGGCATGGGAGTCGTCTACAAGGCTTTTGATCCGGCTATCCATCGTCAGGTGGCGATCAAGACCATCACCAAATCGGCGATGGATGCTTCGGAACTGCAGTACGCGATCGCGCGTTTCCGCCACGAAGCGCAGGCCGTCGGGCGCCTCACCCATCCGCGCATCGCCGCGATTTTCGACTATGGCGAGGACGACAATATCGCCTACATCGTGATGGAACTGGTCAATGGCAAGTCTCTGTACGAGCACCTGCAGAACAAGGCGAAATTCGAGCTGGCAGAAATCGGCGAAATCGTGCGCCAGTTGCTCGACGGCCTCGGCTACGCTCACGCGCAGGGCGTCGTCCATCGCGACGTCAAGCCCTCCAACATCCTGATCAACGACGACGGCCGCATCAAGATCAGCGATTTTGGTATCGCCCATCTCGATTCGTCGTCGCTGACCCAGGTCGGCGAAATCATGGGGTCGCCGGGTTACATGTCACCGGAACAGTTCACCGGCGATGAGCCCGATGCGCGCACCGACATCTACGCGGCAGGCGTCATCGCCTATGAACTGCTCGCGAACCGCAAGCCGTTCATCGGCAGCAATGTCGAAATCATGCGCCAGGTGATCAGCGACCGCCCCGCCAATGCCTCGGAATTCAATCCGCAGATTTCGGTGCAACTCGACTGGGCGACCCACAAGGCGCTGGCGAAAAACCGCGAAGACCGCTTCCAGAATGCGCGTGAATTTGCGCTGGCTTTTGTGCAGGGCATCGCCGCCAGCCTGCGTACCAGCAAAGCGACTGAGGCTGAGGAAGCCGCCGAAGCGCCGACGCAGCGCCTGGACCCGCAGCTGGTATCAGCGGCGCGGATGATCTCCGGCATGCAGGCCGCCAAAGCGGCCCAGCCTGCCGCAAACGCCGTACCGGCGGCATCCTCATCGACGCCGGCTGCAGCCGCGGCATTCGACACCGGCGGCAAAAAAGCGAAGTTGCTGTTCGTCGATGACGAGGAGCGCATCCTCAATGCGCTGCGCTCGGTGTTCCGCACCAACTACAACGTGTTCACCGCCAGCAGCGGCCCGGAAGCCATGGAGTTTCTGAAGCGCTTCCGCCCGCACGTGGTGATCAGTGACCAGCGCATGCCGGAAATGACCGGCGTTGAATTCCTGCGCCAGGTCAAGGATGTCGCTCCGCAAACCGTGCGCATGCTGCTCACCGGTTATTCGGACCTCGCCTCCATCGTCGGTTCGATCAACGACGGTGAAGTGTTCCGCTTCATCAGCAAACCCTGGGACAACACCGAAATCCAGAAAACCATCGGCGAGGCCGCGGCCATCGCGCTGGAACTCGCCGACATGGCGGCGGCTCCGGTGATCATGCCCGACAAACTCGGCAGCGGCATCCTGGTGGTGAACCCGGAGCAGGGAGTGTTCCGCGCCGTCAACGAACTGATGGGCAGCTTCTGCCCGGTGCTGCATGCGCCGGACTTGGAACGTGGATTGGCAATACTCTCGGAAAAAGAAATCGCGGTGATCATCGCCGACATCCGCAGTGGTGACCATAAGTCAGTTGCCACTTTCAAATTGCTGAAACAGGATCATCCGGAAATTCTCGCCATCCTGACCACCGAGGCTTCGGACTCGGAGCTGGTGATCGATCTAATCAATCAGGCCCAGGTGTTCCGCTTCCTCAGCAAACCGCTCAACCTGAAACTGCTGCAGCAGCATTTGCATGCCGCACTGGCGCGTTACCAGTCTTTCCGCAAAACGCCGAAATTGCTGAAACAGCACAAGGTCGCGGCTGCACAATCATCCGATGCCTCCATGCTCGGCCAGTTGCGCGAGCGCATACGCTCAGTCAAATCCTGGCTGAGCCGCGGCTGACGCGACGCCGCAAAGCCGCTAAACCCAGTCTTTGGCGACCAGAAAATCGGTGTAGAGCCGCGCTTCGGGTGTGCCGGGTTGCGGCTGCCAGTCGTAGCGCCAGTGCACCACAGGCGGCAGCGACATCAGGATGGATTCGGTGCGCCCACCGGACTGCAGTCCGAACAGCGTGCCGCGATCATGCACCAGGTTGAATTCAACATACCGGCCGCGGCGATAGACCTGAAAATCGCGCTCGCGTTCGCCGTATGGCAGATCACGGCGACGTTCGACGATGGGCACATAAGCTGACAGGAAATGCTCGCCGACACTGCGCATCAGTGCAAATGCGGTTTCGAAATCCGGTTCGGCCAGATCATCGAAAAAAATGCCGCCGATTCCGCGTGCTTCGTTGCGGTGTTTGAGGAAAAAATAACGGTCGCAAGCTTGTTTGAAACGCGGATGGTGGTCCGCGCCGAAGGGTGACAGTGCATCGCGGCAGACTCGGTGAAAATGGATCGCGTCTTCTTCGAATCCGTAATACGGCGTGAGGTCCATGCCGCCGCCGAACCACCATACCGGCGCGGCGCCCGCTTTTTCGGCGACGAAACAACGCACGTTGAGATGCACGGTCGGTACATGGGGATTGCGCGGATGCAGCACCAGTGACACGCCCATGGCCTGAAAAGAACGCCCGGCCAATTCCGGCCTCGCGGCGGATGCCGATGGCGGCAGATTGTCGCCGAACACATGGGAATAACCGACGCCTCCACGCTCAAACAGCGCACCACCTTCAATCAGCCGGGTGACGCCGCCACCACCCTGCGGCCGCTGCCACTCGTCACGCAGGAAGCTGCCGCCATCCAGCGTCTCCAGCTGATCGACAATGGTCTGCTGCAGACCCGTCAGATAATTTTTGACTGCGGCGATGTCCATCATTGGGCTGTGCCGGCCACGCTGCTGTTACTTGCGTCCCGCGGCAACCGCGCGATGGCCGATATCGCGACGACATTGCATGCCGTCGAAACGGATCAGATCGACAATTTCGTAGGCCCGGCGCTGCGCGGTGCGGGTATTGTGGCCCAGTGCCGTGACGCACAACACGCGGCCGCCGCTGGTGACGACGTCCTTACTGTCCTTGCCCGCCAGCGTGGTGCCGGCATGGAACACATGGTAATCCTCGCCCGCCGGCGGCAAACCGCCGATCACATCACCCTTGCGCGGATCTTCGGGATAGTTCGCGGCAGCCAGCACCACACCCAGCGCCACCCGCGGATCCCATTCCGCCTGCACCGTATCGAGTTTGGCATCGATCGCGGCTTCGAGCAGCGGCACCAGATCACTTTTGAGCCGCATCATGATCGGCTGCGTTTCCGGGTCGCCCATGCGGCAGTTGAATTCCAGCACCTTCAACGTGCCGCCGGCGCCGATCATCAACCCTGCATACAAAAAACCGGTGTACGGAATGCCGTCGGCAATCATGCCGTTCAGCGTCGGCTGGATCACTTCGCGCATCACCCGCGCATGGATTTCCGGGGTCACCACCGGCGCCGGCGAATACGCGCCCATGCCGCCGGTGTTCGGCCCCTGATCGCCGTCCTGCAAGCGTTTGTGGTCCTGGCTGCTGGCCAGTGCCAGCGCATTACGACCATCGGCGAGCACGATAAAACTCGCTTCCTCACCGTCGAGAAACTCTTCGATCACCACCCGTGCGCCGGCGGAACCCATTTTGTTGCCGACCAACATCATGTCGACTGCCGCATGGGCTTCGTCTAGTTGCATCGCCACCACCACGCCTTTGCCCGCAGCCAGGCCGTCGGCCTTGATCACAATCGGCGCACCTTCACGATCAATATAGGCGTGCGCCGCGACAGCATCGGTGAAGGTCGCGTGCTTCGCCGTCGGGATGTGATGGCGCACCATGAAATTTTTCGCAAAATCCTTGGAGCTTTCGAGCTGTGCGGCTTTTTGCGTCGGCCCGAAAATGCGGTGTCCCGCGCCGCGCACGACATCGACCACACCCGCAGCCAATGGCGCTTCGAGGCCGACCACCGTCAGCCCAATATCATTTTTATTAATAAAATCAATTACTTGCTGATTACCGCCGATGGCAACATTGTCCAAACCGTCTTCGCGCGCCGTGCCGGCATTGCCTGGCGCGACAAAGACTTTCTGCACCAGCGGCGACTGCGTCAGTTTCCACGCCAGCGCGTGTTCGCGGCCACCACCGCCGATGACGAGGATTTTCATATGTAGTAATTAGTGTCTGAAATGCCGGAAACCGGTGAACACCATCGCAATGCCGTGTTCGTCGGCCGCTGCGATGACTTCTTCATCGCGCAGGCTGCCGCCGGGCTGGATGATCGCCTTAGCACCCGCCGCGGCAACCACATCAACACCGTCGCGGAACGGGAAAAAGGCATCCGAGGCCACCACCGAAGCAGCGAGTTTCAACTTTGCATTCTCGGCTTTGATCGAGGCAATACGCGCCGAATCGACGCGGCTCATCTGCCCCGCACCGACACCCAGCGTGGCGCCGTTGCCGCAGAACACGATGGCATTGGATTTGACGAATTTGGCGACGCGCCAGGCAAACAGCAGGTCTGACAATTGCGCATCTGTCGGTTTTTTCTTAGTCACCACTTTCAGTTGTGCCACCGTGACATTCATGCCGTCCGGCGTCTGCACCAGCACCCCGCCGCCGACACGTTTGAGATCAAAATGGTTGGCTCCCGGAGCCAAAGGCACTTCAAGCACGCGGATGTTGGCCTTGCCGGCGAACACCGCCAGTGCATCGGGCAGCACCTTCGGGGCGATGATCACTTCAACAAACAGCTTCGAAATCGCCTGCGCAGTCGCGGCATCCAGCGCACGGTTGACGGCGATGATGCCGCCGAAAGCCGAGGTAGGATCCGTCGCCAGCGCCTTGTCGTAAGCGGCTGCAATATCGGCTGCGGTCGCGACGCCGCAGGGATTGGCATGTTTGACAATCACGCATGCCGGCGCGTCGAAGGTTTTGACACATTCCCACGCCGCATCGGCGTCGGCAATATTGTTGTACGACAGTTCCTTGCCCTGCAGTTGCCGGTAAGCAGCGAGGCTGCCGGGGGCCGGCGCCAGATCACGGTAAAACGCCGCCTGCTGATGCGGGTTTTCGCCGTAACGCAGGGTCTGCACACGATCGAACTGCAGATTGAGCCGCTCCGGAAATGCCGCCGCCTTGCCGTCCGGTTGCAAAGCCGTCAGGTAATTGCTGATCGCGCCGTCGTAGGCGGCGGTATGTGAAAACGCCTTGCAAGCCAGCTGGAAGCGCGTTTCCGCGCCCAGCGCGCCGCCGGCCGACTGCATTTCTTTCAGCAGCCCGGCATAATCGGCGGGATCGGTGACCACCGCGACATGTTCATAATTCTTCGCCGCGCTGCGCACCATCGCCGGACCGCCGATGTCGATGTTCTCGATGGCTTCCGCCAGCGGGCAGCCGGGTTTGGCAATGGTCTGCGTAAACGGATAGAGGTTCACCACCACCAGATCAATGCCGGGAATGCCGGCCTGCTTCATAGCGTCGACGTGGGCCGGTACATCGCGGCGCCCGAGCAATCCGCCGTGGATTTTCGGATGCAGCGTCTTGACGCGGCCATCGAGCATTTCCGGAAATCCGGTGTAATCAGCGACTTCGGTGACCTTGAGTCCGGCATCGTGCAGCATTTTGGCAGTGCCGCCGGTCGACAGCAGTGTCACGCCGAAACCGGCGAGTCCGCGCGCGAAGTCGAGGATGCCCGCCTTGTCGGAGACGCTGATCAGTGCTTGTTTGATGATGGCCATGGCTGCGGGGCGAAAGTGCGGGGCGAAAGCACGCGGGGCGGCCCGTGACTGTCGGGACTCGTCAGAACTTGATGTTGTAAGTCTTTATTTTTTTGCGCAGCGTGTTGCGGTTGATGCCCAGCATCGCCGCGGCATGCGACTGGTTGCCGCGCACCTTGTGCAACACCGATTCCAGCAGCGGCTTTTCCACGCTGCCGATGACCATATCGTATACGCCGCAGGCTTTTTCCCCGTCGAGATCACGGAAATAGCCGTCGATCGCCCGGCGTACCACGCGGGCCATTTCGGTTTCATTCATCATGCTGCCAGTCCCCCCCACTTACTTATTCACCATGCTGCAAGTTCTGCAGGCTCTTCAATACGCTCGGCTTTATTCATCATGCCGGGTTCTTCCACATAAATCAGGCGTTCGCCCATATCCGAAAGTTCGGCAAAATAATCGTCCACGGCCTTGATCTGTTCCGCACAGGTCTGCAGCTGGTTCATGCCATGGCGGAATGCCGCCGAGCCGGCAAGGCCCTTGGTGTACCAGGAGATGTGCTTGCGCGCGACGCGCACCCCCGTCAGTTCGCCGTAAAAACCATACAGATCGTGCAAATGCGCCACCAGCACGCGGTGGATTTCCCCGACAGCGGGCGGCGGCAGATGGCGGCCGGTCTCGAGGAAATGGCTGATTTCACGGAACATCCACGGCCGGCCCTGCGCCGCACGGCCGATCATCACCGCATCGGCCTTGGTGTATTCCAATACGTGTTTGACGCGCTCCGGCGTGGTGATGTCGCCGTTGGCGATCACCGGGATGCGAATCTCGGCCTTGACCGCAGCAATGGTGTCGTACTCGGCCTCGCCGGTATAACCGCAGGCACGGGTGCGGCCGTGGATCGCCAGCGCCTGGATGCCCGAACTCTCGGCGATGCGCGCAACCATCAGCGCATTGCGGTGATCGCGGTCCCAGCCGGTGCGGATTTTCAGCGTCACCGGCACATCAACCGCACTGACCACAGCCTTGAGGATGCGTGCGACCAGCGGCTCGTCCTTCAGCAGCGCGGAGCCCGCCATCACATTGCAGATTTTTTTCGCCGGGCAGCCCATGTTGATGTCGATGATCTGCGCGCCCTGGTCAACGTTGTAACGCGCGGCGTCGGCAAGCATCTGCGGATCCGCGCCGGCGATCTGCACCGAAATCGGATCGACTTCACCGTCATGGTTGGCGCGGCGTTTGGTTTTTTCCGAACCCCACAGCAGGGAATTGCTCGCCACCATCTCCGACACCGCCATGCCTGCGCCCATCGTCTTGCACAACTGACGGAAGGGGCGATCAGTCACGCCCGCCATCGGTGCCACGATGAGGTTGTTTTTCAGTTGATGAGGGCCGATGCGCAACGGACTTGTTCTTATGTGATTAAAGGAAGAAGTTAAGGGGAAAGTGCGGGGGAAAGGGCGCCATTGTAATCACAGTCGCGCGGCGTGCAAAGAGAAATGTGCCTCATTTTTAAGCACTACTGACGTTTGCACAACATTTTGCAAAAAAGATTGCAGCACGCGTTCATGCAGAGTGCTGCCAACCCGCCTGCAGATCATCGTCAAAAGCACTGTGTATCAATGCGCTTACCGGAGATTGCTGCAATACCACCTGCAGATTTCGCGGCAAACCCTGACCGCGCAATGTGATCAGCCGCGCGCGCCGAAGGTCATGCGTCGTATCAGGAAATTTGTCAGCGGTGGCAGACAACCCAGCAAAGCAAGTCCCGTACCTCGCGCCAGGCGCAGCGGCAACAGATCGTTGGAGAACAATTCCACCAGCGCATGGGTAAAACCGAGGCCTGCACTGCGATCCACACGACGATGTTTCTGATAGGTGTCCAACCAGGCGCGTGAACCCAGCTCATTTTTCCTGCTGGCAAGGATTTGTTCGCCCAGCTCCCAGGCATCGCGCAAGCCGAGATTGAATCCCTGTCCAGCCACCGGATGCAGTGTCTGCGCCGCGTTGCCGATCAACACGGTGTGGTCAGCAGCGGCTTGTGCACGACGGCGTTGCAAGGGATACGCGACTCTTCCGCTCACGGTGATGAAATCACCGGTGCGGCCACCGAAGGCAGCACGCAGTTCGCCCAGAAAAATTTCCGGCGCCATGGCGCACAACTCGCGGGCATGTTCAGGCCTTGTGGTCCACACCAGTGCCCAGCCGTCCTGCTCATTTTTACTATCCGGCAATAGTGCCAGCGGTCCGTGCGCAGTGAATCGTTCGTAGGCCATATTGTTATGCGGGCGCTCACTCACCACGCGCGCCGTGACCGCAGATTGCTGATAGTCGATGGCCTTGGTGGTGGATTCGCCGGCGGCACCACCATCCGCCAGTACCACCAAGGCTGCGCTCAGTTCGCGCTGTTCTCCGCCATATTCATATTGAACGCGCGCCGGATCGTCGCCGTGGGTGGCCGTCACCCGGGCACCCGTCAGGCATTGCGCTGTTGTCGCCGCAGCAGCCTGCGCCAATGCCTGCGCGACGCGACCATAGTCAACGACGTAACCGAGTTCAGGAAATCCGGCTTCGATGGCGGCCAGGCCGACCCGGCCAAAACCGCCGCGTTGCGACACATGAATGTTGCGGATCGGTGTTGCGGTAGCCGCCAATGCCGGCCACACCCCCAGACGTTCGAGGATCAGCCGGCTGCCGTACGACAGGGCCAGTGGCCGCGCATCACCGCCGCCTGCGGCGCGCGCTTCGAGCAGTACGATGCGCAGTCCGCTGTCGCGCAAGGCCAGCGCCAGCGCGCTGCCTACCGGGCCGCCGCCGCTGATGACGATATCGGCGGACTCATTAACGATCGATTCAGGCATGGTGATTGCGCATCAGTGCTTCGATGTCAGTGACAGACTTTGGCGCACTGTCACTGAGGATTTCGCAGCCTTTGGCCGTGACCAGTGCATCGTCTTCAATGCGCACACCGATGTCGGCAAAACCCTCCGGCACACCCGGCACGGGCCGGATATAACAACCGGGTTCGACGGTCAGCACCATGCCCGACTGCAGCTCGCGCCAGACCCCATCGGTTTTATATTCGCCGGCATCGTGTACATCCAGCCCCAGCCAGTGGCCCGTGCGGTGCATATAAAACTGTTTGTAAGTTTCCTGTTCCAGCACGCCGTCCAGAGTACCGGCGAGCAGTTTCAGATCGATGAAGCCCTGTGCCAGCACTTTTACCGCGGCATCGTGCGGCTCGTTCCAGCGCGCGCCCGGTTTCACCGTGGCAATCGCCGCAGCCTGCGCCGCCAGCACCAGTTCGTACACCGCGCGCTGCGGCCCGCTGAAACGACCGTTGACCGGGAAGGTGCGGGTAATGTCCGCGGCGTAACCATCGAGTTCACAGCCGGCATCGATCAGCAGCAGATCGCCGTCCTGCAGCGCCGCGTTGTTTTCGACGTAATGCAGCACGCAGGCATTGGCGCCGCCGGCGACGATGGGTGTGTAGGCGGGGGCCTGTGCGCCGCGGCGGCGGAACTCATGCTGCAGCACAGCCTCAATTTCATACTCGGTGGCGCCCGGTCGTGTCGTCTGCATCGCCAGGCGATGCGCGGCTCCGGAGATGTCGCCGGCACGACGCATCAGCGCCACCTCATGTTCATCCTTGCGCAAACGCATGTCGTCGATCAGCGTGCGTACATCGCGGATATCGTTCGGTGCAGCGACACCGCTGCGCGCACGATTACGCACGGTGTTGATCCAGCCCAGCACCCGCGCGTCCCAGACCGCGTCGGCGCCGAGGTGCACATGCACTGCGGAGCGATCCGCCAGCAGTTCGGGCAGGCGCGCATCGAGTTCAGTAATACAAAACGCGGCGTCCACGGCGAACGTTTCGCGGGCGGCATCGGGTCCGTAGCGGTAACCGTCCCAGATTTCGCGTTCGAGATTTTTTTCGCGGCAGAACAGAATGTGTTGCGGCTTTTCACCGCCGACCACCACCAGCACGGCTTCGGGTTCACGAAAACCCGTCAGGTAATAGAAATAGCTGTCGTATCGATAGGGATAGTGCGCGTCGCGGTTACGGATCTGTTCCGGCGCGGTGGGCACGATGGCCACACCATTCTCGAGCTGCGCCGCCAGGCGCGCGCGGCGGCTCTGGTAGACGGCGGTATTGATGGCGCATTGTGCAGACATGGCTTGGATTATAGTCGCGCGCCAACCGGCTTCAGCGCCCTTCGCGTGCGGCGCGATCCAGGGCAGCCAGTCGTTCCGGGGTACCCACATCATGCCATTGCCCGCGGTACAGCTCGCCGGTCACTTGTTCGCGTTGCATTGCGGCGATCAGCAGATCCGCCAGCCGTGCGCGATCGCCGCGTTTTACGCCGGCAAACAAGGCCGGATGATAGGCGCCCATGCCGCTGAAGGTATGACGGGTCGCGGCTGCCGCCTGCACCAGGCCGTCGACAAGACCGAAATCACCGCGCCGATGCTGCGGCGGATTGTCCACCAGCACCAGATGCGCCAGCGGACCGCCCGAGGTCAGGCGCTGTGCGGCAGCCTGCAACATGGAAAAATCATAATCACTGTAAACATCGGCATTAACCGCGATGAACGGCGCGTCCCCCAACAACGGCAGCGCCCAGGCAATGCCACCCGCGGTTTCCAGCGCCGTGATTTCGCCCGTTATCCCTGCTGCCGTTTCCCATGAGTACTCAATATGTACGCCCAGCGCCGTACCATCACCCAGCGTGGTCGCAATCTGTTCGCCGAGATGCGCCAGATTGATCACCAGCTCGTGGATGCCCGCCCGCCGCAGCGCAGAAATTATCATTAAAATCAAACATTTACCCCCTATCTGCAGCAGCGCCTTTGGTGTATGGTCGGTCAGCGGACGCATCCGTTCGCCGCGCCCTGCCGCCAGGATCATGGCTTTCATCGCGGCACGCTCAGAAGGTGTAACCGACCTGCTGCCGGCGCTGTTCGAGGTCGTCGAGCAATTGCGCCAGCGGCTTCAACGCAACATAACGCGCGCACACCGCGTGCGCATAAGCGAGAAAACGCGGCGCATCTTCCAGGTAAGCGGGTTTGCCATCGCGATAACAAATGCGCGCAAAAATGCCCAGTACCTTCAGGTGGCGCTGCAGGCCCATCCATTCAAATGCCCGATAGAATTCGCCGAAATCGGCATCCACCTGCAGTTGCGCCCGCTTCGCCTGTTCCCAGTAGCGCGCGACCCAGTCGATGACCCGCTCCTCCGGCCAGCTGATGAAGGCATCGCGGAACAGCGAAGCCAGGTCATAGGTGATCGGGCCATACACCGCGTCCTGGAAATCGAGCACGCCGGGGTTCGGCTGAGACAACATCAGGTTGCGCGGCATGTAATCACGATGCACATACACCGCAGGCTGCGCCAGCGCGCTGTCAGCCAGCAGCTTGTTGATCCCGGCCAGCGTCGCGCGTTGCGCATCCGACAGCGTCAAGCCAAGGTGGCGTCCGACGTACCACTCGGGAAACAAGTCCATCTCCCGCTGCAGCAACGCGCGGTCGTACGGCGGCAGCACGCCCGGCCGGCTGGCACGCTGCCAGGCAATCAGCGCGTTAATGGCGTCGCCGAACAGCATCGCGGCATTCTTTTCGTTCAATGCGCTGAGATACGTGGAATCGCCGAGATCCGTCAGCAGCAGGAACCCCTGATCGATGTCCGCGGCCAGCACTTTCGGCACATGCAATCCGGCGTCAAGCATCAGTTGCGCCACCTGCACGAAGGGACGACAGTCCTCGCGCTGCGGCGGCGCATCCATCACAATGTGCGTAGCAGAGTCCAGCGTGACGCGGAAATAACGGCGAAAACTCGCATCGGCGGAGGCCGGTGCGAGAGAGAATGGCGCTCCGGCCAGCGGGCCGGCGAGCCACGCGCGGAGCAATTCAAGACGCTCATCGCGTCCGGCCGCTGAGGTTGGTTTCAAGCGTTGCTTCAGACTGTGAATTGTGAGATTTTAGCACCTCGCCTGACACCTCTCCTGATGCCCCTTTCCCGAAAAACCCGGATTGCACTCGCCGTGCTGTGTGCGCTGCCCTTGCTGGCCGGCGCCGACGAAGGCCTGAAGCTCAGGCCGCAGTCCGGACTGCTGCTGATCCCTCCCGACAATGGCGATGTGGTGCCGCTGTTCGTTGAAGCCGACCGCATCCAGGGCACCCAAGACAAGGAAATCGAGGCTTTCGGCAACGCCCGGCTGCGCAAGCGCGGCCAGGCTTTCTTCGCCGACTGGATGCGTCACGATACGCCGACCGAAGTGCTGAATGCCAGGGGCAATGTGCGTATCGAGCAGGAACGGGAAATTCTTGAAGGCGATACGCTGCGTTACGAAATGGCCACCGACCGCGGTTACATGGACCGCCCGCGTTACCTGCTGATGAGCACGCCTGAGACCGGCCCGATCAGCCGCAGCAGCCTGCGGACTGTAGAAACCGAGGGGCGCGGCACAGCCGAACGACTGCTGTTCGAGGGCCCGGGCCAGTACCGCGTGCAGTCGGCCAGTTACACCACCTGTGAGCCCGGCAACGACGCGTGGTTTCTGCGCGCAAGTCAGCTCGACATCGACCGCAACCGTGACGTCGGCGTCGCGCGTAACGCGAGCATCGTGTTTTTTGACGTGCCCATTTTTTACTCGCCCTATCTGTCGTTTTCCCTGCATCAGGAACGCAAATCGGGATTCCTCACACCGAGTTACCGCACCTCGAACACCACAGGCTTCGAATTCACGGTGCCTTTTTACTGGAACATTGCACCGGATATAGACGCCACGCTGTACCCGCGCTACATGACCAAGCGCGGGCTGCAGCTCGGCAGCGAGTTGCGTTACCTGAACGAAAAAGGCAAAGGTGAAGCGCGGGCGGAAATACTCTCCAACGACCAGCAAATCGGCCGCGACCGCTGGGGACTGTTTACCAAACACCAGCAGATGCTGGGCGACACCTGGAACAGCCAGGTCAACATCAATCGCGTTTCCGACGGCAAATATTTCACTGACTTGTCGACCCAGGTGGCGGTGACCTCGCAGGTCTACCTGACCAACGATCTGACATTGAGCCGCGCAGGCACCTGGGGCAATGGCGGGACCTACGGTTTTTCGGCGTTTGCCCAGCGCTGGCAGACCTTGCAGTCCGATCCCCTGTTGCCGCTGGTCTCGCCCTACAACCGCGAACCGCAACTCTCTCTGACGGCCCAGCGCCTCACGCGTTGGGGCGACTTTGACATGCTCAGCAGCTTTACTTCGTTCGAGCATGCCTCCCTGGTCACCGGCAGGCGCACCGTAGTCAACCCCAGTTTTGCCCTGCCGCTGCAGAATTCCTACGCTTATGTCACGCCCAAAGCCGGCGCCCACGTCACGCACTACGCCATCGGCAACAACAATACGGCCGGATTGCCCGACACCACGCGCAGCCTGCCGATATTCAGCATGGACAGCGGGCTGGTCTTTGAGCGTGAAATGGAAGCCCGCGGCGAGAAGTTGATCCAGACACTGGAGCCCAAAGCCTATTACGTCTACATCCCCTACAAAGACCAGAGCCGACTGCCGAATTTCGAAAGCGGCCTGCAGGACATTAATTTCGCGACCATTTTTACCGAGAACCAGTTCAGCGGCCAGGATCGCATCAACGATGCCAATCAGCTGACGCTCGGCGTCAGCACCCGCTTCATCGACGCCGGCACCGGCATCGAGCGCCTGCGCGCCGCACTCGCCCAGCGTTATTACTTCGAGCCGCAGCGAGTCACCATACCGGGGGTGCCGTCGCGCGCCAGCGACAGCAATTCATCAGACTTGCTCGCCACCATCGGTGGCAACATTGCGAAAAACTGGACCGGCGACGCCGGCTGGCAATACAACACCGATCTGAAACAAACCCAGAAATTCAACATCGCCGCGCGTTACCAGCCGCAGGCCGGCAAAGTGGTCAACCTCGCCTATCGTGAAACCGTCAACACACTGCAGCAAGTCGATCTGTCCTCGCAGTGGCCGATCGACGGTCGCTGGACCGCTGTCGGCCGCTGGAATTATTCGATCAAGGACAACCGCACGCTGGAAGCGCTGGCCGGGGTTGAATACAGCGACCGGTGCTGGGCATTGCGCATTGCCGCCCACCGTTTTGCCACGACCTCGGCGAGTGCCAGCACTTCCATTTTCGTCCAGTTGGAACTCTCCGGCCTGTCGCGCATCGGCAGCAGTCCGCTGGAAGTCCTGCGCCGCAACATCAGCGGCTACAAACAGTTCGACCCCCGCGCCACTACGCCCGTCGAATACAATGTACCGGGCTTGTTCTAGTCCGCCCAAGCCGGCCTCCCCCTGTTTTAGCAAGCACTCTTTGAAATGTCTGGATCCTGCATGCCACTCCGAACCCTGCTGTACTGCGCGCTGCTGGCAGTCCTGCTGCCCGGCGTCCCCGCCTGGGGCCAGCCGAAACCGCGGCAAATCGTCACTCTGGATCGCATCGTCGCGGTGGTCAACGACGAAGTCATTACCCAGCAGGAACTCAACGCCCGCGTCGACTTCGCTTTTCGCCAACTGCGCCAGCAAGGCACGCAGCCGCCGTCTCGGGAAGTCATCGAACGGCAGTTGATCGAGCGCCTGATCGGCGATCGCGTGCAGATGCAGCACGCGCGCGACATCGGCATGCGTGTTGATGACGTCGAACTTGACCGGGCACTGTCGCGGATCGCTGATGAAAACAAATTGTCGCCGACGCAGATGCGCGCGGCGCTCGACAAGGACGGCGTCCCATTCGAAAAATTTCGCGAAGACATCCGCAGTGAAATTACCCTGTCGCGGCTGCGCGATCGCGAAGTTGCGCAGAAAATCGTCATAACCGAATCCGAAATCGACAATTTCATCCAGTCCCAGCAGGCCCAGGGGCGCAACGATGAGTACAACATTTCGCACATCCTCGTCACTGTGCCGGAAAATGCCACACCGGAGCAGTTGCAAACCCGCCGCGCGCGCGCGGAACAGGCGCTGACGCAGCTCAAGGGCGGCACGGATTTCCGCCAGGTCGCCGCAGCATTTTCCGACGCACCTGAAGCGCTGCAGGGCGGCCTGATCGGCTGGCGCGAGAGTAGTCGTCTGCCCGGTCTGTTCCTCGATGCGGTGCGACCCCTGAAAACCGGCGATCTGAGCGAGCTGCTGCGCAGCCCGAACGGATTCCACATTATCAAGCTCAATGAACGTCGCGGTGGACAGGCCGCGATCATGGTGCAGCAGACCCGCGCCCGCCATATCCTGATCAAGACCAACGAACTGGTGTCGGAAGCCGAAGCGCGCAACCGCCTGCTGCAACTGAAAGAACGCCTCGACAACAAGGCGGACTTTGCCGAACTGGCGCGCTCCCGCTCCGAAGACGGCAGCGCTGCGCGTGGCGGCGACCTCGGCTGGCTCAACCCCGGCGATACGGTGCCCGAATTCGAGCAGGCGATGAATGCGCTGAAACCCGGCGAAATCAGCGCGCCGGTACGCAGCCCCTTCGGCTGGCACCTGATTGAGGTACAGGAACGCCGCACCCAGGACATGACGCGAGAAGGCCAGCGGCTGAACGCGCGTCAGGCCCTGCGCGAGCGCAAGACCGACGAGGCCTATCAGGAATGGGTGCGGCAGTTGCGCGACCGCGCCTATGTCGAACAACGCCTGGAATAAAATATAATAGAAACAATTAGTTAGAAGGCCAATTCTCGTGCCCGCCCACTCCAGACCGCCTTTGGTCGCCGTCACGGCGGGTGAGCCCGCGGGCATCGGCCCCGACCTCTGTGTGATGCTGGCGCAGCGTCGTCTGTCGGCACGGGTGGTGGTGGTTGCCGACGCCACATTGCTGCGCGACCGCGCTCGCATGCTGGGTATCTCTAATGACATCCCGCGCTACAGCGATGCCGCCAGCGCCGGCGATTTTTCGGTGCTGCATGTGCCGCTCGCGCAAGCTGCGCAGGCCGGCACACTCAATCCCGCCAACAGTACTTACGTGTTGCGCACACTGGAAATTGCCGCCGATGGCTGTCGCGACAGCACTTTTGCCGCGATGGCCACCGCACCGGTGCACAAGGGCGTGATCAACGATGCCGGCATCGCCTTTACCGGCCACACCGAATTTCTCGCTGACCGCTTGCACGCGCCGCAGGTGGTGATGATGCTCGTCGGCGGCGGCATGCGCGTGGCGCTGGCCACCACGCATCTGGCGCTGCATGAAGTGGCGGCAGCCATCACCCGCGATGGACTGGAGCGCACGTTACGCGTATTGCAGCACGACCTGATCACACGGTTTGCGATCCCTTGTCCGCGCATCATCGTCGCCGGCCTCAATCCGCATGCCGGTGAATCGGGACACCTCGGTCGCGAGGAAATCGACGTCATCGTGCCGGTGCTGGAGCGCCTGCGCAAAGAAGGGTTTGATCTCACGGGGCCGCTGCCTGCCGACACGCTGTTTCATCCGGACCGGCTGGCGCAATGCGACTGCGTGCTGGCGATGTACCACGATCAGGGCCTGCCGGTGCTCAAATACGCCAGCTTCGGCACCGGCATCAACATCACGCTCGGTCTGCCGATCATCCGCACCTCGGTCGACCACGGCACTGCGCTGGAACTCGCCGGCAGCGGCAAAGCAAAGGTCGAAAGCCTGATCGCGGCGATCGAACTCGCCGCCGAACTCGCGCTGCGCAGCAAAAAAACCGCAGCCGCATGACCGGGAAAGGCACCGCAAAACACATTCCGCGCAAGCGCTTCGGCCAGAATTTTCTGGTCGACGACGGCATCATCGACAGCATCATCAATGCCATTGCACCGCAGCGTGGCGACAACCTGGTTGAAATCGGACCCGGCCTCGGCGCGCTGACCGCACCGCTGCTCACCCGGCTGGACCGCCTGCAGGTCATCGAAATCGACCGCGACCTGATCGCAGTGCTGCGTGAACGATATGCCACAGCCAGCGTGACCATCCACGAAGGCGATGTACTGCAGTTCGACTTTGCTGCGCTGGGCAGCAAGCTGCGGGTTGCCGGCAACCTGCCCTACAACATCTCAACGCCGCTTCTGTTCCGCTTCGCTGAATTCGCCGGCCACATCCGCGACGTACACGTGATGCTGCAGCGGGAGGTGGTCGAGCGCATGGTGGCGGCACCCGGCGATTCAGAGTTCAGCCGGCTATCGGTGATGTTGCAGTACCGCTTCGACATGGAAATGCTGTTCGATGTACCGCCCGGATCATTCGATCCGGCGCCGAAGGTGGAATCGGCCGTGGTACGCCTGACGCCGTTCTCGACACTGCCGCATCCAGCCCACGATGAAGCCGTGTTCAGCAGCGTGGTCGCGCGCGCGTTCTCGCAGCGACGCAAGACACTGCGCAACACCTTGAAGGGGGTCATTACCGACGCCGACTTCACAAGACTCGATATCAATCCCGGCGCGCGGGCACAGGAATTGTCGGTAGCGGATTTTGTGCGGATCGCCGACGCCGTGGCGGCGCCGGTCTAATATTTAACAAACACCGCTCAGGCAGCGGGCGCCACCTTGCGTTGTACAAATTCTATTTTGTAGCCGTCCGGATCCTCGACAAACGCAATCACCGTGGTGCCGTGTTTCATCGGCCCCGGTTCGCGCGAGACCTTGCCGCCGCGCTTTCTGACTTCATCGCAGGCCTGGCAGGCATCCTCAACCTCGACCGCAACATGGCCGAAACCGCTGCCCATGTCGTACGATGTCGTATCCCAGTTGTGCGTCAACTCCAGCACTGCAGCGCGCGACTCATCGTCATAGCCGACAAACGCGTTGGTAAACCGCCCGCTGGGATAATCGGATTTGCGCAGCAGGCGCATGCCCAGCACCTGGGTATAAAAATCAATCGAGCGTTGCAGGTCGCCGACCCGGATCATCGTATGCAACAGTCTCATGCGCGTACTCCAAGCTTCAGATTTGCACCATCTCGAAATCTTCCTTGCGCGCGCCGCACTCGGGGCAAGTCCAGTTCATCGGCACATCTTCCCACTTGGTTCCCGGCGCAATACCTTCATCGGGCACGCCCGCCGCTTCGTCGTAAATATAACCGCAGATCAAACACATGTACTTCTTATACTGCCCGTTATCGGTGGTCATCAAAATTTGCCAGAGTTGAGAGCGCCTAACAGAATAAAACACGCGTGCGTTAACGCGAAAATCAGCAATGACGCGAAGAACGGCGCAGCCCTTATCGCGAATAAGGTCAAGCCGGTCGACAAAGTCAGTGCTGATTTTCGCATTAACCCTTCGGGCTGGCACGACTTTTTGCTCAGGGCGGCATCGACCCGCTTTGCGCATATTCGCGATATGCGCTGCAGCGCGCTCCTTACCCTGAGCAAAAATCGTGACAGCGCATCGCGCGTTTCATTCTGTTAGGCGCTCTGGATAAGCTACAATTCAAAAGCTACTTCACACGCTACAATTCCTTCGCCATTCTAGCTGATCCCACCCTGCCTCCCAATCCTGATGACCGATTCTCCGCCCATTGTCATGGTCTTCGCCGCCACCGATCCGACCGGCGGCGCCGGCTTGCAGGCGGACATCATGACCCTCGCCAGCATGGGCTGCCATCCGGTTTCTGTGGTCACTGCGATCACCATCCAGGACACCACGGGTGTTGATGAAATCATGCCGATCGACGGCGAATGGGTGTCTGATCAGGCGCGCTGCATCCTCGAAGACATGCCTGTGGCCGCATTCAAGATCGGCGTGCTGGGCAGCCTTGAGGCGGTCGCCGCTGTGGCCGAAGTGGTATCTGATTACCCTGAAATACCACTGATCCTGGATCCGGTGCTGGCCTCCGGCCGCGGCGATGAACTCGCCTCCGAAGAAATGCTCGCGGCGATCCGTGAACTGCTGATCCCGCAGACCACCATCGTCACCCCCAACAGCATCGAAGCGCGGCGGCTCGCCGATGATGACAGCGAGGGCGACAACCCTGACCTCGCCGAATGCGCGCGGCGCATCCTCGAATCCGGCTGCGAATATGTGCTGATCACCGGCACCCATGAGCACAGCAACGACGTGGTCAACACGCTATACAACAGTGAAGGTGTGGTGCGCAGCGACGCCTGGCCACGCCTGCCCGGCAGCTACCACGGCTCGGGTTGCACGCTGGCTTCGGCGCTGGCCGCCACCATCGCCAACGGTGTCGATATCCAGGAAGCGGTGCGCGACGCGCAGGAATACACCTGGCAATCGCTGAAACAAGCGTTCCGGCCGGGCATGGGCCAACATATCCCGGACCGCCTGTTCTGGGCCCGAGAAGATGAAACCGCAGCCGATGCGGCCGAGGTTGGCGGCGACGGCAGCAACAGCAGCAACGATAAACCGGCGTGAACCCGCTGATCGCCGGGCTGTATGCGATCACGCCCGATATCGCAGATACCGATACCCTTTTGCTGCGCACGCGCGCCGCATTGACTGGCGGCGCCCGCGTACTGCAGTACCGCAACAAAACAGCATCCGCCGCATTGCGCTGCGAACAGGCAAAAGCGCTGCGGGCATTGTGCATGGAGTTCGCCGTGCCGCTGATCATTAACGATCACCTCGACCTGGCACTCGACGTCGATGCCGCCGGCCTGCACCTGGGCGGTGACGACGGCGACATCGCCGCGGCGCGGGCGCAACTCGGCCCGGCCAAACTGTTGGGGGCTTCCTGTTACGACCGCATTGAACTGGCGCAAAGCGCAGTGTCTGCCGGCGCCGATCACATCGCCTTCGGCAGTTTTTTTGCCTCCAGCGTCAAACCCGATGCCGTACGACCGCCAGTGAATTTGATTACCCTGGCCAAAAATGAGTTTCGCCTGCCGGTGGTGGCCATCGGTGGCATCACGCTGCACAATGCACCGCAGCTGATCGCCGCCGGGGTTGATGCTGTCGCCGTGATCTCCGCCGTATTTACCGCGCCCGATGTTGCAGCCGCGGCGCGGGAATTCCAGGATTTGTTCGAAACCTCACATGAAAAAAAGTCAAAAGCTCTTTAACCACGCCCAGCTGACCATTCCCGGCGGCGTCAATTCGCCCGTGCGCGCCTTCAAGTCGGTCGGCGGCACGCCGCTGTTTTTCCAGCGCGGCAAAGGCCCGCTGGTGTGGGACGCTGACGGCAACAGCTATATTGACTATGTCGGTTCCTGGGGACCGCTGATCTGCGGCCACGCCCATCACGACGTGGTCAAAGCCGTGCAGCAGGCGGCAGAGCGCGGCCTGTCCTTCGGCGCGCCTACTGAGGCCGAAGTCGAAATGGCCGATGTGCTGCGCAAGCTGGTGCCGTCGATGGACCAAGTCCGTCTGGTCAGTTCCGGCACCGAGGCCACAATGAGCGCGATCCGTCTCGCCCGCGGCTTCACCGGGCGCAGCAAAATCATCAAGTTCGAAGGCTGTTACCACGGCCATGCCGACGCACTGCTGGTCAAAGCCGGCTCAGGTGCTCTGACTTTCGGCCAGCCGTCGTCCGCCGGTGTGCCGGCGGAAACCGCAGCCCACACCCTCGTGCTGGATTACAACGATCCGGCCGGACTGGAAGCGGCATTCGCGCGCGAGGGCGGCGAAATTGCTGCAGTCATCGTCGAACCCGTCGCCGGCAACATGAATCTGATCGCACCCAAGCCCGGCTTCCTCGAATTGCTGCGCCAGCTATGCACGCAGCATGGTGCGGTACTGATATTCGATGAAGTGATGACCGGCTTCCGCGTCGCCCTCGGCGGCGCTCAGGCTTTGTATGGCATCAAGCCCGACATCACCACGCTGGGCAAAGTCATCGGCGGCGGCCTGCCGGTGGGCGCCTTCGGCGGCCGCCGCGACATCATGCAATGCTTGGCGCCGTTGGGTCCGGTATATCAGGCGGGCACGCTGTCCGGCAATCCGGTGGCCGTGGCCGCCGGGCTGGCCACTCTGAAATTGATCCAGGCGCCGGGTTTTTACGACAAGCTCGCCAGCACGACCCACCAGTTATGCAGCGGCCTGACCGAGGCGGCGCAGGCGCGGCGCATCGCTTTTTCGGCGCGCAACATCGGCGGCATGTTCGGGCTGTTTTTCCGCGAAACGCCACCGACCTCATACGCCGAAGTGATGCAATGCGATAAAGAAGCCTTCAACCGCTTTTTCCACGCCATGCTCGCCGAAGGTATTTACCTCGCGCCCTCGGCCTATGAAGCGGGTTTTGTCTCGGCAGCCCATGGTGCAGCAGAAATCGACCGCACCACCAAAGCCGCAGCAAAAATCTTTGCTGCACTTTAACGCGCAATGAAATAAAAACACTAATTAAATCAAATACTTATGAATAACGTTTTTGCTGCACCATCCCCGGTGCTGCAGCAAACCCCGCCACCATGGAAAAAATCCGCCTGTCCAAGCTGATGTCGGAGCAAGGCTTCTGCTCCCGGCGCGAAGCCGACAGTTACATCGAGCGCGGCTGGGTGCTGGTCGATGGTGTACCGATCACCGAACTGGGTACACGCATCCTGCCCACTCAGACCATTACGCTGGCACCCGCCGCGCACAGCAAACAGGAAGCGCGGGTCACCGTGCTGCTCAACAAGCCCATCGGTTTTGTCTCGGCACAGCCCGAAAAAAATTACCGCCCCGCCATCGTACTGGTCACCGCAGAAACCCAATACAGCGACGCCCGCGACCGCAACCCACAGCGTTTCGATCCACGGCATTTGCGCGGTCTCGCCCCCGCCGGCCGGCTCGACATCGACTCCACCGGACTGTTGATCCTGACCCAGGACGGGCGCATCGCCAAACAGCTGATCGGTGAAAACTCGCGGGTGGAAAAGGAATACCTGGTACGTGTCACCGGCAAAATCAACAAAGACGGCCTGGCACTGCTGAACCACGGCCTGAGCCTCGACGGCGAAGCGTTACGCCCGGCAGAAGTGTCCTGGCAAAACAAAGACCAGTTGCGCTTTGTGCTGCGCCAGGGCAAGAAGCGCCAGATTCGCCGCATGTGCGAAATGGTCGGCCTCACTGTGGTCGGTCTGAAACGGGTGCGCATCGGCCGCGTCATGCTCGGCGACCTGCCCATCGGACAGTGGCGCTATCTGCGCGAAGATGAAACGTTCTAATGCGCGAAACGTTCTGACGCGTTGACGCATCTTTGTCCCTCTAGCCGGGACGCTTGATCGCAGATTTGGGCGCAGCTGCCCGGCGTTTCACCAGCGATTTTGCTGCAGCCACCGCCACCGGCGGTTCCGCCAGTTTCGCGGTCAGCCGCGCCAGCTCGTCCTGCAACTCCGGCGGCCCGCCGATGGCCTCCATGCGCCGCTTACGTGCGGCATCCGTGCGCAGATTATTCAGGCCGGTCAGATACAGCAGCAGGTCTTCGGTGGTGTGATACGACTCGCCGTCAATGCGTGAAAAGCTGCTCGGGAAATTCGCGTATTCCGGTGTGCGTCCCGGGAACAGCACTTGGGACACAAAACCCATGCAACTCATGCACAGGTCGGGCGTGGCGCCGTTAAGCTCGCAATAAGGCACCTGCTGTTTGACCAGCGGCGTCACCCGGCGCATCAGGCTGCTGCGCAGGCTGCGCATGGACGTGTCGTTGGTAAAAGGGCGCAGGCCGTAGAGATGCTGCACCTGGAATACCCTGCCGTTGGCATCGACCTCACCCTCGGCAATAAACGGCGTCACATGGACACCCAGCCCGGGAAAGGACCATGCAATGCGCTGGTCCGGCAGTTCAATGCCAACCTGGATCTCAGACTCCCCGTCGGGGGCGGTAATCATCCAGTAATGCACATAACCGGCCTGATTCGGCCCTGTCGCGATAACCACGGACAAGGCACTCGCCCCGGCAGGTTTGACCAAGGCTGGGGATGACAGTGTTTTTGCCATCGCATTTTTTTGCTGCGGACTGTTTTTGACTGCTGCCGATGCCTCGGCAATACCACGCACCGGCAACAACGCCGGGAGCAGCAACAAAATCAACAGGGGTAGCAGGGATGCGAGGCGCATGGGACGATTGGGCCGGATGCCACGGTAAAAGTTCAGCGGAACAGTGTTAAGAAAATCGATTGGGCAGTCAACAGCTTAACGCTGCAACACCGCTATTGCCTACAGCACGATCGGTAATTTCTCGAACCGTCGCTTAACGGCGACGCGTGTTAGCCAGACGAAATGACGGCTAACGCGCCCCAAGCAATTCCGGCAGATCGGCCACACTGCTCAGCAGATGGGTATGCGGCAAAGGCTGCATCTGATCGCGGCCATGCGCGCCAGACAGCACGCCGATGTTCAGCGCAACCCCGGCGTTATACCCGGCCTGCAGATCGAGCACGGTATCGCCGGCATTGGCCACGCGGCGCACATCAACGACGCCGGTCGCCTCCATGCAACGGAAAATCATGTACGGCGCCGGCCGGCCCTGCGGCACCTCATCGCCGCAGACCACGGCATCGACCACACCCTCGCGCCAGTGCAGCGCATCAAGCAGCAGCTTGGTGGTGTCGCGGTCAAAACCGGTGTTCAGCGCGATGCGTACCCCGCGACTGCGCAGGGTATCGATCATTTCGCGTGCGCCGGGGACCGCTTCGACGGTGCCCTTGAACACTTGTGCGAGATGCTGCACAAAGGTCGCATAGACCTGTTCCGATTTTGCTGCGCGATCACCGCCTTCGGGGATCAGATTCAGGATCGCCTGTCGCTTTGATGCGCCGCGCAGGCTGTTGATCGCCTGCGGTGTCACAGCAATGCCGTGCGCTGCCAGCGCCGAGGTAAACGCCTTGGGTACCTGGCCCGCATCGCGCACCGTGGTGCCGGCCATGTCACAGACCACCAGTTCGATGGCTTCACTCAAAATTTTGCTCAAGGCCATTCCTCCCTTATTTCTCCTCGTGTTCCCGGATTTTACAAGGCGGCGCACGGACTCTGATACCGGGTCCACCGTGTGGCGTTGCCCGGTGTGCGGGGGTCGCCTACCATCACTGATCTAGCGAAGGAATCTGCATGAACGATGAACTCAAAGGCAAGGTTGCCGTGATCACCGGCGCCACACGCAAACGCGGCCTGGGTCGCGCCGTCGCACTGGCGCTGGCCCGTGCCGGCGCCGATGTCGCCGTTACCGGCAACAGCCGCAATCCGTCGAGCCTGACTGCCGATGAGCAGAAGGATGGCTGGCGCGGCCTGCCCGATGTCGTCGCTGAAATCGAAGCTTTGGGCGTGCGCGCATACGGCGCGTACATGGACGTGCGCAAGGCGACCGACGTGCAGCGCATGGTAGGCGAAGTGGTGCAGCACCTCGGCCGCATCGACATCCTGGTCAACAACGCCACTTATCCCCGCGCCGCCGACCGCGTGCCGCTGCAGGACCTCGACGACGAGCTGTGGCGCACCATCCTCGACATCAACCTGACAGGGACCATGCTCTGTTGCAAATACGTGTCGAAACAGATGATCGCGCAGGGCGACGGCGGCAGCATTGTCAGCATATCTTCGGGTGCCGCGCTGAAAGCGCCGGCGACCTTCTCCGCCTATGCCGCGTCGAAGGCCGGCATGCACGCGCTGATGTCCTCGCTGGCCGATGAATTGGGCCAGTACGGCATCACCGCCAATGTCATCGCACCGGGTTTTCTCGACACCGCGCGCATCGACACGCTGCGCGATCCGGTGCAATGGGAAAAACGCCTGTCGACTATTCCGATCAAGCGTCCGGGCACGGTGGAGGAAGTCGCCGACCTGGTACGTTATCTGTGTGGCCCCAGCGCGCGCTGGATCAGCGGTGACGTGCTGCTGATGACCGGGGGTGAAGTGCGGCGCGCGGCGCGCTAATCCAGCGGCGCGCCGCTATCGCATTTTATGCAGGCGAGTTTGCGGCCAATCATCGATAACCGGCCTTCCGCCGTGGTGACCCAGGGGCGGCTGGTCCAGGGCGGATTGTGGCGCACATGCTGGTGGTGGCCGCAGGCGAGTTCGGCGACCCAGTCTAGGGACTCGTCCTGGTGAAAGCCGGTGATTTCTTGCTTCAAGAACGTTTTGTTATAACCGGCGCTGCCAAATAGCCGGATTTCTGCGGCCATGAAACACTGCGAGAACAATCAATTCATCTGACCTTACCCGGAATTACACCGAATAAGGGAAGCGACGTGTGACAGTGCGTCGGATGTCACCGAAGACTATTGGATACCGCAAGGGTGCGGCCGCTGCGCTCGTGAGTGATTGCTCGATCTCGATGATAAATTCCTCTCCGAGTCCACCGCGCTGTTCGTCGTAGCGGACGGCTGCATCCTCAAACTCGCTTTTCGCAGCACGCCGAAAGACGATGCGAAGCGTCATCGCCCCAAACGCGCGCGGACTGAAGCCTTGACCTCATCCCAGGGCAACACATCATCCGGAAATGCATCGTCTTCCGCCACCCGGCGATCGAGTTCTGCGCGCTGTGTGTCGGTAAGAGGAAAGGCCTTCGCATCGACACAGATGGTCGCCCAAATTTCCTCGACGAGCGCAAGCTTTTCGTCGACGTTGAGTCGATCTATTCCCAAGGTCTTAACGGAAAAACCCATGGTCACCTCCGTCGAAATGTCAATTTAACACGTGTAACAGCGCGCCGCTCTGAAGGGCCTAACGTTTGAATTGAGCGGCCTCGCGCGTCTTTTTGTGCGCGGTCAGCTCGAATGATGGGTTGGGCATCACTTGGCTCCGTGTTCCTTTAGTAGCTCCGAAATGGCGCTTGAATCACGAGCGAAGTAAAGCGACGTAACACCGGATTTGCTAATAGCATTTACGTCGGCCCCATATTCGATGAGCAACTTCGCAATTTCAATATCACGACGTGCGATTGCCTTGTGAATAGGGGTTTCTCCATCACGAGAAGTTCTTGCGTTAACGTTAGCCCCGCTCTTTAAGAGAATTTCAACGACTGCTTTTCTCGTGTCATTTTTCCCGTATGAAACCGCTCCATGCAGTGGAGAGTAGCCTTGGTTATCACTAGCATTTACGTCTGCCTTGTTAGCAAGCAATAACTTAATAACATTAATAGCACCTTGCGAGGCAGCATGATGGAGTGCAGTAAGTCCGTGGATACTTTTGGTATTCGGGTTGGCGCCACTACTCAAAAGGGCTTCGGCAGTGGTAGCACCATAGTCACTGCCAGATGCCGAGTAGAGTGCTGTAAATCCCGCTCGATCGGCACCATTTGGATCCGCTCCTCGCGCAAGCAAATATTTCGTTACTTTGATATTACCTCGGCCCGCGGCCGTTTGTAGTGGATACAAGCCCGTCGGAGAAGGTGTATTTACACTCGCCCCATTCTCCACAAGAAGTTGCGCCATCTCGAAGAAATCACCATTTACTACAGCAGAACTTAACGGTGAAGAACCTTTCCCTTCAACATCCGCACCACGAGCTATAAGCAGTCTAGCGACAGGTAGATTATTTGACTCAGCGGCATAATTCAGAGGCGTCTTGTGTGACCTTCCCTCACCTGTTTTTCGATTTACGTCGGCCCCGTGTGCGATCAAGATGTCCGCGAACTCTACTAGTGACCTGCCCCCTTTAGCCATACCAATCATTTGGCAGGAAGCCCGGTTGCAAGGTTAAAGGAATCCTTCGTTAGTGGGTAGAACTGCATCGGTAGCACTCTGCCGATGTAATGCGGCGAACTTGG